>CAJUIQ010000001.1:0-229314 GCA_910586545.1 uncultured Eubacteriales bacterium
CAAGCACAAGACCGATCAGCAGCACCGGGGAACTTACAACCGTAGTCACAATGGGTCTCTTTTGGATGAATACTGCGGCGGCAGGGGTTCATGATAAACTGACGCTGCGGTGCGCAACGCAGGAAGTGACGTGCAGCATTTCAGAAATATTTAAAAAAATCAATTCATCCACACTTGAAAAAATTGAAGATAAGCTAACTAGCTTGAATAAACTGGAAGTGGGTGAAGTTGAAATCAAAACCAAAAAGCCTATTGTTATCAGCACAATATCTAATGTGCAGGCATTGGGAAGGTTTGTACTGCTTAGGAATAATACGATTGTTGCCGGTGGAATTATTACCGAATAACAGGAAAGGAAAACGGTATGTCAAATAAAATATTTATATTGGGAATAGACGGCATGCCGTATTCCCTGATGCAGTCTGATTATATAAAAAGCTTGATGCCAAATCTCAGCGATATTTGTATACGACATAATCTGCATAAAATGAACTCGGTTTATCCCGTTATATCCTCTGTTGCCTGGACAAGCTTTGCAACCGGCAGCAATCCCGGAGAACATGGTATCTTTGGATTTGCGGACAGGCAGTATAACCCTTTTAAAATCATGATACCGACGTCAAAAAACAGGAAGAAATGTCCTATTTGGTTACAGCTTCCTCAGACTAAAAAGAAGATTGTAATAAATGTGCCATTAACTTACCCGCCAGAAACATTGAATGGATATATGGTGTCCTGTTTTCTTTGCACAGATATTCAAAAATCTACGTATCCGCATGATTATCACCAGCATCTCATGGATATGGAGTATATCATTGATGCAAACGCATGGCTGGCAAGAGAGAACAAAACAGAATTTTTACAACAGTTAATATCGGCAATGGACAAACGCTTTCAGATTACCTTTGAGTTGTTAAACGAGGATTGGGATTATTTTCATTTGCACATTATGGAAACAGATCGCCTGATGCATTTCTTCTTTGCGTATTTAGCCGAAAAAAAAGAGGATGCCTTTTCAATATTGATAGAAAGCTTTTTAAAAAAATTAGATCAATGGATCGACCGGCTGATTACGACAATTCAAGAGGAATCGGCTGTCATTATTCTGTCAGATCATGGATTTTGTCAAATCAAATCTGAGGTCCAAATAAACTGTTGGATGGAACAGCAGGGATTACTATCTTTCAAAGGAAGCAGGAAGCTGGAGGATTATAGGGAAGACTCAATTTGTTATGCATTGGTTCCAGGACGGATATATCTTAACCTTGAAGGACGAGAAGAACGAGGCAGTATAAAACCAAATGAATATGACTCCGTCAGAGATATGATTAAAGCAAAGCTGTTGGAATTCCGGGATCCGGCTTCCGGTGAACCAGTTATAGATAAAGTCCTGCTTCGGGAAGAAATATATCGTGGGAATTACGTTAAAAATGCACCGGATATCATTGCACATCCGAAAGATGGCTACGATCTTAAGGCTTCTCTGGATAGCAAGCAAATCTTTACGCGTTCCCCCTTAACGGGCATGCACACCTATGGAGACGCTATGATTGTCGGTATCGGCATAGATGTTTCAACAATCCATTCAATTGATCAAGCATATCAGATCATTTGGGAGTATATGAAAGAAAAATGAAGTTGTTTGCATTATTAAGCGAATATGCTCGTATAAATCGTGACAATGTAGCATTCATCGATGATGCTCGAAGTGTTACATATGGACATCTATGGCAGCTTATACAAGGTAACCGTTGTTATTTAATAGAAAAAGGATTTCAGAATCAGGCCATAGCATATAAAATCGGGAGCCAGATGAAATTCGCAATTGATTTTCTATGTTTGGCGGCAGCCGGCTGTTGGGTCATCCCGATTTCATCTGATGTTTCAGAAGATACATATAAAAACTTAATGGCAGCGTATGGTATTTCTCTTGAAATTGACTCCTCATTTCTGCCGAGTAATTCTTTAGATCAAGCATATGAACCGTTTGATCAGGATGAATCTAGCTGCGGAATATATCATTTGACATCTGGATCGACCGGTGAACCAAAGCTTTGCGTTCGAAATCTCACTGCATTAAAGGAAGAAGGCTTTTCCTATCAGCGTTTATTCACCTTGCGGGACGCTGCTAAGATAACCAGCTTATCCCCTATATATCATTCATTCGCATTCGGAGCGGCTTATATGACCGCCCTGGTATCTGGTTCAAGTGTTTATCTGCTTGATAAATTCATTCCCCGAAAAGCTGTCGATATTATTGGAACCTGGCAAGCGAATATTGTTATAGCCGTACCTGTTATGATAAAAGCAGTCGCAACCGTTTTGTTGCCGAAAAAATATGATTTTTCAAAATTATCTATAGTTTTAGTGGGAACAGGCAACGTTCCTACTGAAACGAAATCCATATTTAGAGAACGGTTTGGCGTGTTTATATCGGCAAATTATGGCTCAACGGAAACGGGAGGATTGCTTTCACGGATAACAGAAAATCCTGCTGATTCCATTGGAAAAGAAATGGAAGGAATAGAGCTGCGGCTTATCCGTCAGGATGGCAGTGAGGCAAAAATCGGTGAAGAAGGAGAAGCCTGCGTCAAATGCAAATACATGATGCGTTCATATTTAAACGGTGGAGCAGAAGTCTTTGATAGGGACGGGTTCTTTCCAATGGGCGACATTATGATAAAGGACGCCGATGGATTTTATTATGTAAAAGGTCGGGTTAAAAATCTTATCAATGTCGGCGGAAAAAAAGTCAATCCGAAAGAAGTGGAAGATGTATTACTCCGCTATCCGGGGATCCGTGACTGTGTCGTTTGCAAAGCAATTCGTACAAACGATCAGGAGATTGTAAAAGCGATTATTGCCGGAAAATGTCTAAATGCAACAAATATCCGACAATATCTTCACAAAGAACTGGCCGATTACAAGATTCCATCGTTGATTGAATTTGTAGATAACATAGAGCGAAATATGCTCGGCAAATATGTAAAACAGGGAGTGTTATAATGCAAAACCAGCTGTTTGAAAATTTATTTGCATATAAAAAAACCACCGCTTTACTTGCCGCTTTTAGGTTGGGGTTGTTCCGGAAAATAAAAGAATATGGCTGTTTGAATCAAAATTTATGCTGCCAATTGGGATGGAACGAAAGATATACCACCTTGTTGTGTATCTACTTAACGAATGAGGGATACCTAATGGATGGGGACGGAGGCTGGCAAATTCATGAAAATTTTGAAAAACAGTTGATTCCCTTTGAAAAAATTTGTGAACACGAAAACTCCCTATATCATAAATGGCTATCTCCAGAAAGGATCGCCGCATCCATTCAATCTGAAACGGACGGCAGACTCTTTGACAAAGAAGGCTTCGCTCCTAACGAACAATGCGCATACGATAACATAATGTATGGAAACAATGTCAATTTGATTGCCTTTCACATTATGAGAAAAATTAAGAATGGCATGGCGTCTTCTGTTCGATGCCTGGAGTACGGGCGGAGTAATGGACGAATTGGACAAATATTAAAAAAGCAGATATCTGAAATCATTGTAGATTCTGTTTCCTTTGCTCAACCTCTTGGGAGCACCTCATATGATGTAATTATTATTTATAATGCAATCCATTATGACACTCGTGAAGAATGGAAAACAATTTTAAATCAAATGAAAAACCAGCTCAATGAAAACGGCGTTCTTTGTATAGCTGATATATTTTACAAAGAAGACAGTTCATTTCAATCAACCGTATTGCTGGATTGGATAACACATGGAGGGGGTTATAACATATACAGCCAGGAGGTTGTTGAGCTGTTGAAAGGAGGCGGTATTACAAGAGTTGAGCAGCAGTATATTGAGGCAATTTCAACAGACCTGCTTGTCGCATATAAATAAAGGATAGATGAAATATGGACGAAAAAACAGCGTTAAAGGCATTGTTGATGCCGGGAAAAAATATTACGTATACATTGCCGGTTAGTAAAGGAGATACTGTCTTGGTCATTTCACCTCACCCGGACGATGAAACGTTAGGATGCGGCGGCGCAATTGTCAAAATGCTTTCATCTTCAGTTGACGTTGCAGTCGTGATATTGACCGGTGAAAACAGCGGCGGAAGGATAAAAAACATCAGCCGAATTCGTAAAGAAGAATTCATGAAAGCACGAGCCGTTTTGGGATATTCGACTTTTGAATTTTTAGATTATCCTGATGGACAATTAGAATCATATCAAGAAAAATTGAACGAACAAATCCATAGACTATTAATAAAACAAGCTCCGAAACTTGTTTTAACTCCGTATTTGCTGGATTATCCCATAGACCATCAGATAGCAAATATCGCATTGGCACAGGCGTTAAAAAAAGCAATGCAAACTGATATTATTATTGGTATGTATGAGATTTGGACACCGCAAACGAATCCAAACTGCTACCTTAACATTACCGGGGAATATCCAAAAAAACGCATGGCGATGAGATGCTATCAATCTCAGGAAAATTACTATAAGCTCATAGATAAAGCGGAATCCTTAAGCACATTCAGGGCGAAACTGTCCATGAGACAAAAAGTTGAACATATGGAATGCTTCAAGCTTTTAGAATCAAATGAATATATAAAAATGGTTGA
The DNA here is from genome assembly GCA_910586545.1 of uncultured Eubacteriales bacterium. Classification (GTDB taxonomy): domain Bacteria; phylum Bacillota; class Clostridia; order Oscillospirales; family CAG-272; genus Avispirillum. Next base: position 4,627 of record CAJUIQ010000001.1, read on the forward strand.
AGTATGGAAGAAAATTCAGAGCTAAAAGGAAGTGAGATTGAAATTGCCGTTTATTAACGACTTTGTAGTAAAAGAAGACGTTTGCAACATGCATTGTAAGTATTGCCTTACCGGTACCAGCATTTTTAAGGAAAAGGGGACCGTAAAGAATCCAAAAGCATCGCTGATTTATACCGACAGCAGTGATTTGAAAAGACATATGGACACTGTGACAGAGAGCATATGCAACGCTTTTGGAATATCCATATTAAAAATAAGTGGCGGCGAAATTCTCTTAATTGAAGGCATCATGGATTATATAAGAAAACATGCCGTAAATTATAAGAAAGTGCAAATCCTGACAAACGGCATGCTTTTAACACCTGACCTCTTGCGTCAACTAAAAGAAATAAAAAATATCTGTCTTCAAATTTCGCTGGATCATCACACGATTGAAGGGAATGGATATCGGACACCGACACCTGAAAAATTACAGCGGATTTTAGATAATTTAGACCATGCCGCCCAGTCCGGGCTCCCGATTGAAATCAATTGCGTGCTGCATGATAAAAACACACATTTTCTTGCAAGCTTTGCTGATTATCTAATGAAATATAAAGAGCAGATTACATTGTTTCCATTTCCGGTCAGAGGGAAAAATAAATATGATTTTTATCCGAATGTAAACCAATTATCAGGAATAGAAGAAATCATAAACCGATATACAGAATATCAAGAAATTTTGCCACCAAAAATATATTTGAAATATTTATTACGATTCCTGCAAAGCGGCAGACGGGAAATCCCCTGCATCTTTCCCAAAGTTGCCATTGGAAGTTTTGACGACGGCAATATAACCCCCTGTGCAAATTATTGGTTTTCCTCTTTGGGCAATATATTAAATGAAGAACCGCAAACTGTATTGGAAAAAATAAATACAGATAGAATCTATAGCGTTCTTACGCATGATAGACATCGACCCGCTGAATGTACTCAATGTTTTACACCATGGGAGATATTAAATCTATATGCTATAGGAGAATTATCAATAACCGATTTAAAACGACTTCCTCTATACTCTTTTGATGGATTAGAAGAAGCTCTTTTAGAAATCAATGTGAAGGAGGCGACACCGAGATGAATATAGCGTTAATTGTAACTTTGGGCGGCGATCTTGTACGGTCAACCGAGCATGTAGGAATTGGTTATTTATCCGCCTACTTAAGGAAATACAACCATTCGGTTAAGGTTCTTGAAATCAAAGAACAGGACATTTCACATGAAAGTAAATATATACCCATGTTGTGCGATTATGAATTTATTGGATTCACCACAACATGTGTGACCATGAAAAATGTTACCCGTTTGGTGGATATTATCAAAGGGCACTACCCTAATTCCTATATTGCCTGTGGAGGACACATGGCAACATTTAGCGGCAAAGAGCTTTTAGAGAAATATTCTAAAATAGATTTCGCCATTCAAGGTGAAGGCGAAATCACATTTCTGGAATTGGTTCAAGCATTGGAAGCTAAGAAAGAGCTTTCCGATGTTTTAGGAATCGTCTATCGCTCCGGAAGTAAGATAATCGAAAATCAAAGCCGACCGCTCATTGATGATTTAGATATGCTTCCTTTTCCCGATAGAGATCAATTTGAACAGCACGACGGCAAGTTTCAATATATTAGGCTTTCAACCAGTCGCGGCTGCTTAGGACATTGCGGATTTTGTAGTTCTTTTGCAGGCAGACATCAGAAGGGACCTCGCTGGAGAGGTCGTTCCCCTAAAAATGTGGTTGATGAAATTGAGATGCTGGTCAAAAAATATGACTTTCATACATATGATTTTGTTGATTCAACCTTTGAAGATCCCGGTTATAAAGGGAAAATGCGAATCGAAGGGATTGCAAAGGAAATTATAAACCGGAAACTGGATATATTTTATAACTGTTGCTTCCGAGCTGAAAACTGGAGTGAAAAAGATCATGATTTATTGAAGTTGCTTGTGGATTCTGGATTAGAAAAGGTCAACATAGGATTTGAAAGCGGAAACGCCAGAGGACTGAAGATTCTAAACAAACGCGCAACCGTAGAAGATAACTGGCGCACGATTGAAACATTACGGCATTTCCCGTTTATTTATATCACCTTTGGGTTTATCATGCTTCACCCCTATTCAACGTTGCAAGATATTCGTGACAATGCAAAATTTTTGCATGATACAGGTATGGGTCAGGTAATTCGGCATTACTTTTGGATGCTGGAAGTGTACCCTGGTACTCTTCTTGAAGAACAACTTAAACGCGATAATCTTTTGGATAAACAATATGATATTGACGACGGCATGTACAAATACCATTTCCAGAATCCGGAGGTTTGTGCATTCGTTCCGATTTTCCAGGAAATGCTGAGCCTGACGTCCGTATGGGATTTTGAAATATTTGATATCCTTATCCATACCTTTATTACAAGGCTTCAGAGAAAATATTGGGATAGTCCCATTATAGATGATATAAATTTGTTTCATGATTTTGTACGATCCAAACGGAAGAAAATAGCGGATTTCAATTATACATTTTTTATGGAGCTGATCACAAATTTAGAGCATTGTGACGTTGCGTTTATGAAAACAAAGTTAGACAGCTTTTTGCTTGACGAAATGGACACCATTAAGTCGGAACAATACAAGCTTGGCCTTAAGCTGCGACGACATGGTTATCAGATGAACATAAGGTAGGTGCATATGATGTTTAGTCCGTATTTGGGAAAAGAATACAATAAAGATGAAATCGAGAAAGCGTTCTTAAATTATGAAGGAAAAATTCGGGTGATGGAATGTGCCGATGTGTTTTCAAAAGCTGCGGCGTCCATTGCTGATGGAAAAATTGTCGGATGGTTTCAGGGCAGGTCTGAATGTGGACCAAGAGCGTTAGGAAACAGAAGCATTCTCGCAGATCCACGTGATCCTGGCATGAAAGACTATTTGAATGCTAAAGTAAAATTTCGTGAAGCATTTCGGCCATTTGCTCCTTCTGTTCTGTGGGAGTATCAGCAAGAATATTTTGAGCTGGATATCCCATCGCCATATATGTTAATTGTGTCTGATATTTTAGAAGAAAAACAGCACTTGATTCCTTCCGTTACGCATGTGGACGGTTCCGGAAGACTTCAAACAGTGATGAAAGAATTAAACCCGAAATTTTACAAACTAATTGAAAGATTTAATGAAATTACTGGAGTACCAATCGTGCTGAACACCTCCTTCAATATCAGAGGGGAGCCTATCGTAGAAACTCCTGATGACGCAATTCGTTGTTTTTTGGGAACCGGCATTGATGAATTATTTATCAGCGACTATTATATTCAAAAACAAATTTGACAGGAAAGTGACGGATGAGTAACCTTGGAATCATAGGATGTGGATGGATTGTTGAGAAAGCGTACCTGCCTCTTATCGCCCAAATGGATGATGTTAATATAAGTGCAGTATTCGATATTGATTATCATAAAGCACATGAATTTCAGGATAAATATCGTGTCCCGAATGTATTTGACAATATCGATTGCTTTTTATCATCACCACTTGATGCAGTTATTGTTGCCACGCCAAATAACACACATACATACTATAGCAATATGGCTTTGAATGCCGGAAAACATGTGTTATGTGAGAAACCTGTTGCCTTTTCTAAAAATGATATAGAGTCCACCATCGCCATAGAACGTAACAATAAAAAGCTTTTCTTTCCGGCCTTTGTAAATAGATTTAGAAAAGATGTTAGGAAATTCAGTGAGCTCGTAGCTTTGATTGGCGAGATTAAAGAAATGGAAGTAAGTTGGATTCGTAAATCAGGCATACCCCGCCCTGGCACATGGATCACTAACAAAGCAGCGGCAGGCGGCGGAGTACTAATAGATATTGGCACCCATGTTATCGACATCGGCTTGCATTTTCTTTTAGACAAACGAATACAAGCTGTAAAATTTGCTCAAGGAACCTCTGAACAGGCGGAACAAAACGGAGCGCAATGGAATATCAATAATGATGAAACCCAGCAGCAAAAATTCGATGTGGAAACTTGGGCCAAAGGGGAAATTTTGTTTGTCAATGGCTCAATATTAAGGTTTAATGTCGACTGGTCTTCAGATGTGAATGAAGATATCACAAGCATCAAAGCTATTGGGGATAATGGGCAAGTAATCATCCATACGTTGTTTGGATTTAGCAACCATTTCACACGAGAAAATATTGAACTCCTATATGAGGGAATACACGGCGAATATAAAAAAGTTTTGTATCCAATGCATAATACATTTGCGCTTGATGCATTTAACGATATGATTAGATTCTTTCTAGATGCAACAAATAGAAAAACAACAGGAATTCTTCGACCTTCCGACAGCATGTATGTTGTCGATGCTATCGAACAGCTCTATACATCGATTTCATTAGAACAGGTGGGACTATGAGTTATATAGGATTAGATGTAGGAGGCACTAACGTAAGATACTCTTTTATAAATAAATTGAATTCAAATGCTTTAAGCTGTCAGAAGAAAGCTTTTACTAAGATAGGCAATCCGCATGCAGAGATTGAAGAAAATATTTGCAGCATCATTGACATGACTTCCGATGAAATAGAGGGAATAGGAATTTCGCTTGCAGCTATAATGGACCGCAATACCGGGAAAGTCAAAATGTGGCCTAATAACGCATGTTGGAGCCATTATGAATTGGTTAAACATTTAAGCAACAGATACAATGTGCCTATTGTTATTGAAGATGATGCCAATTGTGGCGCCATTGGTGAATATTGCTTTTTATCTGACAAAGTCGACAATATGGCTTACATAACCATCGGAACCGGTATAGGCTGTGGCTTAGTTATAAATGGTTCTCTTTATATTGGTGAAAATGGCTATGCGGGGGAAATAGGGCATGTGTGGACAGACTCCAAAGATGACAAAAGTGTATGTAGCTGCGGCAGCAAAGGATGTTTTCAATCAATTGCATCGGGGTCTGCCGTGCTTAGAGAATATAACACAACAGCTAATGTACGTTTGGAATCTTTAGAACAGGTTTATGAACAATATATGCGAAATGAGCTGAATGCGGTCAAATGCCTGTCAAATATGTTAAATAACATCGCAATGGTTATCTATAACCTTACGATGTGTTTGGATATTTCGATTTTTATTATAGGTGGCGGCGTAAGCAACATTGGAGCAAGGTTTATGACAAACATCGAAAGCAGCGTAAATGCCCGTTTAATGCCCTTCGAACGGAAAGTATCTGTCAGACAAGCACAGCTAGGAGAATTCAGCGGTGTATACGGAGCGCTGCAGCTTCTCAATAAACAATTCGGATAGAAAATGGATAAAAAACTATGAACAAGAAAAAGATAGCTATTATCAATGGCCCCAATATAAATATATTGGGAATAAGAGAGCCGTCCGTTTACGGTATCGAAAATTGGGAATCTATCGAGCACAAAGTCAAGGTGCTGGGTGAGCAAATGCATGCAGAACTGCTGTTTTACCAATCGAATCATGAAGGCGACATCGTTGATTTTATTCAGCAAAATATGGACAAGCTCTCCGGAATAGTCATTAACCCTGCCGCTTTATCAAAGACAGGCTATTCTATATTGGACGCACTCAATGCCTTGCCCATACCGTATATTGAAATACATTTAAGCAATATCGTTTCCAGAGGGGGGTGGCATTCTGAATCCATATTTACCGAAACGGCGGCCGGATTTATCATGGGACTGCAAGGTTACGTTTACGAATTAGGATTGCAATCAATAAATTATTATTTGGAGGAAAATCGAAATGGCGAAGTTAGCAATTGATGGCGGAAAACAAACCAAGACAAAGGCTTTCCCCAAATGGCCGTATTCCAATGAGCGGGAAATTGAATTGGTGGGAGAAGTTTTTTCCAGCGGAAATTGGTGGAGAATGACAGGAAATAAAGTAAAAACCTTTGAGCAAAATTTTGCTGCCTTACATAATGTGAAATATTGTTTGGGAGTAACAAACGGCACACATGCCATTGAAATCGCACTGACTGCGCTGGGCATTCAACATGACGATGAAGTCATTGTGCCTGCGGTGACATTTATTTCTACTGGTTCTGCAGTTATATATGTAAACGCTACGCCTGTTTTAGTAGACGTTGATCCGGAAACTTTTTGTATGATTCCCGAAGCTTTTGAAAAAGCAATTACGCCCAGGACAAAAGCCGTTATTCCTGTACATATGGCAGGTCATGCCTGTGACATGGAGGCAATCTGTGCGATTGCAAAAAAACATAACATCAAGGTTATTGAAGACGCGGCCCACGCGCATGGCGGGCAGTGCAATGGTAGAATGATCGGTTCCTATGGGGATATGTCTATATTTAGCTTTCAAAATGGTAAAATCATGACCTGTGGAGAAGGCGGCGCTCTTATCACAAATAATGAGGATTTATACAAAAGAGCATATCTCATTCATGGAGTCGGGCGCCCGGATAGGGATCGAGTCTACGAACACAGCGTTTTAGGTTCAAACGACCGTATGAACGAATTCTCTGCTGCTATTTTGATTGCGCAGCAAGAACGGTTGCGTGCTATGAATAAAAAGCGCGACGAAAACGCTCTGTTGCTTGATTCGTTATTGTTCAATGTTGAAGGAATCAAACCGCAAGGTCGTAAAGACTATGCCACGCTCATTACGCATTATATGTATATGTTTTATTATGATCCGAATGCCTTCAACGGACTTTCCCGGAAAGACTTTGTAGATTACTTAATTGCCGAAGGTATACCGGCGTTTATTTGCTTCCCTGTTTTATCCGACACCACCTTTTTTAAAAACAATGATTTTTATGGTCGCATCAATGCTTTTGAGCAATTGGCGTCAAATGATATTTCAAACGCAAAAAATGTTGCTTCAAATGTCGTTTGGCTCCCACATTTTACCTTACTTGGTGATGAACAGGATATTAGCGAGATTGCCGCGGCAATAAAGAAAATACAGGAAGCGGTATATATGAAATAAGTGGAGGTGATATATTTGTTTAAAAACATAATCTTTGATTTTGATGGAGTGATTATTAATTCCCATGATGTTCAAATCAAAGCCCTTACAGAATCATTCAAAGCAATATGCGGCGAAGGAGCTCCGCCATATGATGATTTTTTCAGACTTAGCGGAGATAGCTTAAAAAACATCTTTACGCAGCTCGGATTACCGTTAGAGATGGTTCCGATATATCAAATGGTGAGCAAAGAAAACATTGCCCTCATTAAAATGCATGAGGGAATGCTTGCACTTTTGAAAGAATTAAATGATGCAGGATATTTCTGCGCTCTATGCACAGGGAAAGATCGGAGCCGAACAATTGAAATACTTAAGCATTTCAATATAGAGCAATATTTCAAAGCTGTTATTTGTTCAGATGATGTCACAAATCCAAAACCGCATCCTGAAAGCTTATTTATCATTATGGAAAATTTAGGAGCGTTACCAGAAAACACTGTGATGGTGGGAGACGGAATAAATGATATCTGGGCTGCAAAAAACGCCAATATAGCGTCAATTGCTGTTACATGGGGAGATGTGGGAAAAGATGATTTGTGTAAAAACAATCCAACATTTGTCGTTGATTCTTGCACAGAGCTATTAACACAAATCATAACTCCAAATACTGAGATTAAATGGAATATATTAGAATCACTAAGAATTTAACGTATGATATAATTGCCGTTGTTTCCAGAAATTTGCTCTGCTGCAAAAATGCAATTTTTAAAATATGAACGGGATAGACAGAAGTTTAGTAGTTTTTACAAATTTACAGGAGATAATACATAATGATTACGATTGAAAATTCTATTTCTGGTATTCAAAAAAAAATATTAGAGGTAATTGCTTCAAACATAGATGAAATATTTTCGGGGGAATTGTCTTTGGATATGGACTTCGCAAATATTGGTCTTGATTCACTTACATTTATAAAATTAGTTATAAATTTAGAAAGCGAATTCGATTTTGAATTTGATGATGAAATGCTGTTAATCACAGTATTTCCAAAGCTGGAAACGATGGTTGAATACGTTGAATCAAAGATTGCGTGTAAAGAAAGAAATATATAAAGCTTGCTGTCAAGGAGCCCTCAGAGGGATCAGAGGAAAAACAATAACGAAAAAGTGCGTTGGCAGTTATTTTTACATCCTGCCAAGATGGAGAACGCCTCGATTCTGATAAATTTACCTTATCAAATTTTCGACATTTTTTAACGAATAGGCGGATTTTAGCATTAGATGTGCATTTTTTATTGACATAAATAACAGCGTAATGTATACTTATCATGAAAATTAAATAAAAACAATAAAATAATTATGCATTATATATAAATTTCGCCTGCAAAGTGTGTTGAGACAACCAAGGAGAGTTTTAATGAAAAAAACATTACCAATTAAAGTTAATGCTTCAATACAAACTGAATGCTGGACATATAATAAATTATGTATTTTAGAGACCTCTCCATATTCTGACGCATGGATTTCCAGTAATTTTGGTATTTATATGGATCCTGAGTATTTGGTATGTTTAGGGCGAATCAACACTACGTTTTACTTAAATGAATTTAGTAATATTTTAGAAATTAGTGAAATGGATTATTGGAAAAACACTCCAAATACTATAGTGGGTACAATTGAAGCTGAAATTCAAAAAGGCAACTATTTGGTTATATATCTTATGTTAAGTGTAGAAGAACATACGATTCATGAGTTTGTTTTTTATGGATTTGATAGTGAAAAGCATGAGCTATATACTCTCATGCTAAATCAAGGTACGTTTAAGAAAAAAACCGTTTCCTATGATTGGTTTATAACACATTATAAGAACCTATACGATTATCATTTATATAACCCCGATAATATTGCTTGGTTTGGATCAAATTTTTTTCCGATTACTAAAATAAAAGTACGTGACGACTTTAACGACAGCATATGTTTTGTTGAAGCCATGAGAAGATTCAATGAGGAGTTATTGGGTAAAAGAATTCTTATTTCTAATCCAATAACTTCAACGGAAGAACAATACCTCACAGGAATTGAATGCATAAACGGCATTTCACTTAGAGTTAAAGAGTATATACGAGATCAGCAATTTATTAAAGGCAATACTTTAAAAAAATTATCTTTCGAAATGCAAAGAAATGTCTGCAAGCTATACGAACACCATTGTGTAGTGAACAAATCTATGAAATGGATAATGAAGCAAGTTGAAACAACGGACGAACATTATATTCAACTACATTGGAATTTATGTGAAAGAATGAAAAAGCTTGCTATGTTATCCATGAAATTTGATATTACAGGCAACTGGGATATTCTTAATAAAATGGATAAGGGATTAGAAAATTTATACGATGCTGTAAAGGATTCCTTGTGCGGTTTCATCGATAGTGTAACTGTTTTGAAGAAAAATTACAATAAAGCATCTTATAATGATCTCTTAAAAAAACACCCCTCCATATTAGCAGAGACAGAGCATTTTAATGATGAGCAGGTAGCTTTATGAAAAAGAAAGAATTTCGATTTTTTAAAGAGACAAAAAAGACCCTCTCAAGCCTATGGTTTATGCTGCGCCTTTCATGGCGCCTTGGTAAATCGCGCTTTTTTTGGACTCCGTTTACAATAATAATTCAGTCTTTGATACCAATACTCCTGCTGACTATTCCAAAATTTATAATTGATGAGCTGACATATTCACAGCGTTGGGGCACCGTGCTTACATATATTTTTATTCTCGCTGGTATAACAGCTTTTTCGGCTTTGTATCGCTGGGGATCATGGTATCTTCAGAACAAGTCCATAAGGAGAATACAGCTTAAAAATGAAAAAGAATATATACGTGAGGTGCTTAATACAGATTACAGGAACCACGAAAACAGCGAGTATAAGGATCTGACGGAGAGAGTAAAAAGCAATGTCAATGTTATCAATTTTCTTGACACAACTCTAGTGGAGTTTATAACAAATTTATTTCAGCTCATAGGCTATACATATATTATCGCACGGCTTCACTGGTTGATCATCGTAGCAATCATTATAATTATAAAAGTCAACTCTGTGCTAGCTGAAAAGCGCGAAAAAATGGGTTACGAGTTTCAGCCTGTTGTGGCCAATTTTGCAAGAAGATGCCAATACATTTATAGTACCATGATAGGCTTTGAATCAGGAAAAGATGTAAGAATGAACAATGCAGCAGACTGGCTGCAAGGAAAGTACAAAGCTGAAACCGAAAATTATATCAAAAGCTTTAACAAGAAGCAAAACAAGGAAGTAAAAATAACAATTGTCGATCATTTGATAAACGCAGTGCAGACAATTATCATGTACGGATACAGTGCATATATGGCAATACTGGGCAAAATCACCGTGGGAAGCTTCAGTATGTATCTAGGTGCCATAACGAGCTTTATTGCAAGCTTTACAGGATTTATTTCCAAGCTTATAAACCTGAAATACTGGGGATATTATGTTGACGATTACAGACACTTTCTTGAAATGTCCAAACCGGATAGCACTGCTTGCTATGATAAAAGTATAACTGAAGAAGAGCTTAGCGGCGGAGCGATAGAGTTTGAAAATGTTTCGTTTAAGTACCCCGGTACTGAAAACTATGTATTAAAGGATGTATCTCTGCGTATTGAGCACGGTGAAAAGCTTTCGATTGTTGGATATAACGGTGCAGGGAAATCAACATTTATTAAACTTTTATGCAGGCTATATGCTCCCACCACAGGTAGGATAACGTTTGGTGGTTTTGACATTCAAACAATTGACTATTCTGTGTATAGAAAAATGCTCGGGGTGGTATTTCAAGATTTTCAGCTCTTCGCTTTTTCTGTAAAAGAAAATATTCTTCTTGGCATGGAGCCTGACGAAGAACGGCTTAACTGGGCTATTGAAAAAAGCGGACTGTCTGAAAAAGTCAGTTCCCTGGAAAAGGGACTTGAAACTTCAATAAGCAAGGAATTTGACGAGAACGGAATTGAATTTTCCGGCGGAGAAGGGCAGAAGCTTGCTTCTGCAAGGGCATATTATCGGAATGCTCCTATTGTGATTCTTGACGAACCTACCGCAGCGCTTGACCCTATTGCCGAAAGTAAGCTTTACGAGCGGTTCAACAGCATTATGGAGAATAAAACCGCCATATATATTTCACATCGGCTTGCTTCGGTAAAATTTTGCGATAAGGTAGCGGTGTTCGAAGGCGGTCACATTATCGAATATGGTACGCACGACGCGCTTATGTCGCAAAGCGGCACATATTTTAATATGTTTACCACACAGGCGAAATACTACAAGGAGGACGCAACAAATGAAGAAAATGAAGAAGAAGAAGAATAAGAAAGAAACCTCCTTAAAGCAAATATTCTCAAATATTGGCTTCTGCCTCGCTTTTTTGTATAAGCTCAATTCTAAGATGGTCTTTATAAGAATCGTAAGCACGGTAATGCAGTCTGCCGCGAACTTTGTCCCAATTATTTTTATACGTTTTATTATCAATGAGATCACCGTAGGCAAAAACGTTAAAATGACCGCTGTCTATATTGTATCAATGGTAGCAGCAACATTGACAGTATCAATTGTAAATACCCTGCTGTCCAAAGTAGACGCAAAAGAAAATGAGAAAACGACGCATGCTATAAAATCCTATCTTGGTTCGCTGGCAATGAAAATGAAATATTCTGATCTTGAAGAGCCGCGAATGAAGGACTTTATAGAGGTTGCAGGAGGAAGCAATCCGTTTTTTGAAATTCTTGCATATTCAACAGGATTTCTGTTGGCGCTTCTTAATGCAGCGGGACTGTCGGCAATTATACTTACTATTCATCCGGTAATTTTTATATTTGTTTTCGGTATAGTAGCAATTCAAATATTCGTAGACAAAAAGCGACGCAGCTTTCAATTTTATTTTCAGCGTGCTATAGCAAAGCTTCTCCGTAAGCAAAAATACCTCTATGACCTCGCGTACAATACGAAATTTGCAAAGGAAACAAGAGTAAACGGTCTTGAGGGGTGGATAACGGATAAAATTGATGATTACTTTGAAAATGAGCTTATACCCTCTGATATTAAAAATTGCAGAAGTGTGCTGAGATTCCAAAGCATTTCTGAGGCGTCAGCTGTCCTGCAGCAGGCGGTCATATATGTTTACCTTGCATACAGCGTCGTCTTCGGCGGCATGCTGCTTGGTGATTTTTCTATGTATATGACGAGTATCGAGCGCTTTACCGACTATATCAGCGGCCTTGTGGGTAACTATTCCCTGCTTTTGTCAACAGGATTGACCGCGCAAGAAATACGATACTGCATTACCATGTCAGAAAAGCAAGACGACGCGGCAGTGGAAGAAAGTCTTTCCGACTTTGATGAAAACAATTTTACATTTGAATTCAAGAACGTTTCTTTCAAGTATCCGTCTACTGATAGAATGATACTGAAAAACATCAATATGAAACTGTCTGCGGACGAGTCTCTCTCGCTAGTAGGTATAAACGGCGCTGGAAAGTCCACTTTTGTAAAACTGCTATGCCGATTTTATGAGCCGACGGAGGGAGAAATACTGCTTAACGGCATGCCGGTTAACCGCATTCCATACAACGAGTATATGAAACTGTTCTCCGTTGTTTTTCAAGATTTCAAGCTATTTTCATATTCTGTGCAAGAAAACATCACCATGTCAGACACGGCAGATCCTGAGAAACTTGATAAGTGCGTTGAGCTTGCAGGAATTAAGGAAAAAATTTCATTACTGAAAGACGGTACCGCTGCGTATATGAGCAAGCAGTTTGACCCTGAGGGTGTGGAATTTTCCGGCGGAGAAGGTCAAAAGGTAGCAATTGCAAGAGCGCTTTACAAGGATGCCCCCATAGTTATCCTTGATGAGCCGACCTCGGCGCTTGACCCAATTGCAGAGTATGACATATACAAACGGTTCTCGGAGCTTGCCAAGGGGAAGTGCGCAGTATATATATCTCACCGTCTGTCGTCAACACGATTTACCGATAAAATCGCAGTCTTTTCCGAAGGAGAGCTTTGTGAGTACGGTAATCATAAGGAACTAATGGATATTGACGGCGGTTTATACAGAAATATGTTTGAAATGCAAGCACAGTATTATAGATGATATCCTCTTTGATCCCGTTGCAGGATAACAGTAAAAGAAAGGAGGGAACCTCATGGAAGAATTACTTGTAAAAATGGAAGAATTCAAAAGCTTACATAAAATGTTTCAAATAGAACAAGCTTTACCATTAATCGCTGGTCCTTGTGCAATTGAGAATTATGCGCAAATGGAATTGGTCGCGCAAAACCTCGTAAAGAATAATGTGAGGTTTATTCGTGGGGGAGCCTATAAACCTCGAACTTCTCCATATGATTTTCAGGGATTAGGACTGGAGGGCTTAAAAATATTAGATGACATTAGAAAAAAATACAATTTAATAGCAATTTCAGAAATAATGGATCCAAGAGACATTGAAACAGGTATGAAATATACCGATGTTATACAAATTGGATCTCGCAATATGCACAATTACTCTTTACTTAAAGAAGTAGGGAAAACGAGCCATCCGGTCCTCCTGAAGAGAGGAATGATGTCAACAGTAAATGAATTTCTTCTAGCCGCTGAATATATAGTGTGCAACGGAAACAAAAATTTGATTTTATGTGAACGAGGAATTCGGTCGTTCGATTCTAATACACGTAATATTTTAGATATTGCATGTATTTGTGAAATAAAACAACAAACAAATTTGCCTTTGGTCGTGGATTTAAGCCATTCTTTGGGCAGAAAGGATATTATATTGCCAATTGTTAAGGCCGTTATGACAATGCAAGTGGATGCTATAATGCTAGAAATTCATAATGATCCCAACCATGCGTTGTCGGATAATAATCAACAATTGTCATTGCCTGAATTTGACGTATTGGTTAGACATATTTCTTCATAAAAGATATCTTATGATGATTAAGTCTATTCTATGTCAAATACCGTATTAAGATAGAAAACACCTATATTTTCTATCTTTCATATTGACTTTTCCAAAGAACTCTGTTATTATAAACATGCAGAAAAGCGGTGTAGGGACGGAATCCCTGCACCGCTCGTTTTTTCAGACGCAATGCTGATTTTATAACATAGGAGGCACTTATGGAGCACAAACAAAAAATTCTGGGAATTCTCGGCCCTACCGCCTCCGGAAAAACGGCTCTTGCCATTGCTTTGGCCCGCACACTTTCGGGAGAAGTGATTTCCAATGACTCCATGCAAGTATACAAAGGCATGTCTATCGGTACTGCAGCACCTACGCCTGCGGAAATGGAAGGAATTCCCCACCACATGATCGGCATCGTCTCCCCGGCAGCGGACTTTTCCTGTGCGGATTACGCTGCCATGGCGGCGCCCATTGCAGACGAAATTCTTTCCAGAGGAAGGCTTCCTGTCTTCTGCGGAGGGACGGGGCTGTATCTGGACGCAGTTTTATATGAGTCGGGCTTGTCCGACAGCACAAAAAATCCAATGGTGCGGGCTGCCTTTGAAGCGGTAGCGCAGGAAAAGGGAGCGGACGCCCTCCACCAATTGCTGGCCGCGGTGGATCCTACTTCCGCAGCCGCAATCCATCCCAACAATGTACGCCGGGTGATCCGCGCTCTGGAAATATATGAGACTACCGGCGTGCCGAAATCTCAGTTTCAGGGGCTGACTCCAGAGGCTAAGGCAAACTATGCCTGCACCCGGGTGGTACTTTCCTTTTCCTCCAGAGATCTGTTATACGAACGGATTGACCGGCGCGTAGATAGTATGCTGAAAGCCGGGTTGCTAAAGGAAGTAACGGCGCTGTACGAGGCAGGGCTTCTCCAGGGAGATACCCCCGCCGCGCAGGCCATCGGTTACAAAGAGTTTTTGCCTTACTTTGCAGGGGAATGCACGCTTGAGGAAGCGGTGGAAGCAGTGTGCAGAAATACACGCCGATATGCAAAGCGACAGATAACCTGGATGCGGCGATATCCGGACGCGCTGGTTATTCAAGCGGATAGGGACGGACATATGCGCCCTACAGAAGAGATAGTGGAAGAGGTATGCGAAAAGCTTGCATAATTTTATTTTTCACGGGAATTGTTATATCATGATTTCGACTGCGCGAAGTGCAGGCAACCGCGACAGCGGGTGGCAGCGGCAACGCCGGTGCAAATCAGTCATCAATAGCCGCAGGGCGGCTATTATATCGGAAAGCCAGAAAGAAAGGGTAGTTTATGATCACCTACGAACAGCTGCGGCACAATGCGGAAATCAAAGCCTATATTGAAGGAGCGGACGCGGCGCTGGCCGCCCTTGGATATACGGAGCACAGCTTTGCCCATGTAACCAAAGTAAGTCAAATTGCCAGCTATATTCTAAACAAAATGGACGCGGATGACCACGCTGTAGAGCTAGCAAAGATTGCGGCGTATCTCCACGATATCGGCAATCTGGTAAACCGGGTGGATCACTCTCAAAGCGGCGCGGTAATGGCCTTTCGAATTTTGCGAAGCATGGATATGGATGCGGCGGATGTAGCCACCATCGTTTCGGCCATCGGCAACCACGACGAGGGAACCGGCGTACCCATCAACGATATTTCGGCAGCGTTGATTTTGGCGGACAAGTCGGACGTGCGGCGCAGCCGGGTTCGCAATACAGATATTGCCAGCTTTGACATACACGACCGGGTAAATTATTCCGTGACGGATGCGAATTTAGAAATCAGCGATGACAAAACTGAAATTACGCTGACGCTGACCATCGATACGGAGTATGGTAGTGTAATGGATTACTTTGAAATTTTTCTCGGGCGGATGGTTCTCTGCCGCAAGGCGGCGGAAAAGCTGGGGCTTCGGTTTCGACTGCAAATCAACGGTCAGTCTTTGTTATGATATAAAAAAGGATGCATATGCATCCTTTTTTGTTCCTGCTTTGATAAGCAGAGAAAGAAAACCGACGGTACTTTTCTCCAATGCGAGAAAAGTACCGTCACCTATCGGGAAGAAGAATTCTCTAAAAAAGAGGGGAGTACTCCCCTCTTTTTCTTACTGGGTAATGTGATACACAAGCTTTCCTGCTGCGTGCAGATCTGCCGGTACATCGAATACGCCAAAGCCGTCTTCCTGCCGAATGTCCACTGCCTGACCGTTCAGCGTTACCTCTTGAACGCCGCCGAACACACGCACCTGGAAGCCGTTCTCCTCTCCCATACCGGGAATGGTGGGATCCGATGGCTTGGAATTCTCGTTTTTCTCGCGGCCCGCAAAGCTGCCCTCTCTGGGATAAATCGCCAGGTCAAACCCGTCCTTTGCACTGTTTTCCATGGCAATCACTGTAGTGGCCATTTTGCCGTCTTTATAATCATAGGTGTAGCCGTCGTCCTCGCACAAAGTGAAGGACGCGTCCCCGCCAGGGTATACCTGAATGCAGTATTCCTCCGGTGCCTTTTCATGGAGATATTTCTGGTAAGGCATGGTACACAATACACTACCGGCCTTTACCATCAGCGCGCCGCCACGACCTTTTGGAATCTTATACTGAATGACCTGACCGCCTTCGTAGACGTCTCCTGTGAAGTAGTCCACCCACTTGCCGGCAGGCAAAGTTACGTTCATATCGAATACCGCCACCAGCAAGCTGTCGCCAAACATGTACGTGTTGGCAACCTGGTCGTATTCCGGGTTTTCAGGATACATCAGGGGCAAAGCACGTGCCAGGGGCATAGAAGTTTTAGCAGCCAGATGCGCCATAGAATAAATATAGGGGAACAGCTCACTGCGCAGATGGGAGTAGTATCGCACCGCTTCCAGCACCTCATCCCGCATGAACCAGGGCAGATTCCAGTTGCGCCATCCCAGCTGCTGAGTCCAGGGAGACAGGAACCCGTAATGGATGCCCTCCAGAGAAGTGATATCCATATCGCAGGTTACATTGGAGTGGCCAGACAGACCGTAGTTGAGCATGGCCACCACGGTATCGAATCCGCCGCCGGTATCCCCTGCCCAAGACGCCGCATACTGCTGCGTACCCGCATACACACAGGGAGTATAGATCATGGCGCGCCGTCCGGTGTGATTTGCGAAGCCTTCCTGCATCTGTTTGACATACAAAACAGGGTACACGTTATGCACTTCGTCGTCAAAGTATTTACCGCCCCACAGCCGGTCGGGATGATCGTTTACCTGGAACGCGCCGTCCAGCTTGAAGGCTTCCGCGCCGTTGTCGCAGAATTTTTTCAGATGTTCAAACCAGGGCTGATCCCGAACAGTAAGCCCGTCCATATACATAGGGCAGGCCAAGTGCTCGTCCAAAATAGACGCCCCTTCAAAGGTGTATTCCTTGCCCTCTTTTTTCATCCGCTCGCCGCACTGCCGTTCTTCCTCAAAGAGCAGGTCATAGTTCTGACACAGCCACAGGCTGAGGCGGAAGCCCATCTCCCGCAGAGAATAGAAAAAGGTTTCCGGGCCGCTCTGATCGTCCGGCAGCCAGCCGGGGATGTAGAACCGATCATCGTCAAATTTTTTGCCCACGCTGGTGTCATAGTGCCGACTCATCCACTGAGGCTCCAATCCCACCATATCGCAGGAAATATCCTCCCGGCGGAAGTGGAGACAGTCGTACAGCATTTCTCTGGCGTTGGTCTGCTCGTTCAGCACAAAGGTGTAGCCGTAGGCAAATTTCGGCAGCATTACCGGAGTTCCGGCGATTTTGCCGTGGAGCGCCAAAATATCCGACAGGCGACCGGACGCAGGCAAAAACAGATAAAAGTCAATCATGCCCTTGTGGGCGGTAATTTTCACCTGATCCTGCTGGTCCTTATCCATATCGAAAATAGATGCATATGTACAGTTCAGGAGCATACCCCAGCCGTTCATAGACATGATATAGGGGATAGGCCCGTAGGAAGCGATATTTCGGATATCCAAGCGGGAAACAGAATCCCGGCGGGATATACTTTTTCTGGATTCGTCTCCCAGTCCGTACAGGCGCTCGTTTTTATGCAGGTCAATCTGCATGGTAAAGCCCTTGTTCGCGTAGGGCTTATCTTCATACCCTCCGAAATGGAACACAAGCGGTTCTTTTGTACCTGTCACCTGCAGCGTACCGTCCGGCATGGCGGTAAGGGAAAAATCGCCCTCTGAAACGGTATTACCGGACTGAACCGCGCCGGTATCTACCTCTTTTTCTTTCAGGATGTTATACCGGGTGAGCAATGTCTGGGCATAAGTCCCGTCCGCAGATACACGGACATGGAAAATTCCCTTGTCCACGCTGGTAATTGCATATTCCCTTCCGGGATGCTTCTGGTCTTTTACAATAAACATGGTTTTTTCAGCTTACGCTGTCCTCCTGTAAATTTGACTGTTTTTCTGTCAGTGCGGCCCGAATGGCACGGGCCAGCTGGTCGGCGCAGGACGTCTGCTTATGACCGCAGGTGTTGCCCGCAAGAATATCCGCAACCTTCCGGGCGTCCATTCCCTGGGTGAGCTTGCCTACGGCTTTCAGGTTGCCGTTGCATCCACCGGTAAACTGTACGTCCTTGATGGTGCCGTCCTCCTCCATTTCAAAGGAAACCTGAGACGCGCACACGCCTTTTAATTTGTAGGTATACTGCATTTTTAAAAATTCCTCTCTATTCTCCACTGGGTTGAGACGGCAGGCCTTCAATGGACAAATATACCGCCGCATCCTTGCCGCTTATAGTAATCGTTTCTTCCGGTGTCTCCCCGTCTGGATCCGCGTTTTCGTCCTTCGTAGTATATTGATAGGTATCAATATATCCCGCATTGTTGACGGACAGCTTACCCTTGGTATCCGCCTGAATGGTGAACACCGCCTCACGGGGGATATAATCCAAAGTAAGACTGCCGTGGGTGATCCCGATTTTGCTGGTATAGGCGGACAATCCTGTCGCCTGTACGTCTCCCTGCATCAAATCCATAGTAAGCATTCGGACGGTGGTGTCGTCTAAGCGGACGGTGCAGGGCCGCGTACCTGTTGCGGTGATATTCAGGGCAGACCCGGTAGTCACGTTTTTCATCGTAACCGCTCCTTCCTCCATAGAGAAAAGATAATCGGTATCCGTACCCATATTCTGCACGGTAATGTTTCCTGTCACGCTTTGAATTTCCAGGCACTTTACGTAGTCTTCATCTGTCAGATAAATATTGATGGCTTTTTCTTCCGCTTTGGGAGTAAGTCGGAGGATATACCGCATCCCTTTAAAGGTAAATCCGCTTTCCCAAAACCGCAGAATGGAAGACACGGACGGAGACTCCTTAAAACTGATCAAGGATTTGCTTTTGGAAAAGGAATATAAATTTTCATTGAAAGACAGAATTTCCATATAGGATTCTTCCGATCCGCCAATTACACAAATCTGCGCATCTACCACGTCCAGTTTAATTTTATCAATTTTACTGCCGTCAAAATCATAGCGATATCCCTTGCCCTCCCCCATAGTGGAGGCAAACAAAGGATCCCCGGCAGCGCTGCTGACCCCAGCGCCCACAAGACAGGTGAGCAGTCCCGCGCCCACCAGAACAGCGGCTACAATCAGCATCAGCTTGGATCTTCTCTTCATCGTTTATTGCACTCCTCTCTCCAGCGGTTGATCATAGGCTTTATCTGCCGCAGAAGATGTCGGGTAAAAAGAAGCTCCTGCCGCAGGACATAAGGCAGTCCCCGCACGGCCAGATAATACGTCAATACGCCCAACGCCAAAAATACGCCTGCGCAAATGATCCCTAGTCCAATTTCGTATATACCGATACCCACAGAAGTCGTGCAGATTTGGATGATTCCATATATCACTCCCACAAGGAAGCAGGCGGTGCCTGCTACCACTTCTCCGCCAATCATTAAAAAGCTTGCGCCTATAAGCGCGCACACCGTTAAAAAGCATAGAACAAATATAAACAGCATCATAATGGAAAAGCAAAGGGATAGGGGAAACGTCACAAGCAGCAGTGTCCAAAAAAATACTTTTCCCCTGGGGGTGAGGGGTACAAACCCACGTTTTCCCACCTCTTCTTCCCATAGGGGGCCTTCCTCCATACCGGGTACAGGCACGCCAATTTTTGTGTGCTCCATATTATCCGGTGGATTTTTTACCGCAGTGGATTCGGTGGGACGGATTGGCTGCATACCGGTTTTGGTATGTTGTAAATTGTCTGTTCCAATCGGCTGACGCGTTTCCACATCGGTAGGAGAAACCGGACCGGTGCGAATCACTTTTGTATGGGTATCCTGCGCAGAAAGCCGCGCGTTCTTTTCTCGAATCAGCGACGCCAGGCTTTCAGAAAGAGGAACAAAGTCTTCTTTGGTTTCATAACCGGAAATTTCCCGCAGGTCCTCCTCCGTAAGCGTGCGCAGGAGGTCCTTCACATATGTATTGGCAGTTTGTCCGTCAATTCCCCGCGCCGTCAGAGACTGAACGAGCTGCGCGGAGAAGATATCTATATTCATAAAAGCCCTCCTTTGCGTAAAAACCACGGCGATACCCTTCATTTTTATGCCGGAAACGGGACAGGTATGCCTGCCGGTAAAATATACTGCTATCTCTGGATTTTTTCATCTGTATATGGTATACTCTATCCAGCGGGCAGGTATTTACAGGATCTGCCGGTGTATTACTTATTCTAACAAAAAGCAGGGTGTATTGCAATATGAGAATGCGAAAAAAACCGCGGGGACGGGAAAGACTTTCCGTTTTATCCGCATTAACTGTCTCTCAACCGGTCCAAGGCGGGCGCGTGGATTTCTCTTTTGAAAACAAACTGCCCCTTCGCCTGGAAATTGGATGCGGCAAAGGAGACTTTATTCGCGCCCTCTCCCGGCGGGAGGATGGGTATAATTACCTTGCCATGGAACGCTGTGCCGACGTGGCCGTAATCGCCATGGAAAAATATGCCCTGGATCGGGGTCTAGGCAGGCCGCATCCCCAAGGGGGATGGGAAGCGCCGGACGGCGCCGTGTATAAGGACACGCCTTGGGATATTCCTCTTGCCATGCGTGGGAACGTGCGGTTTATGCCTATGGAAGCGGGGGGCCTTACCGATTATTTTGACGGCGGCGTCTTTGAATCCATCTATGCCAATTTTAGTGATCCCTGGCCCAAAACAGGACATGCCAGACGCCGGCTCACCCATCCGGATTTTCTGAATCGGTATTTATACCTGCTTCAGCCCGGTGGATATTTCCGGTTCAAAACAGACAACGCCGACCTGTTTGCCTATTCTATGGAGATGCTGGAGGCCTCTCCCTTTACGGTAACCTTTGTAACCCACGATCTTCACGCCAGCGAACGGGCCGGGGAGAACATTATGACTGAGTATGAAAAAAATTTCACCAGCAAGGGATTCCCCATTCATATGGTAGAGGCAAGAAAATAAGGGGAACGCCGGCAGAAACCCTATCAAAGTATGCATATTTCTTTCCCTGTTTCTCGTACATTATAATACAGTAATTGGACAGGAATGGATGAAATATGGGAATCGGAGAACTTTTGCTTATCGCGTGCAGCCTTGCAATGGACGCCTTTGCCGTATCTGTTTGCAGGGGGCTGGCCATGAGAAGCGTCAACGTGAAAAGCGCATGCACGGCAGGCCTTTGGTTTGGCTCCTTTCAAGCGCTGATGCCCTTGATTGGCTGGTTTCTGGGGGCACAGTTTATCGATTATATTGAAGCCTTCGACCACTGGATCGCCTTTGGTCTGCTTTTCCTCATTGGTGGAAATATGATTTTGGAAGGGATTCGAGAAGGTGATACCTGCGCAGCCCCGCAGGGGATGCTTTTGCCGGCCCTTGCTACCAGCATCGACGCCCTGGCAATGGGCGTGGCCTTCTCTATGATTGCCCAGGACAGCTTGAACATCTGGTCTTCGGTACTGGTAATTGGAGTGATCACATTTATATTGTGCGTGGTGGGCGTGTTGATAGGCAGTTATTTCGGAACCCGGTTTCTCCGGGGCGCCAAAATCGCCGGCGGCGCGGTTTTGATCCTCATCGGTGGAAAAATCGTGTTGGATCACCTGCATATATTTCTATAATTTTTTTGTATACCCGACTTGTAAGCGGATTAGAAAGGCATAATCAGTAATATGAAGCGTGTTTTAACCATTCAAGATATCTCCTGCGTGGGCAAATGTTCCCTTGGAGTGGCCATGCCAATTATCAGCGCCGCGGGGGCGGAGGCGGCGGCGCTGCCCACAGCGGTGCTTTCCGCACACACTGCCTTTACCCATGTGTACAAACGGGATCTTTCCAAGGATATGGAAAAAATATTTTCCGCTTGGCAGGCGGAGGGGATCACCTTTGACTGCGTGTATACCGGCTATCTTGCCGGCGGGGAACAAATCGAAACGGTATCCGCTTTCCTGGATCGGCAGTCCAAGACGAGCAGCATGGTTTTTGTGGATCCTGTTATGGGTGATTTCGGCAGACTGTATGCAGGATTTCACCATACCTTTCCGGAGCAGATGGCGCAGCTATGCGCCCGTTCCGACGTAATTGTGCCAAATCTGACAGAGGCCTGCGCCCTGTTGGACGAGCCTTATCGGGAAGACTATACCGAAGAACAGCTGATCGAGCTGCTTCGTCGTTTATGCGGCGCGGGCGCGAAATGCGCGGTTCTCACCGGCGTATCCCCCGCCGGCAGGGCGGACAAGCTTGGCATTTTAAAATATGACAGCCGGAACGGCGCTGTATTTTCCTATTTTGGAGAGCATGTCCGAACCAAGCAGCCCCTGCATGGGACAGGGGATATATTTGCTTCGGCATGCGTGGGTGCATTGGCTGCCGGGATGCCTTTAGACGATGCATTGGCCCTTTCAGTAGAATTTACCGCGCGCTGCGCGGCCTGTTGGGCTAAGGCGGCGGATCGGCGCTGGTATGGGGTAGACTTTGAAACGGCGCTTCCGTATTATATAGAACACATCCAGGCATATAAAGATAAAATTTAATAGTTTATTTATAGCTTGCCTGAAACAATATGCTAAAATATTTATATTATCCCGGTGTACGCACCGGAGACAGCGGCCGGGCGGCCGGCAAGGAGTAGTGGATCGATGATAGAGGTGGAACATCTTGTAAAATCCTATGGGACGAACCTCGCTCTGGATGACGTAAGTTTTTCCGTGGGTGAGAGGGAAATTCTAGGACTGCTTGGCCCCAACGGAGCGGGTAAATCCACAGCAATGAACATTATGACCGGATATCTGTCCGCAAATGCGGGGACGGTGCGCATAGACGGAAAGGATATCCTGGAAGAACCGGGAGAGGCAAAAAAACGAATTGGCTTTCTGCCGGAAACGCCCCCCCTTTATGGGGATATGCGGGTAGAGGAATACCTGCGGTTCGTTTATGATTTAAAACAGTGCGCATATAACCGGGACGCGCACATAGAGGAAATCTGTCGGGTAACCCGGATTTCCGACGCGCGCCGGCGGATTATCAAAAATTTGTCCACCGGATATCGGCAGCGTTTGGGAATCGCACAGGCACTGATCGGCAATCCGGGCGTGCTGGTACTGGACGAGCCCACTGTGGGTCTGGATCCAAAGCAGATTATTGAGGTGCGCAACTTAATCCGTACCCTAGGGCGGGAGCATACGGTAATTCTCTCCTCCCACATTTTATCGGAGGTGCAGGCAGTATGCGACCGGGTGGTAATCCTGGACCAGGGCAAGGTGCTCTGTGACGAAAGGACGGATAGCATCAGCCGTACCATTCAGCAAAACGCGCGAATCCGGGTGAGCATATGCGGCCCTGGACGAGAGGTAGTGGAGACGCTGCGGAGTTTGCCGAACGTGATCAGCGCCGTAGCCACCGGAGACCGGGAAAAGGACAGCTTTTCTTATTTTGTCGAATCCGCGCCTGGAGCAGATGTGCGCAAAGACGTCTTTTTCGCCATGGCCCAGCAAAACTGGCCTGTGGTGGGTATGGAACAGGAAGGCTATTCTCTGGAAGACGTATTCTTGAAACTGACGGAAGCGGGAAAGGGAACCGCCGCCGGGAAAAAGCGCAAAAAGTAAACGGAAAGGCATGGTGAGTTTGTATGTTTGCAATTTATAAGCGCGAGATGCGCACCTATTTTACAACGCCGGCCGGCTACATTTTTATGGCAATTTTCCTTTGCGCCGCCGGATTTATTTTTAGCTTGACCACGCTGCAGGAACAGTCTACGGATGTGTCCCTGTATTTTCAGATTTTAATGATCGCCTATATTGTTCTGATCCCTCTGCTGACAATGCGTTCCTTTGCAGAGGAGAAACGGAACAAAACGGAGCAGCTGCTCCTCACCGCGCCGGTGAGTCTGTGGAGTTTGGTGCTGGCCAAATTTCTGGCGGCGTTTACCCTGTTTCTGGGCACGGTGGCCGTCTCCTCTTTGTTTTTCGTGACCCTTGGAATGTACGGGGACCCCAACTGGGGTCGCATCCTTGGCTGTACGGTAGGGATGATCCTCATTGGCGTCTGCTTTATCGCCATCGGCATGTTTCTTTCTTCTCTCACAGATAACCAGTTTACGGCCGCCGTCACTACTATCGGCGTATTGTGTGGTCTGGTAGTACTGGCAATGCTTAACGGAATTTTGGACAGCTACGTGCTGCGGCTGGTATTGGACTGGGTTTCCATCTACAGCCGGTACACCAATTTTACTATGGGAATTTTCGATTTTTCCAGCGCAGTGTATTATCTGTCCATGTGTGGGGTATTCCTGTTTCTTACGGTGCGGGTATATGAAAAGCGCCGGTTTTCGTGAGGAGTGCGGATATGAAAATTTGTATTAGCTCGCATGTTGCTTTGTTCGCACCCAAAAGCATCTTCAAATGCGGTACCGATGCTTTGCAACGTTTGAATCTAGATTGTGAGGGATGTTTGACATGAATATCAAAAAACTGCAGAAAGCTAAGCTGCGCAGACAAAGAAGAAATCAGTATACTGTTATATCCTCCATAATCACCGCTTTGATGATCGCCCTTGCAATCGTTTTCAACATTGCCTTTTTCGCCTTGGCGAACCACTTTACCTGGTACGCAGACATGACGAAGAATCAAGTATACTCCCTCTCTGACGCAACCCACCAGTTGCTTGCGGACGTTGCGGACGAAACAAATATATACTTTACCGTGGAACCGGATAAAATCAGTGACGCCAGCCCGTTTTTGTTTTACGTATATCAGACGGCGCTCCAGCTGGAATCCAAGTTTGACAATATCCATGTGGAATGCGTGGACATCGTTAAAAATCCTGGTTTTTTCAAAACTTTCTACACCACGGCAGCACAAGATATTAAAACCACTTCTGTTGTGGTGGAATGCGGAACGGAATTCCGCCTGTTTAACCTGGAATCATTCTTTGTATACGATGAAAACTATGAAAAAATCTGGGGATACCAGGCAGAGCACAAATTTGTTTCCGCGATTCTTTCCATGACCTCCGCCCAAATGCCCGTAGTCCATATGACAACCCAGCACGGAGAAACCGTGGGGGATGATGCCGCAGCGTTGGTGGAGCTTTTCACCGATGCGGGATATGAAGTGAAAAATATCGATCTCTCCAAAGAGGAGATAGACGAAGACGCCCGCATTGTGATCATCAACAACCCGGTGTATGATTTTGCCGGCATAGAGGCGGACGATGACGCCGCCAACGAAATTGACAAGCTGGATCGTTTTCTGGACAGCTACGGATGTCTAATAGTGTTCACCTCTCCTACAAATGCGGGAAAGCTTACCAATCTCAGTGAACTGCTTAGCGAATGGGGAATTGGATTCAATCCGGATACCTATGTTAAGGACGCCGGCCACGCAATTTCCACAGACGGAAAAGCCATTGTGGCAAACTACGCAGATAAGGACAGCCTGGGAGCATCCCTTTATCTGGATCTTTTTGAACTGGATGAAATGCCTAAGACCATTCTGCGAAACGCCATGCCTTTGGAAATCCTGTGGGAAAAGGATCCATCTCTGGAAGGATCAAAAGTTGTCTCTCCTGTACTGTTCTCCCATGATACCGCTCAGACAATCCAAAACGGAGATGTTGTTTCCTCCGGGAGCCAGCCTTTGATGACCATCTCTCGGGAAAGTCGAATTGTAAACAACGAGTATTATTATTCCTATGTGCTGGTCAGCGGAAGCGCGGACTATACGGATCCTGCGTATTTGCTGTCCAACACCTATGCCAACAGCGACATCCTATACAATACCATGCGGCTCACCGGCAGGGATCGAATCCTGGCAGATATAGAAATGAAAGTGCTGGACGATACCAGTATGGATATCACCACTGCACAAGCAAACCGGTGGACGGTGGCACTGACAGTTACCGTGCCTGTGCTGATCGGCGTAATAGGACTGGCGGTGCATATTAGGAGAAGAAACGGATGAAACGGCAGAAAATATTGATTATTGTACTGCTTTCCCTGTTTGTGCTTCTGCTTGCAGGATACTTCTTCGTGATTCGTCCCCTGACGGAGCCGGAGAAAGTTGAAACAGTCGCTCCCGAAACGGAAGCGGGTGAGGCTCTGGGCAGCGGAGACCGTTTTTTCCTGTTCGGCTCCTTGTCCCGCAGCGATATTGCACAAATAGAAGTGGAAAACGAATACGGTACCTTTGCCTTTTATCAGGCGGAGCAAAACAAATTTAAAATCAAGGGATATGACGCAGTCCCTTATAGTGAAAATCTGTTTGCCGCTCTTGTGAACGTATCCTCCTATACCCTTTCCAAAACAAAGGTAGGAAGCAATCTGTCCGACGAAAAAATTGCGGAATACGGGCTGGATCAACCGGCGGCTCGATGGACGGTCACCTCTAATGGAGGAGACAAGTTTACTGTGCTGGTAGGAGACCGGCTGCTTACCGGCGGCGGCTATTACTGTATGCTGGAAGGACGGCGCAGCGTCTATGTCCTTGGAACAGAAGTGGCGGACACTGTGCTCGTTCCTATTGAACGCTATGTAACCCCTGTGCTCACAACTGGTATCTCTCAGGAGAATTACTACCAGGTAAACCATTTCACCGTATACCAAGACGGGGATATGTTGCTGCGCATTCGCCTGAAGGATAAAAAAGACCAAAACAATCCGGAAGCCCTTGCGGAAAACATTATGGATTACCCCACCTCCTATTATCCCAATTCCAACATGTACTATGAAATCATCTTTTCATACTTGGAACTGCGAGCAAAATCCTGCTATAAGTTGGGTGCGGCGGCGGAAGATTTCGCGGCGGTAGGGCTGGACCATCCCGCCCACGAAATCGCTTTTGAATATGAAGGCCAAACCTTCCGTCTGTCCTTTTCCGCTCGTACAGAGGATGGCACCTATTATGTATGTTCCAGCTTATATCCCAATGTGATTGGTGTTTGTAGCGCAGAGGATCATGCCTATCTGGAATATTCTCTAATCGACTGGATTGATCCCTATGTGTATCAGGAATATATTACCAACATTCGGCAGTTTTCCGTTTCTACGGATGCTGTACAAGCCAGCTTCCGTCTGACACACGATAAAGACGCGAACGACAAACCGCTTTTGAATGTTACGGTAAACGAGAGGGAAGGGCTGCGGGAGGACTATATTCCCTCGTTCCGGGAATACTACAAATCGCTTTTGGCAGTTTCGATTCAAGATTACTATAGCGCGGACACATATGCTACCATGACGCCGGAGGAGATGGAGGCTTATGCCTCTGATCCCGCAAACGCGTATATGACCTTTACGGCTAAAACCCTGTCCGGGGAAGAAACGGTGTATCGGTTTTATCCGTATTCCACCCGGCATTCCTTGGTGACGGTAGACGGGGTAGGGGAGTTTTACGTGCTGACGGATCTTGTCAAAAAAATCGAAAACGACACGATACGAATCCTAAACGGCGAAGAAGTTACCGCTTTTGAAAAAAGTTGATTTCCAACGGCAAAAACAAAAAGGATAGGGCATAATATGTCCTATCCTTTTTTTAACTCCAAATAGAGGTATGCGCCCCTCACTGCCGCAGAGATATGCAAAAAATCCCCGAAAGCATTTTTCGGGGATTTTTAAACATCAAATTACTTACTGCGCGCCGTTTGCATCGTTTTCCGATTTATCCGGATTGTTGCTCACCTCGCCGCGCTGTTTTTCTTCCAAGCGGCGGGCTTCTTCTCTGCGCCGTTCATTTTCCTTGATCTGCAAAGCTCTCGCCTCGTTTTCCGCTTCGCTGCGGCGCCGTTTCTCCGCATACATTTCTTCCAGCTCTTCCACAGTCACGTTCGGATCTTCCATTATCCGGCGGAACTGTTCGCCGTTCATGATCTCATTCTTAACCAGATACTTTGCAATGAAATGCAGTTTATCAATATTTTCAGAGAGCAGGCGTTTTGCTTCATTATAGGATTCCGTAATAATCTTTTCAATCTGCTCGTCGATTTTTGCAGCAATCGCTTCAGAGAAGTCTCGATTTTGCGAGAAGTCTCTGCCCAAGAATACTTCCGTATCGCTGTGGCCGCTTCCAAACAGAATCGGGCCCAGTTCACTCATACCAAGCTGCATAACCATCTTTCTGGCAATCTGGGTTGCACGCTGGATATCGTTGGATGCGCCGCCGGAGAAATCGTCAAAAATTAACTGCTCCGCTACGCGGCCGCCCAGCAGCATGGAAATTTTCTGTTTGAGCTCATTGCGGTATACGCTGTATTTATCTTCTGCCGGCAGATTTAAGGTATATCCAAGGGCATTTCCGCTTGGGATAATGGAAACCTGATGCACAGGATCTATCAGCGGCAGCACGTGAGACAGTACTGCATGACCTGCTTCGTGATAAGCTGTTTTCAGCTTCTCCGACTCCTTAATACGCATAGAACGCTTTTGAGGACCTGCCACAATTTTTGTAAAGGCATCTTCCAATTCGTCCATACCAATAAGGGATTTATTTTTCCGTGCCGCTAAAAGCGCCGCTTCATTTAGCAGATTTGCAAGGTCTGCACCGGTAAAGCCGGATGTGCTTTTTGCGATTACGGACAGATCCACACCGGCTTCCAGAGGTTTGTTGCGGGCGTGCACATGCAGAATTTCTTCCCGTCCGTGAATATCCGGTTGATGGACGGTAATCTGTCGGTCAAATCGGCCGGGACGCAGCAACGCCGGGTCTAGAACGTCAGGGCGGTTGGTCGCCGCAATGACAATAATGCCTTCGGTTGAGCCAAAGCCGTCCATTTCTACCAACAGCTGGTTTAATGTCTGTTCCCGTTCATCGTGGCCGCCGCCAAGTCCGGTACCACGCTGCCGGCCAACTGCGTCAATCTCATCAATAAACACAATAGACGCAGGGTTCTTGCGGGCAGTCTCAAACAGATCCCGTACACGGGAAGCGCCCACACCCACGTACATCTCCACAAAGTCTGAACCGGAGATAGAATAGAAGGGAACGCCGGCCTCACCGGCAACCGCCTTTGCCAATAGGGTTTTACCTGTTCCAGGAGGGCCCATCAACAACACGCCGTGGGGAATTTTTGCACCCAACTTGGTAAATTTCTGGGGATCCTTCAAAAATTCTACGATTTCTTCCAGCTCCGCCTTTTCCTCGTCGGCTCCGGCAACATCACGGAAGTACACCTTGACTTTGTCTCCGGTGCGCATTTTTGCTTTCCCAAAGTTGCCGATTTTACTGCCCTTACCGCCGGTGGCCTGACTCATCATATACCACCACAGCACGATAAACACGATAGCGATGATCAGATACGGCAGGAAGCTTACCCACCAAGGCACAATAGTAGCCGGCTGCAGGTCGTATTTCGTAATGATCCCTGCCTCATACTGTTCGTCAATCAAATCTTTCATATCCAGCAGGAACACGTTTACATCCGCCAGTCTGTATTTCACCACAGACTGCTTATCATCGTCGTCCTGCGCCCGTATGATCATTTTCAGGGTAGCGTTATTATAGTCAATGGAGAACTGCTCCACCTGTTCATCTTCGAAATAGTCTACAATATCGCCGTAGGTAAGATCCGCCTTGTCGCCGCCTCCGTACAGCAGGGCAATCACCACGATTACCAACGCAATCAGGGCCACATACCAAACTGCGACCTTTAAGCCGTTTTTCTTCATGAAAAGTCAATCCTTTCTTTTGTCTGCAAAATGTTGCCGCATATATAGAAAGAAATCCCGGGACGCTTAGTTTGTGTAAATTTCCGGTTTCAGTATCCCTACATAAGGCAGGGAGCGGTATTTCTCTCCAAAGTCCAGCCCGTATCCCACCACAAATGCATCGGGAATCTCCCTGCCTACATAATCGGGGGTATAGTCTACTTCTCTGCGGGAAGGCTTATCCAACAGTGCCGCAGTGCGTACGCTCCGCGCGCCGTTTATACGCAGATAAGAGACCAGATAAGACAGCGTTTTCCCACTGTCAATAATATCTTCAATAATGAGTATGTCTTTTTCGCTGAGATCCTGCCGGTGCAAATCCAAAAGGATATTGATTCTTCCGCTGGTGACAGTTCCATGTCCATAGGAAGAAACCTTCATACAGTCAATCTCACAGGGGATGGAAAGCTTTTTCATTAAATCCCCCATAAAAACAAGGCTCCCTTTCAGTATGCACAGGAGAAGCAGGTTTTTATCCTTATAATCCTGATCAATTTGAGCAGCAATGCGGGAAACGATTTCATCCAGCTCCTGTTCACTGATCAGAATCCGTTCCACATCCTGGTCCCACACGTCATGATGCACTTTCATGTCTGCAACCTTTCTGTGTTTATTTTTCGCCGGCATAGCAAACGCCGATATAAACAGAGCTGTCTGCGGCGGGCGCGCCGGCACAGCCGTCGCGGGGACGCAGTCCAGGTACCCAAAGGATCCCCTCCTCATCGCACAACAGGGGATAAGAATCCCGCAAGTGGGAAGGAATTTTCATAGCGCCAAAAAGTTTTTTTATTTTTTTGTGCATACCGCCGGTAAAATATACATCGCCGGTCCTTCTGGCGCGGATATAAAGACTATTGTTTATTTTATCAAAATCCAGCGTTCCGTATATTGCTAAATTGTAAATATTTTGGTCGGGAGAAACAATCTCTGCTCGTTCTTTTGACACTTTTACCAAAAAAGGGCCAAATAAAACAGCATCTCCTACAGAAATGGGAACCTCGTCCGATATGGCCGTTGGCGTACAAGCAGGTTCTGGGCCGACCCAGATTCGCTCGCCCTGGAAAAACAGCGCCGCATGCCCCGGCAGGCTGATGCGCCCTGGGCGACCGCCGTGAATCAGCGCCATACAGTGGGCAAGGTGCACCGCGCCCAACGTTTTCTCATATCCCGCATACTGGCGATACATGTTGAGGATACACCGGGAAAGCAGTGCGCCCGGCGCTGCAGCCGCGCTGGGCGCGAAAAGAGAACCGTCCGGGGACAGCAATCCGGCAGCAGCGTCTTCCAAATAGGCAAGATCCTCACGCAAAAGATCGCTCATCCGCAAAGCGGCAGTCTCGCACTGGGGGTTAATTTGCCGCATCGCGGGAACCAGCTTCTCCCGAATAAAATTTCTAGTGTAAACGGTGTCGCTATTGGTTTCGTCTGTCACATAGGATATCTTTTCCTCTTTTGCAAAGTCCCGCACTTCTTTTGCCGTGCAGCACAAAAGGGGACGAATAACAGATCCGTCCCGCAAAGGAGCTATTCCACAAAGTCCACTGGCGCCGCATCCTCTGGCTAAATGAAACAATACGGTTTCCAAATGATCGGTGGCATTGTGGGCTGTTGCAATCAGGGCGCCAGGCAAACCGCTGCGAACTTCTTCTAAAAAAGCGTATCGCTCCTTCCTGGCGCATTCCTCCAATCCCAGTCCCGCTTCTTTTGCCATAGCGGGAATATCCAGGCGGCGGCTGTAAAAGGGAATTTGCAGCTCCGTGCATAAGCGGCGGCAAAACGCTTCGTCCGCGTCGGCAGCCGCTCCACGGATTCCGTGATGCAGATGGGCAGCTGCAAGGCGGATCCCCCGCTCTGGCAGGTACCAATGCAGAAAATGCAGCAGCACCACAGAGTCCGCGCCGCCGGACAGGGCGCACAGTACGGCGCCGCAGTCCTCCAGCACAGGAAGAATCCCTGTTTCACCCAGGCTTTTTTCAATTTTCTCAAACAGTTTCACATTGCAGCTCCTTTAACGCTCAGCCATAAACCTTCAAGGCATATTCCAGAGCCAGGCCGCCTCCTAAGGTAACCACAGTGGCCATGGCCGCATATTCCAGCATTTCGGGAACTTGCGTTATGTACTCGGACTGGACTCCGTCTCCCAGCGCCAGACAAATTAGAAACAGCTGCAGGATCACAGCGCTGAAGCATAGTTTCAGCAGCATCAATATTTTTCGCTCCGTCAGCTTCATGGCTCCTCCTATATATTATGTACTGCCTATATTATACAGGAAACAGCTGTGAGAGGCAAGCGGTAATTCCTGCAAGCGTGGGAAATTGCTGCAATTGTTTTATTAGAATTTTTTTACATTGTAATGAAATTACGGATAGGATTATAACTCCTGGAAAAGAACCTATTGACCTTTTTTTGGACGTGTGTTACAATAAATTGTTCATTTGGGTATTTTTGGTATTTTATAGAAAGGAGCCTTGGCCTATGGCTTCCTTGCAATCGTTTTGGCAGCGCCTTTTGAAACTGCATCGGGAAAACGGATTCAGCAGGACAGACCTATTTGCTATGCTGGTATGCTCCTTCGTGTGCGCCTCCTTTACCAGTGCGGCTGCCGGGGATTTTACCAGCCTCGCCTGGGTTCGTCAGATGTCCCCGCTCCTTTTCTGGAGTACGTTTTTTACCGCCCTGTTCTTTTTGTGGGCGGGCTTTTTACTTACAAGAACTACCCGGATTATTAACTGGTGCCTCTTTGTATCCGCCCTTTTATACAGCCTTCTGCTGGTAGGTACCCTTTCGGGGGATTTGTTCTTTAATATCGGCGTGGGGGCCGTTCTTTTGCTTATCGCAAAATATGTCTCCGACAAAAACCGGCTGGGGCTGGAAGGCTTCTCCTTCTCCTGGCGTGCCTCCCTGTATGCGACGGCGGCGGTTTTTCTCCTATTCTGCCTGTTAGTCGGTTTTTGTACCATAGCAAAATACAAGGCCTTTGCCCACGGCACCTTTGATTTTGGAATCTTCTGCCAGATGTTTGAACAGATGGCCAAAACGGGTCTTCCTTATACCACTGTGGAACGTAGCCAATATCTTTCTCATTTTGCTGTGCACTTCTCCCCCATTTATTATCTGTTGCTGCCAGGCTATATGCTGCTGCGCAGCCCCGTGTATCTTCTTTTGGCGCAGGCGGTAATTGTGGGACTGGGGGTGTTTCCCCTGCGGCGTATCTGCCGCACGTTGGGTATGAGTCCCCTGTGCGCTACAGGCGCGGCAGCGCTGTATGTCCTGTATCCCACAATGGCAAACGGCTGCTTTTACGATTTTCATGAAAATAAATTTTTATCGGTACTGCTACTTTATATGATCTCCTTTATACTGGAGCAGAGACGTCTCCCTGCGGCAGTATTTGCGTTGTTGGTACTTTGCGTTAAGGAAGATGCGTTCATCTACGTGGCGGCGGTAGCGCTTTGGATGCTTCTCACACGCCGGGACCGGTGGTTTGCCGCCGGCATGATTGGGGCGTCTCTCATATGGTTTGTATTTGCCTGCGCTATGATCCGCCTGTCTGGCGGAGAAATTATGTCTGATCGGTTCGCAAACTTTTCTTCTATGGGGGGAGGACTGATGGACGCTGTGCGCACTTGCTTTTATAACATTGGGTATCTCATCCGGGAGGTTTTCTCCGGCGCCGAGACAGAAGTCTATCAGGAGCTCACCTATTCCGGCCAGAAGCTGGAGTTTGTATTGTGGCTGTGCGTACCCCTTCTGTTTACTCCCTTTGCGGGGAAGCGCTCTGTTCAGCTGGTACTGCTAATTCCCCTGTTGGTCGTCAACCTTATGCCGGATTGGATGTATCAGTTTGACATTGATTTTCAATATACCTACGGCACCGCCGCTCTGCTTCTGGTATCGTCGATGCTCACCGTGTCCGGATGGAGTCCGGCGGGTCGGCGGCTTTTCTTTTGCAGCGCTCTGGCGCTTGGGCTGGTGTTCTCCACATCCGCCGTATATCCAAAGGCGCAGCGAAATATCGCCCGATACTATGCAAATAAAGCGGAATATGACGCTACCGCCGACGCGCTGAAGGACATTCCCGCCGACGCCTCCGTGACGGCGTATGGATACATGATGCCCCATCTATATTTCGTAGACGATCTCCACTCCTGTCCGGACTATTACGCCCCGCTGGAGCAGACGGATTATTATGTACTAGACACACGATACGCAAACGATACGCATACCAAAAAAATGCGGATAGCTATGGCGGACGACTACACTTTGGTGACTGAGGCCGGGTATGTACAGATTTACCGGCTTACAGAATCCGCTGGGTAATGGAGATTCATATGACAAAGAAAAATATTCACGACGCGCACCGCCAACGTATGCGCGCTAAGCTGCTGAAGCATGGCGGCGATGTGTTTGAACCCCACGAACTGTTGGAAATGCTGTTGTATTTTTCTATCACGCAGAAAAATACAAATCCGGCGGCACACGCGCTGATTGACCATCAAAGCTGTCTGCAGCTTTTGGAAAGCGATACGGAACAAATGCAGCAGGCCGAGGGAGTCGGTCCTGCCAGCGCAATGTTGATTAAAACATCGGGAATCTTCTCCCGCCGGGCAGTACTGGAGGCGTTTTCCAAAGAACCGCTGGAAAATACCTTTCAGCGGAGTATGTATTTATATATGTGGTATAGGGGAAAACCGGCCTCTACCGTAACGGCGCTGCTATTGGACGTGGACTGCCGTGTGATTGACAATGTGATTCTGTCGCAGGGCAGATACATCCGACCGGAGTCTTATGGCGATCTGATCCTCTCCTATGCCAAACAGCATGGCGCGGCCGGAGTCATCCTGGCGCACAACCACGCAAACAACGTACGGGAGCCTTCCATTGAAGATATTTTTCTAACTGGACAAATTCGAAAAATTTTAGAAAACTCCCCCTACACATTTTACGGTCACTATATTGTAACCAGCACCGACTGCTTTTCCTGTCCAGACGTATGACGCAGTCGGAGCATTTCATTAAAATGAGGAAAGATATATGCGAGAAAAACAAGCCTATTTAGAATGCGCAATGGCGGTAAACACACACGGTGTAAAAGGCGGTGTGCGGCTGGCCAGCCGGTGTGATTCCCCGGCAGTTCTGGCGTCTCTGAAAACGATGTATCTGCGGGAGGGAAACGAATATCGCGCGATGCCTGTCGTCCACGCCAGCGTACAGAAAAACATGGTGCTGGCAACCTTTGCGGGGATAGATACTCTGGAGGGGGCGGTGGCCCTGCGGGACAAGGTATTTTATGCGAAGCGGGAGGATCTTCCCCTGGAGGAGGGAGCGCATTTCGTCGCAGATTTGTTGGGCCTGCCGGTCATCGATGCAGACAGCGGGGATGTTTGCGGCGTGCTGGAAGACGTGACGTTTCCCGGAGCGCATCCCGTATATGTGGTGCGGGATGGAGAGCGCTCCTTCATGATTCCCGCCGTACCCGCCTTTATTTTGGATATTTCCTTTGGGCAGGAAAAGCCGGAGGGAATTTATGTGCGACTGATTGAAGGGATGCGTGAGGGATAATGCGGTTTGATATTTTGACCCTATTTCCCGCCATGGTAGAATCGGTTTTGTCGGAAAGTATTATCGGCAGGGCGCAGAAAAACGGAATTTTAGAGGTGCACGCCCACAATATCCGGGATTATTCGGAAAACAAGCACCGGCGTGTGGACGATACCCCATACGGCGGCGGCAGGGGTATGTTGATGGCCGCTCCGCCGGTGTGGAACTGCTGGCAAGCGGTGCAGGCGGACATGACGGCAGAAGAGCAGGTGCGCACCATATATTTGTCTCCCAGAGGTAAAACCTTCACCCAAAAGGACGCGCAGCGTCTAGCCGGATATGACCGGCTAATTCTCTTGTGCGGCCATTATGAGGGAATTGACCAACGCGCGGTAGACGCTGTGGCAGATGAAGAAATCTCCATCGGGGACTATGTGCTCACCGGCGGAGAGCTGCCCGCGTGTATCCTGGCGGACAGTGTTGGCCGGCTGATTGACGGCGTTCTGCCGGAGGCGGAATGTCATGAGAAGGAGAGCTTTGAAAAGGAACTTTTGGAATATCCGCAGTATACCAGACCGGAAGTGTTTCGAGGAGAGCGGGTGCCGGACGTCCTTCTCAGCGGTCATCACGAAAACATTGACAAGTGGCGTCTGGAGCAGGCGGAGGAAGCGACCCGCCAGCGCAGGCCGGACTTGTATGAAAAATATTTGCAGAAATATAAGCAGGAGAAGAATATAAAAAGGACGGAGAGAAAGCTCTCTCCGCCTCGTTAACGCCCGTCATTGCACAAAAGAAAAAGCCTCCCTCTTAAGAGGGAGGCTTTTGTCACGGTAGGAACATGCTGCCAAGCTTATCCCAAAACCTTGGCCGCAAGCTCCAGCGCCTGCGCTACCACGTGATGCATGTCATAATACTTATATTTGCCAAGTCGTCCTCCGAAAAGCACTCTATCCTCCCGCTCTGCCAGCGCCTTGTATTTCTCATACAGGGCGTTGTTTT
The DNA here is from genome assembly GCA_910586545.1 of uncultured Eubacteriales bacterium. GTDB lineage: Bacteria > Bacillota > Clostridia > Oscillospirales > CAG-272 > Avispirillum. Next base: position 41,358 of record CAJUIQ010000001.1, read on the forward strand.
TTTCGTCGTTCATAGGATAGTAAGGCTCGTCGCCCGGTCTCCATGTGGCGGGATATTCCCGGGTGATCACTGTGCGGGGGCCTGTGCCGAACGCAAAGTGCTTGTGTTCAATAATCCGGGTATAGGGTACTTCATATTCCGTATAGTTCACTACCGCATTACCCTGATAATTCTCCATGTCCAGCACCTGGGTTTCAAAACGCAGGCTCCGATATTCCAGCATTCCGTAGCAGTAATCATAAAACTGATCGATCATTCCGGTGAACACAGTCGTTTTTGCCAGCGCGGGAAGTCCCTCCTTGTCTGCAAAATAGTCGCAATTCAGGCGCACGTCCGCTCCCTCCAGCATACGCTGAATCATCTTGGTATACCCCTCCTGGGGGATCCCCTGGAAGCTGTCGTTGAAATAGTTATTATCATAGGTAAAACGCACCGGCAGGCGGCGAATGATGAACGCAGGCAATTCTGTGGCCTGGCGGCCCCATTGCTTTTCCGTATATCCCTTTACCAGCGTTTCATAAATATCCCGGCCAACCAAGGAAAGAGCCTGCTCTTCCAAATTTTGCGGTTCACCGATTCCGGCCGCAGCGATTTGCTCGTCAATTTTCGCACGCGCCTCCGATGGGGTAGTTACGCCCCACAAACTGTTGAACGTGTTCATATTGAAGGGCAAGTTGTACATTCTTCCTTTATACAGCGCCACGGGACTGTTGGTATACCGGTTGAAGTCGGCAAACCGGTTTACATACTCCCACACCTGTCGATTGCTGGTATGGAAAATATGAGCGCCGTACATATGGGTCTCCACGCCGGCGATTTCTTTTGTATACAGATTGCCCCCTATGTGCTCCCGCCGGTCGATGACTAGACATGTTTTCCCTCTGTCCATCGCTTCTCTGGCAAAAACTGCCCCAAATAGGCCCGCACCGACGATCAGATAATCATACATAAGTAAAACTCCTCTTTGATTCGGTTCCAATTTCTACCTTTATTGTATCATGAAGAAGTCCAAAGTACAAGATGTAGTTTGTCGCCCGATAAAAGGAGATTTGCATGGGCAAAATTTCAGAAAACCCTTGACAAATATGCCCTCTTCTATGTATAATAAGGATTGCCTATGCGTCTGTGGACGAGTTGTCCAAACAAATTTTAGGAAATAATAAAAATTTCGATACAATCGTAAGGAGGTGCAACAATGCTCCGGACATATCAACCCAAAAAACGTCAGAGAAAAAAGGAACACGGTTTTCGTAAGAGAATGAAGACTGCCGACGGCAGAAAAGTTTTGAAAAGACGCCGTGCGAAAGGCAGAGCAAGACTGACGCACTAAAACGGGGCGTACCTCGCCTGCACTATGAGAATTTGCGGGATATCCCCGCCCGCCTCCGCAGCGGTTCCGGCTCCCGGACCCATCGGAGGCGTTCTTTCGTTTTTGTGTCTTTGCAGTATTTTGTAGAACCCGGGAGGTCAGATGTGAAGCAGATCGCAATTTGCGAAAATCATCTTTACCAAAAAGCATATACCCGCGGCAGGCGCGCCGCGGCAAAAACGATTTGCGTTTATATCCTGGGGGATAAAAAAGCCCGCGCGCTGCGGGCTGCCCATCCCATGAAGCAAACGGTCAACCGCGTGGGCATTTCTGCCTCAAAAAAAATCGGAGGCGCCGTGGCCCGCAACCGTGCCAAGCGGATTATTCGCGAAGCATACAGACTGACAGACGCACAAATAGGTGTTAAAAAAGGCTATCTTGTGGTAATCACCGCGAGACACGCAGCCACGGTTTCTAAAATGCAGGACGTTTTGCGTGATTTGCAGTACTGCCTGCGTAAAGTGGACATGCTTGCTTCAGCCAATAAAAACAAAACCGGCCGGGACGCGGCCCAAAATCACCATGTTTAAAAAACTGTTTCAGGCGCCGGTACGCCTGTACCAAAAATTTTTTTCGCCCCTGTTTCCAGCCCGCTGCCGTTTTACGCCTACCTGTTCGCAGTACTGTCTCCTCGCCATCGAGGAGTGGGGCGTGATCCGGGGGGTTGCACTGTCCCTTTGGCGGATTCTCCGCTGCAATCCCTGGGGACGGGGCGGATATGACCCGGTTCCGAAACGAAAATCCGGAAAGGGAAAGAAAGACCAGTCGACTCTGTAAAACCTCGAAAGGTATCTGATACATGAGCTTTTTTGATTATCTGATCGTTCCGTTTGGGTACGTCATGCAGTTTTGCTGCTGGATCTTCCCAAACTATCTGGCGGCTCTCGCCGTGTTTACCGTTCTGATCCAGCTGCTCCTTTGCCTTATATTCGGGATCAAGACGCAGAAGAATTCCCTGAAACAGGCGGCCCTGGCGCCGAAAGTCGCGGCTCTGCGAAAAAAATACGCAGGCAGAACAGACCAGGCTACCCGTCTGAAAATGCAGGAAGAAACCCAGAAAATGTATCAGGAAAACGGCTTCAACCCTATGGGCGGCTGTCTTCCCATGCTGATTCAGCTTCCCATTATTTTGGCGCTGTATCAGGTTATCGTCAATCCCCTGCGGTATATCTGTGGTGTTTTTCGCTTTGATGGAAGCAAAATTGCCACGATTGTTGAAAACTTTAAAAATGCTGGTATTCATATATCCGAGGACATGCGAACCCAGCAGTATGACATTATTCGGTATATAGTGGAGCATAAGGATGAAACCGAGCATGTCAAAACCCTTTTGGAGGGGCAGGATCCTTCTGTACTGCCAACCTTCTCCATCGGCGGGTTTGATATGTCTCAAACGCCCGAATTTGCTTCTATTCTAGTCCTGGTTCCGGTTCTGATCTTTGTGGTTATGATTGTGAGCCAGATTATCACACGTCGTTTTACATATCAGGATCCCGCGGTGAAGGAACAGCAAAATAGTATTTCCATGAAAATTATGATGTACACCACTCCGCTGATCTCCGTATATGTATCCTTTTATATGCCCGCAGCGGTTGGTATCTACTGGATTTACCGTTCTATCGCGGCTACCCTGCAACAAATGATCCTTTATAAAATTATGCCTCCCCCCACCTTTACGGAAGAAGATTATAAGGCGGCGGAACGGGAACTGAACGGTTCTTCTAAAAAGAAAAAGAAATCCGGCGGCTCCCTGCCTTCCGGCAGCGGCGGCGAGAAAAAACGTTCTCTGCACCACATTGACGACGAGGATGAAGGCGATACTTCTCCAGCAGAAAAGCAAGCGCCGGCTGCAAAAGAGCCAAAACAGGAAAAAGAAGAGTCCAAAAGGGATCTGCCCCCGGCAGCTCCTTCCGACGCCCCTGTTATGAAAGAAGATAAGGGCACAAAACATTATAAAAAGAAATAAAAACTTTAGAAAATAGTGTGAAAATAATATGCACATCGAAGCGCATGTAGTTAACCGATTTCACACCCCAAATCAGCTTGGAAATGGGGCGTGCCCCATTTTCTGCCGACAACGTCGGCACAGCTGATTTTCATGAACAATTTGCGCCGCCGCAGTGCGGCGGAATGGAGATTTATTATGGCTGAAGAAATCATCATTACCGGCAAGACCTTTGAAGAGGCGATGGCCCAGGCCCAGTCGGAATACAGCGGGGAAAACGTGCAGTATGAGATACTGGAAATGCCGAAAAAGGGAATTTTTGGCATCGGCGCTTCTCCTGCAAAAATCAAGGTAATCATCTCTGATCCAGTGGAGGAAGATACAGACCTCTCCGGCATTGTCGCGTCTATCAAAGGGCTGAAGGTTACCACCAACAAAGGCGGAGACGGCAGCGCTCCTGCACCGGAGGCGCCGGTACAAAAGAAACCGGAGCCAAAAAAGGAGAAGCCCAAAGCGGCCGCTCCTGTCAAACCTGTAAAGGCTGAGGAAAAAGAAGAAAAGCCGGTTCCCGTCCCGAAAAAAGCAGAACAAGCTTCTGGAATAAAAGAGAAAAAAGAGCCGAAGGTAATTGAAATTACAGAAGAAGAACGGCAGTGCGCGCTGACCTTTCTTACCACGCTGCTCACCGATATGGGCGTGGATGCAAAGGCAGAGTTTGTAGGCAGCGAGTCCTCCGGTATCGGCGGAAACACCTATCCCCGGATGGAAATTACCGGCGAGGGAGCAGGCGTACTGATCGGCCACCACGGCGAAACGCTGGACGCCATTCAGTATCTTGTGAATTTGTGCACTCATCGAAAAGGGGGCGGATCCTCTAAGGATTTCGTCAAGATTATTGTAGACATTGAGAATTATCGGCGCAAGAGAGAAGAGACTTTGCGCAGCTTGGCGCGGCGCACCGCTTCCAAAGCGCAGAAATACCGCAGAAACATTGTGCTGGAACCCATGAATCCCTTTGAACGGCGGATCATTCATTCGGAGATTCAGGACATTGAAAATGTGTCTACGCACTCCGTTGGCCGAGACGAAAACCGTAAAATCGTAGTATGCTACGAAGGAGCGGACAAGGTGGACCGTCGGCGTCGAGGTCCTCGCCCAGCGCCGGCTGCACCTGTAGCGGCGGAGAGCGGCACGGAAGAAGAATAAAAGAAAGTAGTAGCCCCCTGGCAGCTTCGCTGCCAGGGGGCATACTTTTATGTGAAAATTTTTATTTTCAGTTTTCTATATTGGGCAACTTGCTCCGCAGGTACTGTCCGGTATAGGATCCCGCGCACTGGGCTACCTCCTCCGGAGTACCGCAGCAGACGATATTTCCGCCGCCGTCTCCCCCTTCCGGGCCCAAATCAATAATATAATCCGCTGTTTTGATAATATCCAGATTGTGCTCAATTACCAGCACCGTATTGCCCGCATCCACCAACCGCTGGAGCACGCTGATCAACTTTTCCACATCGGCGGTGTGCAGACCGGTGGTAGGCTCGTCCAGCACATATATCGTGCGACCGGTGCTGCGTTTGGAAAGCTCAGCAGAAAGCTTAACTCGTTGAGCCTCGCCGCCGGACAAAGTAGTAGAGGACTGGCCGATTTTCACGTAGCCCAATCCCACATCACACAAAGTTTTCAGCCGACCGGAAATCCGGGGCAGATCCGCAAAAAACTGGGCCCCTTCTTCCGCCGTCATTTCCAGCACGTCGGCAATGCTTTTGCCCTTGTACTTAGCCTCTAAGGTTTCTTTATTATATCGCTTGCCGTGACATACATCGCAGGTGACGTATACGTCCGGCAAAAAATGCATCTCAATTTTTTTGACCCCATCTCCCTCACACGCCTCACAGCGGCCGCCGCGCACGTTGAAGGAAAACCGACCTGCCTTATATCCCCGCAGATTGGCCGCCGGAGTTTTGGCAAACAACTCCCGTATATCGGTAAACAGTCCCGTATAAGTAGCAGGATTAGATCGGGGCGTGCGCCCGATGGGGCTTTGATCGATATCAATGACCTTGTCCAGCGCATCCATTCCTCGAATTTCCTTGTGCTTTCCAGGAACAGTATTCGCTCGGTTCAAACCGGCCGCTAAAGCACGGTACAAAATTGTGTTCACTAAGGAAGACTTTCCGCTACCGGATACGCCGGTTACACAAACAAAGCATCCCAGAGGAATATCTACTTTAATATTTTTTAGATTGTTTTCCTTGGCTCCTACGACAGTCAACTTTTTTCCGTTTCCCTTACGACGCTGCTCTGGCACGGCAATCGTACGCCGTCCGGACAAAAACGCGCCGGTAAGGGATTTTTTATCCGCCATAATCTGTTTAGGCGTTCCTGCGGCGACTACTTCGCCGCCGTGAATGCCCGCACCCGGGCCGATATCCAGAATATAATCCGCGTTCTCCATGGTTTCCTCGTCATGCTCTACCACGATTACGCTGTTGCCGATATCCCGCAGCTGCTTCAGCGTTTGAATCAGCTTACTATTGTCCCGCTGGTGCAACCCAATGCTGGGCTCGTCCAGAATATACAGCACACCTGCCAGAGAGGAGCCTATTTGGGTAGCCAGACGAATCCGCTGCGCCTCGCCGCCGGACAGGGTGCCGCTGCGTCGAGACAGGGTGAGATAATCCAGTCCCACAGACTGGAGAAATCCCAACCGGCTTTTCAACTCCTTGACAATCTGCCGGGCAATCTGCTCTTCCATTTCGGAAAACTGCAGTCCCATGGTAAAGGAAAGCGCATCGGTAACGGAAAGACGGCAGTACTGGTCAATATTCAGCCCGCCGATGGTAACAGCCAGGGCCTCCGGATTCAGCCGGCTTCCGTGGCAGGCAGGACAGTCCTGCTCTTCCATAAACTGCTCATAATATTCATTTTCCGCGCCGCCCTGCTCCATTCGGGCGCTAATGGTATGCAGAACGCCTTCATACTTCACCCGCTGCTGACGAGTATATCCGCCAAATCCACGGACAATGTCGTATGTCTCGTCTCCTGTTCCGTGAAGCAGCGCATGAAGGGCCTCATCGGTAAAGGTAGACAAGGGCTGGTCCATGCGAAATCCATGTCGCTTTCCCACCGCTTCTATCAGGGGACCGGTCCAGGTATCCGGGCCAAGAGATTTAAATCCGTTTACCGCAATGCCCCCATCCAACAGGGACAGCTCCCGGTTAGGGAGAATTTTAGGAATAGAGATGTTCCGGGTCACTCCGATGCCGGCACAGCTTTTACATGCACCAAAGGGATTGTTAAAGGAAAACATCCGCGGTTCCAATTCTCCAAAGCTGATACCGTGCTCTTCACAGGCATAGCTGGTGGAAAACTGTAGTTCCTCTTCCGCTTCTCCCTCTTTCCCTGGTAAAATCACCACGGCAAGAGAACCGCCGCTTTCCCGCAGGGCCGTCTCCACGCTGTCCGACAGACGGGTACGGATATCCGGCTTCATCACCAGGCGGTCTACTACAATTTCAATAGTATGCCGCTGATTTTTCTCCAGTTCAAAGTCTTCGGAAAGATCATAAATAATCCCGTCGCAACGTACTCTGGAAAAGCCGCTTCTCTTTGCGTCGTCCAGCAGCTTTTCATGGCGTCCCTTTTTCCCTCGGACTACCGGAGAAAGGATCATAAACCGGCTTCCTTCCGGAATAGCCATGATTCGGTCCATGATCTGGTCTGTGGTCTGTTGGCGAATCTCCTTTCCACAGACAGGGCAGTGTGGCACGCCCAGTCTGGCGTACAAAAGTCGGAGATAATCATAAATCTCCGTTACGGTGCCCACTGTGGAACGAGGATTTTTAGACGTGGTTTTCTGATCGATGGAGATAGCAGGGGAAAGGCCCTCTACAGAATCGATATCCGGCTTGTCCATCTGCCCCAGAAACATCCGGGCATAGGAGGACAAACTTTCTACAAACCGACGGTGTCCTTCCGCATAAATGGTATCAAAAGCAAGGGAGGATTTCCCCGATCCGGACAAGCCGGTAAGTACCACCAGCTTATCCCGAGGAATTTTCACATCGATATTTTTTAAATTATTAACGCGGGCGCCCCGCACGGTGAGATATTTTGGCATAACGATCATCCTTATTTATAAATGCTGGAAAATAAGACAAAGGAAATTTTATAAAATTACACTGCAGCTTATTTACCTATTCTACGACGCAAAATATGACAACAGCATGTCATATTTATAGAAAAATGCCTGTTTCTTTTACGCCTTTATTTTCCTGCTTCTTCCCGTTCCTCTTTCGCTCTTCCGGTGAGGCTGCCAGCAAGAATAATCTTCCGTTCATCCTCGGTAAGGCTTCCCAGAGAGAAGGTATGTTTTGTAAGCATTTTATCCCCTGTATGGTACAGATATCCCTCAACCGTCTGCGCGCCGCCGGCCACAGCCGCACGAATGCCGGGCAGCACCAGCCAGTCGCCCTGGAGAATTTCGTCTTCCATGGTACCGCTGTTTTTACCCATAGCCATTTCAGGGCAGGTAAGGGGCAGCATACCCCAGTTGATCAAGTTGGAACGATACCGCTTGGTAGCATAGTCCCGGGCGATATTCGCTGCGCCGCCCAGTACACGCTGACAGGATGCGGCCTGTTCTCTCGCGCTTCCGTCTCCAGGACGGACTGCACATACCAAGCTGCCTATGCTGACGGAACCGGACAAAGTACCGCAAGCGGCGATGGCAGCCTCCATAGCAGCCTCTGCCTGCGCGTTCAGAAGGGCGGAATCATATGCTTCCCCAGCATACTTTTGGGCGATAGCATGAATCTCATCCGCACGGCCTACATACTCCGGATCCCGACGGGACAGAGTCAGACGGGACAAGCGGAAGGGATTAGACCGATAGGAAGAGGACTCTCCAGAGGGAATCAGTTCGTCAGTGGTAGTCACTTCGTCGTCAATAACGGAAGCTACGCCAAGCACCAGATTATCGCCCAGCGCCGGCATTTTAGGCCAATCCTTGATGTTCGGGCCAAATTTCAGTTCGGCATTCTTATCCGCTTTGCCGTAGCCAAACCATACGCGATTTTCGTAAATAGAAGCGTCAAATTTGTAATCCGGTGTCCGGTATTCCACATCCAGCTCATCTGCGGCGGTGAGTAGTCCTCCGGCTGCCGCGGTAGCCGCAATGGAGCGGGCGTCCATCAGTGCAACAGAAGCAAACTGGCCTTCACCCGGCTTGCTTCCTTCCCGGTTGGGGAAGTTTCTGGTAGAGTGGCGGATGCTTAGCCCTCCATTGGCCGGCACGTCTCCTGCGCCAAAGCAGGGTCCGCAGAAAGCGGTACGCAGGGTTGCTCCCGCACGCATCAAATCAGAAGCGATTCCGGTATCCAACATCCGTACAAATGCCGGCTGGCTGGCGGGATACGCAGAAAGGGCAAAGCTGTCGGCTCCGATGGATGTGCCCCGGAGAATATCCGCGGCGGCGCACAGGTTGTCGTAGGTGCCGCCGGCACATCCGGCGATCACGCCCTGATCTACCCGCACGCGTCCTGTAGCGGGGTCCACCTTATCTGTGAGCTGCAGGGTTCCGGGAGCGAGGCCCAGCTGCTGTTCTCCCTTGATTTCCACCTGACGCAGAATATCGCCTGCGTTTTCATTCAGCTGACGCACGGTATAGGTATTGGAAGGATGGAAGGGCAGGGCGATCATCGGTTCTACCTTAGACAAATCTACCAGTACCGCTCCATCGTAATAAGCCATGTCCGCAGGAGCAAGCTGCCGGTACGCATCGGGTCTGCCGTGGATCTGGAAATACCGCTTTGTCTCGTCGTCCGTGGTCCAGATAGAAGACAGGCAAGTTGTCTCCGTAGTCATTACATCGATGCCGTTCCGAAATTCAATGGGAAGATTTGCAATGCCGTCTCCTACAAATTCCAGCACCTTGTTCTTTACAAATTTTTTCGAGAATACCGCGCCGATAATGGCCAGGGCCACGTCCTGGGGGCCGACGCCCGGACGGGGCGCACCGGTGAGGTGCACAGCGATGACCTCCGGCATATCCACATCATAGGTACGGTTTAAAATCTGCTTCACCAACTCAGGGCCGCCCTCGCCGATAGCCATGGTACCCAGCGCGCCGTAGCGGGTGTGGCTGTCGCTGCCCAGAATCATTTTCCCACAGCCGCTCATCATCTCCCGCATAAAAGCGTGAATAACCGCCTGATGCGCGGGAACGTAAATCGCGCCGTATTTTTTTGCGGCGGACAAGCCGAACATATGGTCGTCCTCGTTGATGGTGCCTCCTACCGCACACAGACTGTTGTGGCAGTTGGTAAGCACATAAGGCAGTGGCAGCTCCTCCAGTCCGCCGGCACGGGCGGTCATCAAAATACCTACATATGTAATGTCGTGGGACGCCAGCGCGTCAAAGCGGATTTTAAGGTGCTTTTCATCTCCGCTCACGTTGTGATCCTTCAAAATTGAATAGGCGATGGTTCCCTGTCGGGCCGCTGCCGGATCTCCTCCCTGGGCAACAAGCTCATTGCCTTTCAAAAATACGCCGTGTTCGATCAATTTTACCATTTGCAATCCTCCAACTATGCCGCGGGATGCGGCAGAATACTATCATAAAGCGAATACTATCATTATATACTATAAGCAGTGAAAAATCAACGGTCTGCCCCGACAAAATTCCACCATGTCAAAACCTGCCAATTTATTTGGAAGAATCCACAAATCTGAAAAAAAGACTGGAAGATTGTAGACAAAGGATGCGAAAGATGGTATACTATATATTGTGAACAAACGCAGACGCGTTTGTTTTTATGGTTTTTAAAATAAATGAAAAACCGATCCCGGGGCAGGGAAAGGAAGCAATTCCATGCTGTACACTGCGGATGAGGCTTTTGCGTATGTAAAACAGGAAGACGTGCAGTGTGTCCGTCTTGCTTTTTTTGATGCCTGGGGACAGGAAAAAAGCATCTCTATTTTGCCTTCTCAGCTTGGCAGAGCTATGGGTGCGGGAATCTGCTTTGATGCTTTCCCGATATATTCCACGCAGGAAAGACTTTTTTTGTTCCCCCTTCCTGAAACCTTACAGATTCTTCCGTGGGTAAATTTCCCTAAAATGGCCCGTATGTACTGTCGCGTATGCTATGGAAACGGCGCGCCCTTTCCGCTGGACGGCCGGTATATTCTGCACCGGGCGCAGCAGGCGGCACGGGATATGGGGCTATCTGTTTCCGTTGATACAGAATGCACCTTTTATCTGCTCCCCGCGGACGAGCGGGGAAACCCAATCCGGCAGCCCCACAACGACGGCGGATATTTGGACGACACGCCACAGACCGGGGGAGAAGCGCTCCGTATGGAAATCTGCCGCATGTTGGAAAAAATGGGGGCTCCGCCGTTGTTTGCCTGTCATGGACAGGGGAGTGGGCAGCATCAAATTGTTTTCGGAACAACTAATCTCATGGAGGCGGCGGACATGGTTATGACGCTGCAGTCTGCCGTGCAGGCAGGGGCACGTCTGCGCAGTCTCCATGCATTTTTTACGCCCCGGCCTCTGATACATCAGCCATGCAACGACTTTTGCATCCGACTCTCTCTGGGAAGGAGCGGCAGCAAGTGGACGGCTCCTTTTTGGGCGGGGATTTTAAAGCATATTCGGGATATGACTATTTTTTTGCATCCCACCCGCCAGTCGTATGAGCGGCTGGAGGAACTGGGCGGCCGTTGGATCTGCCAACCGACCGGCACGGATGACGCATTTTTGCATACACCAGATCAGACTGCCAATCTTTACACTTCTTTTGGTCTGCTGCTTTTTGCAGGAATGGACGGAATCCGGCGGGGGCTTTCTCTTCCGGATATGGAAAAGAAGATGCCTGCCTTGCCGAAGACGCTGGAGGAAGCAGTGCGCTTTGCCGGGATTAGTACATTTCTTGAGGACGTTCTGCCTCGCGAAATGGTAGATATGTATAAAAGGGCGGCGCGCCGCCTTTAAAATATAAGTATAAAAAAACACCGCTGCGGCGGTATGGAGGAAGTATGACAAAGTATATCTTTGTGACAGGCGGCGTTGTGTCCGGCCTGGGAAAAGGGATCACGGCGGCGTCTCTCGGGCGTCTGCTCAAAATGCGGGGACTGAAGGTAGCGGCGCAGAAGCTGGATCCTTACATAAACATAGACCCCGGAACGATGAGCCCATATCAGCACGGAGAAGTCTTTGTCACAGAAGACGGAGCAGAAACGGACCTGGACCTTGGCCACTATGAACGGTTCATTGACGAGGACTTGAACAAATATTCCAACCTGACAACCGGGAAAGTATACTGGAACGTACTGAACAAGGAACGCCGGGGAGAATATTTGGGGGAGACGGTGCAAATCATTCCCCACATTACCAACGAAATTAAAGAGTTTATCTACACCGTAGGCAAGAAAACCAACGCGGACGTGGTGATTACAGAAATCGGCGGTACCATCGGCGATATTGAAAGCCAGCCTTTCTTGGAGGCAATCCGTCAAGTAGGCACTGAGGTAGGTCCGGAAAACAGTCTGTATATCCATGTGGTGCTGGTTCCCTACATCAAGTCTTCCGGAGAGCATAAGTCTAAGCCTGCCCAGCACTCTGTTAAGGAAATGCAGGCTACCGGTCTGTCTCCTGATATTATCGTTATGCGGGTGGATGAGCCGGTTGATGAAGCGATTCGCCAAAAAATTGCTCTGTTCTGCAACGTAAAACCAGATTGCGTCATTGAAAATACTACTTTGCCGGTTCTGTATGAAGCGCCCATTATGCTTGAGAAAAACAACTTTTCTCAAATTGTGTGCCGGGAGCTGCACATTGAAACGGACGCACCGGATATGAGCGAATGGCTGGAAATGCTGGACAGCATTAAAAATCGCAGCCGTAAGTGCACCATCGGCCTGGTAGGCAAATATGTAAAGCTTCACGACGCATATTTGTCTGTAGCGGAAGCGCTGCGCCACGCGGGATATGCGCTAGGCAGCCGGATTGATATCCAGTGGATCGATTCGGAGGATATTACACCCACTACAGTGGACGATATCCTTGCGGCCTGCGATGGGATTTTGATTCCCGGTGGATTTGGAAACCGTGGCGTGGAGGGCAAAATTCTTGCGTGCGAGTATGCCAGAACCCATAACATTCCTTTCCTGGGTATTTGTCTTGGCATGCAGATTGCTGTTATTGAATACGCCCGTAATGTTTTGGGACTGCGTGACGCCCACTCCGGTGAGTTTGACGAAGACACGCCGCACAAAGTGATCGATTTTATGCCGGATCAAAACGAGAGTATCGCCAAAGGCGGTACCATGCGTCTGGGACGATATCCCTGCAAGGTGACTCCCGGCACGCTGCTGCACCAGTGCTACGGACAGGAACTGATTGGAGAACGTCACCGGCACCGCTACGAATTTAACAATGCGTATAGAAAGGCGCTGGAGGAGGCCGGATTGGTAATATCCGGCACGTCCCCCGACGACCGTATTGTAGAGACAGTGGAAATCCCTGGCAATGACTATTTTATCGGTGTGCAGTTCCATCCGGAATTTAAGTCCCGTCCTAACCGCGCGCATCCACTTTTTTACGGACTCATCAAGGCTTCTCTGGAGCACGTGGAAAAAAGATAAAAAAAGCCCCCTCACACGAGGGGGCTTTTACAAACTGCCCGCTATAGATAAAGTTCGCCTTTTTTACTCCGGTTTTTCTGCCGCGCCGCTCTCTTCTTGCTTTGCTTTTATTTGTCTGCGCAGCTCTTCCAGAGCGTCTGCCAAAGATCCTGCTCCGTCTATCAGACCGATTTCTACCGCTTCTCGCCCGTCTATGAGAGACCCCACATCCGTTGCAATCTGATCGGTACGCATCAAAAGCTCGCGGAATTTTTCTTCGCTCACCTGGGAATGCTCTGTAATAAATCGAACGATACGATCCTGCATACGTTCAAAATAATAATATGTCTGGGGAACGCCCACAACAGTACCGCTCATACGCACCGGATGAATGGTCATGGTAGCAGACGGCACAATAAACGATTTTTTAGCGCAAACGGCCAGCGGCACGCCAATGGAGTGACCGCCGCCCAATACCAGCGATACGGTAGGCTTGGTCATCCCCGCAACCATCTCCGCGATGGCCAGACCCGCTTCCACATCGCCGCCCATAGTGTTCAGCACCAGCAGCAATCCGTCAATCTCATCCGACTGCTCAATGGACACCAGTAAGGGAATGATATGCTCATACTTGGTGGCCTTTTGTCCCTCTCCCAAAATAAAGTGACCTTCCACCTGGCCGATAATCGTGAGGCAGTGTATGGTTTCCCCATCTTTTTTGGAAATCACACTGCCGCTTTTCATAATAAAATCAAGCTGCTCATTTTCCGCACTGCCAGCGCTGTCTCCGCCGGCGCTGTTCTCCAGATCCTCACTATTGTCTGCGCTATTTTCCTGGAGCTTGCTCATATTCTCTATATTCATGGTACTCTCCATTCCGCCGCCCTTTTGCGACACAAATAATGAAATTCGACTGTGTTTTTTATTGTGCGCGAATTTGGAAATTTCTATACCTGCAGCCGTTGACAAAAAAACATCTTGTGCTATGATAAAATCAAAAAGTAAATCTATACGGAGAATATGCTGCCATGAATTTACAAGAAATACTCAAACGGGTGGATCACACCCAGCTATCGCCGACCGCCGTGTGGGCGGATATCCAAAAAGTGTGTGACGAAGGAATTCTGTTCGGCACCGCTTCCGTCTGCATTCCCCCCTCCTTTGTAAAAAAGGCCGCCGCATATGCGGCTGGAGGAGTTCCCATCTGTACGGTAATCGGATTTCCAAATGGATATGCCACAACAGAGTCGAAATGTTTTGAGGCTACGCAGGTCGTGAAAGCAGGTGCGGCAGAAATCGACATGGTGGTCAATCTAGGTTGGGTACGGGACGGCGATGACGACGCGGTGCTTCGAGAAATCAACGCGGTAAAAGACGCCTGCGCGGGCCGTCTGCTGAAGGTGATTATTGAAACCTGCCTTTTGACTACGGAAGAAAAAATCCGCATGTGCGCGGTGGTGTCCGCCTCCGGGGCGGACTTTATCAAAACTTCTACGGGATTTTCTACCGGCGGCGCCACCCGGGAAGATATTATTCTGATGAAACAGCATATGAAAAATGGCAAACAAATTAAAGCAGCCGGCGGAATCAGCGGGCCTGCCGACGCGGCGGAGATGATCCGTTTGGGGGCAGACCGAATCGGTACCAGCCGGGTGATTGCCGCGCTGATACAGGCCCAGCAGAAAGGAGTAACGAATGAAACAATATTCAACACCACATATTGACGCGGCGCCGGAGGATTTCGCTCCGGTTGTATTGATGCCGGGGGATCCTCTGCGGGCAAAATATATCGCGGAAAATTTTTTGACAGACCCTCTTCTTATTAACGATGTCCGGGGCGTGCAGGGCTATACCGGCTCCTACCAGGGCCGTCCCATATCCGTAATGGCCAGCGGAATGGGCATGCCCTCCATGGGCATTTACAGCTATGAGCTGTTCAACTTTTTCGGGGTGGAAGCTATCATTCGCGTAGGCTCCGCCGGCGCCATGCAGGAAAGCGTCCGGCTGCGGGATATCGTTATTGGCCAGGGCGCCTGTACAGATTCCGCCTTCTCCCACACCTTCCAGCTGCCGGGGACCTTTGCGCCCCTGGCCAGCTACCGTCTGCTGGAGCATTGCGTGGATGCGGCAAAGGCGGCGGGACTGCCCTATCATGTGGGCAATCTTCTTTCCAGCGACATTTTTTATCATGACGATCCGGATTCTACGGCACACTGGAGCAAAATGGGTGTGCTTGCAGTGGAAATGGAAGCGGCGGCGTTATATATGAACGCCGCCAGAGCGGGTAAACATGGACTGGCGCTGTGCACCGTATCCGACCATTTGCTTACAGGGGAAGCTACCACGGCGAAAGAGCGGCAAACCTCCTTTACAGATATGATACGTCTTGCCTTAGACACCGCGGCAAGGATATAAAAGTCTTTTTGAAAATCTTTTCATACCCACAGAAAAGCGGGAAATAATAAAATTATTACAATATCCGAAAGGAGCCCGCTATGGAAAAAGGTAAAAAGAAAACGAAGCCCATTGAAAACGAAGAAAATTTGGTAAACGGTCTGGAGGATTTCACCGGGCCGGACGAGCCGAACGGTCCTGCGTCGGCCCAAATTTATCCCTCCAACGAAATGGAGGACGGACTGCGGCCCCGGATGACGACAGCCGACCTTGCAGGGGAGGAATATTCCCGTTATCCGGCAAAAAATACCCAGGACGGAGGAAAATTCCCCGTAGGGGAATAGGAAAAGGAAGGGGAATTTCCCTTCCTTTTTTTGAACCCATCCTTCTTCCAAATTGAATCGCCCCGCGATCCGGGAAATCCACAAAAGTCACATGCTATCTGTTGACAAAAATCCCCTGTAGCCTTATAATATAAGGTATGAATTTATATACGGAGGATGTGTAGTGGGCGAACCTGTTATTATCTCATTTGCAAATCAAAAGGGCGGCGTGGGCAAAACCACTTCCGCTGTGAATATAGCCGCCTGCGTCGCAAGCCTCGGTTTTCGTGTGCTCCTTGCAGATCTGGATCCGCAGGGAAACGCAACCAGCGGCGTTGGCCAAAATAAAAAATCCCTGCGCTACTCTATGTATGATGCTCTGCTGGGCGGCTGCGCCCCGGCAGCAGCCGTCGTGCCTACCCGATTCGACGGGCTTTGGCTTCTTCCTGCAACCATGGATCTGGCGGGAGCGGAAATTGAACTGCTGGACCGGGAAAAACGAGAGTACTCCCTACGCAGCGTTCTCTCCACCGTTGGAGAGGATTTCGACTTTGTTTTTACCGATTGCCCTCCCTCTCTGGGCATGCTTACCGTAAACGCTCTGTCCTGCTCTCATGGCGTGGTGATTCCCATGCAATGCGAATACTATTCGCTGGAAGGCCTTTCCCAGCTGATGATTTCCATTAAAAAGGTGAAGCAGTTGTACAATCCCGCTCTTTCCATCACCGGCATCCTTATCACCATGTACAACGGGCGGCTGAATCTTTCCACCCAGGTATTGGCGGAGCTGAAGCGTTACTACGCGGACAAGCTGTTTAAAACCCCCGTGGTGCGCAACGTCAAGCTCTCTGAAGCGCCTAGCTTTGGTCAGCCTATTTTTTATCATGACAAATATTCCAAGGGTTCTTTGGCCTATATGGAAATCGCCAAGGAACTCGTCGGGCGCGTTTTATAAAAACTACGCCTCATTCACATAAGCGTGATGTTTCCCCCACGAACGATGCCGCCGGCCGGCGGCAGAATGGAGTAAAGATATGGCAAAAAAACCTGCCCTCGGCAGAGGACTTGATATGATCTTTTCCGATAACACCCCCGCTCCCTCTCAAGACAGCGTCGTGGCGCTGCGCCTTTCCCAGGTGGAGCCTAAAAGCGATCAGCCAAGACAACATTTTGACCCCCAGGCGCTTTCCCAGCTAGCTGATTCTATCGCGGCAAACGGGGTGCTCCAGCCGATTTTGGTACGGGAAGGACAAAATGGTCTGTATCAGATTATCGCAGGAGAACGACGGTGGCGAGCGTCTAAGCTAGCAGGGCTGACGGAAATCCCCGCCCTGATTTTAGAGGCGGATGATTTGCGTACCGCCCAACTGGCGCTGATCGAAAACCTGCAGCGAGAAGATTTAAATCCTTATGAAGAAGCACAGGCATATCAAACGCTGTTGGCCCAGTTTGAGCTTACCCAAGAAGAGGTGGCCGGGCGGCTTGGAAAATCTCGCAGCGCCATTGCAAACTCCCTGCGCCTCCTGGATCTGCCGGAATGTATTTCCGCCATGCTTCAGGACGGAAGGCTGACCGCCGGACACTGCCGCGCACTTCTGGGACTCCGGGACAAAACGGGCATTGAAGCCCTGGCGCAGCGGGTTGTGGCACGTAATTTGTCTGTGCGGGAAACGGAGGCAGCGGTAAAATCTCAAAACAAACGACCCTCCCCACAAAAAAAAGAAGAGGGCGTACAGGTAAACTATGTTTCGGATCTGGAACATAAGGTCACCGGACTTACCGGCCGCTGGTGCCGTATTTCGCCAAAAGGCGCCAGAAAAACCATTTCTATTGAATATGCCGACGAAAACGATTTGGAATCCCTTTTGGAAATCGTATGCGGTAAGAAAATTACGGAAGAATAAACATATACTGAATGAGGAGTTACACCTATGCTTGACGTAAAATTGATCCGGGAAAACCCGGAAGATGTGATCCGCCGCCTGGCAGCCAAAGGAACAGACGCCGGAGAAGATATTGCCCGAATCCTGGAGCTGGACGCCCTTCGCCGAGAGATTATCGGAGGCAATGAAGCAAAAAAAGCAGAACAAAACCGGGTATCCAAACAGATTCCCCAAATGAAAAAGGAAGGAAAGGATCCTTCTGCTGTTTTTGCCGCCATGAAGGAGTTGTCCGCTCAGATCAAGGAGGGCGATGAAAAGCTGGCGCAGGTAGAAACGGAATATAATACCCTTCTGTTGGGTCTGCCCAATCTGCCGGATCCGGACCTGGCCCCCGGCGGCAAAGAAAACAATGAACCGATCCGCTATTTTGGTGATCCACACTCCTTTGACTTTGAGCCGAAAAACCATGTGGATTTGTGTACCGATCTGGGATTGATTGACTACAAACGGGGCACAAAACTTTCCGGTAACGGATTCTGGATTTATCGGGGTATGGGCGCACGGCTGGAATGGGCGTTGCTGAACTATTTTATCGACACCCATCTTGCAGACGGATATGAGCTGGTTTTGGTTCCCCATATGCTGGGATACGAATGCGGGCTGACCGCCGGTCAGTTTCCAAAATTTAAAGACGAGGTATACTGGCTGGAAACGGCGGAGGATGAGCGGCGGCGCTTTATGCTGCCTACCGCCGAGACTGCTCTGGTTTCTCTCCACCGGGACGAGATTCTCACAGAAGCGGACCTTCCCAGAAAATACATTTCCTACACTCCCTGCTTCCGCAGAGAGGCAGGCTCCTATCGGACAGACGAACGGGGCATGGTACGCGGTCACCAGTTCAACAAGGTAGAAATGGTGCAGTACACCCGGCCGGAGGATTCCGACGCAGCCTTTGAAGAGCTGGTAGGAAAAGCAGAAGCGCTGGTAAAGGGACTGGGATTCCACTTCCGTACCGTAAAGCTGGCTGCCGCAGACTGCTCTGCGTCTATGGCTCGAACATATGATATTGAAATCCATATTCCTTCCATGGATGGATACAAAGAAGTTTCTTCTGTCTCCAATGCTAGAGATTATCAGGCCCGCCGGGGAAGCATCCGATTTAAGCGGGACGGTGGCGGCGCTACGGAATTTGTCCACACCCTGAACGGATCCGGACTGGCCACCAGCCGCATTCTGCCTGCTATTGTGGAACAAAACCAGAACGCGGACGGCAGTGTGACTGTTCCTCCGGTACTGCGCAAATATCTTGGCGTAGACGTTTTGAAAAAGAATTGATTTTGTCTGACAGCACCCCTCTTCTGACGAAGAAGGCAGCTGTGACAATAGGCTCTTATATAAAGTCGGCCTTCCCCATATGTTCATCCCAATTATAAGGAGGGTTTCCTATGCTGTTGGATGTACTATATATCAACTTTTCTCTCCAAAATTCTACCATGTCCCTTACTGTGATTATTTGGGGCTTGTACGCTGGTATGCTTGTGGGCGGAATTCTTTCCGTATATAACAAGCGGTATTTAGGCGGCGTAGCGCGTGCGCTTCTTGAAACTGAGAGCCTTACCCCGGAACATGCAAAAACGCTGGGAGAACTGGGACTTTCCTCTAAATGGGGACGACGGCGCGCGCTCCAGGATGGAAAGGTACTGCGCAAATGTATTGCCGTCGCCAATGCGGACGAATGCCGTATTCCTGTAAAAACCGGTAAAAAATGGATCCGCACGCTACGCCGCTTTTTTACTGGATCGGCAGAAAAAAAACCTAAGCTGGACGTGGACCGGGCACGACTGTATGTTTTGGAAGAGAAAAAATACCACGCGCATGTTCGATATACAAAAAAAGGAACCTCTCCTGTTTTCATCCTGGTGGGCGGTATTTTGTTGCTTGTCATTGCTATTCTAGCCACAATTTTCATTCCGGAGCTGTTGGAGTTGACGGACAATATGATTTCCGCCTGGAAGGATCTGTAAAACCGGTATAGAAGGAGGCCGCCATGGCTACTAAGTCGTCTAAAGACAAAAAACGCAAAATGAAAACGGGTTTTCAAGCCCGCACCAATTTCATTATTATCGGCGCATCTATTATCATTAGCGCCGCCCTGATTCTTGGAATTTTATATCTTTTTGGTATCCGCTATGTAAAATACCGTTTTGAAACTGGATTTTCCGTATCTTTTGTGGGTGTTTTAAACGGCGATGGTATGCCCGCCACCGGTCGTATCTCCTATGGAGGCGACGACGCGGTAAAAGGCCTTACCGCTACCTATAACGGGGAAAACGGTACACTGGAATATTCCAACGGAGATGTGTACGAAGGGGAAGTAAAGCATCTGGTCAAGCATGGAGACGGCAAGCTGACCCGAGAAAACGGAGACATATACGAAGGAGACTTTTACGAAGATAGACAGCACGGATATGGAAAATGCACTTACTCCAATGGAGATGTGTACGAAGGGGAATATGAAAACGGAAACAAATCTGGACAGGGTACCTATACCTGGGCGGATGGAAGCACATATACCGGTACTTTTAAAAATGACTTGAAAGATGGAGAAGGCACCCACACTATGGCGGACGGTTCCTCCTATACAGGCGCTTACGCAAAAGGCGCAAAGGAAGGGCACGGCGTATATACCTATGCCGACGGCAGCGTATACGAAGGGGAATTTCGCGCCGATCAGCGGTGGGGCGATGGGAAATATACCTGGGCCAACGGGGAAACCTATACAGGGCAATTTCAAAACAATACGCTATGGGGTAAGGGTACGTATACCTGGCCGGATGGCAGAACCTATACAGGGTATTTTGAAGACGGACTGATTGTTCGGGTCGACAATCCTTCGGGGGACGTAAGCGCGCCGGAGGAATGAGGTCCTCTCTCCTTCGCATATACTTGATCAAAATGAAATTTGGAGTTGTATATGGGTAAAATAACCATCACTATCAATAAAAAAGCGTGGGATAAGTCTTTTGGACACGCGGGCCGCTGCGTCCGTTCCTTTGTCCAGGAGGCGCGGCGAGATATAGACGCCATCTGTGACCGCGACCCTGCCGTAAAAAGTCGGGCAGAGGCCGCGCTGCTTTATTCTGGCTTCCATGCACTGCTGGCATATCGTGCGGCAAACTGTCTGTATCAAAAAAAGCAATATACCGCCGCTCGCTTCGTATCCCAAACCGCCCGCTTTTTTACCGGTATTGAAATTCATCCCGGCGCAACCATTGGCCATGGACTTTTTATTGACCACGGCAGCGGCGTAGTCATTGGAGAAACCACCATTATTGGAGACAACTGCACGCTATATCAGGGCGTCACATTGGGCGGTACCGGGAAAGAATGCGGAAAACGGCATCCAACGTTGGGCAATAATGTAATGGTCGGCGCAGGCGCCAAAGTCCTAGGTAACTTCACTGTTGGAGACGGAGCGAAAATTGCGGCCGGCGCCGTGGTACTGGGACCTGTTCCGCAGAATTGTACCGCTGTGGGTATCCCCGCGCATATTGTACGCAAAGATGGGAACAAAGTCGATCCCATTGACCTGGACCAGGTGCATATTCCTGATCCCATGGCACAAGAACTGTGCGCTGTACGTCATAGTCTGCAGGCCTTGGAAAAGCGTTTGGCACAATTGGAAGAGAAGTAAATATAAAAAGGGAGGGAAAAACATTGCGATATACTTGCGATTTTTGCGGTAGAGGAGGACTGCGGGCAGGAGACCGATTTTGCGCTTGCTGCGGCGCGCCGCAGCCTACCCGTTCTCCGTCTCCTACCGTCCGGTTTTTTCTTTCTCTTTTATATGCTGTCTTGATTTGGGGCGTGATGTTTCTTGTGCAAACAGGAATCAATATGCTGTATATATATGTAATACGGGAAAGCCTACCTTCCTCTGCTTTCTTTAGCGATACCGCTTTTTATAATGCGTATTGGGAGGTATTTCCAAAATACTATGCACCGGTGTGTATTGGCTGTGTTTTACTCTTAATTTTAATTTATACCCTTTTTTATACGTTGCGAGGAAAGCGCTTTGAACGGGAAATTTGCCTTTCAAAAATGCCCCTTACTCCTGCCGCCGGTTCTTTTGTTTTCGGGGCGGCTGCGCAGGTTGTCGTGACTGTCTCAATCTTTTTGCTTTCTCTGGTCTTTCCCTATTTGGAAGAATCAGGCGCGCAGTCCGGAGATTTTTACTCTCTTACTTTTGGTGGAGGCAGCTTTTTACTGGAAGTTTTATATTTATCTCTGTTTGTCCCTCTTTTGGAAGAAATTGTTTTTCGCGGGCTTATTTACACACGCCTTCGTAAAGGAATGCCTGTGCTGGCGGCGCAGCTTTTATCCGCCCTAATCTTTGGAGCGGCACATATGGATTTGACGCAGTTTTTCTACGCCTTTCTAACCGGATTTATCATGGCGCTTCTCTTTGAGAAATATCAGTCGATTTTGCCTTCTCTTTTCTTCCATATGGCGTTTAACGGCTGTAGCTTTTTGTTTCAATATCTCCACGCGGATATTCTTATTTTTGCCCTTTATTTCATTTCAATTTCCATTGTCCTTTTTGCAATATACTTTCTATCCACAAAATCGGAAAGGAATCCTATATGAAGCTTTATAACACCCTTACCCGTGAAAAAGAAGCGTTTATTCCCAGAGAAGCCGGTAAAGTCTCCATGTATACCTGCGGCCCTACCGTATACCACTTCGCCCACATTGGCAATTTGCGTACCTATATTATGGAGGACGTGCTGGAAAAATATTTACGATACAGCGGCCTGGACGTAAAGCGCGTGATGAATATTACCGATGTGGGGCACCTTACCAGCGATGCGGATACCGGCGAGGATAAGATGCTTAAGGGAGCAAAGCGAGAAAAGAAAACCGTTTTGGAAATCGCTCAGTATTATACGGACGCGTTTTTTGCCGACTGCAAAAAGCTGAATATTCGTCGGCCGGACGTAGTGGAGCCTGCGACAAAATGTATTGGCGAATTTATTAAAGTTATAAAAAAACTGCTGGCAGACGGTCATGCTTATATAGCCGGCGGAAACGTATATTTTGATACCTCCACCATTCCCCAATATAATGCTTTTCATAACTTTCAGGAAGAGGATTTGCAGGAAGGTGTTCGAGAAGGGGTAGAGAAGGACGATAACAAGAAAAACAAAGCGGACTTCGTCCTTTGGTTTACCAAATCAAAATTTGACGATCAGGAACTGAAGTGGAACAGTCCCTGGGGCCTGGGTTATCCTGGGTGGCATATTGAATGCTCCTGCATTTCCATGAAACATTTGGGTGAATATCTGGATATTCACTGCGGCGGAGTAGACAATATTTTTCCTCACCATACCAACGAGATTGCCCAAAGTGAAGCCTATATTGGCCATGAATGGTGTAAATATTGGTTTCATGTGCTGCATCTTAATACCAATAGCGGAAAAATGAGCAAATCCAGTGGAGAATTTCTTACTGTGTCTCTCTTAGAAGAGAAAGGCTATGATCCTATGGCTTATCGCTTTTTTTGCCTCCAGTCCCATTATCGTAAATCCTTAATTTTTACTTGGGAAAATTTGGACAACGCAGCCACCGCCTACGATAAACTTTTACGCAATATTGCAAAGCTGCAGGAAGGACCTGTAGAAGAAGAAAAACTTGCTTCTCTGCAAAATACGTTTCGGGAAGCTATGGACAACGATTTAAATACAGCTCTTGGAATTACTGCTTTGTATGATGTGTTAAAAGCCGATATCAGTGATGGAACGAAACTTGCATTGATTGAGAATTTTGATCAGGTACTTTCTTTGAATTTGTTGGAGGGCGCTGCAAAGATTCGTGAAGCGGATGCGCTGCAGAACGCGGATCCTGCATGGATTGCCCAAATTGAGGAACAAATTTCTTTGCGTGCGGCAGCAAAGAAAGAAAAAGATTTTGCAAAAGCAGATGCGATTCGCGCTGCATTGTTGGAGCAGGGCGTTATTTTGGAAGATACCGCTGCTGGAACGGTCTATAAGCTAAAATAATTTTTTTCTAAACAAAAACCCTCCCCAGGCAAAGGAGATTTCTAAAAGGCTCCTCGGGGAGGTTTTTATTTTGCACTTTGAAATGTTTCACGTGAAACATTTCCCACTCTTCCATTTTTGCCCTGTTTATGCTATACTAATATAGGACAACCTAAATACAAACAAATTATATATATCTCTGCAATGATAGAGAGAATGGAGCCATATATGGGAAAATATAGACAACACCGGGTTGGAGACGCCGCCCGCCAGGAAATATGCGACATTTTGCGGGACGTAAAAGATCCACGCGTATCTAGTGCGTTTATTACCGTTACTTCCGTGGATGTAACGCCCGATTTTAAATATGCAAAAGTATTTTATTCTACCCTATCTGATAACGCAACAGCAGAAGAAAAAAAAGAGCTTGCTGCCGGGCTGCGCAGTGCGGCAGGCTTTATCCGCAGTCAGCTTGCACAGAGACTCAATCTACGTATTACCCCGGAACTCTCATTTATTCTAGACGATTCTCTTCGCCGCGGAGTAGATATTGCGGCAAAAATTAACAATCTGGAATTTAATGATATAGATACTGAGGATACGGAAGAGGACGAAAAAGCATGACGTCAAAAACAGATTTTTTTCCAAAATTAGACACTTCAGCAGTTTGTGATTTAATGGAACAATATATCTCCGCACGGAAAAAGCTTTTGCTTCTTTGTCATGTAAATCCAGACGGAGATACGGTAGGCTCCGCATTTGCCATGCAAAAACTCTATTCCATGCTGGGAGGCTACGCCCGCTGTGCCTGCATCTCCGATACGCCGGGATATCTGAAATTCTTACTGTTAGAGCAGGATTCACTTATATATACGCCCAATATGGAAAATGATTTTGACGCTATATGGACCATAGATGTAGCTTCTCCCATGCAGCTGGGTCAACTGTCCTTTTTGGCAGATCGTGTGTCCCTGTCCATTGATCATCATGAAAATTGCACTTTATTTTCTCCGTATTATTTAGATGGAAAAGCCAGCGCAACCGGGGAATTGATTTTTCATATTTATAACGAGTGGATACAAAGAAAAAAAATCACATCGAATCCTACTATATGCCGTTGTATTTATGCTGCCATTTCTGCAGATACAGGCTCTTTCCAATATAGCAATACTACGCCGGAGACCTTTCAAATAGCCGCCATACTTCTGAAAACTATTCAAAATGACCCAAATGGAGAGGATACGGCGTCTATTGCCCGTCGCCTGCATGGCTGTCGTACAATAGAAGAAATGCAGGCGCAAAAATTGGTAATTGAACGCCTGCAGCTTGCCTGTAATGGAAAATTGGCTTATACTTGCGTTTCTGCCTCGTTGCCGGAAGAAAACGGCTTATCCGATTTTGATTTCGGCGGTATGGTGGATATTCCCAGAAGCGTTTCCGGTGTTCTGGTAGGACTTGCGATTAAAGAAAACAAATCCAATAAGGGCACTTTTAAAATTTCCGCCCGCTCCAACTGCGATATAGATGTGGCATCTATTTTATCTTCTTTTGGCGGGGGAGGCCATAAACGTGCCGCCGGCGCCACAATAACGGCCGAAAATTGTAGGAAAGCAGCTGAAAAAATGATTGCCGCGTTTACGCCGGCAATTCAATCTTATCAGAAAGAAAACGAATATGAAACGAAAAGATAAACCAGATCTTGTATCTGGGGTAATTGTAATAGATAAACATGCCGGTGTAACCAGTCACAGAATCGTGCAAATCCTGCGCAAATTATATGATACTCCTCGCGTTGGCCATACCGGAACCTTAGACCCTCTTGCCACCGGTGTATTGCCGGTTCTTGTTGGCCGTGCGGTAAAAGCCAGCGAGTTTCTTTTATCCAGTGATAAGGAATATGAAGCAATCCTCCGTCTAGGTATTACCACCGATACCCAGGATATTACCGGAGAAATTCTTTCTACCAGCGAAAATATTCCAGACGAAGCTACGGTGCAGGAAATTGTTCGCTCTTTTATAGGTGATATTCAGCAAATACCGCCCATGTACAGCGCCATTAAAATTGGCGGAAGAAAGTTGTTGGACGCGGCTCGGCAGGGAGAAATAATAGAACGGGAAAGCCGTCCTATACATATCGATACACTGACCGCAGAAAAGCTAAATCATTTGGAATATAAACTATGCGTGCGTTGTTCCAAAGGAACGTATATCCGTACATTGTGTGCGGATATAGGTGAAAAACTGGGCTGCGGCGCTGTAATGGCTGCGCTGCGCCGCACGCGCTCCGGCCTGTTTGGTCTTGACCAGGCTTATTCTATAGAAGAATTGGAAAATGCATCTATAGAAGAGCGTATTTCTATGGTACATCCCTGTGAAAGCTTATTTGCAGACTGCCCTATGATACATGTAAATGATTTCGAAGCGAAGCTAATCCGGGGTGGAACAGAGCTTTATCAAAAAAAATTAAAGACGGATTTTCCTGTGGGTACCCGCATTCGTTTGTATCAAAAGGACATATTCTTTGCTCTTGGAGAAGTTCGGGAATATGTGGATCGTGGAACAGCCATTAAGCCTATCCGACTGTTTGTACTTTGACACGATTTCACGCGTTTCTTATAGAATTTAATAAAATTTCTTTATAATCTATACGCAATAACTATTTATATTTTTATCCTTTCTCTCGCGCAAAAAAGCCTCTAAAAGAGGCTTTTTTATTTTCTTCTACATATGACCTTTCCACATAGTTTTCCACAGGTTTTGTTGATTCTTCTCTTGAAAAATTACCGTATTTATGCTATACTTATTTTATATAAGTATTTAATAATAAGGAAGATAAAAACGCCGTTCCAGCGTTTTATTACAGAAAGGAGCAGTCTGGATGGAACCATCAAAAGAAGAACTTTCCATGTTTATGCATTCCATCATTGACCAAATTCGCAAAAACGCTACCATGTCGCAGACGGCATTTGATTTATGGTTCTCCGATTTGCACCTTTTGCAGATTGATACAGATAAAATTGTTTTTGCTACAGGAGATGAACTGAAAAGAAAATTCCTTGTAGGCAAATGTACCGACCTGATTACAAAAAGTGTATACGATGCGCTGGGATTTGAACCCGCTATTGAAATTATCTGCGACGTAGTGCGGGAACGCAATATCTGTATTCCCACAGACCGTTTGATTATGGAACAGGAACAAGGCAAACAAATAGAAGATGACGAAGGTGCAGACTTTGTACAAAACGAATCTTCAGAAGAGGAAGAGCGGCTTCCATCACAAGGCCTTTGCCCGGAATATACTTTTGAAAACTTTATTGTAGGTTCTTCCAACCAATTTGCCCATGCCTGCAGCGTGGCGGTATCCAACGATCCTGGTGGACATCATAACTATAATCCCTTGTTTATATATGGTCCCAGCGGCCTTGGAAAAACGCACCTAATGTATGCCATTGCAAATCGCGTACAGAAAATGCGGCCCCATATGTCCATCATCTGTACCAAAAGCGAAGATTTTATGAACGAACTCATCGAGTCTATCTCCAAAAAAACTACAGGACGTTTTCGAGACAAATATCGAAAAGCAGATATGCTTCTCATTGACGATATTCAGTTTGTATCTGGAAAAACCTCTACACAGGAAGAATTTTTTCATACCTTCAACGCTCTGTATGAAAATCGAAAACAAATTGTCGTTACCAGCGACCGACCGCCCAGAGAGATGTTTACCCTGGAAGAGCGCATTAAAACCCGCTTTGTACAAGGTATGATTGCAGACGTACAGCCGCCAGAATATGAACTGCGACTGGCGATATTACGTAAAAAGGCAGAAAAAAACAATTTGAATGTGCCCAATAATGTCCTTGCCTTTCTTGCGGAACGTTTGGATTCCAATATCCGGCAAATTGAAGGTGCGCTAAAAAAAATCGGCGCCGTCTCTTTTCTCAGCGGACGTCCTATTACACTGGAAATGGTGAAGTCTTCTATTCCAGAATATTTTAGAGAAAATAAACCGGTTTCCGAAACAGTAGACAATATTTTAGAAGTAACCGCCAGAAAATATGATGTAACCGTGGAACAAATCCTTGGCAAGGGACGCACCAAAAATATTCGCACCGCTAGAAACGTATCTATGTATGTGATTCGAAAGGTACTGGATTTATCTCTGCCGGCGATTGGAAAAATGCTGGATCGAGACCATTCTACTGTCCACAGCAATATTCAGGCGATTGAAGCGGAAATTCAAAACAACCACCGGCTTAATAACGAAATTGTGGAAATTATCACAGAAGTCAAAAGCTAATCCACAGTATTTTCCAAAAGGCAGATTTTTGTGGAAAACTTTGTGGAAAACTTTTGGGAAAGAAAAATATGCAGGCTTGTACTGCGAAAAGAACACTTTGGAAGAAAAAATGCTCCCCTTGTGGAAAACTTTTTTCTTGTTGCAGGGCTGCATCATAGGGCGACGTTTTCCACAGGAAAATACCGAAATAAAAGCCTTTGGAAAAGTCACAGAAAACAGTATTTTGAACTTTCCCTGAAAATCAGACGAAAAACACCTGTATTTTCCACAGGTTTCCAAGGCTTTTCAAAAGGGCAAAATTGAAACATTGGGAAAATAAAGCGAGTGTTAACAGGGCTTTCCAGACTTTCCAAAGTTTCCACAGGCCCTACTGTTTCTTCTGTCTTTATTATATTATATATTTATATATTAAACTATTAAACGAGCAAGCGTTTCATTTTTACAGGATATATAGTGTGCAAACATGCATCGAACTTTATAATGATTTTATTTTACACCTTGTGTTGCCGCTTTGCGGCAGAATGGAGATGAATATGAAAGTGCAATTTGATAGAGACGCCCTGCTGGGTGCTCTCTCCCCGGCGGCGTCTGTCGCTCCCGCAAGAAATACCATTGCGGCAATTGAAGGAATTCTATTTGAATGCCCCGGTCCTAGCGAGGGAACCTGTCAGATCACAGCATACGATATGGAAAAAGGACTGCGTACATCGGTAGAGGCTACCATCCTGCAGGAAGGCAACTATATTATTAACAGTCAAAATATTCTTCAGATTGTTCGAAGCCTGCCTGCTGGACAGATTCTGATTGAAGTAGACGATAAAAATCGGGTTCATATTACCAGCGGAAACAGTACCTTTGAAATCAACGCGCTGCCGGGAGAGAATTTCCCATCCTTGCCGCTTCTGTCCGGAGACCGAAATTATACTCTGCCGCAGCATGTTTTGCGCAGTCTTATTTCCAAAACGATTTTTGCTATCTCTCAAAACGCACAAAAGCCAATTTTCACCGGTGTATATTTTTCCGTGGAAAGAGGAACGCTGCGCTGTGTGGGATGCGATGGAAATAGACTGGGTCTTGCCCAGGCACAGCTGGAAGGTGATGTGCCGGATGCCTCCTTTATTATACCGGGAAAGATCCTTATGGAGATTATGCGCATGATAAAGGATACGGAAGAAGAGATTACCGTATCCCTAGCAAGAAAGCATGTCATTTTTGAAATCAACGGATATACCTATTTTTCCAGACTTATTGACGGGGAATACCTCAACTATGGAAGAATTCTTCCAGAAAGCTACGACCGTGTGGCGCATATAGACGCGGCTTCTCTGATTCGTGCAGTGGAGCGTGCTTCTATCGTTACGGAAGATAAACTGGGCGGCAGCAATTCGAAAACTTATATTAAGCTGGAGTTTGAAGAGGATATGCTCAAGATTTCGTCCTCTTCCGCAGGGGGCAGCGTATATGAAGAGTTGCCGATTCATATGACAGGAGAGACGCTGGTAATTGCCTTTAACTGCCGATATCTGCTGGATGCATTGAAGGCGGCGGGAGAAGAAGCCACCGTTTGTCTGAAAATGAACGGACCGCTGATGGGTATGAGTATTGAAGCAGTAAAACCTGAGGGAGACGAAGCAGAGGAAACATTGATAGAATATACACTGTTTATTATGCCTTTGCGGATGAATGGAAAATAAACGGAGCAGTCAAGAGATCTAAGTAAAGAATTGCTGCGCGACTCTCGTGGGGATAAACCGCGTCAGCGCGTGATCACGAAAGGAGACAGCATGTTTTTGTATCTCGGCGGAGACGTCTCCGTAAAAAAATCCGATATTATAGGTATTTTTGATATTGACAATGTAAACACCCAAAAAACGACAAAAGAGTTTCTCCGCGCTGCGGAAAAAAACGGAAGCATTCTCCTTGCAGGAGAGGATCTTCCGAAATCTTTTCTTCTTATCGGAGAAAAAGGAAAAAAACAAAATGTGATATTATGCAGACTGTCTGCCCGCAGTGTTTATGGGCGGGCCCGTCGGGATGAAGCATACGAATAAATGATGAAAGAGAGAAATAAATATGCCGGAAAATAAGACCACTATGGCGTATGATGCAGATCAAATACAGGTGCTGGAAGGACTAGAAGCAGTCAGAAAGCGGCCTGGTATGTATATCGGAACTACCTCTTCCCAGGGCTTGCATCATTTGGTGTATGAAATCGCAGACAACTCCATTGATGAAGCGATGGCGGGCTTTTGTACCCATATTGAGGTAACAATTTTAGAGGATGGTTCCATTTCTGTACAGGACGATGGGCGCGGCGTTCCAAGCCAGATTCACCATAAAATGGGTATATCAACATTAGAAGTGGTATTTACCGTGTTGCACGCAGGCGGAAAATTCGGCGGGGAAGGCTATAAAATTTCCGGAGGTCTGCATGGTGTTGGCGCATCTGTTGTAAATGCTCTGTCCGAATGGATGGAGGTTGACAACTGCTACGAGGGACAGCGATATACCATGCGCTTTGAAAAGGGAGTGACCGTGCGTGCGATTCAATGCGAGGGAGACTGCGGAGAGCGGCACGGACTATACGTCCGGTTTAAACCGGACGGGACGATTTTTGAAAATACAATCTTTGATTACGATATTCTTCTAACGAGAATGCGGGAACAGGCATTTTTAAATGCCGGTATTAAAATTACCTTAAAGGATTTGCGCCCCGGACAGGAGGATGAAGAGGGAAATCCAAAATCCGCTGTGCTGCAATATGAAGGGGGTATTTGCTCCTTTGTAGAATATCTAAACGCCAATAAGCACGCGGCGCTTCTTCATAAAGATGTGGTCTATATGAAGGCAAAAAAAGACGACGTCACCGCGGAAGTGGCCCTTCAATATAACGACAGCTTTAATGACACCATTGTTACCTTTGCCAACAATATGGCTACGGTAGACGGTGGTACCCATGAGGCCGGATTTAAATCCGGCCTGACAAAGGTAATAAACGAGTATGCGAGAAAATGCGGCGCTTTGAAAGAAAGCGACAAAAAATTATCCGGCGACGACGTGCGAGAAGGACTGTGCGCCGTGGTATCCGTAAAGCTGCCCGACGCGCAATTTGAAAGTCAGACCAAGGCAAAGCTGGGAAATTCGGAGCTGCGGGGAATCGTAGATGGAATTGTAACGCAAAAACTTTCCGAATACTTTGAAGAAAATCCGTCTGCGGGAAAGCTGATTGTAGAAAAATGTATGGCAGCCAATCGCGCAAGAGAAGCCGCTAGAAAGGCAAGAGAGCTTACCCGTCGTAAAAATGTGCTGGAGGGGACTACACTTCCAGGTAAGCTGGCGGACTGTCAGGACCGGCGGGTAGAATATACGGAAGTGTATCTGGTAGAGGGAGATTCTGCGGGAGGAAGCGCAAAAACAGGCCGGGACAGCCGATTCCAGGCAATTTTGCCGCTGCGCGGTAAAGTTTTGAATGTGGAAAAATCCCGTTTGGATAAAGTATATTCCAATCCGTCTCTGATTCCAATTATCCAAGCCCTTGGCTGCGGTATTGGAGAAGATTTTGATATATCCAAACTTCGATATGGAAAAATCATCATTATGGCGGATGCAGACGTAGACGGATCTCATATTCGTGTGCTGTTGCTCACCTTCTTTTTCCGGCATATGCGGCAATTGATAGAGGAAGGCCACGTATATTTGGCGCAGCCGCCTCTGTACAAGGTGTATAAAGGCAAAAGTCAGGAACGGTACGCGTTCTCCGATGAAGAACGTGATCAAATTATTGCGGAATTTGGCGGCAACGCGGAAGCGGAACGATATAAAGGTCTTGGAGAAATGGACGCCCATCAGCTTTGGGAGACTACCATGGATCCGGAGACGCGGACAATTCTGCGGGTAGATATCCATGACGCTATGGCTTGCGACGAGGTATTTTCTCTGCTAATGGGAGACAAAGTAGAGCCACGGCGGGAGTTTATTGAGAAAAACGCCAAATATGCGGAAAACATCGATATTTAAGCGGAAATATTCGCTTGTAATAAAAGGGGTAGAAAAACGTGCGCGAAGAAAATAATAATATTGAATTTCCCCAGCAGAAGATCAAACCGATTGCCATGGACAAAGAAGTACGAAAGTCCTTCCTGGAATATTCCATGTCCGTTATTATCAGCCGTGCTCTGCCGGATGTGCGGGACGGTATGAAGCCGGGCCAGCGGCGTATCATGTACGCTATGTATGAAGATAACCTTACATACGATAAGCCCTTTAGGAAATCTGCAACTACAGTTGGTAACGTGCTGGGTCGATATCATCCTCACGGCGACGCGGCCGTATACGGAACAATGGTACGTATGGCTCAGGACTTTTCTCTCCGGTATCCTCTGGTACAGGGGCATGGAAACTTTGGTTCCGTAGACGGAGACGGTGCGGCGGCATATCGATATACGGAAGCGCGTATGTCCAAGCTTGCCGGAGAACTGATGCAGGATATAGAAAAAGACGTTGTGGATTTTATGCCCAACTTTGATAACCGGAGAAAGGAACCTACTGTTCTTCCTGCCCGGTTTCCAAATTTATTGGTAAACGGGTCTGTGGGAATCGCCGTAGGTATGGCCACCAACATCCCGCCCCACAATATGGGGGAGGTAATCGACGGAACCCTGTATCTTTTGGAAAATCCTGAGGCGGATGTTCCTGCACTCATGCAATATATCAAAGGCCCGGATTTTCCCACCGCCGCCACGATTTACGGCAATAGAGGAATCTATGAAGCCTATACTACCGGCCGGGGCCGGGTTATGGTACGGGCCAGAGCCAATATTGAAGAAGACAAACACCGGATTATCGTTACGGAGATTCCATACCAGGTGAATAAATCCATGCTGGTTGAATCGATTGCAGACTTGGTGCGGGATAAACGGGTTGAGGGAATCACCGGAATTCGGGACGAATCCGGCCGCCACGGTATGCGGATCGTAATCGAATGCCGTAGAGATGCAAGCTGCCAGATTATTCTGAACCAGCTGTATAAATATACCCAGCTGCAGGACACCTGCGCCATCAACATGCTGGCCCTGCTGAATGGGGAACCAAAAATCCTGAATCTAAAACAGATTTTAGAGGCGTATATAGACCATCAAAAGGGCGTTATCACCCGGCGCACGCAGTTTGACTTAAACCGGGCTTTGAAAGAAGCGCACCTGTATGAAGGATATAAGATTGCCATTGACAATATCGACGAAGTAATTTCGATTATCCGCAGCAGCCCGGATACTCCTACGGCAAAGGAAAATTTGAAAGCACGTTTTGTAGGGGACGGAAGTCAAAATGCGGATATCTCCACAAAAGAAGGACTTTTAGAATTTGCAGGAAGCGAAAATGCGGGTCTTTCCGACGAGCAGGCACAAGCTATAGTATCTATGCCCCTTGGTAGATTGTCCGGCCTGGAACGGCAGAAAATCGAAGAAAAACTGGCAGATTTGGCTGCCACAATAGGAGAACTAAGAGGGATACTGGCAGACCCGGAGAAAATCAAAGGAATTATCCGGGATGAGCTGACCGAAATTCGCCGGAAGTTTGCAGACGAACGGCGGACAGAGCTGGTAGAATATCACGATGAAATCCAGTTAGAAGATTTGATCGAGCAGCACAAGTGTATTATCACGATGACAAAAACCGGCTATGTGAAGCGGCAGCCCGCCGACGTATATGGAGCGCAGCGGCGCGGCGGTATGGGAAAAGCCGGCCTCACCATGAAGGAAGAGGATTATACGGAAAAGGTCATTGTGGCGGACAGCCATTCCTATCTGCTTTTATTTACCAGCCGCGGCAAGGTATTTGCGAAAAAGGCATATCAGATTCCCGAAGCTTCTCGTACGGCTAAGGGTACAAATATCGTTAATTTGCTGGATCTGGAACAGGGAGAGGAAGTCACTGCGGTGATTTCTATTGAAGGATTCTCCAGTGAAGAATATCTTGTAATGGTTACCCAGGCAGGCGTTATCAAACGGACCGCGCTCAGCGAATTTGAATATCAGAGAAAAGGCGGAAAAATCGCTATCAGTCTGGACGAAGGCGACAGCCTCATATTCGTTGACAGAACCATGGGAGACGCGGATATTCTTATTGCTACGGCCCAGGGACAAGGCTCGCGTTTTGCAGAAAGTGATGTGCGCATTGTGGGAAGAACCTCCCGCGGTGTTACCGGTATCCGTCTGCGGGAAGGCGACCGGGTAGTAGGCGCTGTCATTGTGGAAAATGATGAGGCATGGCAGGAAAGTCATCATCTGGTTACCATTACGGAAAAGGGTATTGGAAAACGAGTACCTTTCTCCAACTTCCGACGGAAAAATCGTCCCAATATGGGAATACGCTGTCAGCAGATTACAGAGAAAACAGGACAGCTGTGCGGCGTAGCAGTTGCTACAGAAAATGAAGATTTGATGCTCATTACCGATACAGGTACGCTTATACGAATCGCCGTATCGGAAATATCTCTGCTGAAAGGCAGCGGCGCCACCGGTGTACGGTTGATGCGACTGGCGGAAGATGCGACGCTGGTAAGCTTTGCCGTAGCAGAAAAGGTGGAAGAAGAGGAAGAAGCGCAGGCTGAAGCGTCTGCGGAAAATGTTCCAGAGGAAGCGCCTGCGGTGGCCGAAACGACAGAGGAGTAAATTGAAGAGCAGCATTTATAATCCCCATAAGGAGATTTTTATGAAATACCGGCTTTTGTGTATTTTTGTCGCGGTACTAGCGGCTGTGCTTCTTGTTTCCTGCAGCAGTTCCTCTTTTACAGACGAGGAGATTTGCAGCGCCGCGGAAGCGCTGATTGCAGATAGTGTTGCCATCAATCAAATTTATTTTGGAGAAGGTCTTCCATTTGTAGACGCAGACAGCGATGCTGCGCGACAGTTTGCCGCGGAAGTAAAAACAGACGCAACCCTGCTCAGCTATCTTCCGGTGGCGGCGGACGCCGGATTTTCCTCTATAGACAGTATCAAGGAAGCTACGGAAAAAGTATATTCCAAAGCCTACTGCGCCTATCTGTTTGAAATGGCCTTTACCGGAATTTCCATAGAAGAAGGAACTGCCGCATATGCCCGGTATATGGAAACGGAGAATGGCATTCTTGCCGTACACAAGGAACTTTCCGCCATAGACACTCGGACCTATAGTACAGCCAAAACAGGACAGCAGGTAGAGGTGATTCAGAAAAAAGGAAACACAGCGGTTGTAAAAGCGCAGTCTTATTTGCATGGAGAAGAAGACGTGGCTGTGGAAATTCAACTGATTTATGAAAACGGCGCGTGGCGGCTGGACAGCCCGACATATTAAAAAGAATAAAAAAGGTCTTCCCTTATGGGAAGACCTTTTTTATTCCGCAAAAACTTCCATAAAACTGCTGTCCGCCAAATTGACCACAGGAATATCCCGGGATGCTGCATATTGCACCGTATAAGCGGTTCCGCCTCGTTCTGTATTATTCTGATAGGCAACGCAGACGGCGCTGTTATTCACCATCCATCGATTACGCTTGTGCATGCAGGAGCTGGAATAAACGTCCTGTATATAATGAATTCCGTTTGCCTCCTCCAACAAATGCTGGTAGCGGCGGATATCGGAAGGATTTTTCCAGCGCGCGGTCTGGTCCCGGCAGGGGAGCGCCAAAAATAAAGTGATGCGGGGATTTTGTTCGCGGGCCGCCAAAACGGCTTCCGCGGCAATCATATCAAAGCCGACGGCGCCGCCGGCAATAAAGTTGCAGTAATCCAGGCGGACAAGATTTTGAATAGCACGATGCAGACGAATGGGGAGGATATGGGTATGCACGCCCAAAATTTGTCGGTGCCCGGTGAAACATACGC
Source organism: uncultured Eubacteriales bacterium (assembly GCA_910586545.1). GTDB lineage: Bacteria > Bacillota > Clostridia > Oscillospirales > CAG-272 > Avispirillum. The sequence goes on from CAJUIQ010000001.1 coordinate 77,099, forward strand.
TTTGATTCTTTGAAAATTCCACGGCCAATTCTCCTTTGGTGTTATATGTATTGTACTCTACAGTGACGGGTTTGTCAATAAAATGAAACGTAATTATACGGAACGCGTAAGAAGGAAGCAAGCAGGTAAATTGTAAAGTTTAATCGGTGCTACATGGGACTTGCAGATGTCTCTATGCAGACCACCGTATTTTCTCCACCCCATTAGGTGGAGATTTTTTTTATAAGGATTTCTATTTTTTAATTTTTTTAATACGCCGCAGCAACGCGTCCATTTCTGTCTTATTTTGTCGATTTTGTTCTGGATAGACACAATCTGCGCATGTTCCATATTGATCAATTAGAAGATTTTTGGAAGTACAATTTGTATTTTGATTGTAAACGCATCGGAAGTTTTTACAGCGCATAAGTGTGTACCTTTCAGTAGAAAAATAAATAAAAAAATAAAGCAGAAAATACTACCATATGGTAGGTTTAAAATCCAAAAAAATAACTATAATCAACACAAAAAATACCTAATGGTATTATTGTGAGGTATAGTATGCAGAAAATTTTACAAAAGGGAACTATTGGAAGAAATATACAACGAATTCGTAAGGAAAAAGGTATGACACAAGAAGATGTCGTAAGAGAACTGCAGCTTCACGGAAGAGGAATTTCAATAGCGCACTTTGGACACATAGAGCAAGGCAGAAAAAATATTTGGGATGTAGATTTGGTTTTATTAAAACAGATCTTCAAGGTAGAATATGAAGAATTCTTTGTGGGAATCACACCAGATAGGACATAATATTTCAATAGAATGCCTGGGAGAATATCATGGATACAAATGAAGCAATAAAAAGGCGTATTCAAGGATTATGTGTAAAAAGAGATATAACCCCAAATGGATTGAGTTATTTATGCGGAATATCACAATCAACGATTAAAAGTATTTTAAATGATGAAACGAAAAATCCTACAATAGCCACAATCAAAAAAATTTGTGATGGACTGGAAATTACGTTAGCGGAATTTTTTGATACGCCGGAATTTAACAATTTAGAACAAGAGATACGATAAATCGACAATAAATGATTCTTTACTTACGTTTAATTTTATTAAATTATAGGCCAAAGTCAATATTTAAATACATACAAATGTGTATTTAAATCATGTTAAAAATTGCATGAAATGCATTTACTATATAAATATATGTAATTGAATGGGAGTAAAAAATGCAATTTTTTGATGATAAATTTTGGAAAAAACAGAAACGACTGCGGCGAAACTATGATATTATAGATGATTTATACTCGCAAATGGAAAAAATTGCAGAAGAATACGATGCTACGGTACCAGATATTTTTAATGTATGTATTGAAGAACTTATCCAAACAGAAAATATAATACTGTATGAAAAAGCAGAAGGAGAAGTTACCGCACCGCATACGATTTTGATTTGGGAAAGCAACGTGGCGGGGCTGGAAAAGCTCAATGCGAAATACGGCGTGAGTATACGAAAGCTTGTAAATATAGCGATTCGAAACGTCTTTGAAAAAGAAGCAAAATAGATTGGAAGACCACAGAATAGATATATTTCTTAAAATCGCAATGTGTATTTTCATTGCGGTTTTTTCATTGCAATTTTGAAAATAAAAAAGATTGGTTTAATAAATAGGGAAGGGCATGGATAGTTCTTTCTTAAAACATAAAAAAGCCTTTCTCATTTGAGAAAGGCTTTCTAACTGTTTTATTTTGCGTAATCAATGGTTCTGCTTTCCCGGACAATGTGCACTTTGATCTGTCCCGGATATTCCAGCTCGTCCTCAATTTTTTTGACGATATCCCGCGCTATCAGAGGCATACGGTCGTCGGAAATCACTTCCGGCTTCACCATAATCCGAATTTCACGGCCCGCCTGAATGGCAAAGGATTTTTCCACGCCTTCAAAGCTCTTGGCAATTTCCTCCAGCTTTGTAAGACGCTTGATGTAGTTCTCCAGGTTTTCACGCCGTGCTCCCGGCCGTGCCGCGGAAATCGCGTCTGCCGCCTGAACAATCATCGCCACAAGGGTTTGAGGTTCCACATCTCCATGGTGCGCTTCAATGGCGTGAAGCACATCTTTGCTCTCTTTATACTTGCGGGCGATGTCCACGCCCAATTGTACGTGAGAGCCTTCCAGCTCTGCGGTAAGCGCCTTACCAATATCGTGGAGCAATCCTGCCCGCTTGGCAAGCATATTGTCTACTCCAAGCTCGTCGGCGATAATACCGGAGAGCAGGGACACCTCAATGGAATGATTCAGCACGTTTTGGCCGTAGCTGGTACGGTATTTGAGACGGCCCAGCAGGCGAACCAGTTCGCCGTTCAGACCATGGATTCCTGTTTCAAAGGTTGCGGCTTCTCCGGCCTTTTTAATGGCCACATCCACCTCATGCTTTGCTTTTTCCACCATTTCCTCAATACGGGCGGGGTGGATTCTGCCGTCGGTAATCAGTCGTTCCAACGCGATGCGGGCAACTTCTCTGCGAACCGGATCAAAGCTGGATACGGTGATAGCTTCCGGCGTATCGTCAATAATCAAATCGACGCCGGTTAGGGTTTCAATGGTGCGGATGTTTCGACCCTCGCGGCCAATAATCCGTCCTTTCATGTCTTCACTGGGCAGAGTCACGGTAGAAACGGTAATTTCAGCAACGTGATCCGCCGCGCAGCGCTGGATTGCCTGGGCAATGATATTGCGGGCCTTATCGTCCGCTTCATCCTTAAATTCCTGCTCCAGCTCCACCATTTTTTTGGCTTGCTCGTGGCGGACTTCCTCCACCATTTCTTCAATCAGCTTGTCCCTTGCCTGCTCGGCGGTCATACCGGAAATACGCTGCAGCGTCATGCGGGCTTCCGTTTTTTGATTTTGCAGGTCTTCCGCCAAAAGCTCGTTTTCCTCTATTTTTTTGGCAAGAGATTCATCCTTTTTTTCCAGGGCGTCTGTTTTTCGATCCAGCGTTTCTTCTTTAGACTGAACGCGTCTTTCCTGACGGGACAATTCGCTGCGTCGTTCCTTGATTTCCTGTTCGAATTCGTTTTTCGCCCGAAGCATTTCTTCCTTTGCTTCGATAAGCGCTTCTTTTTTAGCGGCAGCGGCGTCTGCTTTTGCCTGATTCATGCCGTCGGCAATAATCTTTTTTGCCTGAAGCTCAGCGGAGCCGATCTGTGCTTCCGCAATTTTCTTACGGTAGAAAATTCCGATGGGACAGCCGATCAGCAAACCGACGATAATAGCGACAACTGCGGTGATTATGTAAGTTGCAGCGGGCATACGATACCTCCTTCGTAAATGAATTTTTCATCATTTCAAATACAAAAATTATGTATGTATGCCGCAAACCGGGCGTCGACCCAGAGAATATGCAATTTCTGCGATTTGCAGGAAACAGTACGTCTCAAAACTGCGCGAAAATGCACGAAAAATGTACTATTTTATATAAAGCCGGCAGGAGCCGGGATATGAGCATACATATAAATTATTATATACCCTGGAGGATTCTGCGTCAAGAGTTTTTTAGGCGTTTCTGATAAAAAGGACTGACAAAACAGGATTTTATTTTCCTACGCAAAAGCGGGAGAAAATTTCCGAAACAATTTCCTCTGAAACGCCTCGTCCGTCCAGCAGAGACAAATTCGCCAGCGCTTCTTCCGCCAACGTGCAAACCCCGTCTGCCGGTTCTCCCGCGTCCATAGCCGCCGCGGCTTCTTCCAACAGAGAAATGGCCTCTTCCAAAGTAGCTTTATGGCGGGCGTCCCAGATTAGGGGCGCAGCAAAGGATCTGTCCTGCGTTTGATACAGCGTCCCTACGGCCGCCGCAAGCTGCTCCATTCCCACGCCGGTTTTGGTGGAAAGAATAACAACGTCGTCCATAGTATCCCGCAGAGCGTTCACATCCAGGCTCGGCTCCATCGGCAAGTCCGCTTTATTGATAACGGCAACTTTTACTGCGTCCTGCCGCTTAGAAATTTGACGAATCCAATGTTCCTCCTGCTTTTGCAGGGGACGGGAACCGTCCAAAACCAGGAAAATAAGCTCTGCTTCTTCCATATTTTTAAGGGAGCGTTCCACGCCGATTTCTTCTACAAGATCGACGGCCTCCCCTTTTTCCCGCAGTCCGGCGGTATCAGCAAGACGCAAGGTAATTCCGCCAAAATCCGCTGTGTCCCAAAGGATATCTCGTGTGGTGCCCGCAATATCGGTTACGATGGCCCGCTCTTGTCCAAGGATACGGTTATAAAGAGAGCTTTTTCCACAGTTGGGTGCGCCGCAGATTACGGTACGTACACCGTCGGCCACTGCGCTTCCGGTACGGTAGGTAGCAAGCAGCGCCCGCAGTTCTCCTGTAACTGCGGAAAATCCGGCGGACAATTCTTCCGTAGTCTGCTGTGCCAGATCTTCTTCCGGGTAATCAATGGTGGCGTAAAGGGAAGCAAGCAGGGAGGTAAGTTTCGCCCGCATTCCCTGTGTTTTTTCTCGAAGGGCGCCCTGCAGGGCGCCGGCGGCAAGACGCCGACGGGAGTCGGTGTCCGCATCAATAAGAAGACCTACGGCCTGCGCCTGGGTAAGAGATAGCTTGCCGTTTAAAAATGCCCGCCGGGTAAATTCCCCGGGTCCGGCAGGCTCTGCGCCTGCTCGAAATACGGCTTCCAGAACGGCTGCTGTTACCGCCGTACCTCCATGGCAGCTAATTTCTGCCAGGGCTTCTCCGGTAAAGGAGGCCCCAGGGGCAAAATAGACAGCAATGCCGCTGTCTATGGTTTCGCCGTTCTGCATTATAGTTCCCAAGCAGGCCCGGCGGGGATTTTCCACAGGATTTGGGCCAGAGGTGGAAAAACAGCCCTGCAGCACGGCGGCGGTATTGTCTCCGCTGATGCGGATTACGGCGATGCCGCCTTTCCCGTAAGGGGTGGATACGGCGGCGATGGTATCATGCAGCATAGAATATGCTCCTTTTTATTTTGTACATTGTAAAGCCGGGGGAGTTCGAAACTACGATTTCTCTCCGGCCCGCAGTTCCAGCATATAGTCTACAGAATCCCGCAGCGCCTGCCAGCTGGCGCTGATCACGTCCGGCGAAACGCCTACCGTCCGCCAAACAGCTACGCCGTCTGTAGATTCAATCACAACCCGTACCACGGCGGCGGTGGCGCCGCCGCTAACGACGCGCACTTTAAAATCGGTCAGATGCATTTGGTCAATGGAGGGATAAAACCGTACCAGCGCCTGCCGCAATGCTTTGTCCATGGCGTTGACTGGGCCGATGCCCTCCGCGGCGCAAAGCTCTTCCATACCGCCGACCTCTACCTTGATCATAGCGGTAGACCGCATATTTTCCTCTTTTCCGCTGCCTTCGTCTGTCATTACTTTAAAATGGGGAACCTGAAAGTACTCCCGCCGCATGCCCAGCGCCTGCCGAATTACCAGCAGCAAGGACGCCTCCGCATCATCGTAGGAGTACCCAGCCTCTTCTTTAATCCGTACAGCTTCCAGCGCCGCAGCCACTTCAGGACTTTCTCGATCCAGATGGGGCAGGATCCGCGCCATTTTTTCCACCATAGCAGAGCGGCCGGATAGGGAACTGATGATCATATTCCGCATATTTCCCACCGCTGTTGGAGAAATATGTTCAAAGGAGCGGGGCGATTTAATTACCCCATCGATATGGGTGCCCGCTTTGTGGGTAAAGGCGTAGCCTCCCACAAAAGGCTCCCGTTCGTCAAAGGCCCGGTTGGCAAATTCGCTGATTCTGCGCGCCGTATCGGTGAGCAGCGCCAGCCGCTCTCCAATACAGGAAAAGCCCAACTTTAGCTGGAGCACCGGGATCAGCGTATTTAAATTGGCGTTGCCGCACCGCTCACCGATCCCGGAAATCGTGCCCTGCACATGGACCGCGCCGCTAAGTACCGCGCTTACGGAGCAGGCTTCCGCCATGCCCATATCGTTGTGACAGTGAATGCCTACATTGCAGGCGCTTCCAGTCTCCTTTGTCATCTCCTGAGCGGCTGTAACAGCGGCGGATGTAGCCATACCGATTACGTCCGGCAGCATACCTCCGTTGGTATCGCATAAAACGACAGTATCCGCGCCTGCCTCCCATGCGGTGCGCAAAACGGACAAAGCGTAGTCCGCATCATCGGAATATCCGTCGAAAAAATGCTCCGCATCAAAAATCACTCGTTTGCCAGCGTCTTTCAGAAAGGAGACGGAGTCACGGATCATAGAGAGATTTTCTTCCTTTGTGGTGCGCAACACTTTTTCCACCTGATATCCCCAGCTTTTTCCGAAAATACATACAATGGAAACAGGCGCGTCTGCCAGTAGGGATAGTCCTTCGTTGTCCTTTGCCATCTCTCCGGCCCGCCGGGTTGCGCCAAAGGCGGAGAGAGAAGAATGGGAGAGCCTTAGCGCGGCAGCCCGGCGAATAAATTCCAAATCCCGCTGGGAGGTGAGCATACCTGTCTCAATGCAGGACACGCCTAGACGGTCCAGCTCCTCGATAATTTTCAGCCGATCCTCCCAGGTAAAAGTGACGGTTGCGCTTTGCTCTCCTTCCCGCAGAGTGGAATCATATATTTCCAGATTCATTTGCTTATTCCTCCTGGTCTGACCCGGCGGCGACACATTTGTTTACCGCGTTGATGTACGCCTTGATGCTTGCTTTAATAATATCAGTAGAAACACCCCGTCCGGTAAAGGACGCGCCGGCAGCGGAAATTTTCACCTTTGCTTCTCCAAGAGCGTCTGTACCTTCCGTTACCGCCCGAATCTCATAGCTTTCCAGCACGATATCGTCCCGTCCAATGGTTCGATCAATGGCGTTAAAGGCCGCGTTGACCGGGCCATCCCCTGGAGCCGCTTCGGTGAAAACCATATCCCCGTCTCGCAGAGAGAGAAGGGCCATGGCTTTCATATGGTTGCCGGACTGGATTTGGAAGGATTCCAGCCAGTATTTCCCATGGAGTCCATCCAGATATTCGTTTACAATAGCACCGATATCCTCGTCGGTGACGGAGGTTTTCTTATCTGCAATTTCCTTAAAACGGTGAAAAGCCGCGTCAATACCCTTGTCGTCTAAAGCATATCCCAGCAGCTCCAGCCGCTGACTAAAAGCATGCCGTCCGCTGAGCTTTCCTAAAATCAGCATGTTCTTGTCCAAACCAATATCGGCCGGCTGCATAATTTCATAAGTTTCCCGATTTTCCAGTACCCCGTGCTGGTGAATCCCGGATTCATGCGAAAAGGCGTTTTGACCAACAATGGCCTTTCCGGGGGGAACAGCTACAGCAGTGAGGGAGGCCGCCATCCGACTGGTGCGCACCAGCTCTCGGGTGCGTATGTTGGTGCGAGCGCCTAATATATCCTGCCGCACGTGAAGCGCCATAACGATTTCTTCCAGCGCCGCGTTGCCAGCCCGTTCCCCCAGACCGTTGACGGTACATTCTACCCGTCCTGCTCCTGCCCCTATCGCTGCCAAACTGTTGGCGACGGCAAGGCCCAGGTCATCGTGGCAGTGGACGCTGCAAAGAGCGCCAGACAAAGCGGGGACCGCTTCATGGAGCCGCCGAATCAAGCCTGCGAATTCCTCAGGGGCGGCATAGCCTACCGTGTCGGGAATGTTAATAATATCTGCGCCGCTGTCCAAAGCTGTTTGGATCATCCGGCACAGAAAGGAGAACTGACTGCGGGTGGCGTCTTCCGGGGAAAATTGAACCTGCGCACAGAACTGTTTCGCGTATGCTACTGTGTCCGCCACTGCGGCCAGCGCTTCTTCTTCTGTGATTTTCAGTTTATATTGGAGATGGAGTGGGCTGGACGCCAAAAAAATATGTATACACGGTTTTTTCGCGTCTGCCAGCGCCTGACGCGCTTTGTCAATATCTCCCCGCATCGCGCGGCACAAAGCCTGCACGGTACAGGAGGACACGGCGCGGGCCACTGCCTCTACCGCTTGAAAGTCTCCTGGAGAGGAGGCGGGAAATCCCGCTTCAATCACGTCTACGCCCAGACGTTCCAGCTGACGGGCAAATTCTACTTTTTGATGCACGCCCAGCCGCACGCCCGGCGTTTGTTCTCCGTCCCGCATTGTGGTGTCTGTAATTTGAATGATTCGTTTCTCCATAAAAAGAAGCAGTCCTTTCTTTGGATTTCAAAAAAGGGTCTAAAGCAAAATTTATTTACACATTACCACTCGGTCACGGCCTTCCAAGTCCTGCAAAATTACAGGAGATAGACCTGCTGCGAGGGCAATGGAGCAAACTGCCTTTCCTTGCTGCCAGCCAATCTCCACTGCAAGGAAACCGCCGGGTTTCAAATACTTTGGATACCGGGCAAATATATTTCGATAAAAGGCCAGCCCGTCTCCCCCATCGGTGAGGGCATGGGCCGGCTCCAGCAGCACCTCCGGGGACAGATCATCCATCTCCGCCTTTGTCACATAAGGGGGATTGGAAACAATCCAGTCGAAGGTACCAGACAGTTCCATGGTGCAAACGTCTCCCTGCAGCAGCTCCAGCCGTGTGTCCACTCCGTGCCGCCGCGCGTTTTTTCGGGCGACTTTTAGCGTATCCGGATACAATTCCACTCCCACACCCTGTGCGTCCGTTCGCGCCAGCAGGGCCGCTATAGCAATACAGCCGCTTCCGGTGCACAGATCCGCAAACCGTCCGCCGTCCGGAAGCTCCCGGACCAAAAGAGCGCAAAGCAGTTCCGTATCGCTCCGGGGAATCAGACAATCCGGCGACAAATCAAAGGTGTGCCCCATAAAGTCCCACTGCCCCAAAATATAGGCAAGCGGCTCCCGCCGGCAACGGCGTTCCACTGCGTCCTGCAAAGCGAGACTTTGAAAATCTCCACCCACAAGCGCTGTCGCCCGGCTGATATTTTCAAAGTGAACAATCAATTCTAATGCGTCAAACCGGGGACTGTCCACCCCCGCGGCGGAAAGTCGCGTTTCTATTTCATGCAGGGTCATGATTAGAGGCGCTTTCTGTGTCAGCTGGATTTTCATTTGGAGAATCAGCAGGAGATTCCCCCTCATGGGAGACCGCGTCGGATTGAGAATCCTCTCCCCGATTTTTGCCCGTGGGGGCTTCCCCATCTGCCGAGGAAGAATCAGCAGGAACTCCCCCCTCGTGGGAGACCGCATCGGATTGGGAATCCTCTCCCCGATTTTTGCCTGTGGGGGCCTCCCCACCAAATTCTTCCGGCATGGCATTTTTTAAAGCCGTAATCGCTACTTCCAATTGGGCCGCGTCCGGTTCCTTTGTAGTAATTCGCTGCATCCACAGCCCCGGCGCGGATAAAGCACGGGTCACCGGATTCGGGTGTTTTCCAGCTAACATCAAAAATTCAAATCCGATTCCTACAATCACAGGCAGCATCAAAAGTTTAGTGCCGATAATCGCCCATCGAGGCCAGGTGTTCCAGTTGATAAAGCTGGTTACCAGAATAGAAATAATTAAAATAACAAAAATAAAGCTGGTGCCGCAGCGGGGATGAAAGCGCGTGCAGGTTGCCGCGTTTTCCGGCGTAAGCTCCAATCCCGCTTCATAGCAGGCTACCGATTTGTGTTCCGCCCCGTGATAGGCAAATGTCCGCTTAATATCCTTCATACGGGATACCAGGAGCAGATATACAATGAATATGAGAATCCGCAGCAGTCCGGAAATCAAATTTTGAACAAAGCTTGGCAGCGGCCCGCCGGCAGAAACGGCCGCGTCGTTCAGCCACATGGTGGCCAGATTGGGCAAAATCATAAAAAGGCCAACACTCAAAATTACCCCCAGCACCATACCGATGGACATCACTATATTCATCAGCTTATCCCCAAATTTACGCTGCAGCCACTTGTCAAATTTTGACTCCGGCTCCATATCGTCCAGTCCCAGCATTTGGGTACTGTCGTTCAGGGTAGAAAAACTCAGCCGCATCATTTCCACCATATTGACACAACCCCGAATCAGGGGAAAATTCAAAAATTTGTTTTTCTTGCGGGCTGATACAAAGGTGCTGTTTTTCAGCGCGATGGTGCCGTCCTCTTTCCGAACCGCTAAGGCGACATTGTCGCCGCTTTTCATCATCACGCCCTCCAGCACAGCCTGGCCGCCTACTTTGCCAAGACGACAGTTTTTCTCTTTTTTCACGTTAATCTCCATTCCGCCGCCCAGCGGCGACATAAGGTGTGAAATACGTTTACTACAAGATTTGCGCACGTTATTTTCACACTACTGCTCCTTTATTCTTCCGGTGTATATTTACATAGTTCCCGCAGCGGGCAGTCCGTACATTTAGGGGACCTGGCCGTACAAACATCTCTGCCGAAAAGCACCAGACGATGGCAGAACGCGCTTTGCTCCTGCCGCTGGACAAGCTCTTCCATAATCTTTTCCGTAAGAAGAGGATTTTTCTTGTCCGACGGATAAAAACCCAGTCGTCCGCAAATGCGCATACAGTGGGTGTCTGCTACAATCCCCCCTTTGCCGTATACGTCTCCCAGAATCAAATTGGCAATTTTACGGCCCACACCGGGCAGTGCCAGCAATTCTTCCATAGTATCCGGCACTCTGCCACCGTATTGCTCCTGGAGAATGCGGGACGTGTCCCGGATACTTTTCGCCTTGCCCCGATACAGCCCGCAGGACTTGATCAGCCCTTCAATCTTTTCCAGGGGGGCCTCCGCCATAGCCTGCGGCGTGGGCAGCGCTGCGAATAAGCCTTCGCTTACAATATTGACCCGCTCATCGGTGCATTGCGCGGACAGGCGTGCCATCACCAATAGACGCCAAGGGTCTGCCCCCGCGTCTAAAGAGCATGCCGCGTCTGGGTATAAAGCTTCCAGCGCCTCAACAATGGCGGCCGCCCGCAGACGGGCCGCCTGCTTTGTTTCTTTCATGATTTCTCCATTCCGCCGCCCTGCGGCGGCACAAGGTGTGAAATACGTTCACTACAAGGTTTGACGGACGTTATTTTCACACGATTCTCCTTATTCTTCCCCACTGCCAAAAAAGTAATAGTTAAACAGATCCCGCACGGCAAAGCCCGCGTCTGTACCGTTCGCACCGTGCTCAATTACGCAGGTCGCCACAATCTGCGGATCGTCAAAGGGGGCGAACGCAATAAATGTAGCGTTATCGGACGAGTTTTCCGAAACCTGCGCCGTACCGGTTTTACCGCCAATAGCAATCGGATAATTTACAAAGACTCTGGCGGCGGATCCGTTTTCCGTTACGTCTTTCATGGCGTTTTGTATCGTTCGTACCACAAGGTCGTCTAAATGAATGGAATCCACTACCTCCGGCTGCGATTCATATAAAACGGAACCAAAATAATCCCGGGTCTCTTTCAGAATGTGTGCGCTGGGTCGGTTTCCGCCGGCCAGCAGGGTGGTGATATACATATTGATCTGCAAAGGCGTAAACAGGTGATCCGACTGGCCAATAGCGGCCTGGAGCGTATCTCCGTCGTACCAGATTTTTCCGTTTTCTTCCCGGTATTTTGGGCCGGCCAAAATTCCCGTTTTTTCGCTCAGTTCAATACCGGTGGGTTGTCCCAATCCATATTTTTCACAGTATTCGTCGATTTTTGCAATCGTCAGCTGTCGGCCTACCTCATAGAAGAAGTAGTTACAGGATACCTGCAGCGCCTCGGAAACATTTACATATCCGTGGGTCCGTTTTCCGTAGCGGGGAGAGTAGATCCAGCATTTGGGCTGGTAGTCGGTATAATACGAGTATTGTCCCAAGTCTTGAATTTCAGAATAAGGGGTGATGATCCCCTCCTGCAGCGCCGCCGCCGCAACACCTGGTTTAAAGGTAGAGCCGGGGGCGTAGGTACCCTCCAGCGCCCTGTTAAACAACGGTGAATTTTCGTCCTGTATCAAATCCGCATAGGTTTCGGAAAACTGAGACAAATCATAAGTAGGATAGGATGCGATAGCCAAAACCGCGCCGGTTTTCGCGTCTACCGCCGTGAGAGCCCCTGCGTTAGCGTCCTCACCGTCCAGCGGCGTATCTGTAGCCGCGCCTTTTTCCGCAATCATAGTGATGTTGTCTGCCAGCGCTTTTTCCGCCGCCTTCTGCAGTTCTACGTCAATAGTCAGATAAACGTGCTGTCCTGCCACTGGTTCCTGACTTACATACTGTTCCAGAATATTTCCGTATCCATCTTCTACGATGGTCAGTTCCCCATCCACCCCGTGAAGATACTGTTCAAAAGCCTTTTCCGCGCCGTCCACACCTACAATTGCATCCATAGAGTAGCCGAGCTCTTTATAATATTCCGCATCTTTTTCCGTAATCCGGCCTACCCGGCCCAGTATATGGGAGGCTACGCCGGGATAGTTGTAGACGCGCTCTGTTTCACTGCTCACCCGAATCCCTCTGGTAGAGCCTTCCAAAATGCGGCTGATAAGTTCTACAGAAACATCTGTCAGAATCGTATACGGCTCCGCGGCGGAAAAATTATGCAGTTCCATATCCAGCCGCAGGGCAAACAGCAGCGCTGCATCTTCCTTATTATATAGCGAATCTCCGTCGCTGTCGATCAGGCCATACCGCAGCCGCAGAGCATTGTAGCCGTCTGAAAGTTTCTCTTCGTCCCAGGTACCGTCGTCTTGAGGCGGAAAATTCAAATCGCGCAGCAGCTTGGTCAGACGTCGGCCATATACAGTTTCCATAAACGCGCTGTCCAGTGTGACTTTTTCCCCTTTTACCGTAAAGGGATTTTCCGGCATAGAAAAGGATTCTTCCTTTCCATATTGCTTTGCAGTGCCGACGACGGCGAGCAGAATATCGTTGCGTTCCTGTGCCGTCCGGGGCAGACTGCCCGCGTCCAAATAGATATTATAGGAAAAGGAGTTGGAAATCAGGGCCTTTCCATTGCAGTCGTAAATATTACCCCGCTGGGCCTGGATAATTTCTGTGCGTGTATAAGGTTTCGTCTTGGAGGTTTCTGTATAATAGTCCTGGCCTGCAATTTGAATGCTTATCAGTCTGGCAATAAAAATCAGACAGGCAATGCAGAAAAATCCTGCAAGGCATACATACCGGACAAGATGTTCTCGTTTATGCATAAAACCTCCATTCAACATATATTGGAAAGTGGTGATCAGGCGCCTGTCCGCTGTGCTCTGGACTTATGAAAGGGCCGTAGCGCCAAATAAATCAATCCGTAAATACCGGGCGCCAGCAGCGCTGTGGAGAAAAACTCCGGGATCACGATATGAAGGAGAATTTCTCCTAGAGAGGCGTTGAGAATGGATGCGGCATACATGGTTGTAACTATACCGCGGCCTACGCCGCTAGCAGCAATATAGATACCCCGTACCGGGATGGAATCGCTCAGGTAGTTTACCGCGCAAATCCCGCAGAAATAGCCGGCGGACATATAAAATAAAGGCAGTAGGGAGAGTCCCACACCTGCGCCGCCCAGGGCCTGTGAAAGATAGGCGGCTACCAGACCAAACACGGCGCCCCATTTTTCCCCTTCCGATACGGCTACGGCTATCGTCATAGAAAGAAGCAGGTCCGGCACGGCGCCGAAAGGAGAAAACTGCACGAAAAAGGTGGTTTGCAGCAGCAGAAAAATGACGAGAAACAGGCCTAAAATAATTCCTTTTATAATGCTTTCGCCATTTTCAAAAATGTAATACCAAATTCTTTGGAAAAAATCCTGCAGTTCCGCAAGAATCGCCTGACCCACAGTAAGAGAGGGAGCGCGCGGCTGCCTGCGCCGCCGCTGACTAGGCTGCGGCGCGCCGGGACGATCCGGATATTTCCATGTCGGCCTTGTCGGCCGGGGTCTGGCAGCGGGTCTGTTTTTGTCGATGGGGCCTTGTCCGCCGCTTCGATTCCGCCCGCCTTTTTGTCCTCGGTTATTCTGTATAGGAGTCATATTCCGTAATGATCATAAACCGGTCTTCGTCGGACAAGGACGCCGCCGGCTGAATGTACACATTGATAGTTTGATTGTATGGATCTTCTTTGATTTCCGTAACATGCCCGATCACAAGGGAGCGGGGATATACGCTTCCGAATCCGCTGGAGAGAATCCGATCTCCTACCTCTATGTCGGCGTCGGCGGAAAGATATGACATTTTACACAGCCCCTGGGATGCCAGAGAATAATCTCCTTCTACCACGCCGACTTCTCCGCTGCGCTCTACATATGCGCCGATTGCCCGGCCGGATTCCAGAATCGTCATCGCCTTGGACCAGCTTTTGCCCGCTTCGGTAACATACCCTACAATACCGTTGCTGCTAATAACGGGCATATCTTTTTCTACCCCATGTTCTGTCCCTTTATCTAAGGTAAACACGGTCATATAGTTGCCGCTTTCCCGGCCCGTCACTTTAGCGCTTTGAAATTTAAAGTCTGTCCGTTCCCGTTTCAGCTCCAGATAATCATAGAGCCATTCGTTCATCTGGGCAAGCTCTTTGGATGTGTCGATCTCATCCTGCAGCGTTTCGATCTGGGCGCGCAGCTGATTATTTTCTTCTACGATCCGATCAAATTCTGTAAAATAAGAGGTAAACCCCTCCACAGCGTTTGTGGCAGAGGTGAACAGCCCTTGAATCGGGGACAGAAGGGACACTGCCGCGTCTTTCACAACAGACTGCAGGCCCATGGCGCTCAGCACGGTAGGCACAATGGTGAGCACCAGCGCCACCAGCACAATGATAATAAAAAATTTGGATTTCAGAAAATGGGACACACTGCCGCCTCCTTTCCCGGTGGTAGGGCTTCTTTATCGGGAGCTTCTGCCCCGGAACTGTACAATGTCGTTTGCGTCGCCCATGCTTTCAATTACATGGCCGATTCCTACTGCCACTGCGTCCAGCGGTGCTTTGGCAATGGTCGCCTTAATGCCGGTCACGTGGTTGATCAGCGCGTCCAAGCCGCCCAGAAGGGCACCTCCGCCGGCAAGCATAATGCCGTTGTCATAGATATCGCTGGAAAGCTCCGGCGGGGTATTCTCCAGAGTAGTGCGAATGGCCTCCACAATATGGAACACCTGCTCATGCATGGCCTCCCGGATATCCGCCGTGGTCACGGTGATGATGGCAGGCAGGCCGTTGAGAAGATTGCGGCCCCGTATTTCCATAGAACCCCGGTCAACGCCGGGATGTACGCTGCCGATTTTCTTTTTCAGCATTTCCGCGGTGATCTCTCCGATTAGGATATTGTACCGCTTTTTGATATAGTTCACAATGGATTCGTCCAGCTCATCTCCCGCAATACGCAGGGAAGTGGACAGCACAATGCCACCCAGACTGGTGACGGCCACCTCTGTGGTGCCGCCGCCAATGTCTACAATCATACTGCCTTTGGCATCTTCCACCCGCAGTCCGCTTCCAATGGCGGCGGCGATGGGTTCTTCAATCAACGCCACGCTTTGGGCGCCTGCCTCCAGGGTCACATCCTCCACGGCCCGCCGTTCCACTTCCGTCACCCCGTAGGGGATGCACACGATTACCCGGGGATGGCTGAAAACCGTACTGCCGGCGGTACGCTTGAAAAAGTCCCGCAGCATGGCGGTAGTAAAGTCAAATTCTGCAATTACGCCGTCCTTCATAGGGCGCATAGCGATAATAGAGCCGGGGGTTTTTCCAAGCATCTGCTTGGCTGCGTTGCCTACGGCGACGACTTTTTTGCTCCGCTGCTCTACTGCAACTACAGAAGGTTCCCGCAATACGATGCCTTTGCCCCGCACATAGACGATGGTATTGGCGGTTCCCAGATCGATTCCGATATTCTTACTCATGATAGTATCCTTTCTGAAGGTCAGGTGTGATCCCAAACGTGTCTCGGAGAAGCACGGACACAGGACAGATGGGCAGACCCATAATGCTGTAATAGTCCCCCTGGAGCGACTGGACAAACATGCCTGCCGCTTCCTGAATACCGTAAGCGCCTGCTTTATCCAGGGGGGAACCGGTAGCCACATAGGCGTCGATTTCTTCCCCGGTAATTTCCCGCATGGTCACATGGGCGGCTACCGCCTGCGTAACGGCGGTGTTTTTATCCGATATGGTAAACCCCGTATATACCGCATGGGTTCTGCCGGATAGAGCGCGAAGCATTTGTACTGCATCCGCCGCGTCCGCCGGTTTCCCGAGGATTTTGTCGTCTAGGGCAACCATCGTATCTGCCGCTAAAATTACATCGTTCGGACTGGACAGGGCTGCCGCCGCTTTGCGCCGGGACAGCTCCTGTACCAGCACATCCGGGGCTAACCCCGGCGCACGCTCGTCCACGTCTGGAGACAGCACGGTAAACCGATATCCCGCCATAGAGAGAATCTCTCTCCTCCGTGGAGAGGCGGAGGCTAAAATCAATTGTTTTGTCATTCTTTTTTCCTTGATGTATATTTTAAAAATGGGTAGGATGACCGCTATGGCGACGCCATCCCAACATAACCCGTTCCTCACTTCGTTCCTGTAGAGCCGATGCCGCCCCGGTCTGCCCCGCCAAGGGAATCCACCGCTTCAAAGGTGAGGGCCGGCTGATGGCGCATAATCCGAAACTGGCAGATACGACTGCCGGCTTCAATCACTGTATCCCGCAGGGCGTAGGCGGGCATATACCACTGATCCCCGTCGCCGCAGTAGGATTCGTCTACCACGCCCATATGATTGGTTTGAATAATCCCAAAATTTTTAAAAGTAGAGGAGCGGGGCACAATATGGGCTTCGTACCCCTTTGGCAGCGCGATGGCCACGCCCAGGGGGAGCAGCCGAAATTCGCCTGCCGCCATCTGCACCGTTTCGGCAATACGCAAATCAATCCAATCTGATTTTCCGTCCACATAACACAGGGGATCCATATCCGGCTTTAGATATTTTACCCGAAGCTGTACGTTTTTTTCCTCCATTGCCTCAAAACCTCATTTTTTCATTCTATATATTTGACCTGCAGGCGGCAGTCCTGCCGCATATGCCCGGATGATTTTGTCACATGCATCTTTGTCTTCCGTGGTAAATAAGAAGTGCATGCGGGAAATTCCCGCGCTGCGTACACTGTCCATACGGTCTGCCATATAGATAGGCACGCTGTTCCATATAATATTTTCGCATCGGTCCGTACCTGTCACCGGAAACGCCGCCCCTTTTCTGTCGTAAATAGTACCGCCGCATCTGCCGCCGCATTTCGCGCCGCCGTCTGAAACGGCGCAGCGCACTGTAAGCATCAAGGGCAGTCTGCCATACACCACCGCGCCTTTTGGAACAGGACTTTGCAAATCCCGCATCTGGGGCAGCGACAGCTCCGGAGAGAGGCATACCGTATTTGCGCCGGTCGCGGCCAGGGCATATGCTGTTTCGCTGTTATAAATATTAAACCGCAAAGACGCGTCTGCCGGAATGCCCAGCCGCGTCGCCTGCAAAAGCTGTCCCGGTGTGTGCACCAATACGCGGACCGCGTTTTGGGCATGTTTCCATATGGACGCCAGACTTTCTCCCGGGAGATATGGGGGCATCTCTATGCCCATACCCGGTATGGACTGTGCGCAGGGCAGATAAATCGCGTCAAAAAATTCTTTGGCCAATGGCGTTATCTGCTCCGCTGATAAAAAGGATGCGGTATACACTGGTAGTGTCTGGGTATGGGAAAATGTGTTCCTCTCTCTTAAGGCAGGCGCCCGTTCCCGCGCCGGCGGCGCCAGCAGTGCTTCCACTGCTGCTCTGCGCAGCTGATTCAGCATGGAGAGGGTAAAAAAAGCCCTGTTATCGGACCGGTAGGTGAAGGATGCCAGTGTAAAAGGTGTTGTGCCCAGCCTTCCGGCATTGCCGCGTGCGGCAGCTTCCTGGGGCGGGGGTACGTCCCCCGCCCCAAGGGCTGCGTCTGTGCAGACGGTTACCGTTTTCCTGGGTGAGGACGCAGTCAGCATCCCCGGCTTTCCTGTTTGTACCGTCAGCGTCATGTCCAGGGGAATTTTGCGGGATAGCCCGCCATAGGCGTGCTGTCCGCCGCTGTGGTATGCTTCCAAGGTACGCACGCCCAGCATGTTTTTATAATTCTTCGTAAAGTATCCGTCTGTAAATCCGCTGCGGCTAAAAGCCGCTTCCAGCGCGACCAACTCTTCTGCGTCGGCGGCACGCCGCTGATCCAGCAGTCGGCGGTATATTTCGGTTACGGTGTATACATATTCCGGCGGCTTTTGCCGTCCTTCAATTTTCAGACTGACGGCGCCGGTCTTTAAAATTTCCGGAATGTGAGCCGCCAGACACATATCCCGCAGACTGAGAGGGTATCCTGTTTTCTTACCAAGGGTATAGGGAAGTCTGCAGGGCTGTGCACAGGAACCCTGGTTGCCGCTTCTGCCGCCCATCACCGCACTCATGAGACATTGCCCGGAGAAGGATACGCAGTGGGCCCCGTGAATAAACATTTCAATGGGGATAGGAGAGTGGGCGCACAGCCGCCGCAGCGAGGTATATGATAACTCCCTGGGACAAACCATACGGGAAAAACCTGCGTCTTTCAGAGCCGCTCCATCGTATTCTGTGTGTGCAGACATTTGCGTGCTGGCATGCAGGACCACACCGGGAATCTGCCGGCGCAGCACGGAGGCAAGCCCCGCGTCTGCAACAATAAACGCATCCGTACCCGCCTGCCAAAGCTGCTCTGCCAGTGTGACAGCCTTGGGAATCTGCCGGTCGGTAAGTCGGGTATTCAGTGTGATATAAGCTTTCACGCCAAAGGCGCGGCATAGGGCAAGCGCCCGCTCTGCCTCTTCTATGTGAAAGTTGTCTGCACGCATTCGGGCGTTGAATGCGTCCGCTCCAAAATACACTGCGTCCGCTCCCGCATCAATAGCCGCCTCCAGCGAGGCCATGCACCCCGCGGGAGCCAGCAGTTCAGGAAGTGGAAATTGCCGCGCCGCCATCTCCATGATTAGCCGTTGTTTTTGCCGCGGAGCAGGCTTTCAATCTGACGCAGCTTATCTCCCCTGCTTGCCGCAGCAGGTTCTTCCGTTTTCTTTTCTTCCTCTTTTGTTTCTTCTGTTGCAGGTAAGATTTCTTCTGTTTCCGTAGCCAAAGGCTCCATGTTCAACTGTTCTGCGTCGGAGTCGTCCTCCGTTTCCGCTTCTTCCAAAGGCGCCTCTGCCACATCAACAGGTTGGGCCTTTAGCATGGCTTCCTTCAGCTTGGCGTTTTCTTCCCGCAGACGGCGCAGATTGGCGTCATACAGGCCGATCTGGGCTTCCAGATTGCGAATGCGCTTGTCCGCTTTCAGCTTTTCACCAGCAGTATCCAGCGCTACCAGCAGCGCTGCGTCCATCTTGGAACAGCGCTTGCTAGAAAGGGTAATTTGGCGGATTTTCTGATCCAAATCGCCAACCAGCCGCATAACAAAATCTTCCCGCTCGTCAGAAAGAATTGCCATTTCTACATCAGCGATTACAACTTCATATTTTTTCTTTTCCATAAATCTGCCCGTCCTTTGATTTGTTTGTTGATTTTTCTTGAATTTTTGTCAAACCATGCTATAATAAACATAATTGCTCCGGACGCGAGTCGTCCGGGAAAAATCAGAATATATGTATTCATTCCATTATAATATATTATTGCGTGAAATTGAATACGATTTCGTAAATTTTTTTCAAAAACGGAGAATTTTATTTGCAATGGACAACGTACAAAAATGTCGGCGGATTACTGTAAAAATCGGATCTTCCACGCTGACCCACGCAAAGACGGGCCGCCTCAATATCCGGCGCATGGAAACGCTGGTGCGCACATTGGCAGACATTAAAAATTCCGGCAGAGAAGTGGTGCTGGTATCTTCTGGCGCCGTAACGGCGGGAACGGCAAAACTGGGTATGGAGATTTGTCCCCGTCCCGTAGAAGAAAAACAGGCGCTGGCGGCTGTGGGACAGACAGAGCTTATGCGTATGTATGAGCGGCTGTTCGCCATGTACGGATACCAGGTAGGGCAGATTCTCATGACCCGAGACGTAGTAGATGACGAAAAACGACTGCGTCTTATAAAAAATACGTTTTCGAGGCTGCTGGATTTCGGCTGCATTCCCATTGTCAACGAAAACGACTCGATCAGCAGTGAGGGATTGCAGTTTAAAGGAAACGATACCCTCTCCGCCTATGTGGCAATGGTATGCGAGTCGGATCTTTTGGTGAACCTGTCTGATGTAGATGGAATGTACGACAGCGACCCCAGAAAAAATCCGGACGCAAAGCTCATTTCCCGAGTGGACAAAATTACCGATACAATCCGCCGCAGCGCCGGCGGCGCCGGCAGCGCCCTTGGCACCGGTGGGATGGAAACGAAAGTGCAGGCCGCGGAAATTGCAGGGGCCGCTGGCATTCCCATGCTGCTTCTCAGCGGCAAGGACCCGTCCGTTTTGTACAGTATTATTGACGGAGAAAAGATTGGCACCTATTTTGCAGCACAGGCAAGGCACGAATAAAGCCCTGGGGAGGCCCCTCTTCCTATAACAAATACACGGAAAGGAAGTTTTATAGATATGGATGAGATATACGATCAGGTAAAAGCGCTGTGCCGGCGTGTAAAAGCCGCCGCGCCCGCCTTAGCTGGAGCGGCAGGAGAAACACGCAATCGCGTGCTTGCTTCTTTTGCCGCCCTGCTGCGGCAAAACCAGCAAAAAATTCTTTTGGCGAATGAGGCGGATATGGCGGCCGCCAAAGAAAGCGGCCTGTCCGACGCTATGCTGGACCGGCTGCTCCTCACCCCGGCCCGGTTGGAGGATATCGCATCCGCTATGGAGGCGCTGGTGATGCAGGAAGATCCCATTGGCCTTGGTACAGTGCGCACCCGTCCCAACGGGATGGAGATCAAACGGATCCGGGTTCCCCTTGGGGTGGTAGGCGTGATTTTTGAATCTCGTCCCAATGTCAGCGCGGATATAGCAGGGCTGTGCATTAAAAGCGGTAATGCTGCCGTGCTGCGCGGTGGAAAAGAAGCCATCCGTTCCAACACGGCTATTGTGGAAATCGTGCAGGAGGCCCTGACCGCAAGCGGCTTGCCGGCAGACTGCGTGTCGCTGATCCCCTTTACGGATCGCTTGGGCGCACAGGCGCTTATGGAGATGCGCGGGTTTGTGGATGTGCTGATTCCAAGAGGGGGCAAGGGGCTGATTCAAAATGTGGTGGAAAATGCAAAGGTTCCCGTCATCGAAACAGGGGCAGGCAACTGTCATTTGTATATCCACCGGGACGCGGACGCGGATATGGCAGTGTCTATCGCTATTAATGCCAAAACTTCCCGCCCTTCTGTGTGCAACGCGATTGAAACGATTCTGGTGCACCAGGATAAGGCGGAGTTAATCCTCCCACGACTGCAGGAAGCCTTGGAAAGCCGGGGCGTTGAGCTTCGCTGTTGTCCTCGCGCTCTTGCGGTGATTGGGGGGAAGGCTGCAGAAGAAGCAGACTGGTCGACAGAATACGACGACCTGATTGTGGCGGTTAAGGTAGTAGACTCCCTGGAGGAGGCAGTATCTCATATCAACCGGTACAGCACTGGTCATAGCGAGACCATCGTCACAAAAAATACCGCTGCCGCGTCTTATTTCACCGGAGCGGTGGATTCCGCCTGTGTGTATGTAAACGTATCCACCCGGTTTACGGACGGGGGCTGCTTCGGGCTGGGCGCCGAAGTGGGTATTGCCACCCAAAAGCTCCACGCAAGAGGGCCGCTGGGTCTTGCCGCACTGACGACGGAAAAATATATTATCAGCGGCGACGGTCAAATTCGAATCTAATATTTAAGGAGGCATATATGAAACTTGGTATCATCAACGATTGGAGCGAAGCGGGCTTTCAATACGTAAAAAGCAAGGGCCTGGAGGCCATAGAATTTTGCGTGAACTACTACAGCGACAGTAAGGCGTTTTTGGAAAAGGCGCCGGAGGTTAAAGCGCTTAGCGAAAAATACGGAATCCCGGTTGGATCTACGGGCCGTTGGGGCGCTACCCGTCTAGATGAAGAAGGAAACATCATCGAAAAAGCGCTGCAGGAGGATTTGGATATTATTGAAGCCGCGTCTATTATGGGATGCCCTGTGTTCAACTGCGGCTGCAACCGGGTAGAAGCGCTGTCCTATTACGAAAACTGCCAGCGGGCCATCGAGTATTTTGGAAAGCTGCTGGACTATGCTCGGCCCCGGGGCGTGAAAATCGCTGTATACAACTGCGGCTGGAACAACTTTGTCTATGACGATAAGGCTTGGGAAATCGTGTTGGGCGCCCTGCCGGAGCTTGGCATCAAATACGATGTGTCGCACTGCTTTGCCCACGGCGGCGACCGTAACTACCTGCGGGAGTTGCGGGATTGGGGGCACAAGATTCTCCATTTTCATATTAAAGGGTCCCTGTACATAGACGGCACGCGGTATGACGATCCGCCGGCAGGTCTGGATCAAACCAACTGGGGTGCGGTGATGGATATGCTGTATACCAAGGGATACGACGGGATGCTGTCTATCGAACCGCATTCGGAATATTGGAAAGAGGAAAAAGGTGCTTGGGGCGTGGATTTCACCATTCAGTATATTCGTCCCTATGTAATGCCAGACGGTTATACGTCTCCGGAAGCTCCCTATTTCCCGTGACTTTTATCTTTGAAAAAAGCGCCTCCTGGGAATCTATCTTAAGATGCCCGGGAGGCTTTTTATGCCTCTGTTTCACGAGAGGTTTCCCCATTTTTACAAAAGGGAATTTTAAGTATATTGACTGATTTTCTTGCAAAAGAGAGAAAAATGTGGTATCCTAATAGATAGAAAGTAAATATATGAGATATTGTGCGGCAGCGGGAAGCTTCCTGCCCGCTCAATTTGGGGAAACACGGCTAAAACGGAAAAAGTGCTTGGCAGTATGGCGGACTGCTCATCATGCCTGATGGATTTGCAAAAGGTATGAATAAAGAGATTACAAAGAACCGCAGGGAAAGTGTGCAGTACACCCGCTTTTCCAATTTGGATAACAGCCGGAATTTCTCCGGCTGTTATATATTTCTATTATTATGGAACTGGAGAAAGGCGGAGAGGCATTGCCAATCTTTGAATATGAAAGCAAGAAAAATATAGAAAATATAAAGGGAACTCCGGTCGTTATCCAAATCGAAAGCCTGCAACGGGAACTGGAAGACGCCAATTTTTTCGGATCTCCTACCGCGCCTGCACAGGTAGGCGAAACTGATTATTTGCAGGAGGACGAAGCATTTTTGGATACACAAATGCCTGGCGACTTTTCCAATGAAGAAGGAACAGGCATGTATACTTTGGTCAGTCGGGGAGAGCTTTCCCGGCAGGGAGAATTGCTGCAGCTGACCTACCGGGAAGAACTGGGTGCAGAAGACGGGGCAGATACGCTCGCTCCTACACAGGTTTGCCTTACTTTTTCGGATGCGGTGTGCAGTCCTGTCACCGTAAGCCGCAGTGGCGATATGCGTACGGTTTTTACCGTGGAGCAGGGCGCGCGGCAGTATAGTACCTATCATACTCCTTACGGACAGATAGATATGTGCGTGATCGGAAAAAAAGTTGAAAATCGGATTGGCCTTTCCGGCGGCGTGCTGGTATTGGACTATGCGGTAGAACTGCGCGGGATGATCACCCAGCGTACAAAAATGACGATTCGGGTAAAACCGGAGCGAGGATAAGAAAAAGAAGATAAGAAAAAAGAGAAGGGGGCGGCGTGCGTGACGGAAGCAGCGTTTCGGCGGGAAATGAAAAATGGACTGGCCGGCGTGTATCTTCTATACGGCGAGGAGGATTACCTCAAGCGGTTTTATGTAGGCCGCGCCCAGGCGCTGACTCTGTCGGGGGACGAGACACAGGCTGCCTTTGACAGCTACAAAATGGGGATGGACGCCCCGGATTTAGACGTGCTGGAGGAGGCCGTTCTGGCACTGCCGCTTATGGGCGAGCGGGTATTTATCCAGTATCGGGGAGAAATTGGCTCTCTTGGGACTGCGGGGCAAAAGCAGCTTGTGGAAATACTTGGGAAGGTGGATCCCGCCGGTACCGTGTGCCTGGTGATACCTCCTGCCGGCAGCTTTGATCCAGGGAAACCCGGACGAGGAAAGCCCTCTGCTTTGTATAAGAAGCTAGAGGCAGTGTGCACTATGGTGGATCTATCCGCTTATCCTCCCGGGGAGCTGAAAAAATGGATGAACCGCCGTTTGTCCCGCGTTGGCGTTCTTTTGCGGGAGGACGCGGCAGACGCTATTCTTCATCGGTGCGGCCGAGATATGTATGTTTTGTCTGGAGAGCTGGACAAGCTTGCCGCCTATGCCGGTGCGGGCGGACTATCGGAAATCGGCCCGGATCATGTCGAGCTTGTTACCTGTACCGCCGGAGAAGAGGACGCTTTTGCCTTGGCAAATGCCGTGCTGGACGGGGATAGGGGCCGTGCTTTATCGGTGCTTTCCTATTATAAAAAAAATCAAATCAGCGCTGTAGCGGCTCTTGCTTCTGTATCGAAAGCGCTTTGCGATATGCTGGCAGTCAGCCGCCTTGCCGGTGCGGGATATGATCAGGCGGGAATTGCCGCCGCTCTGAAAATGCATACCTACCGTGCAGGACTGTATTTGTCCGCGGTGCGGGGGATGGAGCCTGCTCGCCTTGCCGCCGCTGCCTGCCGCTGCCGGGAAGCGGATGTGCTGTTGAAAAGCACAAAGCTAGATTATATCGCGCTGGAGCGGGTAATTTGTACTATTCCCTCTAAAAAGACAGGAGGGGTAAGGCGTGGATAGAATTCCTATTTCGCTGCCGGTTGTGGTAGAGGGTAAGTATGACCAGATCAAGCTTTCTTCTGTGATCGACGCCACGATTTTGACTACCCAGGGGTTTGGTGTGTTCAATAATCGGGAAAAACGGGCCTTGCTCCGAGCTTTATCGAAAAACGGGATTATTATTTTGACAGACAGCGATGGAGCGGGGAAAATGATTCGCTCCCATATCCAGTCTTTTATCCCGCCGAATAAAATTTATCATTTGTATATTCCCCAAATTGCCGGAAAAGAAAAGCGCAAAAAAGCCCCTTCCAAAGCGGGAACGCTGGGAGTGGAGGGAATGGATCCGGCACTTTTACGGCAGATATTTGAGAAGTTTATCAGTCGGCATGGGATTTTAAATAGGAACGCGGCCCCTATTACAAAAGCAGATTTTTTTGCGGACGGACTTACAGGGCGAGAAGGAAGCGCCGCAATGCGGAACACCTTGTGTGCGCGCCTGTGTCTTCCAAAAGATATGACGCCCACCGCGCTGCTGGCGGCAGTGAATATGCTGCTGGACCGAACGGAGTACCAAGCGCAGATTGCGTCGATTCGGGAAGGATAATTCTGCCTCCCCCGGCGCACAATACAAATACCACCGATAAATAAGAAAGGATTCCCCTAGTAGGGAACGGTGAAAATTGGATGCTGAAACGGCTATTTTTGAAATATCGGCAGTTATTATTGTATACACTGTTTGGCGGCCTGACTACGGTCATTGATCTGGCTGTATACTATATATTATATAATGTATTCTCCGTCCATTATCTGGTAGCGCAGACGATTAGTTGGATCGCCGCCGTTTTGTTTGCTTATGTTACCAACAAGCGATATGTGTTTGTTAGTCGGGCACGGGGAGTGACCATGCTGGCGGAGTTGGCTAAATTTATCTCCGGCAGACTTTTCTCCTTTGGTGTACAGACAGTATGTCTGGCAGGGCTGGTGGAATTGGCCCATTGGAATGAAAACGTAGTCCGCCTGCCTGTGCTGGTAATCGTTACAATTTTAAATTATGTCGTCAGCAGAGTGTTTGTTTTTGAAAAGAAGCAGGATCCGGCTGCGACAACGCAGGAAATATAAGGCTACGTACGTGGTAATCCACCGTCAATATATCGTATAGTGGACTTTGGTTCTTATTGAAGGAAAAAACAATGGAAAAGAAATTTTTGCCGGTCACCCCGGATGAGGTGCGCGAAGTCGGTCGGGACGTGCCGGATTTTGTATACGTATGCGGCGACGCATATGTGGATCATCCGTCTTTTGGCGCTGCGATTATTGGTCGAGTACTGGAAGACGCCGGCTTTGTGGTGGCGATGCTACCTCAACCGGATTACAAAAGCTGCCAGGCAATGAAAACCTTTGGCCGGCCGCGGCTGGGTTTTTTGGTATCCAGTGGGAATATTGATTCTATGGTGTGCCATTATACGGCGGCAAAGAAAAAACGTACTACGGATTATTATTCCCCCGGTGGGCAGGCCGGATATCGTCCGGATAGGGCGGTAATCGTGTACTGTAACCGAATTCGGGAGGCATATGGAGACGTGCCGATTATCATTGGCGGACTGGAGGCGTCTCTCCGTCGGTTTGCGCATTACGATTATTGGGATAACCGTGTACGCCGCAGTATATTGGTAGATAGCCGGGCGGATATTCTTTCCTATGGAATGGGGGAAAAATCCATTTTGCGTATCGCGCAGCTTCTGGATAAGGGCGTACCGGTAAAGAAAATTCGGGATGTCCGCGGCACCGCTTATCTGTGCAAAAAAGAAGACGCGATTCATTACCCTAAAGTAGAAGAAATTTTTGACTACGATCAATTGAAAACAGATAAGGCGGCTTATGCCAGGGCCTTTGCAATACAATATAAAAATAATGACGCTATCAGCGGCCGTGCTATTACTGAATACTACGGAGAGCGGATGCTGGTGCAGAATCCCCCTATGCCTCCCCTGGAGCGGGAAGAACTGGACCGGGTATACGCCCTGCCCTATATGCGGGCGGTCCATCCTATGTATGACAAAGATGGCGGTGTGCCCGCCATTTCTGAAGTGAAATTTTCCATTACGCACAACCGCGGATGCTTTGGCGGGTGTAATTTTTGCGCACTGGCGTTTCACCAGGGACGGAGCGTGCGCAGCAGAAGTATTGAAAGTGTTGTCCGGGAGGCAGAAATCATTGCTGCTATGCCGGACTTTAAAGGATATATTCACGATGTAGGTGGGCCAACAGCGAATTTTCGTCATCCTTCCTGCCAGCAGCAGTTAGAACGAGGGGTGTGCCAGGGGAAACGATGTCTGGTACCCACGCCCTGTAAACATTTGGACGCTGACCACAGGGAATACATAGAATTGCTGCAGGCGGTGGAAAAAGTTCCCGGTGTAAAGAAGGTATTTATTCGCAGCGGCATTCGGTTTGACTATATGCTGCAGGATAAAAACGATGCTTTTTTTGAAAAGTTGGTGCGTGACCATGTGAGCGGACAGCTAAAGGTAGCGCCGGAACACTGCTCTCCTTATGTGCTGCGCTGCATGGGTAAACCGGACATTGCTGTATATGATCAATTTCGTAAGAAATTTTTCAACCTGACGGAGAAGGCAGGAAAAGAACAATATCTCGTGCCTTACCTTATGTCCAGCCATCCCGGCAGCCGTTTGGCTGACGCGGTTGAACTGGCCCTTTATATCAAGCGGATAGGGCTGTCTCCCGAACAGGTGCAGGATTTTTACCCAACTCCCGGAACAGCGTCTACCGTGATGTATTACACAGGCATCGATCCTCTTACAGGAAAGAATGTGTATACGGCCACAGATTATAAAGAAAAACAGCTGCAGCGGGCTCTGCTTCAATATTGGCGGCCGGAGAACCGGCGACTGGTAATGGAGGCATTGCATCGGTGCGGCAGAGAAGATTTGATCGGTTATGGTCCGGATTGTCTGATTCATCTCACACGGAATGGAACGAAAAAAAAGGGACAGCCGTTCCAAAATGAAAAATATCATCTTACCGCTGGTAAAAAACGCCTTCGAGGACAGAAAGGCAAAAAATAATAGCTGCAAAACAGCTATAAAGGACTGAATTGCAGCGGCTTACCGCTGCAATTTATTTTTGTAACAGATTTCACTTTATGCAATCAAAAATCATAATATAATGCACCCTATGATGGGGGGATCCTTTTCCATCAAAAATTTTTAATACTCCCCTTGCATTTTGCAGCAGTACATAAAGACTGCGGAGAATTGTTGACAAAGTCCAATGGAGGTATTTGATCTAATGGAATACAAAACTACCATTTGTGGCAAATTTTGTTCTCGTCCAAATCGGTTTATCGCATTGGTAGAAGTAAACGGAACAGAACAAATTTGTCACGTAAAAAATACCGGACGATGCCGGGAATTATTGATTCCTGGTACCGACGTAATACTAAGTGCAGCAGAAAATCCGGCACGCAAAACAGCCTTTGACCTAGTTGCAGTAAAAAAAGGCAGCCGATTGATCAACATAGATTCACAGGCGCCTAACCAAGCCGCAGCAGAATTTTTGCCCACCTTATTTCCAGAAGGAACGATTCGTCCGGAATTTAAAATAGAAAATTCTCGTTTGGATTTTTGCATAGAGACAAGAGATGGGCCAGTATATTTAGAAGTAAAAGGGGTTACACTGGAAGAAGATGGCGTTGTTTTATTTCCAGACGCGCCTACGCAACGGGGAACGAAACATCTGCATACATTAACCCGGCTTGCGAAGGGGGGCCATAGAGCCAGCGTCCTTTTTGTAATTCAAATGGAAGAGGTATCCTATTTTACTCCCAATCGTCAAACAGATCCTGTTTTTGCAGATGCTCTGGCAGAAGCCGCCACCGCAGGCGTAACACTTTGGGCCAGAGATTGCCATATTACAAATAATACAATGGAAATTGGAAATGCGGTAGAAATTCGACTTTGAAAAACAGGGAAGAAAAGAGTACCGGCGAACTGCCGGTACTGGGAAAACTTATATTGCAAATAAATCGTCGATTACTTCATCTAATGTACAGGGTGTTACCAATCCTCTGCTGATCAATTCATAGATTTGTTCCGCTTCCGTTCGATTTCTGGTAAGATCCGGAAGACACCGCACTTCTCGTCTTGTGCCGCCGCAGTCAACTTTTGTAACGGTAAGAGAATATTGGGATTCTGCGGTATGTTCAGCCTGTACCGGTTCCTGTGTCAGACGGTATAAAAGAATTATATCTCCTGCAGCTCTTTTAATTGATGTACGAATTACCTCTTGCAGATTTTCTTCAAGTTTTTTGTGTGTCATACCGTCCGTCCTTTCTCTAAAATGAATGAGATAACAAAATTATAGCAATTGTACAAATTTGAAGATTAAGAAATATTTGATATTTTTCTCAAAAATAATACGACTTACAACTGTTTTCGACAGCTTATGACTGGAAAAAGCGCGTAAAAACAGGGTTTTTCAAGAGCATTTTACAAAGAATGCAAAGAAAGTATCTAATTCGTCAAGAATCGAAACCATCAATATATTGTATTTCTCAGTTTTTAGATACGAGAAAAGGCACTAGATATACGAATTTCTGTAGTTTTTATGCGATTATGTTCCACAAATAGAAGATTAAAACGTATTTTTTAATTAAAGAAAAAAATTTTAATAAATCATTTCATTAAAATGGAGGCAGATAAAAAAAGATATGGATGACAGCGAACGGTTTTTAAATTTATATAGAGACTTAGAGGAAGTACTGGGAGCAAAGTATCAGATGCGTACAGGTTCTATTCAACACTTTGCAGCCAATGAAGGAAACCGATGGCGTGAAGAATTAAATTTATTCCGTGAAATGCGCAATTTACTATCCCATCATGGAAAGATTGATGGACAGCCTCCTATGCTTCCGGCAATTTCTACAATTAAAATATTAGAAGAAATTTTAGAATATGTAAGACATCCACCGGCAGCACTGACAATCGCTACGCTAACAGATAATTTATATTGTGCTAAAGGGGAGGAATTGGTAACAGAGCTTTTAGCAGTTATGGAACAACGAGGATTTTCACATATTCCGGTAGTTGATGAAAAACGACATCTTACAGGAGTTTTTAGTGTAGGTTCCCTTTTTGCTTTTTCCAGAACTCGGCCGGATATTCCTACTGCAGGATTGCAGGTGCAGGATATGGAAGTGATATTACCTCCAGAAAAGCATATTATGGAAACATTTTATTTTGTTGATAAAGATGCTTCTTATTATACAATAAAGAAATTATTTCAGAAGAAAGAAGCAGGCAGCCGTCGAGTTGCGGCAATATTTGTTACTGTAAACGGAAATGAAAAAAGTCCTTTAATGGGGATGATTACGCCTTGGGATGTATTACGTGCGGAAAAGTAAAAGAAATGGAATCTTTCTTTACAACCAATATTATCTTCAATATTCTATATCGTATGATGTATTGATAAAGTTTTTTGGATATATAACTTTGTTATAAAGGTAATTTTTTTTGATTATTGCTTCCTTTGAAGTTTTATTACGGATAGGAAATCTCCAGTGTTTTAATTAAAACACTGGAGATTTTTTTAATATTTATTCTTTTGAAGAAGTATTCAATTCTTTATCCATCCAGGTCCAACGATTTTGAATAAATTCTTGTAAAAATTCTACTTGTGATGCATGTGTTGTTCGTTGCACAATATTATATGGTTGCATACCTACTCGATCCAGTAAAATATTCCATTTTGTAAAATTGTCGTCTGCGGAAGGCGCTGTCAGTCGGTATCCTTCTTGTACTGCTGTTAGTGCTGTTTCTAAAAGTGGTTCTTTTATTGTATTCCATCGTTGTTGTAATTTAACGACAAATATTTCATCTTCCATAAGACGACACATCCAATTATAACGAACATAGCCATTTTGTGTGGCAAGACATGCCCATTCTTCATATGCTTCCAAATCAGCTACATTATTTCCAAATGCTAGATCAAAATCCCAAACTTGAGAAAGACGCAATTTGTCTCTGGCATTTTTGGTGAGAAATACACTTCGTCGAAAACAAGAATCTGCATTATAGGTTAATTCTGTAAGAATAAACCAATCTATCAGGGAAGGTATATCTATATATTGTTCATAATTATTTAAGTATTCTACTGCCTGATCTGTTACAGCTATATAATTTTGAATATAAGTTAATGTTTGTTCATCAATATTTTGAGGTTCAAGTACACCAATGCTTCTTAATATGGAAGAAGAAAATACAGGTTGCCCGCTTTTTCTGCTTACACCAAGTTCCAAAAGGAATCCGGTATTTACGTTGCCTGCGTCTTCCCGGATGAAAAGACGATCTTTGCCTGCTTCAACTTGTTCCCCTAAGGTGTATATACCTACATATTCACCGTTGATAAATACATCTACCGGGTATTGTGTAGCATAGCAGTCCATATTATCCAATATTTTTGCACTTTCCAAAGCAACATAATTACGAATTAAGCTTTTGTCAGAAAAGTTTGCCAGAAGCGTCCATTTTTTTCCCGGCTGTAAGCCTAATAAAGATACGGTTTTATCAAATTTTAATTTATATGGTTTTTTGTCAGACCATTCCCATGTTGTATTGCCTCTTCCTCGAATCTGGACAGCGCTGGATTCCAGCGATGGAAGGTTATCGGAAAAATCACTTTCAATGGAAATTGTGGCGTCTATGTATTCTTCCTTAGAGGTAATGGCTTCTCCATTGTTTGTTTCAATACAAACTACCGGTAATATAGATTCCCAGTTTGTTTCCATATAATATAAAGAACTGGTACTACTATCGGATATAGTGAAATAACATCCCAGTGGATTCAATAGGTTTATCGTTTCATTTTCTTCTATATTGGATTCTATAAATGTAACAGTATAACCTGCAGGCGGAGTGACCGTTAGTGCGGCATTTTTTAAAACAGAAGGAGATAAAACGCAGTCAATTTGTGCGTTCATTGTAAAAGATTCTTTTCCGGCATTATTCCAGACGATATTTTTCGTGCTGTATTTGTCTGTTATAAGAGAAATTTCTGGTATGGCAGTACAATTTCCACCTAGGACATAAGTACTGGGATTTATACCATTATAGGATACAATTTCGTATAACTGCTGTACTATATGTAGAGGTGGACCGTATGTATTCCAAACGAGTGTACAGTTTGGTGCTTTGAGCAGAATGCTTTCCCACGGCAGTGCTCCCTCTAACTGAATATTTCCTTTTTCTTCTGTTTCTATAAGAATGGGTGCATTTAGAGTGACGCCATTATCAATCAGAGATACAGGCTTTATAAAAGTTACCTGTTGGTCTACTATAAATTCTTTTAGTCGTATTGGCGTATCGGAACTGGCTTGCATATATGCGGTGCCTTCTGCAAGTGCATTTAGTTTTTCTATAGAATCAACAGTAATGGTACCGTCTAATTGTATATCGTTTAAAGAAGCGGCGGCAATTTGAAAGGAAAGATTTTCCGGCACAAGTGTAGTTGGAATTGTAATGTGACATTTTGGAGAACGGGCATATACTGTATCGGCTGATATATTTCCGAATAGTGAAAATGTGCCTGTGTCCGGATAAGTGAAGGAGATTATATCCGATACGGATAAAGTATGTCCATCTGTGGATAGGGAACAAGGCGTTGTAAAAGCGAGATTGCCATCTACAGAAATATCTTGAAGCAGCGTAATATTGGGTGCGCCGTCTGTACTGGCTGCTTTCAGCGCATCAGCAGATAAAATATATGTATGGTCTGTTTCATTTTGTATTAGACGAATACCATTGTTTAATTCCGTTTTTTCTGATAAGGTTAAACGGATGGTATTAGATTTTCTTGCTTTAGCAGAAAGCGATACTTGACCATCTTCTATTCCATCGGTATACAGAGTGATTTGTGCGTCATTGTCTGTATTGTTGTAGAATGTAAGATTTACATTTCCGGACAGTTGCGCTTGCTGTAGCATAGGGCCATTTTCCGTTGAAAATAATAAAGAACGATCTGCGTAAATCCAAAGACCAGCATCTTTTTGACGGTCGCAGGATACCAAAAAAGGGATCCATAAAAACAGAAGTACAAGCAGTCCTGTTATAACAAATTTTTTTTGCATGGATCTCTTTCCTCCTTTGCGTAGTGCTTACTCTACGTCTTGTGCGACGGAAAAATTCGCTTCTTCTTCATATAGCTGCATAAGTTGATCTTCTACATAAATTCGTTGGTCTTCTAACTGCGCGGCTTTTACATAATCGGTTGCATCTTCTCCATACAGTCTGTCGGTAATGTTTGCAAGCTCTTTTTCCAGCCGCTCAATTTCTTGAGCTACCTTTTTTCGACGGGCTTCTTTACGCCGTAGAGCGGCTTGTTCTTCTTTCTTTTTTAGATACAATTCTTTTCCGGTTGGCGGAGCTGTTACTGTTTGGGCAGCCGATGTTTCCGATATATCTTCTAGTTGTTCTTTTGCGGCGATATATTCCGCGTATCCGCCTCGATAATCTCGCGCTGGATTTTGCAGCGATAGGATACGGGTGGCCAGCCGTTGCATAAAATACCGGTCATGAGATACGGCAATAATTGTGCCTTCAAAAGCTTCCAGTGCGTTTTCCAACGCTTCTCTGGAAGAGATATCCAGATGGTTTGTAGGTTCATCCAGAATCAACACATTAACTTTTGAGAGAATTAACTTTGCTAGGGTTAGCCGTGCTCGTTCTCCGCCGGAAAGGACGGAAACGGTTTTTTCCACGTCTTCCCCTCGAAACATAAATATTGCCAGCACAGAATACAGTTCTTTTCTGCTGATTGTAGGATATGCGTCCCACAATTCGTCCAGTACAGTTTTATCCGGGGACAGATTTTGATTTTCCTGATCATAATAACCTACACGGACGTTATAGCCAAAGGTCACAGTTCCCGTTCGTGGGGCGAGCTTTCCAAGAAGCGTTTTTAAAAGGGAGGATTTGCCGCATCCGTTGGGGCCGGCAATGAGCAGTCGTTCTCCCCGTTTTACAGAGAAAGTAAGATTGGAAAAAAGATTTTTTTCTCCAAACCCAATTGCAAGATTTTTTACGTCCAGTACGTCGTTTCCGGATTGAACCGTTTTAGAAAAGGCAAACTGCAAAGCACGCGGCGCATCCTGCGGCCGTTCTATTTTGTCCATGCGGGCGATAGCTTTCTCTCGACTTTCCGCCGCGATGATATTTCGTTCCCGGTTCCAGCGGCGCTGCTGTTCAATATAGGCTTCCAGCCGGGCAATCTCCCGCTGCTGGAGTATGTATTGCTTTTCCAGAGCGGCGCGCTGCTCTTCTTTTTGCTGTTTATAAGCGGTGTAGGAGCATTTATACAGTTTTGCCTTGTGATGCTCAATATCCAGCGTTTTATTTGTGACCCGATCCAAAAAATACCGGTCATGGCTAACTAAAAGAAGCGTTTTTTTGTAGCCTGCCAGATGTTCCTCCAGCCAGGCCATCGTGTCTATATCCAGGTGGTTGGTAGGCTCATCCAATATCAAAATATCCGGTTCCTGAAATAAAAGTCGAGCCAGTGCCAGACGGGTACGCTGTCCTCCCGACAGGGTAGAAATACTGCGGCAGTAGGTTTCTTCGCCAAATCCCATTTTTGTCAGTAGACTTTTACAGCGGGATTTGTAGTGGAGTCCGCCGTCATTTATAAATCGTGTGTTCAGCCGTTCATACTCGGTGCTAAGAGACAGCAGGCGTTCGGAGGATGCTGTTTCCATTTCCGCTTCCATTTCCGCCAGCCGTTTTTCCCCTCGGACAAGTTGTGGAAAAGCTGCGTACATTTGGGAAAGTACAGTGTCTTCTCCCTGGAGTACCTGAAAGGGATCATCCTGCCGAAGCATTCCGAGAATTTTATCTTTGGCGAAATAAACGTCTCCGCTTTCTGCTTTTTCCATTCCGGTGATTAGTCGCAGCAAGGTAGTTTTTCCGCTGCCGTTGACTCCTACGATTCCCAGCCGGTCCCCTTCTTCAACAGAAAAAGTGACGCCCTCCAATATTATTTTGGTTCCAACACTGTAACACAGGTTGTTTACACTTAATGTTGTCATAGTATATCCTTTTTTTATCATAAAAGGCCTGTGTCCTTGGACGCAGGCCCTGTTTATCCTAATTTATGGAATCAACGCCGTCCACCGCCTGCGCCTCGGCTTCCACCGCCGCCAGGTCTCATGCCGCCGCCTGCGCGGCCACCGCCAAATCCACCAGTTCTGCCACCGCCAAAGCTGCCGGGCCGTGGCCCTGGTCTGGGTCCAGGCCTAGGTCCTGGGCCATAATGGTGATGATGGTGATGGTATCCTCCCCAGAAGGGTCGCCGGTATCGAGGACCGCCATAATATCCCGGTCCGCCGCATGCACAGCAGGAAGAACGCAGCAGCGCAAAGATTACGATCGCAATCACAGCCAGGGTAATCAGCAGCCCGATGATACCGGAAAAAATAGTACCGATTACGCTGACAGCTCCGCCGGTTTTTCCACCGGCAGGTCCGTTCATATTACCGGATCCGTAATGGAACGTAGTACCGTCCCATTTGGATATGTCTATATTATAGCTTTGTTCCAGAGCTTCCGTCATTTTCTCACAGAAGATTTTTGCGGCTCTGTCATATTCTTGATTGTCAAAGGCGGTTTCCATACCGCTGTCAAAAATTCGTTGAAGAACGGAGGAAGTAACTTTATTTTCTAAGCCATATCCCAAAGCTGCCCAATATTTGTAAGTGGAGATCTCCATTACAAACAAAACGCCGTTGTTTTCTTTTGCGTCTCCGATTCCCCAATGATTAAAAAGATCATTGGCGTATTCGCTAAGGTCTGAATATCCTGTTTTGTCTATGGCTACCACCATGATTTGTGCGCCGGAAAGGGCGTATAGGGCTCTTGAATTTTCATCAATCAGCCGTTTTGTGTCGTTGTCAATTACGCCGGCAGGATCATATACGCAGGATCCTCCTTTTGGGGGATCCGGTAAATTATCGGCGGCTCTCGCACCCAGCACTGTCCCCAGAGGAAGAAGCAGCAAGGACAACAGCACCGCCGCACATTTTTTTATTGCTGTACGCATGCAGTATAATCCTTTCATGAAATTATTCAAAGACAATAGCCTGTTCTCCTGCAAAAAGAGAAGCTGGGAAGACAGCAGTTTTTACATTGTATTTTTTGGCTGCCGCGTTATAGTCCTCATATTTGCGCAGAATGGAAAGATCGCTTTCCACCGCCATATGCGCCGCACGAATTTCGTCTTTATATTGGCCAGCTACCAGAAGCCTGTCATATAAATTTCGAATACTGCGCTGTATATTTATATATTCGTCTCCCAGAGCGGTGGGGTCGTCTCCCCGGCTTTCTATTTCCTGTGCCGCACTGCGCAGGAGCATGCTGTCGTTATCTTTTTCCACGGCCCGCTCATAGGCGTCGGCAAAGACTGCGCTGTGATAGGCAAGATCGCTTAACGTGGAGGATACCGTTTGGCCAAAGCTGTCTTCTTTGGTAAATTCCCGCTGTACTTTTCCTGCCTGCATGGCTACACTGCGCCAAGTTCCGAAAACGGACGCAAAAATGATCACAAAAGCAAGCACCACGCCGGCTCTGGCCCTGTTCTCCAGAAAAAATTTCATATAAGTCGTTCCTTATTTGCTGTTTTGCATCAGCTTTGTCCGCAGTTCGCCTTCGATACGTCCCAGCTCTTGTTCCGCTGCAGCCCGCTTTGCCTTGCCTTCAGCCTGAATCCTTTGCACCTCATCCAGGGTTGCAATCAACTGCTGATTGGTATTTTGCAGCGTTTCTAACTCAACGATGCCCCGCTCCGATTCTTTGGCGATATCAATAGAACCTTGCTTCAGAGTCTGGGCATTCTGCCGCAGCAGCTCGTTGGTCATATCGGTTACAGCCCGCTGGGCCTCCATTGCCTGATTCGAGTGTTCAATACCAAGGGACAAAATCATTTGGTTTTTCCACAGGGGAATGGTGGAGACAATCACCGATTGAATTTTTTCTGTCATCAGCGTATCGTTGTTTTGTACCAATCGTATCTGTGGAGCCATCTGAATGCAAATTGTACGGGTCAATTCCAGATCATACAGTTTTTTCTCAAACCGTGTCAACTGTGCCTCAAAGTCGTTCACCGCCTGGGCATCTTCCGGAAGTCCGGATTTCTCCGCCTTTTCCCGCATAGCGGCCAGAGTTCCAGCGCGTTCTTCCTCCAGCTTTTTCTTTCCGGCCAGAATATACATGGTAAGTTCTTTGAAATAGGCCAGATTCATTTCATACATTTTGTCCAGCATGGCGACATCCTTCATCAGAACAATCTGATGCTGTTCCAGAGACTCTACAATATTGTTTACGCTGGATTCCGCAGAGTCATATTTGGCTTTCAGTGTAGCGATTTTATTCTTTTGCTTTTTGAAAAAACCGAAAAAGCCCTTTTCATCTTCCTCGGCTGTGATTCCTTTTAACTGGGTTACAAGCCCTGCGATCATATCGCCCAATTCGCCAAAATCCTTGGTTTTAACAGATTCCAAGGCGGAATCGGAAAAGGAAGAAATTTTCTGCTGTGCGGCCGCGCCGTATTGGAGAATGGCTGTGCTGTCGGTGACGTCGATTTTCTTTGCAAATTCTTCTACAACTTTCTTTTCTTCCTCTGTCAGCGTGGAGTCCATTTCTACCGGTTCTGCCGCCGTCTGCGCAGGGGCTGCCTCTTCCGGCGCTGCCTGTGCGGCTGCGCTCCCAAAAGGATCCAGGGTGAGAGAGGGAATCTGTTGCTTATCCATTTCTTGATTTTCCATAGTTAAAACCATACCTTTTTTTAAATTTTAGCAGTTTTATATATGCTGGTTCGCGCCCTATCGACTATTCGGAAAGTCCGTCTTGGCGAAGCATTTGTTTGAGTACATCGATATCGGTGGAAATATCCAGGCTGTCGTTTTGATACAGGGCGTCCAGCTGCTTTTTTAAAGCGCTGTCAATGCCGGCAAAAGCGTCTTCGATTTTTGCTTTTAGCTCTGTGCGGTTTTTTGCCGCGTCCGTGTCTTCCGTGGACTGACGGATGAGAAAAACATACTTATCGCACAGTTTTTGCATTACGGGCAGATAATAATTTGCCAACCGGCGGCAATCTCGAAGGTCGGACGGATCCTCCTGCAAATTTTTTGCGATTTTGTCCAAGGTGAAACCAATGGAGCGCAAGCGCGGCGCAATACTATCTTTGGCAGAAGGAAGCAATTCCGCCACGGAACGGATATGGGATGCATCCGATTCTAGTTGCATACAGAGGGCGTCTACATCCTGATTTCCAGATGTGGGCCGTGGCGCTTCAATGTACTGGGTGTATTCCGGGGCGGCCAGCCAGGCAATCAACCATGCGGCCAGACTGATAACAGCTACAATAGCGATATCCACCAGTCTGTACATGGGATAAAACAGGCCCGCTAAAATCCATACGGCCGTACACACCCAAAGGGGCAGGGCGGACTTCTTTTTTACACAGATCCGCTTTGTCTCGTTCGTTTCCGGCGCATTCATGCGGTCTCCTCCTTTGTATTTCCCGCTGGTGTATCTTTTATAAGTGCAAAAGAGAGGAGTCGGCAAAAGGCGTATACGGTGACAGCGCAGCAGAACAGAATCCGAGCATAGGACAAATTGTGACCCGGCGTGTTGGTAAGGATGCAAAGCAGGGCGCTGACGGATACGACGCCGCCAAAGACTGCAGAACATATAAAAGAAAAAATATAGCGAGGGAAAATCGACGTATGTTCCAGCAAAAGCCCGGCCTGTGCGGTGAACGCCAGCATAAATGCAATATACATCAACTGATAAATAATTTTAATCGGGCTGTTGGTGGCCACCGTTTCATCAAAATATAAAAGAAAAAGTTGGGTTACGGCATACAGAGGTGGAAAAAAGCTGGAAAAAGCAGACAGAGGCCCGCTGCGAAGAGACTGCGAACCCATGCTGCAGCCTAGGAACACGATGAAAAACAAGGCAAGCAAGTCGGCAAACAAAATCAGTCCCCAATAAGGCGACGTACGATGCATATGCATCAAATCTTCTCCTGTACACCACAGCAGGGCGGCTATCAGAAATCCTCCGGCAACTTTGGTGTAGAGGGGCGCGGCGTTGCTTACCACAATCTGCTTGGAACGGCGGAAATAAATCCAGGAAAAAATACCGAGCAGGACGCCGCATGCTAGAACAGCATATAGAAGGGCGGCAGACAGAGAATCCTTGCTAAAGTATCCGAGAGGCGGAGAAAAATCTTTGGAAAGAGCGATAAACATAAGGAAAGCGCCGAGAAAAGCCAGCAATGTGGCTGCGCAGATCATATAAATGAGAGATGTTTTTTGTTTTCTTTCCATAATTAAAAAGCCTTCCTCACTGCCAAACAGTTTTTACCTACCTTAATATAATAGCATAAACAAAGCGGCAAATCAATATATTTCCCGAAAAGGGTGTGGTTTTTCCCGCTTGGAAAGCAGGAGGAGGCTACTGGCAATCTTCTTGCTTAAAAAATAGTCACAAAAAGGCGCGTTTCTCTGCATATGGTGTTTTTTTCTTTGCGTGGCACAAGATGTATATTTTGTTGTTAAAATGCACAAAAATAAGCTTAAATTTTCTGCAAAATTTTCTAACCACTTTTTTCAAAAAAAACGTTGTATCCGTTGCAATACAATGGGAATTATGGTAAAATTACAAGGCTTGATGTGCGATGAAACGGAAGGTTGCCGTCCTTTTTGCTACAGAGGGACGGGGAATTTCCGCGGAGTATGTCCGTTTTTAAAACGGGCGAAGCGAACGCGAGCGCAGGCGAGAGACCGAAGTGTGTAAGGCTCTCGCGGATCTCCTTTCCGTTTTCGGGGAGGGCTTATGTCCGGATAAAAAAGCACAGGCGGATTTGTGGTTGCACCGCCTAAAAGAAGCTTTTTGATCCGGTTTCCTTCAGGAGATTTTGGAAACGCCCGGGCGCGTGTTCGTCGCCTCGGCAAGTAAAATTTTAGGAGGCAGACAAGTGGCAACAAAAATCAAGGTTCGGCTCAAAAGCTATGAGCACACGCTGGCAGACAGCGCAGCAGCTAAAATTGTGGAAGTTGCAAAAAGAGCAGGCGCACAGGTTTCCGGTCCGATTCCCCTTCCTACAGAGAAGGAGGTCGTTACCATCCTGCGTGCGGTACACAAGTATAAGGATAGCCGCGAACAGTTTGAACAGCGCACGCACAAGAGACTGATCGTCCTTGAAAACGCCGACGCAAAGGTTGTGGAATCCCTTCTGGGTGTAGAACTTCCTGCAGGCGTTGAAATTGAAGCGAAAGAAGTAAAATAAGCTTCCATCGCAAAACAGCCGATTTTCCCCGTACAGAGCGCCTGGCGCTTGATGGCGGAAAAGGTCAAGTTGGCGACTGCGGCGTGGCTGCCGCGTAAACCAAAGACGTCAACCAATAACCTTATTTGGAGGAAAAAATGAAAAAAGGAATCATTGGAAAGAAGCTGGGCATGACCCAGATCTTCGCAGAAAATGGCGCTGCGATCCCTGTAACGGTGATCGACGCAGGTCCCTGCTTCGTGGTACAGAAGAAGACAGTGGCAACGGACGGCTACAGCGCAGTACAGCTTGGTTATGAAGATATCCGGGAAAAGCTGGTGACAAAACCCCGCGCCGGACACTTCAAAAAAGCAAACGTGCCCGCAAAGCGGCACCTGAAAGAGTTCCGTCTCGAAAACGCTGAGGAAATGAACGTTGGCGACGTAGTGGCCGTCGATACCTTCGCCGCAGGCGAAAAGGTCGACATTACAGGCATTACAAAAGGTCACGGTTTTACCGGTGCTGTAAAGAGATGGGGCCACCATATTTTAAGAATGACACACGGTACTGGACCGGTGCACCGCCAGGTAGGTTCCATGGGCGCATGTTCCACTCCGTCCCGTGTCATGAAAAATAAAAAGATGGCCGGTCAGTACGGTAATGAACAGGTAACTGTACTGAACCTGGAAATTGTAAAAATCGACGCGGAAAAAGGACTGATTGCCGTAAAGGGCGCCGTTCCCGGCTCCAAGGGCGGAATCGTGTTCATCCGTGACAGCGTGAAAGCATAAGCGGGAAGGAGGAAGAACAAATGCCAGAGATTAAAGTAGTAAATATGGCAGGTGCCGATGCAGGCACGATGAAACTGTCTGATAAAGTGTTTGGCGCCGAGGTAAAACCCAGCATCCTCCATTCTGCCGTAAGAATGTATCTGCTGAACCAGCGCCAGGGTACCCAGTCCACCCTGACTCGCACCGAAGTATCCGGCGGCGGTAAAAAGCCCTGGAGACAGAAGGGCAGCGGACGGGCAAGACAGGGTTCCACCCGTTCTCCCCAGTGGACACACGGCGGCGTAGCCCTTGGTCCCAAGCCCCGCTCTTATCGGGTAACCATGAACAAAAAGGCCAGACAGAAGGCGCTGTTCGGCGCACTGTCCGCCAAGGTCAGCGGCAGCGAACTGATCGTAGTGGATCAGATTGCCGCAGCAGAATACAAAACCAAGGTGATGGTGAAAATGCTCACTGATATCGGTGCGGCTAAGAAAACCCTTGTTGTGCTCCCTGAGGTGGACAGCAAGGTAATCGCAAGCCTTCAGAATATCGAGGGCGTAAAGGTTTCTCAGTACAACGCCATCAACGTATACGACATACTGAACTGCGATTCCCTGGTTGCCAGCAAGGCTGCCGTGGAGAAAATCGAGGAGGTATACGCGAAATGAAATTAGCACAGGACATTATCTTGAAGCCGATTATCACCGAAAAGGCGATGGACGCTATTTCCATGAAGAAATATACCTTCAAGGTAGCTTCCGACGCAACAAAGCCTGAAATTGCAAAAGCAGTAGAAGAGCTGTTCGGCGTGAAGGTAGCGGCTGTAAACACAATGAATATGAAAAGAAAACCCAAAAGACTCCGTTACAGCAGCGGTTACACCGCAGCATGGACAAAGGCGATCGTAACACTGACCGCCGACTCCAAGACGATTGAGTTCTTTGAGGGAATGAACTAAGGGAGGAGTAGAAAATGCCTACAATTAAGTATAAACCTACCACGCCGGCAAGAAGAAATATGTCGGTATCCTCCTTTGTGGAAATCACAA
This sequence comes from uncultured Eubacteriales bacterium, assembly GCA_910586545.1. GTDB lineage: Bacteria > Bacillota > Clostridia > Oscillospirales > CAG-272 > Avispirillum. The sequence continues at coordinate 118,990 of CAJUIQ010000001.1, forward strand.
AGAAGACTCCGGAAAAGAGCCTTCTGGAAGTGAAGAAAAAGCATGCAGGCCGTAACAGCTATGGCCGCATCACCGTTCGCCACAAGGGCGGCGGAAACCGTCAGAAGTACCGTGTGATCGACTTCAAGCGCACTTCCGACAAGCCTGCAACCGTTATCGGCGTAGAATACGACCCTAACCGCAGCGCTTATATTGCTCTGGTACAGGACGACGCGGGCAAGAAAAGCTATGTGCTTTGTCCCGTAGGCGTTACCGACGGCATGGTGCTCTACAACGGTGCCGGCGCAGATATCAAGCCGGGTAACACCCTGGAAATCGCCGACATTCCTGTAGGTACCTTCATCCACAACATTGAGCTGTATCCCGGCAAGGGCGGCCAGCTGGTTCGTGCGGCAGGTACGCAGGCACAGCTTATGGCAAAGGAAGGCTCCATGGCGCAGGTTCGTCTGCCTTCCGGCGAAGTACGCTATATCCGGATGAACTGTAAGGCAACCATCGGTCAGGTGAGCAACATCGAGCACGACACCGTGAAAATCGGTAAAGCGGGCCGTAAGCGTCACATGGGTATCCGTCCTACTGTTCGCGGTTCCGTAATGAACCCCTGCGATCACCCCCACGGTGGTGGTGAGGGACGTTCTCCCATCGGCCGTCCGGGCCCTGTAACCCCTTGGGGCAAACCTGCTCTGGGTTATAAGACACGGAAAAAGAAGAACACAACCGACAAGTTCATCGTAAAACGCAGAAACAGCAAGTAAGGAAGGAGTAAGGTTTCATGAGCAGAAGTTTAAAGAAAGCCCCCTTCGTCGAACCTAAGCTGTACGCTCGCGTATGCGCTATGAATGAGAAGGGTGAGAAAAAGGTGCTCAAGACCTGGTCGAGAGCATCCACCATATTCCCTGAGTTTGTTGGACACACCTTTGCCGTACACGACGGAAGAAAGCATATTCCCGTATACGTAACAGAGGACATGGTCGGCCACAAGCTGGGCGAGTTCGCCCCTACCCGTACCTTTAAGGGTCACGCCGGCTCCAAAACATCCAACTCAGGCAAGAAATAATTAGGGAGGAAATGTAGAAATGGAACAGACGAAAGAAGCAAGATCCTATCTGAAGTTCGTGCGCATCTCCCCCCGGAAGGTAAAAGTCGTTTTGGACTTGATCCGCGGCAAGGATGTGAAAGTAGCGCGCGGTATTCTGAAGAATACTCCCAAGGCTGCCTGTGAACATCTGATTAAGCTGTTGGATCGCGCCGTTGCAGATGCGGACAACAACTTCGGTATGGATACAGACAGACTGTATGTATCCGAGTGCTTCGTAACCCCTGGCATGACGCTGAAAAGAATGATGCCCAGAGGCAAGGGAAGCGCAGACAGAATTCTCAAAAGAACCAGTCACATCACCCTCGCGGTGAAAGAAAAGGAATGAAGGAGGCAAGGAGACAATGGGTCAGAAAGTAAATCCCCACGGCTTTCGCGTGGGAGTCATTAAAAACTGGGACTCCAGATGGTACGCTAAAGACGAAGTATTCGGCGATACCCTGGTAAACGACTACAACGTAAGAAAATACCTGAAGAAACGTCTCATGAACGCCGGCATTCCGAGAATTGAGATCGAACGGGACAACACCGGCAAAATCCGGGTATACATTCACTGTGCAAAGCCCGGTATGATCATCGGCAGAGACGGCGCGGAGATCGAAAAACTGCGTGCTGATCTGGAAAAGATGACCGGCGCGGCTGTGTCCGTAAACGTGATTGCAGTAAAGCCTGTGGAAATGAGCGCACAGCTTGTAGCAGAAAATATCGCAAGCCAGTTGGAACGCCGTATTGGATTCCGCCGCGCTATGAAGCAGTCTATCGGCCGTACCATGCGTATGGGCGCCAAGGGTATCAAAATTTCTGTGTCCGGCCGTCTGGGCGGTGCGGAAATTGCCCGCAGCGAGCACTATCATGAGGGTACTATCCCGCTGCAGACACTGCGTGCCGATATCGATTACGGTTTTTGGGAAGCCAACACCACCTACGGTAAAATCGGCGTAAAGGTTTGGATCTACAAGGGCGAGGTTCTCCCCGAAGTAGCTAGAGTGCAGACCGGCGCATCGGAAGAGCGTCGCCAGCAGAACAACCGTCGCGATAACCGCGGCAGAGGCGATCGCAGAGATGGCCGTGGCCGTGGAGATCGCAGAGATAACCGTAACGGCGGACGTCGTGACGGCGGCAGAGGCGGATTCGGCGGACGTACAGGCGGTCAGGGTCCCCGGCAGGGTCAAGGCCCCAGAAATAACAGTGAAGGGGGCGCAAAATAATGTTAATGCCGAAAAGAGTTAAGTACAGACGTGTACACAGAGGCCGTATGAAAGGCCGCGCAACCCGTGGAAACAGAATCACAAACGGAAACTTCGGTTTGATTGCAATGGAACCCGCGTGGATTACCAGCAACCAAATTGAAGCTGCCCGTATTGCGATGACCCGTTACACCAAGCGTGGCGGTAAAGTATGGATCAAGATTTTCCCCGATAAGCCGATTACCGAGAAGCCGGCCGAAACCCGAATGGGATCCGGTAAAGGCTCTCCCGAATATTGGGTGGCTGTGGTAAAACCGGGCCGCGTAATGTTCGAAATGGACGGCGTATCCGAGGAAGTCGCAAGAGAAGCAATGCGTCTTGCAATGCACAAGCTCCCGATTAAGTGTCGTTTTGCGACCAAGGAGCAGCTTGACAAGGAACTGGAGGGATAAGCTGTGAAAGCAACAGAACTGAGAAAAATGTCGGAAGCAGATCTGGGCGCCAAACTTTTGGACCTGAAGAAGGAACTGTTCAATCTGCGTTTCCAGCACGCAATCAATCAGCTTGATAACCCCCACAAGATTGCGGATGTAAAGAAAGATATCGCTCGGGTTATGACCATAATCCGTGAAAAGAAAGCGTAAGGGGGTACTGACGAATGGCAGACGAAACACGCGCACTGAGAAAGACCAGAGTGGGCAAGGTAGTCAGCGACAAAATGGACAAGACCATTGTCGTGGCGATCACCGATCACGTAAAGCATCCCACTTACGGCAAAATTATCAAAAGAACTGTAAAGCTCCACGCCCATGACGAAGAAAACACATGCGGCATCGGAGATACCGTAAAGGTAATGGAAACCAGACCGCTGTCCAAATCCAAGAGATGGCGTCTTGTGGAAATCATCGAGAAGGCGAAGTAATCTTCACCGCTCCTAAAATAAGGATATGTCAAAGCGCATACCGCAAAATTCAACAGGAGGACTTGCTATAATATGATTCAGCAGCAGTCATTAATGAAGGTAGCAGACAACACCGGTGCAAAAGAACTGATGTGCATCCGGGTGCTTGGCGGCTCCGGCAGACGTTACGGCAACATCGGCGATGTAGTCGTATGTGCTGTAAAGAAAGCAGCTCCCGGCGGCGTAGTAAAAAAAGGCGACGTTGTCCGCGCTGTTATAGTAAGAAGCGTTAAGGGACTTCGCCGTGCCGACGGTTCTTACATTAAATTTGATGAGAACGCAGCCGTTATCATCAACGACGACAAAAACCCCAAGGGAACCCGTATCTTTGGACCGGTGGCGCGCGAACTGCGCGAACACGAGTATACCAAGATTCTGTCCCTTGCACCGGAAGTACTGTAAAGGAGGCACACTGAAATGAAAAAAGTTCATGTAAAGCGCGACGATACAGTTATTATCGTGTCCGGAGACGACAAGGGCAAAACCGGTAAGGTTCTGCAGGTAGCGCCGAAGGAAGGCAAAATCATTGTCGAGGGCGTTAACATTGTAAAGAAACATGTAAAACCCCGTCCGCCTCAGGAAAACGGCGGAATCGTAGAGGCAGAAGGCGCTTTCTACGCAAGCAAAGCACAGCTGTACTGCAGCAAGTGCAAAAAGGCTACCCGTGCCGGCTATAAAGTCGACGGAGATCAGAAAAAAAGAGTGTGCGCAAAATGCGGCGCAGAACTTTGAGGGAGGGAAACGTAAATGGCAAGAATTAAAGATCTGTATAAGTCTGACGTAGCTCCCGCTCTGATGACAAAATATCAGTACAAAAGCGTTATGGAAATCCCCAAACTTGACAAAATCGTTGTCAATGTTGGCGCAGGCGACGCGAAGGATAACTCCAAGGTAATCGAAACGATTATCAGCGAGCTGACGGAAATCACCGGCCAGAAGGCAGTACCTACTTTTGCAAGAAAGTCCGTTGCAAACTTCAAGCTCCGTGAAGGTATGAAGATTGGAGCGAAGGTGACATTGCGTGGGGAAACCATGTACGAGTTTGTAGACCGTCTCTTCAACTTCGCTCTTCCCCGTGTGCGTGACTTCAAGGGCATCAATCCCGATGCGTTTGACGGCCGCGGCAACTACGCGCTGGGCCTGAAGGAACAGCTTATCTTCCCCGAGATTGAGTACGACAAAATCGACAAGATCCGTGGAATGGATATCGTATTCGTAACCACAGCTAAGACAGACGCAGAAGCAAGAGACCTGCTTAGCATGCTGGGCGCACCCTTTGCAAAGGAAGGAGCAGAGAAGTAAGATGGCTAAGAAAGCAATGGTTCTGAAGCAGCAGAAGAAACAGAAGTATTCTACCAGAGAGTACACTCGCTGCAAAATTTGCGGACGTCCCCATTCTTACCTGCGTAAGTACGGCATCTGCCGTATCTGTTTTCGTGAACTTGCTTACAAGGGTGAAATTCCCGGCGTTCGCAAGGCAAGCTGGTAAGTAGGCCCCGCAGGGCGCCGTAAGAAGGCGTCACTCATCCCCACGGATAGGAATTCTATGGAATTAACCGTCTGTGTGCGGCCGCGCAGCGCGGCAGCAAGAAATTATACTTGCATGACAGGAGGATAAAACAATGCAAATGTCAGACGTTATTGCGGATATGCTGACAAGAATCAGAAACGCAAACAACGCGAAACACGATACAGTAGACATCCCTGCCTCTAATATGAAAAAAGCAATTGCGGACATATTGTTGGCAGAAGGATACATTAAGGGCGTTCAGATCATCGAGGACGGCAAACAGGGTGTAATCCGTGTTTCCTTAAAGTATGAGGCTGGCAAGCAGAAGGTCATCCATGGCCTTCGCAGAGTGTCCAAGCCCGGTCTGCGTATCTATTCCAACTACGAAGATATGCCTAAAGTGATGAACGGTCTGGGTATCGCTATCGTGTCTACGTCCAAAGGCGTTATGACCGATAAAAAGGCAAGACGCGAAAAAGTCGGCGGCGAGATTCTCGCCTTTGTATGGTAAGAAAGGGGGAAATTTGATATGTCAAGAATAGGAAGAGAACCCATTACCATCCCTGCCGGCGTTGATGTTACCATTGGTGCAGACAACCAGATTACCGTAAAGGGTCCGCTGGGAACCTTATGCGAAAAAATGCACAGCAGCATGACCATCGCCCAGGACAGCGGTGTGCTCACCGTAACACGTCCCAACGATGAAAAGGAAATGAAGAGTCTCCACGGGTTGACCCGTGCGTTGCTGTTCAATATGGTGCAGGGCGTAACCCAAGGATATTCCAAGAAACTGGAAATCAACGGCGTTGGTTACCGTGCTGAAAAGACCGGCAATAAGCTGAATCTGAAGCTGGGCTTCTCCCACGACGTGATTTTTGAAGAGGGAGACAGCGTAACCTTTGAAGTACCGGATGCAAACACTGTCATCGTAAAAAGCCCTAGCAAGCAGAAATGCGGGGAGATCGCAGCGCAGATCCGGAAGAAGAGACCGCCGGAGCCGTATCTTGGCAAGGGCGTGAAATATGATACCGAGCGTATCCGCCGCAAGGCCGGAAAAGCTGGTAAATAATGAAAGGAGGCGACAGGTATGGTAGCAAAAAGGGACAGAAATCAGCAGCGGCTGAGAAGACACCGCCGTGTGCGCGGTAAGATCAGCGGCACAGCGGCACGGCCCAGGCTGTGTGTATACCGTTCCAATAAGAACATCTACGCACAGATCATCGACGATGTGAAGGGCGTGACCTTAGTCTCCGCATCCACCCTGGAAGCAGGCTTCGAAGGTGGCACCGGCAACAAGGAAGCAGCGAAAAAGGTGGGCCAGAAGGTGGCTGAGAAGGCACTGGCAGCAGGAATCGAAACAGTTGTATTTGACCGCGGCGGTTATATCTATCACGGACGTGTATCGGAATTGGCAGAAGGAGCCAGAGAAGCAGGACTGAAGTTCTGATTTTCTCCCGGCCAAAATCCGGTTTGTACACTGTTTAATGAACCATTAAACAAATTCAAGGAGAGAAGACATGGCAAAGAATTTTGACGCATCGACCGTTGAGCTGCAAGAGCGTCTGGTCGCTGTAAACCGCGTGTCCAAAACAGTAAAAGGCGGACGTATTGCCCGCTTTGCAGCCCTGATGGTAGTCGGCGACGGCAACGGTCATGTAGGCTTTGGCTTGGGCAAGGCTGCTGAGGTGCCGGAAGCAATCCGCAAAGGCATCGAGGATGCAAAGAAAAATATGATTGAAGTACCGCTGAATGAAACCACCATCCCCCATGAGGTGTTGGGCGAATTTGGCGCAGGCAAAGTACTGCTGAAGCCTGCCGCAGAAGGTACCGGAATTATTGCAGGTAAAACCGTTCGTGCGGTTGTGGAACTGGCTGGCGTGAAAAATATTCGTGCGAAATGCCTGCGTTCCAATAACCCCACAAACGTAATCAAAGCTACAATAGAAGGACTGAAATCCCTTCGGTCTGCAGAACAGGTAGCAAAAACCCGCGGCATTAGTGTGCAGCAGGTAACAAAAGGCTGAGGGAGGGTGAAAATATGACAAAAGTAACACTTGCCAAAAGCCTGATCGGAGCAAATCCGAAACAGAAAGCAACAGCTGCATCCCTGGGACTGAGAAAAATCGGGGACAGCATCACCCATCAGGACGGACCCGTGCTGGATGGAAAGATCAAGGTGATTGGTCATCTTGTAACCGTGGAGAAGGCGTAAACCACTCCAGACAGAAATATGTGCCCCCAAAAGGTACAAAAAAAGAATGATTTCAACGTAAGGAGGAAAAACCATGAAGCTCCATGAACTTTCACCGGCACCAGGCTCTGTAAAACAGGTTTGGCGCAAAGGCAGAGGCCCCGGAAGCGGCAACGGTAAAACTGCCGGCAAGGGCCATAAAGGTCAGAATGCCCGCAGCGGCGGCGGTGTACGCCTTGGCTTTGAAGGCGGTCAGCTGCCCCTTTACAGAAAGCTTCCGAAAAGAGGCTTTAACAATATTCGTTTTGCAACACAGTATGCGATTGTGAATATCGGTACTTTGAACGATAAGTTTGCAGACGGTGAAACGGTCAATCTGGAAACCCTTTTGGACAAAAAAATCGTCCGTAAGGGCCTGGATGGACTGAAAGTGCTGGGAAGCGGCGAACTCACCAAGAAATTAACTGTTGAAGCGGCTGTCTTTTCAGGAACAGCAAAAGAAAAGATTGAAGCGGCAGGTGGAAAGGCCGAGGTGAAGTAAGGTGTTCCAGACGATAAAAAACGCTTGGAAAATCGATGATCTCCGTCGGAAGATCATATTTGCACTGTTTATTCTGCTTCTTTACAGAATTGGCGCTCAGATACCGGTGCCCTTTCTGACAGCGGACCTGGCAGCAAGTATGAACGAGCAGACAGCAGGATCCATTCTGCAATATCTGAACATCTTGTCCGGTGGCGCCTTTGCACAGGCGACCCTGTTTGCCCTGGGTATCTCGCCCTATATTACTTCGTCTATCGTAGTCCAGCTTCTCACCGTTGCCATCCCTCCCCTGGAGCGTTTAGCAAAAGAGGGTGAAGAGGGCAAAAAGAAGCTGAACCAAATTACGCGGTATGTAACCGTTGCGTTGGCGCTTCTCACAGCAGTGGGATATTACTTCATGCTGCGGGGATATGATTACCTGACGGACAAAGGCGTGTTTGCGGCAATCGTTATCATTGCCTGCTACTGTGCTGGGTCTTCTCTGGTAATGTGGCTGGCGGAGAAAATCAATGAAAGCGGCATCGGCAACGGTATCTCACTGATCCTGTTTGCCAATATCGTTTCCAGAGGCCCCAGCATTGTGGGCGCTCTGTGGAATTATGCATCCGGCAACGTAGAGGGTACCCCTCAGTGGCTGGGCATCATCATTACCGTAGCATCGGTTGTGATCGGCATTCTGATGGTAGCGCTGATCGTGTTCCTGACAAATTCCGAACGTCGTCTGCCTGTGCAGTACGCAAAGAAGGTTGTAGGTCGAAAGATGTACGGTGGTCAGAACTCCACACTGCCTATCAAGTTGAACAACACCGGCGTTATGCCAATTATCTTTGCAAGCTCCATCGTCAGCATTCCTGCAACGATTGGTATGTTTGTGAACTACAAGGATTCCAAATTCTGGACGGGCTTCTTTAACTTGTTTGACAGCGGATCTGTTGTGTATGCGATACTTACATTCCTGCTCATTATCGCATTCGCATATTTCTACATTCTGATTTCTTTCAACCCTGTAGAAGTATCCAACAACTTGAAGAAAAACGGCGGCTCTATTCCCGGCATCCGTCCCGGAAAGCCTACATCTGATTACATCAAGCGGGTTCTGAACAGAATCACGCTGATTGGTGCAATCTTCCTGGGCTTTATCGCTGTATTCCCCATGGTGCTCAACCTGGTATCCGGCGGAAAGATGGCAGGTCTTGCATTTGGCGGATCATCTATCATTATCGTAGTCGGCGTTATCATTGAAACCGCACGGGAAATCGAAGGCCAGATGACCATGCGCCACTACAAAGGATTTCTGGAGTAAAAGGAACGAGGAAAACCTATGAAAACCATTAAGCTGATCCTTCTGGGAGCGCCGGGAGCCGGAAAGGGAACCCAGGCGAGTGTCCTATCAGAAAAGTATAACATTCCTACCATATCTACCGGCGCGCTAATTCGAGAGGCTATTGCAAAAGAAACGCCTCTGGGTATAAGTGCAAAAACGTATACGGACGCCGGTGCACTGGTGCCGGACGAGGTGGTAATTGGTATGATCCGGGAACGGCTCAGTCAGCCGGATTGTGCCGGCGGCTTTATTCTGGATGGCTTCCCCCGCACGGTGCCCCAAGCAAAGGCACTGGAAAAAATGGGCGTTGCCGTCACAGATGTGATCAGCATAGAAGTACCTGACGAGGTGATTCAGAAACGAATGGGAGGCAGGCGCGTCTGCAAAACGTGCGGCGCCACCTTCCATGTGGAGTATAATCCTTCCCTCGCTGGAGATATGTGTCCCTGCGGAGGCATGCTTACTGTCCGCAGTGATGATGAACCGGCAGTGGTAGCCAGCCGGCTGGCTACCTATCACAGCATAACAGAGCCGCTCAAGGCGTATTATGCTGAGAAGGGGCTGTTAAAAATTGTCCAGGGGCAGGAGCAAATTGCTGATACCACTGCCCTCACCTTGGCAGCCTTGGCCGATTGAGGGGATGGAGGCAAAGTACTATCATGATTTTTATTAAAAATCCTGAACAAATTAAAAAGATGCAGCGCGCCGGAAGAATCACCGGAGAGGCCCTGGCCCTCGCCGGAGAGGCAGTCCGGGAAGGCGTGACCACCGCCGCACTGGATAAGATTATTCGGTCTTATATCGAAAAGTGCGGCGCACGTCCGTCCTTCTTGGGATACGGCGGATTTCCCGGCAGCGCCTGTATCAGTATCAATGAAGAAGTGATCCATGGCATTCCGTCAGCAAAGCGATATCTGCAGGAAGGGGACATTGTAAAAATTGATGTGGGGGCCTATATCGAGGGCTTCCACGGAGACAGCGCAAATACCTTTCCGGTAGGCAAAATCAGCGATGAGGCCCAACGTCTGATTGACGCTACAAAAGAATCTTTTTTCCAGGGTGTGCAGGCTGCACAGCAAGAGCATGCGCGTATCGGCGATATTGGCGCCGCTGTGGACGGCTATGTGTCCCAAAGAGGATACTGTGTGGTGCGTAAATATGTTGGCCACGGCGTCGGAAAAGAGCTTCACGAAGACCCCAGCGTTCCCAACTATGGCACGGCGGGCCGCGGCCCGCGGATTAGTCGGGGTATGGTGATTGCCATTGAACCGATGGTCAACGCTGGAACGGGCCGTGTAATTGATCAGCCGGACGGTTGGACGGTGATCACTGCGGATGGAAAGCTGTCCGCCCATTATGAGCACACGGTGGCCATAACCGATGAGGGAGCCCTGCTCCTGACAAAGGTGGACTGATCGATGTGCATCGGAGCGGTGGTCCAAAGCAAAGCGGGCCGGGACAGATACAGGCTGTATATCATTGTCGGTGTTACGGAGGACGGCCGGGCGTTGATCGCTAACGGCAAACTTCATACGCTTGCAAAGCCCAAAAAGAAAAATTTGCGGCATTTAACCGTGCTTGCAAAGGGCGGGGAAACACGCTTCCCCGCCGCGGACGATGCAATATACGCCTATCTGCAGGATTTTGAAAATCGTGCATAAAAATCATGAGGAGACTCCCAGAGTCGTCAGGAGATGGCAGTCAAAAATATTTCGCACAGCGAAAACCGGCAAAAAGCCTGAGAAAGGTATGGACTTTTATTTATGCCAAAAGATGATGTAATCGAATTTGAAGGAGTCGTTGTTGAGGCGCTGCCCAATGCAACCTTCAAGGTAAAGCTGCCCAATGAAATGATTGTGACTGCACACATTTCCGGGAAGCTGCGCATGAACTATATCAAGATTTTGCCTGGAGACAAGGTGACGGTGGAGGTTTCCATCTATGATCCTACAAAGGGCAGAATCACATGGCGTACGAAGTAATACAGCACTGCTGTAGGAACGCAAAACGGCAAATCAAAGAAAGGCGGTTGTTACTGTGAAAGTAAAACCTTCTGTAAAAAAGATCTGCGAAAAGTGCAAAATTATTAAAAGACATGGCCGCGTAATGGTCATTTGCGAAAACCCCAAGCACAAGCAGAGACAGGGCTGAGCGCCCAATAAATAGAGCGCGCCCAATGGCGCCGAACCAATCAAACCCGAAAGAGGTGAAAAAAAGTTATGGCTCGTATATCAGGTGTTGATATTCCCAACCAGAAGCGTGTTGAGATTGCATTGACGTATATCTATGGAATCGGACTGAAAAGTTCCAAGGATATTCTCGCAAAAACCGGCATCAACCCCGACACACGCGCAAAGGACCTGACAGAGGAAGAAGTTGCAAAGCTGCGTGATGAAATCGAAAATAACTACACAGTAGAAGGTGAGCTTCGCCGTGAAGTTGCAATGAACATCAAGCGCTTGGTAGAAATCAACTGCTACCGCGGTATTCGGCACAGAAAAGGCTTGCCTGTACGCGGACAGCGGACAAAAACCAATGCAAGAACCAGAAAGGGTCCGGCAAAGACCATCGCCAATAAGAAGAAGTAAAGGAGTGAGCTGATTTCATGGCAAATGTAAAGAAAACGATCAAGAAGCGCCGCGACCGTAAAAATATTGAAAGCGGGGCCGCACATATCCGCTCCAGCTTCAACAATACGATCATTACCATCACGGACCTGCACGGAAACGCAGTTTCCTGGGCGTCCGCAGGGGAAATGGGCTTCAAGGGTTCCAGAAAGTCTACCCCGTACGCAGCGCAGACTGCTGCTGAAACCGCAGCAAAGCTTGCGATGGAGCATGGAATGAAAACGGTAGAGGTATACGTAAAGGGTCCTGGAAGCGGACGGGAGGCAGCTATCCGTGCGCTGCAGACCACCGGTCTAAACATCACCCTGATCAAAGACGTAACCCCGATTCCCCATAACGGTTGCCGCCCTCCGAAGCGCCGCCGTGTATAATCTGTAAGGAGGAAAGATTTAATGGCAAGATATACAGGACCTTCCTGCAAGCTGTGCCGCAGAGAAGGAAAAAAACTGTTTCTGAAGGGAGACCGTTGTCTCTCCGACAAATGCGCAGTATCCAGACGTGCGACTGTTCCCGGTCAGCATGGCGCAGGCCGTAAGACCGTAAAGGAATACGGTATGCAGCTGCGTGAAAAACAGACTGCTCGCCGGTACTATGGCGTACAGGAAAAACAGTTTAAGAAATACTATGTAAAAGCGGATAAAAAGAGCGGTATCGCTGGTGAAAACCTGCTGTCCATTCTGGAAAGCCGTTATGACAACGCAGTATACAGAATGGGTCTGGCCTCCAGCCGTAAGGAAGCAAGACAGCTGGTTCGTCACGGTCACTTTAATCTGAACGGGAAAAGAGCCGACATTCCGTCCATTATCCTGAAAGTGGGCGATGTAATCGAACTGCGTGAAAAAAGCCGTTCCAGCGAGAAGTTTAAGGCACTGATGGAAGACATGGCAAATGTTACCGCACCCAAGTGGCTGGACCTGAACAAGGACGCAGCAAGCGCAAAGGTTGTGGCAATGCCTGCTCGTGACGACGTAGACTTCGACTTCAACGAACAGCTGATTATCGAGCTTTATTCTAAGTAATAACCTGCCATGCTGCAGCCGTGCGGCAGTTGGTGAAGGAAGACCGGATGCGTGGCAGTTCCGGCGGGCCGTGCACAGGTATGCAGCAGCGTTCCTGCTCCCTTGTGGGGGCGTCAAAAGGATCAATGAATGAAATTACAGGAGGTTGTTATGATCGAAATAGAAAAGCCGAATATCATGACGCTGAATATGAGCGAGACAGGGGAATCGGGCACGTTTGTGGTCGAGCCGCTGGAAAGAGGCTATGGGATTACTTTGGGTAACTCCCTGCGCCGCGTATTGCTCAGCTCCCTCCCCGGCGTCGCTGTTACAAGTATCAAAATTGATGGCGTACTTCACGAAATCTCCACTATTGACGGTGTTAAGGAAGATGTAACGGAAATCGTCCTGAATGTAAAAGGAATTACGGCGAGACTGCACTCTGTGACCACCAAAACGGTTATGCTGGATATGACTGGTCCCTGCGATGTGAAAGCAGGAGATATTAAACAGGATGCGGATATCGAAATTCTCAATCCGGATCACCATATTGCAACCCTTGGCGACAATGTGCGCCTGCATATGGAGCTCAACTTTGCCAGAGGAAGAGGCTACTCCTCTCAGCAGAGAAATAAGCAGTATTATCTGGATGAAAACCAGGGCGCGAGCGCTCCGGTGGGTACGATTTTCACAGATTCTATCTTCACACCGGTATACAATGTAAACTACAACGTGGAAAACACCCGTGTGGGAAATATCACAGACTTTGATAAACTGACAATTGAGATTTTGACCAATGGTACAATCTCGGCCAAAGAAGCGGTTTCATTGGGCGCCAAGATACTCAACGAACATCTCAACTTGTTCGTGGATCTTTCGGACGAGGCGAAAAACGCTGAAATAATGGTGGAAAGCGTAGCAACAGTCAAAGAAAAAGTACTTGAGATGACCATTGAGGAGCTTGACATGTCCGTGCGTAGCTTCAACTGCCTGAAGCGTGCGGGCATTGATACGGTGGAAGACCTGATCAATCGGACAGAGGACGAAATGATCCGGGTAAGAAACCTTGGAAAGAAATCGCTGGAGGAAGTCATTGCAAAACTGAATTCTCTCGGCCTGGAGCTGAAGAAGGACGACGAGTAAGAGGCTTTCCAAAAATAGTATTGCGAAAAGGAGGACATAAACATGCCCGGAACAAGAAAGCTTGGCAGGCCGACGGCCCACAGAAACGCCATGCTCCGTGGAATGGTAACCTACCTGCTGGAGAACGGAACAATTGAAACAACACTGACCCGCGCGAAGGAAGTCCGTTCCATGGCAGAGAAGATGATAACCCTTGGCAAGAAAAATACCCTTGCCTCCCGCCGTGCGGCGCTTGCATATATCACAAAGGAAGATGTGGTGAAGAAGCTGTTTGATCAGATCGCACCGAAATACGCTTCCAGAAACGGTGGATATACACAAATATACAAGCTTGGCCCCCGCCGCGGAGACGCTGCGGAAATGGCAATGATCAAATTGATCGACGAAGCTGCAGAGTAATGAAAAAGGAGATGGACGATGCGCCATCTCCTTTTTTATGCAAATTTTGTTTAGGAGGTATATTACAAATTTTTCCGGGAAAACCTTACTCTGTAAAAAGCAGGGGGTGTTCCTATGAAAAAGTCCGGTATCCTATATATTTGCGGAGCAGCTATGCTGCTTAGTGTAATCCTTACGGGGATTGCATGCGGGGCAGGAGCCGCCGAAGTAAAGCAGGAAGAAACAGTAGCCTGTATTGCAGGAGAAGAGGAAAATACGAGCAAGGCCGTGGTCCTTACCCAGGCGGAAAAGTCTTTGCTGGCGCAGCTGATCAGCGCCGAATGTCAGGGAGAACCCTATCTCTGCCGGGTAGCAGCGGCAGCAGTGGTGCTCAATCGAGTGGAGCACGCAGGTTTCCCAGACACGGTGGTGAATGTAATCTTTTCTGTTGGAGCGTTTCCCAGTGTGGAACAGGGGCGAATCGGCCAGGGTTCTCCAGAATCGGAAATGGATATGGCTATTTCTATGGAAGCGGTACGACAAGCCGCGTGTGGGGAGGATCCTACCAGGGGCGCATTGTACTTTGCCGGGGAAAATGATCCCAGAGCAGCCGGCATTGGCGTGACCTTTCGCGCGGGCAGTATGGTGTTTGGCAGATAGGAAAACAAAACGGGGAGTTTTTCTCCCCGTTTTGTTTTTAGTATAAGTCAACCGCAGGAAATATAACGGAGCATGTACCTCCCTTATATTTATACAAAGCCATACAGGGCTTTCTGCCAGGGATTGTGCACATCCACAAATCATACCTGTTCACAGAAATTGCCTTGACAAGAAAAGAAAAGGGATGTATAATTATACAAATATAATGACTAAATAATCGGAATTTTAGTGATATACCCCCGATTTATATTTTTTAAAACATAAATTGTAAGAAACGGGAGAGTACAATGACAAAAGTATTTATAGACGGTAAAGAAGGAACAACAGGTCTGCAGATTTGGGAACGGTTATCTGACCGTGACGACTTGGAACTGCTGATTTTGCCGGATGAACTGCGCAAAGATGCCGCTGCACGCCGTCAGGCGCTGAATAGCTGCGATATTGCTTTTTTCTGCCTTCCCGACGGGGCGGCAAAAGAAGCTGCCGCTATGATTGAAAATCCTGCAGTACGGGTAATCGATGCTTCTACAGCCCATAGAACGGCTCCGGGTTGGACGTATGGTTTTCCGGAGCTTTCTGCAGATATTCACCGCTCCATTGAGGAAGCGCCTCGCGTTGCCAATCCCGGATGTCACGCCAGTGGTTTTATCGCCTTGGTGCGCCCGTTAATCGATGCGGGACTCCTGGACAAAAGCGTAGCTCTTTCTTGCTTCTCTATTACCGGCTACAGTGGGGGCGGTAAGAAAATGATTGCCGGATATGAAGACAGCGGCCGCCTCTCCCTGTTGGATGCGCCACGGCAGTACGGCCTGGCCCAAACCCATAAGCACCTGCCCGAGATGCAGACTTTGTGCGGCCTGACCACAGCTCCCATTTTTTGTCCTATTGTGGCGGACTACTATTGCGGCATGGAAGTGACTGTACCAGTGCATCGGGAGATGCTTCAAGGCAGCGCGAAGGACGTGCGCGCCGTGTATCAGAACTTGTACACCGGTCCGGTAGTCCAATATCTGTCTGAGGCAGATGAAGCAGGATTTCTCTCTGCGGGCAAATATGCAGACTGGGACGGAATGGAAATATCCGTTCATGGAAATGAAGACAGGGTAGTGCTTTGCGCCCGATACGATAATTTAGGAAAAGGCGCGTCCGGCGCAGCAGTGCAAAGCTTTAATATTATGACCGGACAGCCCCAAACAAAAGGGCTGCGTCTTGGCAAGTGAGGAAACAGGAAAAAGTTTTCTACAGGGTGGACAATTGTTGACTTATCAGGGCAAACAAAGTATAATATAAAGAAAGAATTTTAGAGAATTGGTGACCGATATGGATTTTATAAAAGGCGGTGTCTGCGCCGCGGCAGGATTCAAAGCGGGCGGGGTGCACTGCGGCATCCGCAAAAATAAAACAAAAAAGGACCTGGCGCTGATCGTCAGCGAAAAAGAGGCGGTGGCGGCGTGCGTATATACGAGAAATCTGGTAAAGGGCGCTCCCATTGCGGTGACGAAAAACCATGTGGCAAACGGATATGCCCGGGCTATTATCTGCAACAGCGGCATTGCCAACACATGCGCCGGCGACGGTATAGAAACCGCAACCGGCATGTGCGCGCTGGCGGCCCAGGCGCTGGATATATCACAGCAGGATATTGTAGTAGCGTCCACCGGTGTGATCGGGCCGTCCCTGTCTCTGGAGCCGGTGCGTACCCATATTGACGCGCTGGCGGCCGGCTTGTCGGCAGACGACAATGGCAGCGCAGACGCGGCGACTGCAATTATGACCACGGATACTGTGAAAAAAGAGGTAGCGGTCGCTTTTGAAATTGACGGCGTACAGTGCAAAATCGGCGGTATCGCTAAGGGCAGCGGTATGATTCATCCAAACATGGCTACCATGCTGGTGTTTGTTACTACCGACTGTAACATTTCTCCAGGGATGCTGCAAAAGGCGCTGTCGGATGACGTGCCCGATTCCTTCAATATGCTGAGCATTGACGGGGACACCTCTACCAACGATATGGTGACTGTGCTTGCCAACGGAATGGCGCAAAATTCACAGATCACTGAAGAAGGTCCCGCGTATACTGCTTTCTGTGCTGCGTTGGCGGCAGTTACCCGCTCCCTGTGCCGTATGCTTGCGGCGGATGGGGAAGGGGCTACAAAGTTGCTGGATTGTATCGTATCCGGCGCGGCGGACGTGGTAACAGCAAAAACGGCGGCGAAAAGCGTTATTTGCTCTTCTCTTGTAAAAAGCGCAATGTTTGGCGCAGACGCAAACTGGGGCAGAGTCCTGTGCGCCCTGGGCTACAGCGGCGCAGAATTGGATACGAACAAAATCAATGTGTCCTTTAAAAGCGAAGCGGGCGAGGTTGCCGTGTGCAAAAACGGCGCTGGGATTCCCTTTGATGAAGACGCCGCAAAGAAAATCCTTACCCAGGATGATATACAGATACTTGTAGACTTGCAAAGCGGGGACGCCAGCGCCCAGGCATGGGGTTGCGATCTTACTTATGATTATGTAAAGATAAACGGAGACTATCGGACATGAGCGAAATAAAGCCTAGCGCAGAACTCACCTCGCAGGTGTTGATTCAGGCGTTGCCGTATATCCAGAAATATAAGGATAAAACCATTGTGATCAAATACGGCGGCAACGCTATGATCAACGAGGAACTGAAAGACGCCGTTATGGGGGACATCGTACTCCTCAGCGCTATTGGCATTAAGGTGGTGCTGGTGCACGGCGGCGGTCCCGAAATTACAGATATGCTCCACCGTGTGGGCAAAAAAAGCAGCTTTGTAGACGGGCTGCGGGTTACAGACCGAGAGACGGTAGATATCGTGCAGATGGTACTGGCTGGGAAGGTGAATAAAAGCCTGGTGGATCTGGTCACCCGCAAGGGCGGGCGCGCTATTGGTTTGTGCGGCATCGACGCGGGGATGATTCGAGCAAAGGCGGCAGACAGCCGTCTGGGTTTTGTAGGCGAGATTACCGATATTGATACCCGTCCCATTGCGGACGTACTGGAGCGTGGGTATATCCCGATTATTTCCACCGTAGGCAGCGACGGACAGGGGAACGTATATAACATCAACGCAGATACAGCGGCGTCCCGGATTGCGGGGGCACTGCAAACAGAATCTCTAATTATTATGACAGACGCCCCCGGTGTGCTCCGAGAAAAAACAGACCCGGACACCTTGATTTCAAAAATTTTTGTGTCCGATACCTTACGCTTGGCGAAGGAAGGGGTGCTGGACGGAGGGATGATCCCAAAGGTGGACTGCTGTAAGAACGCTATCCGCCAGGGTGTGAACCGAGTGTTTATTATTGACGGCAGAGTGCCGCATTCTATTTTAATTGAAATATTTACCGACGCGGGGCTTGGCACCATGTTTGTCGGCGGCTGAGATGCACAGAAAGGTGTATATATGGAAAACACACTGGATTTGACGAACAAATATATCGCAAAAACCTATAACCGCGCTCCTGTACAGCTGATTCGAGGAGCGGGGTCCCTGGCTTATGACGCGGCGGGAAATCGATATATTGACCTTGGCTCCGGCATCGCGGTTAACCAGTTTGGCATTGCGGATCCCGATTGGATCCAGGCAGTGACTGCGCAGCTGTCTTGCCTGCAGCATACGTCTAACTTATATTACAGCGAACCGACAGCCCGCCTTGCTAAAATTCTCTGTGAGCGTACAGGGATGGAACGAGTGTTCTTCTCCAACTCTGGCGCAGAAGCCAACGAATGTGCTATTAAAACAGCCCGCAGACGGGCCTATCTTACATATGGGGATGCGTCCCATAGCACCATCATCACTCTCCGGGGGTCTTTCCATGGCCGGACCATCACCACTTTGTCTGCTACCGGTCAGGACAGCTTCCATACGGAATTCGGCCCCTTTACAGGCGGCTTTGTTTATGCCCAGTCGGGGGATATAGAAGATTTGTACCGCCTGGCGGACGGTGAAGCGTGCTGTGCCGTTATGCTGGAAACGATCCAGGGAGAGGGCGGCGTCAACGTACTGGACGCAGAGTATATACAGGCGGCGTGGGAATTATGCCAACAGCGGGATATGCTGCTGATCATCGACGAGGTGCAGACTGGAAACGGACGGTGCGGCAGCCTGTATTCATATATGCACTATGGAATAACACCGGATATTGTCACCACAGCGAAGGGCCTTGCCGGCGGGCTGCCTATGGGCGCCACCCTTTTTGGCAGTCGGTGCGCCGACGTGCTTACGCCTGGTTCTCATGGCTCCACCTTTGGAGGCAACCCTGTAGCGGCAGCCGGCGCTGTAAATATTATAAACAGAATCAACGACGAACTTCTTTCGGGAGTTCTCCAGAGAGAACAGCTAATTCGTGATCTCCTTGCGGGAGCGAACGGCGTAGTGGATGTGACAGGCCGGGGATTGATGCTGGGAATCCGTTGTGCTAAGCCTGCTGGTGAGATTATGGCACAGGCGGCCCGCGCCGGCGTGCT
This sequence comes from uncultured Eubacteriales bacterium, assembly GCA_910586545.1. GTDB lineage: Bacteria > Bacillota > Clostridia > Oscillospirales > CAG-272 > Avispirillum. The sequence continues at coordinate 138,095 of CAJUIQ010000001.1, forward strand.
TGTGCTGACGGCAAAGGACAAAGTTCGTCTGCTGCCGGCGTTGAATATTCCAACGGAGTTGCTGCAGGAAGCTATAGAAATTTTGAAACGGGTAATTGCAGAATGAAGCATTTTTTAACGATATCGGAGCTGCACGCAAAGCAGATTCATGAGATACTGAACCTGGCGGATCAGCTGAAATATGAGAAGCAACGCCGCACGCCCCATTTACTGCTACAGGGAAAAACCCTTGGAATCGTGCCAGGAAGCTCTTCTTCCCGCACGCGGATCTGTCTGGAGGTGGGGATGTATGATCTTGGGGGCCAGGCGGTGTCACTGCCGGCAGACAGCCTGCGGGATCAGGACGGATCCCGGATACGGGAAAGCGCCCAGTGCTATTCCCGTTTTGTGGATATAATTGCCCTGCGTGCTCTACCCCATACGGTGCTTGGCGCCTTTGCGGCAGAAAGCAGTGTGCCCGTTCTCAACGGAGCGTCGGATCTGGCGGATCCCTGTGGTACCCTTGCGGATCTTATGACCATTCGGGAACGGTGCGGTTCCTTTGCAGGACTGCGGCTATGTTATGCCGGCCCTGCTGGAGCCGCTTCAAACAGTTTGATTGCCGGTGCGCTGGCTATGGGAATGGAAGTGGCCACATTGACGGCGCCCTGCCGGGAAACAGACGGAGAACCTCTGCTTTTAAAAGGCTGGACTTTGTTTGAAAATCTTGCGGATGCTGCAGCCGGCGCCGATATTATATATACGGGACCCGGAGCGACATGGGGAGAAATTGACAATACCATCACGTCAGCCGGCGCACAGGATTTGCTGGTACTTCACAAACAGCCCGCCAACCGGGGTGGGGAATTATCGGAGCAGGTTTTTGCGGATCATGCGCAGGAAATCTATGATCAGGCGGAAAACAAGCTTCACGTGATCAAGGCGCTTCTGGTAAAATTGCTGCGGCAGTGAAGATAAGTTTCGGCAGGATGGGAATAAGCCAAAGAAAGGTATAAATAGTAGTATGAAAAAAGCGTATTTGATTTTAGACGACGGACAGGTGTTTGAGGGATACCGTTTCGGCGCCGAGGGAGACGCGGTAGGGGAATTGGTGTTCAATACCGGTATGGTAGGGTATATCGAAACCCTCACGGATCCCAGCTATGGCGGACAGATTGTACTGCAGACCTTCCCGCTTATCGGGAACTATGGCATGAACGAGGAAGACTGGGAAGGAAAGCCCGCTCCCAGCGGATATGTGGTGCGGGAATGGTGCGATACGCCATCCAACTTCCGTAGTACAGGTACGGTAGACGCATTTTTGAAAAAGGCGGGAATTCCCGGAATCTTTGGTGTAGATACCCGGCAGATCACTCGAATTATCCGGGAGAAGGGTGTGATGAACGCCATCATCGCGGACAGCGTACCGGCGGATCTGTCTGCGTTGCATACCTATACCATTACCGACGCGGTGAAAAAAGCATCCTGCGATACGCCTGCTGTATATCCGGCCCAGGGTGAGGAGAAACACAAAGTTACCCTAATCGATTATGGCTGTAAAAAAAGCACCATTAGATGGATGACTGCACAGGGCTGCACGGTTACGGCTGTACCTTGTCACACTTTGGCGGGGGATATTCTTGCCGGCAATCCGGATGGGGTTGTTCTTTCCGGCGGCCCTGGTGATCCGACGGAGAATACAGAATACATAGAAGAAATCCGTTGCCTTCTTGGTAAGGTGCCCATGCTTGGGATAGGACTGGGACACCAGATGCTCGCCCTGGCAAATGGTGGCAAAACCATTAAGCTGAAATACGGTCATAGAGGCGCCAATCAGCCGGCCAAAGAAATTTTTGGCCATCGAACCTACATTACCAGCCAAAACCACGGCTACGCAGTAGAGACCGACAGTATCGGCGAGGGTGGCCGCGTTACAATGATCAACGCAAACGACGGCACCTGTGAGGGGATTGAATATCCAGCCCTGCGGGCGTTTTCCGTACAGTTTGATCCCGAAACGTGCTCCGGCCCTTTGGGAAAGAACCCTTTGCTCGATCAGTTTATCAATTGGATGGGAGGAACAAACAATGCCGCTGAATAAAAGTATCAAAAAGGTTCTGATGATCGGAAGCGGACCCATCGTAATCGGTCAGGCAGCAGAATTTGACTATGCGGGCGCTCAGGCGTGCCGCGTACTGAAAAAAGCAGGGGTCAATGTGGTGCTGGTGAACTCCAATCCCGCTACCATTATGACAGATAACGCCCTTGCGGATGAAATTTATTTGGAACCGCTTACGGTGGAAACCGTCAAGCGGATTATTGAAAAAGAACGGCCCGACAGTCTTCTGGCAGGGCTTGGCGGACAGACTGGACTTACACTGGCAATGCAGCTTTCCAAGGACGGATACTTGGAGGAGCAGGGCGTGCGCCTGCTTGGCACAGACGCCCATGCCATCGACCGGGCGGAAGACCGGCAGTTGTTTAAGGATACTATGGCCAAAATCGGCCAGCCTGTGGTGCCCTCCGATATTGCAAATACCGTAGACGGCTGTGTGGAAGTAGCTAATCGGATCGGCGGATACCCTGTAATCGTACGGCCAGCCTTTACCCTGGGAGGCGGCGGCGGCGGCGTGGCATATTCCGAAGAGGAGCTGCGCGTCATCGCCCGTACAGGGTTGGATGTGTCTCCCATCACCCAGGTACTTATCGAGCGGTATATCGCCGGCTGGAAAGAAATTGAGTTTGAAGTGATGCGGGACTCTGCGGATAACGCCATCGCAATCTGCTCTATGGAAAACTTTGACCCTGTGGGGATCCATACAGGCGACTCCATTGTGGTAGCGCCCGCGCTTTCTCTAACTACTAAGGAATATCAGATGCTGCGCGCCGCGTCTCTCGATATTGTGTCGGAGCTTGGCATCGTAGGCGGATGCAACTGCCAGTTTGCACTCAATCCGGAATCCTTTGAATATGCTGTGATCGAGGTAAACCCGCGGGTTTCCCGTTCTTCCGCATTGGCGTCTAAGGCCACAGGATACCCGATTGCAAAGGTGACTACACAGCTGGCCCTGGGATACACGCTGGATGAAATCCAGAACGAGATTACCGGAAAAACCTGTGCCTGCTTCGAACCTACCGTAGACTATGTGGTGCTGAAATTCCCCAAATGGCCTTTCGATAAATTTGTCAATTCCAGCCGGAAGCTGGGCACGCAAATGAAGGCAACCGGAGAGGTCATGTCTATCGCACCTTCCTTTGAAATGGCAGTGATGAAGGCTGTTCGGGGGGCGGAAATTTCTCTGGATACCCTTAACATGCAGCCGAAAACGACACAGTCTCTAACGGAGCGCTTGGCAGCGCAGGACGACGTGCGAATTTTCACTGTGTTTGAAGCGCTTAAGGGCGGTATGGACATAGAAGAGGTCTATAAAATTACAAAAATTGACCGCTGGTTCCTCTATAAGCTGCAGAGCCTTGCGGAATTTGAAAAGAAAATTACCGGCGGCCTGTCTGACGAGGACTACTATGCGGCAAAGAAGCTGGGCTATACAGACGCGGCTCTCACCGCGCTTTCTGGACGTAAGGAATTGCCGGCCAGCACCGCTGTGTACAAAATGGTGGATACCTGCGGTGCGGAGTTTGCAGCCCAAACGCCTTATTTCTATTCAACCTATGACACGGAATGCGAATCCCGCACCTTCCCGAAAAGCGGTAAGCCGGTTATTATGGTACTCGGAAGCGGTCCGATTCGAATCGGTCAGGGTATCGAGTTTGACTACTCCTCCGTCCATTGCGTATGGACACTAAAGGAGCTTGGCTATGATGTAGTAATCGTCAACAACAATCCGGAAACGGTTTCCACCGACTATGATACAGCAGACCGTCTGTATTTCGAGCCGCTTTGTCAGGAAGATGTAATGAACATCATCAAGGCCGAGAACCCGGTGGGTGTAGTTGTGGCCTTCGGCGGTCAGACTGCCATCAAACTAACGAAATTCCTGGATCAAAACGGTATCAAAATACTGGGTACTTCTGCAGACGGTATCGATATCGCAGAAGACAGAGAGCGTTTTGACGCATTGCTGGAGGAGTTTTCCATCCGTCGTCCTAAGGGCCACGGCGTTATGACCTGCGAGGAGGCGCTGGCAGCAGCTAACGAACTGGGCTATCCTGTTTTGCTGCGCCCCTCTTACGTAATCGGCGGCCAGAACATGACCATCGCCTATGACGACGCAAGCGTGCGCCGGTATATGGAGATTATTCTCTCCGGGGAGATTGACAACCCTGTTCTGGTGGACAAATATATGATGGGCACAGAGTTGGAGGTTGATGTAATTTCCGACGGTAAGGATGTGCTGATTCCCGGTATTATGGAACATATCGAACGTGCAGGCGTTCACTCCGGCGACTCTATCGCTGTGTATCCTCCCTATAATCTTAATGATTTAATGCTGGAAAAGGTCATTGACTGTTCTACAAAGCTGGCCCTTTCTCTGGGAACAAAGGGACTTGTCAACATTCAGTATCTCATTTATCATGGCGAGCTGTATGTGATTGAGGTAAATCCCCGTGCGTCCCGTACCGTTCCGTATATCAGCAAGGTAACCGGCGTCCCTCTGGTAGATATCGCCAGCCGGGTAATGACCGGCGCAGCTTTGGCAGATTTGGGCTATGGTACAGGACTGTATAAAACACCGCCCTATTTTGCGGTAAAGGTGCCGGTGTTCTCCTTTGAAAAGCTGTCTGATGTAAACTCCATTCTGGGGCCGGAAATGAAATCTACCGGTGAGGTTTTGGGCATTGGTCGGACTATGGCGGAGGCCCTTTTCAAGGGACTTACTTCCGCGGGATTTGATCTGAAACTGCCCAGCCACGGTAAAATTGGCGCGCTGATCAGCGTTTGTGAGTATGACAGCTTTGAAGTGGTGACTCTGGCAAAAAAATTCCACGATTTGGGTATCGAAATTTACGCTACCCCGGATACGGCAAAAACCATTTCCCAGTTGGGAATTGAAGTGAATACCGTTCGCAGTATGGATCAGGGTGACGATATGATGCAGCTGCTGGAATCCGGCAAAATTAGCTACGTAATTTACACTGGCGCGGTGCACGACGATACGGTGGGCGATTATATTACGCTTCACCGTCGGGCCATCCAGCTTTCTATCGCGTGTCTTACTTCTTTGGACACAGCCAACGCCCTAGCGGATATCTTTGCGTCTCGTTACAATCAGCAGAATACGGAAAATGTAGATATAAACAACATGCGGACTATGCGGCAGAAGGTACGCTTCTCCAAAATGGAAGGCAGCGGCAACGACTACATTTTTATCGATAACTTTGATGGAAAGATTACCTGTCCCGAATCCCTTTGCGTGTCCCTGTGTGACCGCAACTGCGGCATTGGCGGTACTGGTATCGTGCTCATGGAGAAATCTCATGTGGCAGATGCGAAAATGCGTATCTTCAACCAGGATGGCAGCGAAGGGCTGATGGCAGGCAACAGCATCCGCTGTGTGGCAAAGTATTTGTACGACACCGGCGTCACGGTGAAAAAAGTGTTGCAGATTGAGACTGCCAGCGGGATTCGCACGCTGCGTCTGTATACCATGAACGGAAAGGTTTCGTCCGTCTCGGTGGATATGGGGCAGGCCAGTCTGTCGCCGGCGGATATCGGAACTACCCTTGGTGGAGACGAGATTGTGGATCGTCCGGTACAGATTGGTGGGGAAACGTACAATATCACCTGTGTTTCTGTAGGTAACCCCCACTGCGTAGTGTTCTGCGGCAGGGTAGATGATGTGGATATCGAAAAGGTAGGTCCTGCCTTTGAAAATGCAGATATCTTCCCAGGGCGGATCAACACGGAATTTGTACGCGTGGTCAATGAAGTGACGCTGAAAATGCGGGTTTGGGAGCGCGGCAATGGAGAGACACTTGCGTGCGGCACAGGAGCCTGTGCGGCGGTAGTGGCTGCTACCCGGCTTGGATATCTGAAAAAAGGCACCGATGTGACGGTGAAGCTTCCCGGAGGAGACTTGATTGTACGGTATACGGACGATGGAGTGCTGCTTACCGGCGAGGCGAAACGGATTTTTGAAGGGGAAGTAGAACTGTAAGGATTTCCTACAGAAAAATAAAAAAATGCTTGATTTTTAAAAAAAAGCATGATATAATAATAGGGCACTCTAGAGAGACCATGGGGTGCCCTGTATGGAGAAGTCGCGTAGTTGGTCGAGCGCGCGCGATTGGAAATCGCGTAACCGTCAAAAGCGGTTCGAGAGTTCGAATCTCTCCTTCTCCGCCATCTGAAACCCGGTTGTAATTTGAACAGAAGTGTTTGAATTACAACCGATTTTTATTGAAAAAAGCTTTATTTACAGGCTTTTCTTACCATAACAATGGATGTGTCAATCGGACAGTGTTTCTGAAAAAGCGTGAGAAGTGTCCAACGAAAAACAAAATCATGCATGATTCGAACTGATATGTCCGATTGCACCTATTCTATTTTCTTTGTCATAAGAAGCTTTTTCAACTGCGTTCGGCGTTTTGTAGTGGATTGAACTATGTGGTCTGCGTTCGTTGTAGAACGCGATATATTTGCCGATTTCTTTTATAAACTCTGCTTCCGAGCTGTATCTATAACAGTACAGCTCTTTTTTTCAGATAAGAGAAAAACGATTCCAACGCCGACAACTTGTCCTTAGTTGAGAGAATACCGTGCAATCGACAGACTGCAGAATTTTAATCATGTTTTCGTGTTTCTGCATCTTGCGTCTAAGTTCGTTGATCTCGCGCATAGTGATTTTATTCCCATCTATGGAAACCGCTAAATTGACTTGTTTTAACCATTCATAGAAATGTGCTGCGTGCGACGCCGGATTCGGCGCAGAGATGGGATATTCTTTCTCCATTGAAGTACCGTTTGATGAGAGTTTGTTTGATTCTGAGTAATGATTTGACATTTCATTATCCTGTCTTTTTATTTTAATTATTCAGTGTAAGGGGAAGCTATGACATTAAAATATTTCCTCCAAATTGGACACGAAAAGTAACCTATTAAAATCAAAAAGCAAACTGACGAAACAGGTGGAAAAGAAACTTTTATATTACAATTTATTATGAGAAATTTAACCTGAAAAAGAAATGAGGATTCATAGAAACCATTAGGTCTTACAATAATTACGATTATAGTGCAATGAATATTGTAGCAGCATGTATAATACTATGGTATAATTAAGAAGTAAAAAACAAATGGAAATTTATATGATTTCAAAAGGTATGATCATATGGATATAGAAAAAATAATGGTTTTAATTAAGGGTGAAGATAAAACCGATTCAATTATTGACATTGTCTTGGATGTTTCCGGCCGAAAGGTGCAAGTAACATATTCTGGCGGGCGTTCCTATTTTTATAATACGAACAATGTGGTGGTCCTGGAAAATCCCAAAAGTATAAGCTTGAATGGAAAGGTCGCCTATGTAAAGGGACTCCCCGTCTATGAACCTCGACTCATACTCGATTTTAAAAACTATATACGCATTATTCAAAAGAATGATACTTTTCAAACGATACGTTCCGAAGAACTATCCCTTGTGGAAGATGGTTCGTCCTCTGAAACTGCTCAACAAACCTTGACGTATTTGCGTGAGATTTCTCAATATACAGCAGACGATTTAGCGGAAGAAGCATTTTTAAAGCGGGAAATGGACCAGTTAACCTTTGTTCATTCTGAGAGTGTGTTGGGGAGGTATTTGAACCAACAGTCTGTTGAAAGCAGAACTCCATCTATGAATGGTATTATATTCCCGTTCCGTTTTAATCTAAGCCAGAAAGTCGCATTGGAAAATGCTCTTACCCATTCCATGTCTGTGATTGAGGGACCGCCAGGTACGGGGAAAACACAGACAATTTTAAACATTCTTGCCAATCTAATAATTCAGGGAAAAACCGTAGCGGTGACCTCCAACAATAATGAGGCGGTGAAAAACGTCATTGAAAAAATGACAAAAAAGGGGTATGGCTTTCTCACTGCATTGCTGGGCAAAAAAACGAATCAGGATGCATTCTTTGCTGACCTGCCCCGGCCTCATGTGGATGAATGGGATTGCACAGAAAAGAAGGAAGAGCTCGTTCAGAACATTGAGAGCCTAAATGTGCGGCTCAACGAACTATTAAAAATAGACAGAAAACGGGCACAGTTGAAACAAGAACTTCAGGCCTGGCAGTTAGAACAAGAGCATTTTAACGAGTATTATAGTCGTCAAGATGTCGTAGAAATTGGAAAGCTCCCCATGTTAAGGGCAAATTCGGATCGAATTATTTCCTTCCTCGCAGAAACCTCACTGGCAAAAGAACGAGAGTATACTGAAAAGTTGATGTATAGATTGAAAATGCTTATAAAGTATAGAGGTTCATTTCGAAAACTTCAGCAACAGGAAACTTCGGTATTACTATTGCTTGAGCGAGCCTTTTACCAAAAGCAAATTCAAAAGCTAGAGAAGGCTGTTGCGGCATTAGACAACCAGTTGGATGGCGCATCGTTTGACGCACTGCTCGAACAACATCAGCAGTATTCTGAAAAGTTATTTCGCAAATGTCTGTATGAAAGTCATAGTGTGTTACCGAAAGGTGATTTTACAAAAAAGAATTTTAAGGCTAGATTTGGGCGGTTTGTTGAAACCTATCCCATTATTCTCAGCACGACTCACGCTTTACGCCGCTCTATTCCCCAGAATTATTTGCTCGACTATGTCATCATCGATGAAGCGTCACAGGTGGACTTAATTACTGGTGTGCTGGCCTTTTCCTGTTGCCGCAATGTGATCGTGGTGGGCGATGTAAAACAGCTCCCGCAGATAACCGATGCAAAAATTGAGTCTAAGCTAAAAAAAGCACCGCCTGGCCCTGTATACAATTATTTTAAACACAGCATTTTATCTTCTATGATTGGTTTATATGGCGATAATCTGCCGCGCGAAATTCTTCGAGAGCATTATCGTTGTCACCCACAAATTATTCAGTTTTGTAACCAGAAATATTATGGAGGCGAATTAATCCCTTATACAAATTCCGATTTGTCACAGACTCCGCTGGTACTTTACAAAACGGCGGAAGGAAACCATATGCGCAGGGTTACGAAGGGAGAGAAACAAGGAACATATAATCAGCGAGAATTGGATGTAACGGTTGAAGAAATTTTGAAGAACTCTGACCTGGAAGCCGAGAACAGCCAAATTGGTTTTGTTACGCCTTACCGCAAGCAGGCCAATGTTGCTGGTAGTCTGATGCCTGACGGTATCGAAAGCGACACCGTACATAAATACCAGGGACGTGAAAAAGATGTAATGATATTATCCACTGTATTGGACAGTTCTTGGCAGGGTCAGCGGAGTCTGAATTTCGTAGACGATCCTCACATGGTGAATGTAGCAGTATCTCGTGCAATTAAGCAGTTTGTACTGGTCACAGATCACGATCTTTTTTATAAAAAGGGAAAGGATATTGGTGATCTAATTCGCTATATGCAGTATAGTACGCTTGATGAAAATGTCATTGAGAGCCGGGTAGTATCGATTTTTGATTTATTGTATAAGCAGTATTCCCGCAAGTTGCTTCCTTTGAAAGCTAAAATGGATTCGGAAGCGTGTTATCAGTCGGAGGAGGCGCTCCGCGTGTTGCTAGAGGAAATCCTTATACAGCCGGAGTATAAACGTTTCAGTTATACACGTGGCGTGCTATTGCGCAATCTAATCAACTCGGTAGATTTGCTCATGGACGAAGAATTGGCTTACGTCAATAACCGAGCGTCTTTAGATTTTGTCGTTTATTATAAACAGGATAAGTCTTGCAAATTCGTGATTGAAGTGGATGGTTTTGCCTTTCATGAAAATAAACCGGAGCAACTAAAGCGCGATGCATTGAAAAACTCTATTTTGAAGAAATATGAGATTCCTCTTCTACGGCTTGCAACGAATGGCAGCGGAGAGCGAGAGCGTATCATGCAGGCCTTGGAATAATATTTCTTGAAGACACTATTGGAATCTGAACTCCTAAGGTTTGGACACCAATAGTGTTTTTGTTATAAATCCAGCATTTATGCGGGTTCGTTCGCTATCCGTTGTCAAATTTAAACTGGACAATAAAATCAAAAAAGTGTAAAATAAAAAATGAAAAAGAAAAAACTTTGCAATCTGAATCCCCTTGTCTAATTTTCTTTTGCCGTCCAAAGTGTTTGGTTAATGGCGTTGACCGTCTTTTCATTTGCAGTTGTCTTGCCCCGCGCAAGAGTTCGAATCCCTACGATGAAATCGCAATTATATCTTTTTCATTGCCCTTTGACAACAAAAAACCATCCTGACGGGGGGGATTGGCGGAATAAGAAGACTTTTTTGCCTCTACAATACAATAAAAAGGGGAGATTTTCTCCCCTTTTTTATTACAAAATTTTTTCAGCCGTCGCCTGGATCACACACAAACATAGAATATCGATTGCCTGTACCAAGTCCTCATATGATGGGAAAGTTGGCGCAATACGCAGATGCACGTCTGCCGGGTCCTTCCCGTAAGGATAAGTAGCGCCTACCTCGGTAAGCTTCACGCCGGCATCCGCCGCAAGGGCATACACACGCTTGGCACAGCCCTCTTTTACTACCAAATCGATAAAATATCCGCCTTTTGGCTCTGTCCACTGCGCAATACCTGTGAGCTTTTCTCGGAAGCCGCGGATTACCGCTTCAAATTTTGGACGGACAATGGCTGCGTGCTGACGCATAATATCACGCACGCCTGCAGCGTTTTGCAAAAAACGTACATGGCGCAGCTGATTGAGCTTATCCGGACCAATAGTCTGGGCGGAAAGATATGGTTTTATCTGCTTTATATTGTTATCGCTTGCCGCAAACAATGCCAGTCCCGCTCCGGAGTATGTAATTTTTGATGTGGACGCAAAATAGAAAATTTGGTCCTCCTTACCGTATTTTTTTGCACAGGCAAAAATATCGGCGAGGGGCACTATCTCATCATACAACTCATGAACCGCATACGCATTGTCCCAAAAAACACGGAAATCATCCGCCGCGCACTGCAGCGCCGCTATACGCTCCACTACCGCATCGGAATAGGTAAATCCCTGAGGATTGGAAAATTTCGGCACGCACCAAATTCCTTTGATGCTGCTGTCCTCAGCCACCAGCCGTTCTACCGTATCCATATCTGGCCCGTCCGGCGTCATTTCCACCGGGATCATTTCAATCCCCATAGTCTGGCAGATGGTGAAGTGGCGGTCATATCCGGGGCTGGGACACAGAAATTTGATTTTTCCCTGTCTGCCCCACGGTTCTTTTCCACCATATACGCCAAACAGCATCGCTCTGGCCACTGTATCGTACATTAAATTAAGGGAAGCGTTCCCGCCAATAATAATATTTTCCGCTGGGATCCCAAGCAGAGAGGAAAACAACGCGCGGGCTTCTGGCAAGCCTTCCAATCCGCCATAGTTTCTGCAATCGGTTCCATCCACAGACTGACAGGAATCCCCCTTCACCATTTCCAGCATGGGACTGGCAATTTCCAATTGTTCCCGGCTGGGCTTGCCCCGGGTTAAATCTAAGGACACTCCCTTTTTCTTCCACTGGGCGAGCTTCTCCTTAGCATCATCCAGACAAGCCTGCAGTTCTTCTCGTTTCATCTCTTCCATTTTATTCATCACAGCTACTTCCTTACATCCGTGCTTTTGCATTTTATAAAGCTTAAAATTTCATAAATACATACAACATTTCGTATTATACGCCAAAAAATGAAAAATTTCAAGTGTTTTTCTTCAAAAATAATTTTTAATATATTCTCCACAACATTTTATGCAAATTGGGATATATTTGCTACACAAATGGGACAATTTTGCCGCAGGGAGTACAAAAAAGCGCTCCTGCCCGAAGGTCAGAAACGCTTTTTTCATGCTTTTATTACTTTACAAAACGCGTCTTTTTGCGATATAGAATCACAGCGGCTGTTATGCCGCCTGCCACCACAATTACGCCGACAATCAGTACAATATAGAAAACGGTCTGCCCCGCCTTGTCGGAGTCCTTTTCTTCAGACGTCTTTGTATTTTCAATATCGTCTTCGCTTTCAACGTCATCGGGACCTGCGTGGTGAAGCGCGCCTATCGCATTTTGAAGATTCAGCGTTGCCTCATCGACTTCCTCCTGCGATACATGCAAATCATTCAAAATTTGCTGCGCCGCAGACAGAGCTGTTTCCATCTCCCGATAGCTTGCAGCCGTGTAGTCGTTTTCTTCTAAAGAAATAGCCATTTTAATTGCTTCTTCCAGTCCGGATTTATCTATGGTAGAAGTGCCGGTATCTTCCGTATCTCCCATGTCTCCAGCTGTGTTTGTATTGGTTCCGTTTCCATAGATTGGCTTGGAAGAAGGCTTGGAGGAACTGTGAGAAGATCCCGAAGAGGAAGAGTTGCCGGAAGGCGTATTCGTGTTATCAGAAGGATTTGAGGTGTCTAAACCGCCTGCCTGATTTCCAGACGGAGGAGTAGTGCCGCCCTCGTTAGAAGACGAGGAACCATTCGTTTCGCTTTTTCCCAAAATTACGGAATTGCCTGTTATATCAGAAAGCGTTTCTTCTGAATACGCTCCATTAACTGTTTTCAGGGAATTCTCTATGAAAAACACCTGCGCCTGTCCATCTATACCCGTTACGGACAAAGTTCCAAGGGTAAGAGAATCGTTTTCAAAAAGATTCTTTGTTCCTGCGATATACAGGGTCAGGGTTTTTGTGTCCTTACGGAGACGGAAATCACGGAAGGTCCCTTTGATAGAATCTGCAAATTGAAATTGAATCTGCGCCTTTTCCAAGTCCTGAGAGTCTATTGAGATTCCCAGGCTTAATTGCAAAGAGGTAATATCTTTTTGCGCAGCATCGGAAATTTCTACAGAGACTGCAGCATCCTGTTTTGCTGCGCTGAGCGTCACCTTACCTTTTCCCGCCGCATGGATTTGCAGCGGGAAAAGGGCGAAGGAGAATACCAGCAGCATGGCAATACTGACTATACTTTTTTTCATATGCTTCTCCTTTACCGACTAAATTTACGATTTTGTGAATTGAATGTATGGAAGTTCCTGGGGCACCGTCACAAACATCGTGTCTGCAACTAAGCGCTGGCCCTGGTTGGTAAGAGCGTCGTTTACTCGATAGAGTTCCGCTCTGACCTGCGTCAGATCGGTTCCGTCCTCCGGTGTGATCCAGTAAATCCATACGCCGTCGGAGGTCTCTCCAAGATCGCCGCTTGCCGGTACATCGGCCAGAATAATCTGCTCAGCCTTCAAAGAAGCGCTGTCTTCATTCACACCGCCTACAATGTTTCCAGCCTGATCGTAAAGCATGACCACATTGTATGCCGGGTTTCCTTTAAAGGCGCCGGTAAAGACCATAGAACCGGCAGGAATTTTTTGCGTTTCATCCGTTCCATATACATAGTCTTCCTTTAATATACCAATGGAAGGCTGTCCCTCGCTGGTATCGGAAAATTTTACGTCATCGCCGGTGGTTCCCAAAACGTCCAGTTCAGAAATGGTAAGCTCTATCCCGCTCTGACCTTTGGCCACAATCCGCAGATAAGAAGCTTCATAGCTGGCGTTCCATGGGTTATCCTTGTCCGCGTTCGGGAAGAGAACCCGTTTTACCTGCTCAGAGCCAAAGGTTCCGCTGGCTAGTGTGCGCCACTGTGTTCCGTCATCGCTGACCTGAATTTCATAATCTGTTATAGCAGTGCCGGATTTTACTGTATACTTGAGGCCCGTGATAGTAAGCGCGCGATGGAAGTGCAAAATCACTTCCGGATCACTGCCATCACTTGTCTGTCCGATAAAGGCAGTTTCCGCATCCTGGTCAATTACCTTGCTGATTTCCTTTTCAGAAGGTTCACACGGGTTCTGAGGCGTATTGGCTTCTTCTGTGTTTACAAGATTGGTCGATACGCTCCAATTGGATTTGTCCAAGCTGCCGTCGTGCGCGATTTTAACGGATTCTATGGTTTTTACATTGGAACGGTTCAGGTATTTGTCCACAACAGCCACTTTATAGGTAACCACCCGGTTGTTGATGGTAGAGAAGTGATCCACAAAGGTGCTTTCTGTGGTAAATCCGATTACTTCTTCTTTTTCTTCGCCGCCTGAAATGACAGAACGACGGATCTCATATCCCAAAACTGCCTCTGGGTCAACGCCTTGACTGCTCAGTGTCAGCGTTACCTGGTTTTGAAGCTGTTCGTCCACAGTTACGGTAACGTCGCCGACCACGTCCTTACCGCCGACAGAGTTTTCTTCCTTTTTCGCGGCGTTTTCAATGGAATATACGCGGGATTCGTCATTGACATAGTAAATTGTGCGGGTTTCTTCCGGGAACTGAGACGCATACGCAATCGTGTCTTCGTCCGGAATCAAGCCCCAGCGGACAAAGAATTCCAGCAGATTTTTCTCTGCCGCCGCACAGGCCAGACGCATCAGCTTCTGATCTACCGTGCCGGTGAGCGTAAGCTCCACGCCGTTTTCCTGCGCCATAGGCGCCCGGGATGTGTCGCGCGCATAGGTGTCTACTCTTGCAAAGAACAGGTTTGCAAGCTGGTCTTCATACTTATCGTAGGTTTTGAAGTTATATCCGGAGTCATAAGCTAGGTGAAGCTGCCAATACATTGCAAGCTGGGTAAACACATTGCTGGGATACCCTGTTGTGCCGGACGTCACTTTCTTATAAACATTGTCGTAAGTAAACCGGACGCTGTCGTTTGTGTCCTTTGCCTGGGCAAGTACTGCAAAGTAGTTGTTGGTAACTTCAGCGATTGCATAGCTACCCTGGTTGATGTCATGCCCGATTTCGTGGGCAATACCCCAACCAAAATACTGGCCGCTGATATATTTTCCATTTTCATCACTGACAACAGGAACCCCTGTCATCATTCCTGGAGTAGAGCCCCATTCGATACCGATATGGTTGCCGGAAGCATACATAAAGGCTCCTGCAAACATTCTCTGATACCGGATATTCAGATGCTGGGCAGGGAGTTTATCTTTTGCGGACGTAGCGGAATCGCTTAGTCCTTTATGCTGATAGAACAAATGCATCATATCGCCCATAGCATCCATGGAAGCTATCAAATTCTGCGCGCGTTCAGCCACTGTCCCACTTTTCACTCCGCTCAGGACTTGCTGGGCAGGCAGCGAAAGCAGCATTTTATCCAGCATAATATCCGTTGCGCCAAGGATACAATTCTGGGCGTCATATGCGTAATGAATTGTATCTGCGGTTTGAGATGCGTGGCGCTCCTCATGCAGCGTGCTGATGGAAGCGACATATTGATCCAGCGCCTCTATATATTCGGCCGCTCTGGCCAGACGTTCCTCGTTGTCTGTCACGCCGTACAGATCCAATTTGGGAACTTCTGTTCCGCCGCTGACACGGACCGCGTACAAATCGTTGGCGTTGTTACCGGTATATTGGATATACAATGCGCCGCCTGATTCAACGTCCAGCGTCTGAATTCGGGGAATGCTTACCTCGTTACGTCCCACCTTCAGCGTCGTCACCGACTTGGACAGTGCGCTGGCCTCTGCGTGATATTGGGTTGCAACCAGCTGCAGATTGGTATTTTCTCCAATTTTTTTCGTGTTATGGCCAACATAGATAATCAGCTGCTCTCCCGCGTAAGCGGTAACGCCAAGAGGCTGCCAGGAGTTCAGACCGGAGAAGCCCAGACGGGAACCGTCTTTCATAGCGGTAATATCCGTATGGACTACAACGCTTTCACCCAGGTCGTTGTTTTGCAGAATCTCTCGCGCCGTATCCAACTCCAGTTTCAAAATCTGATAATCCGGATGCAGCTCACCGTTATTTTTAGTGTCCAGACGAGTCTGCAATTCGTCGAGAGTGCTCTCCGTTACAGTATCCTTCAGTATGGTGTGCATTTCATCCTGATACAAAGCCTTTATATCGTTTTCCAGGCTATCGTAATAGTAGAAATGTACTTCTGAGATAATGATCTTTCGAACATAGCTGTTGGTTCTGCCAACCCCAAAACGAATTTCGTTGGTGTTAACAGGTTCGTCCCACTTAACTGTGTAGTACCGGCGGCCGTTTTCGGAGGTTCGTGCCGTAATGGAAGGTCCTGAAACCTGTTTTAGCTGTCCGTCCTCCATGTCCTTATAATATACACAGACATTGCCGTACCATCCTAAATTGTCCTCCAGCTCCTGGAAGCTGAAAGAATTGATCATGTAGGTGTCGTCAAATACAACGCGAACGCCTTTCGTTGTGCCAGGATAGCTTCCGCCGTCATCCCAGTCGTCTACCTGTAGATAGGAGCCGTAATCTTTATCCACCAGGCCCCATGCTGTCTTTGTTTCTGCCTGATCCAGCGGGCTGTCCTTCATTTCGCCCCGGTAGTGGAAAATCTCCTGAATATGTGCGCTCTTTTCACCGGTGCCGTTTGAAGTGTTGATCAGCTTATATTCCGGAAGCTTTGCGGGATTGATATCCACAGTCTCCATTGCAGAAACGATGGAAGGGCGGCTCTCTCCAAGCTCGTTCACGCCCGTCACATAAACTTGATATTTTGTTTTATTCTTTAAATCGGCAATTGTATAGCTGTTTGTCTGAATGCCGCCTACCTTTATGTATTCGCCGGTTTCATATTCCCGGTAATACAGGTTATAGAAATCGGTATCATCCATGTCTTTCCAACCCGCGGAAATGCTTAGATAAGCGCCCTTCAAAGAAAGGTTATCCGGAGCGTCCGGTTTCTTATCCGGTTTGGGTGTAACTTGAATTTCATTGGAATATCCACTTTCCCAGTCACCATTGACGGACTGCACCTGGATGGTGTATGTCTCTCCATTTACCAACTTATTATTGGAAAGAGAGGACACCTTCAGCGTGTTTGTAGATACAGACTTAACTTCTTTGGCAAATCCCTTTTTGGTGTTACCGGAAATCACTACCTCGTACCCGGTAACATTGCGGCACGGACTCCATGTAACAGTAAACGCGGCGCTTTCAGCCTTGGCTGTTACATTTTCCGGAATATCCATCGTCGGAGGCGGAATACGCGTGTCCATATCGTTTAAAAATTCTACCTGAGAGATTTCCGCCAGATTGTTGTTTTTCTCCATTTTATGGATGGTGAGCGTTACTTTTTTAACAGCAACCTTTTCACCGAAATCTATAACCAAAGTTCCGTCTGCTTCTTTATTCACCTGTACATTGGAAGCAAGCAGGAATTGGATTTCTTCTGATTGTATAGGAAGCTCAACGGTAACTTCTTCCCCATTTTCATTTATATACGTTACTTGAACAATGCCGTTTGCAATGGAGTCATCTCCACTTTTTAGAGAGAGTCCCTCCATTTTTGTATTTTCCATGGACTTGGAAAAGTCAAAATTCAACACAACAGGCGCTTCCTTAGAAATTTCGCTTCCACTTGCAGGCGCCAGTGTTACGCTGCCTTCTCCACTTATCAGGTTTTCCAATGCACCTGTGACGGTAGTGTTTGGGTCTTTTTCCAGAGAAATCAGAGAAGAAGAAATCGTTGGCTTTACAGTGGCAGTAAGATCTCTGTCTTCTTCCATACTTGCGGTCAGCATCTGCAGGTCTGTCAGCGTAACTACGCCGTCGCCATTCAAGTCACGTCGGCTGTTCTGATCCATGGAACCGACCAGCAGCTTTGCGTCTACGTTGTCGACCTTTGCGTTTCCATCCAGATCACCTGCCAGCAGAACGCCCGGATGCACGTCCTTTGTCTGATAGGTATATCCCTCAAGAAATCCGTTGCTGACATTTAACTTGTAGGTATAGCCTTCCTCTACGTCAACGGTCTGTGTAAAGGTGCGATACCCGTCGCTTTCTGCCGTCAGAGTATATCTTCCTCCGGCAAGATGGTCAAACTTAGCCACCCGCTGAGATGGCTCTCCCGCCCCGTTGGACAGAGCAATTGTCTGGTTTCCGATGGTAGTGCCGCTATCCTTAGAAAGCGTTACATTAAAGGAAACCGTTCCTTTTACCGGAATGGCCTGTCCCAGCGAGACTTCAATTGCTCCGTTTCCAGCAATTGTCTCTGAAACGGCCACACCACGGCTTGCATTTGCTTCATCACTGAACGCGGAAATTGGCAGCCCGGCTGACATCAGTAAAACTGCTGCAAGCAGGCTTGCTATGGTACGTTTCATGATACTATCACCCTTTCATTTTTACTTCGTTATTCCTTAGCCAACGCCACTGTTCGATGTAATTATAATGGATAATGTTGGATCATGCAACCGATTTTCAAAATAAAAAATTAATTTTGTCGAAATACTTTTTTGTGCAATTTGCTTAAATGTCTTCTATTTAACAAAAAAACCAGTATTTTCAGGATTAAATTTACTATAATACTTTAGCGCATTGCATTGTTATAAGAGTAAAATGCACGTAAAATCCCAATATAGTTGGTAACCATAATAAACAAATTTTTTGCGTGATTTATGGATATTTTTTGTGAAATTCATTCTATCATTTGTGGGCTGGAAGGTGTATAATATTTTATAATGGGGTAATTTGGAATAAAATTATGAATTGAGGAATATAATGGCAAATAAGGGAAAGAAAATTGTAATACTTGGGGCAGGCAATGTCGGCGCTTCCATCGCATATACGCTCACAGTACAAGGACTGGCATCTGAAATTGTTCTCATTGATGTAAATTACGATAAGGCAAAGGGGGAAGCCATGGATATTATCCAGGGTACCGCTTTCTGTCCGCCGGTAAATATTTACGCTGGGCAATACGAAAATGCCAAAGACGCCGATATTGTGATCGTCACTGTGGGCGCCGCAAGAAAGCCCGGACAGTCCCGGATTGACCTTGCCCAAGGAAACGTGAATATTGTCAAGCAGGTAATGCCTCAGGTGATTCCATATGCGCCGAACGCGGTGTATGTGGTAGTAAGCAACCCTGTAGATATTATTACATATGCGATTATAAAAACATCCGGGCTGAAAACCACACAGGTAATCGGTTCCGGCACGACGCTGGACTCTGCCCGGCTGCGCTCCCGTTTGGCGGAGCATGTGGGACTCAACCCCAAAAACGTCCACGCATATGTGCTGGGCGAGCATGGGGATTCATCTGTGATTCCGTGGTCGCTGGCTACCATCGGCGGCATTCCTATGGACAAATACTGCCTGGAAATTTGCAATGAGCATAACCGTTGCGGCAAAGCGGAGCTGCTGGAAATAGAAGACGACGTGCGTACCGCCGGCGCGAAGGTCATTGCAAACAAGGGCGCTACCTATTACGCTATCTCCCTGGCTGTTTCCCGTATTTGTTCCTGCATTATCCGGGATACCGATTCTGTGCTGACGGTATCTAGTCTGATAGAGGGACAATATGGACTAAATGATGTGTGCCTGAGCATCCCCTTTGTTGTGGGCGCACATGGTATTTCCCAGTCTATCGTATCTCCCCTGACGGCGCCGGAGCAAAAGCAGATCGAGCAGAGCGCCGCCGCCCTGCGCTCTGTCATTGATTCGCTGGAGATTTAACATAAACTCTTCCTTCTATTAAAGATTATTTATATATTTTAAGGAGAATAAAAAATGGATTACGCAAAAGAATCTCTGAAAAAACACGCCGATTGGAAAGGTAAAATTGAAGTAGTCTGCCGTGCGCCCCTGGAAACCCGGGATGATTTGTCCCTGGCATATACTCCCGGCGTTGCGCAGCCCTGCCTGGAAATCCAAAAAGATGTGGACCAAAGCTATAATTTGACGCGTCGGGCCAATCTGGTAGCGGTTGTAACAGACGGCACCGCCGTTTTGGGTCTTGGAGACATCGGCCCGGAGGCCGGCATGCCTGTTATGGAGGGTAAATGCGCTCTGTTTAAAGCTTTTGGCGACGTAGACGCGTTCCCTCTGTGCGTGCGCTCCAAGGATGTAGACGAAATTGTGAAAACCGTACAGTTGATTGCCGGCAGCTTCGGCGGCGTAAACTTGGAGGATATCTCAGCACCCCGCTGCTTTGAAATTGAGCGCAGACTGAAAGAATGCTGTGATATTCCTATTTTCCACGATGACCAGCATGGCACTGCCGTGGTAACGCTGGCCGCTATGATCAATGCCCTGAAGCTGTGCGGCAAAAAGCTGGAGGATATTACCGTTGTTACCAGCGGCGCAGGTGCTGCTGGGATTGCTATCATCCGGCTGCTGATCTCCATGGGTCTCAAAAATGTAATCCTGTGCGACCGTCAAGGCGCTATTTATAAGGGACGGGAAGGGCTCAACAAAGAAAAAGAAGAAATGGCTGAAATCACCAACCTGCAGTGCAAAAAGGGCACGCTGGCTGAAGTGCTGGTTGGCGCGGATGTATTCATTGGCGTATCTGCGCCGGGCTGCGTAACTGCGGAAATGGTGGCCAGCATGAACAAGAATCCTATTTTGTTCCCTATGGCCAACCCCACGCCGGAAATCATGCCGGACGTTGCAAAAGAAGCAGGCGCTGCGATTGTAGGTACAGGCCGCAGCGACTTCCCCAACCAGATCAACAACGTACTGGCGTTCCCGGGTATTTTCCGGGGTGCGCTGGATGTTCGTGCATCCGATATCAACGATGAAATGAAGATTGCCGCCGCATATGCCATTGCAAACAGCATTCCGGAAAGTGAGCTGAGAGCGGATTATATTATTCCATCCGCACTGGATAAATCCGTGAGCACTGCTGTTGCAGAAGCGGTTGCAAAGGCTGCTCGGGACAGCGGCGTTGCAAGAATATAAGGCCGGTTGCTGCATGATGCGGTCTCTCAAAGCGGGTGAAGAAATAAGCAGACTTTTATTCTGTGTACATTAGCCTGTAAAAAAACCTTTCTCAAATGAGAAAGGTTTTTTTATTGCGTTTTTATTGCAGTCGAACTCGATTCTTCACTTGGAAATTGTGATCATTGGAACACAAGTAAACAATGCCTTCAATAAATCCCACAAAAGCTGGGATCCCTGTCCAGCAAAACAGCAAATAAATAATGCCGAGTCCTACCTGACCCAAATAAAACTTATGGATCCCAATGCTGCCTAAGAGAATAGCCAGCACACCAGCCACAATCTTGTTTTTAATGGGCCAGGCCGGGTTGATTCCATTCCCATTTGGCTGCGGACCGCGATACAGCTGCTGAGGCTGCGGCGCCTGCTGATATGTAGGCTGCTGCACAATAGTTGGGGTTAGGGGTTCACCGCAATATTTGCATTCCCTTGCGGCGGCATCGATAGAAGCCCCGCACTGCGGACATTTGTTATCTTTCATTATAATCTCCATTCCGCCGCCTGCGACGGCATAGTTCGTTGAATTTTCAGTGAGAGTTGGTATTTCCTCTGCCGACGCCAAAGATACCAATAGGCAAAGCAATTAAGAGGTAGAGGAAAAGCACAATCAAATGATACAGAACATATCCCTCAACAGACATGACCGTATTCACGGCGACTATAAAATGAATAAACTGCGCCAAGGTATAAAAAATTGTGGCGGTACAAAGCCCTCCGTAAAAGGCAATCCCCATTTTTCCAGACAGCCAGGAGCCGCCCGCAGAAACAAAAGTAATCGCCGCAAGGTTAATAAGCACAAACAACAACGCCGGTACAAACAAAGCGCTTCCTTGCAGGCGACATATCGCGAAAATCCAAAACAGGACGATTCCCGTCAAAAATAGGGACAGGAACAAAGCTACTGCCGATCCCCTTGTGAAACTTTTCTTATGCATCACCGTTCACCTGCTTCCCACATTCCACACAAAACTTGGCGCCAGGGGTCAGCTTTGCGCCGCATCCGCCACAAACAGGCGTTGTATCTTCTACCGCGTTGCCGCATTGATTGCAAAACCTTGCGTCGCGAGTGAGCTTTGCACCACATTTTGCGCAAGTCTTTTCACTGATTTCTCGTCCGCAAGAGGGACAGAATTTCGATCCTGACGCCACGCTCTTCCCACAGAAAGGGCAGGCGCCCTCTTCCTGCGGGGTAAGGCTTTTGCCGCATCCGCTGCAAAACGCCGCGTCAGCGTTGTTTTGTGCATGGCAGGCTGGACAATACTTCCCGCCCGCTGCCGACTGCAGATCACTTTGCGCATTTTTTGCGATAGCGCCGGCAGCGCCCAGTCCAATACCGCCGGCTACAAACGCACCGGCAACGCCGCCTTGATTGGTAGCCGCGCCTTCATATACGTCAAAAGAGCGCATGGTAGCATACCGGTTATCGCCCATAATTTCAAATTCCGCTCTGTTTTCCAGAATTTTGTTAATTTGTTCGAAATCTTCATCAGGAAAATTTATTGACTTGATAAAAAATTTCGTGAGAGACAGGCCAAACTCTGCAAAATCCGCTTCCAACTGGGCCTCAACTTTTTCAGAAATCTCCTCCAGCATAGGGGTAATTTCCAAGGCGGAAATTTTTTGATTGATCATCAGATCCGAGATAATCGATTTGACTTTGGTGACCAAAATTCCCTTGAAGTAATCGGTAACCTTTTGGAACTTGACAATATCCGACGGATTCATCGCGCCGATAAGCTCCCGCATAAACAGCACGTGATCACTGATCTTCATACCGAATTGCCCAAAGGCGCGCACCCGCAAACGGGTATAATATTTAGGATCCACAAGCTGAATCGGATCGGATGTGCCCCACATCATGTCCAGCTTAGTAACCGTATTGATATAGAATATTTCAGCGGTAAACGGGGTTTTTCCACCAAAGGGGAGATTGATCAGTTCACGTAAAATGGGGAGGTTCTCCGTAGACAGCGTATATGTTCCAGGGGTGAAAACATCGCATATCTGTCCATGCTTGACAAAAAGGGCGACCTGTCCTTCACCGACAATCAGCTGCGTACCCCAGGAAAGTTTTTCACTGGGATGCTTATATATCAGCCAGTCCCGGGAGGCCAGTCCATCAAATTTTACACGATCGATGAACGCCATAATCTTCACATCCTTTATCCTTTTATAATACAAAGTTATGATAACAAAAAACACACGTTCTGTCAAGAAAACGGGAAAAATATCGTCTTTTTCTTTTCCTTTTTCTATGTAAGGCGCATGGGGAGTGCAGGAAGGAAAAAGTCCCCCTCCTGACGAGGGGGAGACTTGTTTTTTCGCTATTTCTTTTTCTTTTTGTAACGCTCTTCTTCGCTAAAAATACAGCCGCAATACTTTTGCATGTACAGCCCTAATTCTCGGGCTGTTTGTTGTCCCGCTCGAAAATATGGCCGGAAGTCCCGATATACAAACGCTACGCCATATTCCTCTCCAGCGCGCCGGGCCGCCTGGCAAATTCCCTCGTGATTTTGATACGGGCTGACCAGCAGCGTTGTAGTAAACCCATCATATCCGTGCTCTGCCGCATAGCGGGCGGCTGCGGTCATACGAACGCTGTAGCAATATGCGCAGCGGTTTTCAAAATCCGGGGAAACAGCGGCTACAAAGGAACGTAGCCCGTAGGTGTCGTCTACATACAGAGGCGCTTCAATAGAGGCAGCGTACGCTATAAGAGTATCTCTGCGGCTGCGGTATTCGGTAAAAGGATGGATGTTTGGATTGAACCAGTATAAATGGGGATCTATCCCCTCGCCGCGCAGCGTTTCAATGCATTGAATCGAGCACGGAGCGCAGCAGGTGTGCAGCAGCAGATTCATATTGACACTCCCGTAGATTCTTTCTCTTTTTTAGGCGCACGCTGAATTTCTCCCGCGCCGGTGAGAGCCAACTTGGTACATACAGGGCCGATCAGTTCATATACAAAAGTACCGCAGAGAATCACTGCCTGAATTGTCTCACCGATATCCGGCAGAACCTTGGCCGCCATAAGAGAAAGCCCGATGGCCACGCCTGCCTGTGGAATCAGGGTAAAACCAATATACTTACGTACCGTCGGTTTGGAGTGGGCAATCACCGCGCCTAGGGAAGCGCCCCCGATTTTTCCCGCTACCCGGGCCAGAATATAGGCGACGCCAAGCAATCCGATTTTAGGCAGAATAAACAGATTCAATTCCGCTCCGGATATTACAAAAAACATGAGAAAAATCGGTGGCGTAACCGTGTCGGCAATATCCAGTATATCCGTGCCGTCCGGGCACAAATTGATCAGCGTTGCCCCCATAAACATGCACAGTAGCAAAGAGGATAACCCCAGCATAGTTGCCAGCGATGTTCCCATAAAGGTGAATGCCAACGTAATAATCAACCGGTTGGAGGATTTTTTGAAAAACCGCAGGGGAATCCGGAACAAAAGCCCCAAAACAATCCCAACTCCCGCGGAACCCAGTATCTCCACAAAGGGCTTGGCAACAGCCCATGCGATAGATACCTCTCCGGGATTCTGCAGGGTATTCACGACGGCCATGGCAATACCGAACGCAATCAGCGCCACTGCGTCGTCCAGCGCCACTACACTCAGAAGGGTTTCCGTAACTGGGCCTTTTGCCTTATATTGCTTTACCACCATCACGGTAGCGGCAGGTGCGGTAGCGGAAGCAATCGCGCCCAGCAGCAGAGAAACTTCTATACCAAAGCCCAGGGCCAGCAGCACCGCGCACACCAAAATCATAGCGCCAAATGCCTCCAGCAAGGCGATAATCAGCGGTGCGATTCCCACTTTTTTCAGGTAAGAAAAGTCAAATTCCGCACCGATGGTCAGTGCGATCAGCGCCAGCGCCATTTCGGAAACCAGCTCCATTTCATGTACAAATCCGGCAGGCAGAAACCCCAGCACACATGGACCCAGTAGCAGTCCCGCCAGCAAATATCCGGTCACATTTGGCAAGCGGATCAGCTTCACCACCCGGCCCATAATCAGCCCGGCAAACAGGATAACAGATAGATAAAACAGGATCGTAAAGGTCAAAGCAGGTCCACTCCTTCCGCAGAAAGCACCGGCAGGGTAAACATAACGGCAGTGTCAGGTTTGGAAAGGTCCCCTACGATTGTGCGGACGACCGCCTTTGCAGCCTCAATTTTTTCATCCTGCAAAGCCATAAAAATCGTACGGCTGTCTTTGCGTTCATCCATATCTCCTAGCAGCCGCCGCAAGGAGCCTACAATCGGATACTGCTCTATATTTTTTGCCAGAATATGTACCATACCCGAGCTTTTCAGTACGGTGGCCCCGCCGATTCCCTGCTCCATCCAGGCGTCCAGCAGCGGACTAAGTTTTTCCGTTTTGTTCAAAACAATCAGCAACAATTGCATAAGCTTTTCCTCCCTACATGCATAAATACTTTTCTTACAGTATAGCACAAAACGTCGCAAAAGTCGAGACGGGGCGCACATCCTTCAACATTTTATATTGCCGGGAGATTTGATCAATTGCGTATTGACGAGAGGGGCTGGACAACGATATAATGAGAGTATTAAATGTACGTTTGCGGCGAGGTATTTTAGAATGGACAAAGAACGCAGAAAAGCCAGAAAGCTTGTAATCGGCTTATTTCTCTCCTGCTTATGTATTGCCCTAGCATGTTTCGGATTTTTTGCTTACATCGCATTCACCAGGCGGGGAGCGGAACCGGTGAATCAAAGGATTGTTACTATCTCTAAAATTATTGTTATGACAGGGATATTCTTTTTGGTGATAGCTTTTGGGCATCTGCTGCCTGTTCTGCGTTCTCATAAAAAACGTACAAGGAAGCAAGGAGGACATGATATGTCTGAAATTTTTGATGAAGAAAACATGCGGCGCGCTTTGGAGGAACATATACCTGACGGGGAAACGCTGCTGGCGGGAATCCACGCGGTAGCGAAAGAAACAAATGTGACGTGTCTCTTTGGAGGAGGCGTATGTACGGAAAGCGGGCTGATTCCGGATGAAAACGGAGGTATCATTGCGTTAAACAAGAAAAAATATTCCACATATGATATTTATTTGGGTATTACGCAATCTTTCTTAATACTTGTCGAGTGCGAAAGAAATAGCTACTACTATCAAATTGACAACGACCCGGACGGGGATGAAGCGGATATACAGGAGGTCGTCGCGGCGATACCTTTTGTGGATATTGGAACATGCTTCCCATTGGCAGACATACAAAGCTGCGAAATAAAAAAGGGATGGATGGGTTCTGTAAAGTGCTTTATTACAATGAAAAACGGAAGCTATTTCAAGCTTATACTTCCAAAGATGGGAGGACTGGGCGGCGGCATGCCGCATCATACGGAATATCGCGAGGCAATTATCGCGCGGCTGCGCGGCGGTAACATATAAAAACATACAATAAGATTGGAGGAAAACAAAATGTTATTTATAGAATATCCTAAATGCACCACTTGCCAGAAAGCGAAAAAGTGGCTGGACGAAAACGGCGTCCGGTATACGGACCGGAATATTAAAGAGGAGCGGCCAAGCTATACGGAACTGGAAGAATGGCATAGAAAAAGCGGACTTCCCCTAAAAAGATTTTTCAATACCAGCGGACTTTTATATAAATCCATGGGGCTCAAGGACAAGCTGCCGGATATGCCTGTGGAGGCGCAGCTGCAGCTACTGGCCACCGACGGAATGCTGGTAAAAAGGCCGATTATCGTAGATGGAGATACTGTCCTTGTGGGATTTAAGCCTGGGGAGTGGGAGATTTTGAAAAAATAAAAAAACAAACAAGTAAAGCCCCCGTGTAAAACGGGGGCTTTTTATGATAGAACTGTATGCAAGTAGCGCGACAGGCTTTTTTGACTACAAACCTAAGGATACCGGTCAGGAAGCTGAAATCGCATCCGCAAACTCCGGCAGCAGAAAATTTGCAATCACATTTTTTTCAATTGTAAATTCCGGTGTTCCCATATATCCAGGGGCGACCTCATACTTATCAAACGGAATCACAAGATCACCGTTTTCATTCCAGTAAAAATTATGTTCCGCATGTATGGAAACGATATCGTTTCCAAACGTGCTGTCCTGTACCCAATATTTCAAATCGCTGTCCTTTTCCATAGCTTCCAGCATTTGTTTTTCTATCTCCTGTTGTACTGCGTCATAAAAGCCATCATTCGCCGCCATATCGCCAAGCGTTACTATTTCTCCGGTGCGCTTGTTGAAATGATAGTATTTATAATATGTGTTGCTGCTCCCGGCAGCTTCGTGTACACGAAGCTTTAAAGTAAACCAGCCATCTGAGTTGGTGATCGTTTCGTAGTCAACATAAACCGAGCTGTGTCCATTGTCTCCGATAGACGCAAGGTCGTCGTAAAAACGGTGCATAAGCGCGTCTGTCAACGTTTTTACATCCTCGTTTATGGAATCAAACGCTGCGTTGCCTGCGTCTTCTAATTTGGGAACATCGATATCCATTTCGTGTTTGTCATCAGCATAAAAATAGTTTCGGATAGTGACCACCCGGACAATATCTCCGATTACGGGAACCTGCTGTAGCGCCTGCCCGTAGGCAGCGCTTATATTCGGGAGAAGGAAAAGCGTTATGAAAACAAACCCGGCGGCAGCGGCGGCAATCCGTGGAAACACGCGTGTGTGTCTTGCACATACGGCGGGGCTCTTTTCAGGCAAATCGGCAAGGACCTGTTCTATGCGGGCTTTTACAGGGGCGGGAATTTCAATAGAATCCTGCGCAGCCCGGTCTTTTATATATTTATCAAAATCATGCATTTGTAAAATCCTCCTGCAAAATTTCCCGCAGCATTTTTCTGGCTCGGGAAAGCTGTTTTCTCACGGCAATACCGTTTACGCCTGTAATTTGCGCGATTTCCGATATCGAAAAATCTTCGAAGTAAAACAAAACGACAACCGTACGGTAGGGAGTCGGAAGCTGCCCGACAGCCGCGCGAAGCGCCAGCTTTGTAATGATTTCATTTTCACTTTCATCGTCGCCAGTCTCTGTAAATGCTTCCACAGATGTGATTTTTTCATTTTTTCGAATCATCTCCACTGCCGTGTTGTGTACAATACGAAGTATCCACGGTTTAAAGGAAGCATCTTTTTTCAGGGCGTCTAAATTTTTATAGGCGCGGTATATGGATTCGCTGATCACTTCAGCCGCATCCGCCGTATTTCTTACAATCGAAAAGGCCAAAGCATACATTATCCGCTCATATTGCCGTATGTGCCTTACAAACACATCCTTGTCCGTCAAAATCAACCCTCCCTGATATATGCCGCAGTTTGCTCCATGATCCATTGCCCCCACTCTAAATAATATTCCCCATAAAGATGGGCGCTGTCAATACATTTTTCTAAGGGCAAATTTCCATTCCCATCGTTAAAAATTGCATTGGCGTCCAGATAGAAAATTGTTTCTCCGTCCGCAAGCGCCGACAAAGCTGTGTTCAGCTTGCTAATAGCAGTATTATTTATAATTTTGTCTGTGTCGGAACGGCTTTTTGTAACATACAAATTGGCCTGGATAAATATAAGCGCACCGGGCTGCTTTTCTCTAATATATGTAATAAGCTCGTTATATTTTTTTACCGTTCTGTCCATGTTATAGCCCAACTCATTGATGCCAAGCATAATATATATTTTACCATACCTTTTGCTTTCCAGCAAATCCGCGAGAGTGATTTTACCAATGGAGGGAACGGATATGGGTTTGCTGTGGATGTTGTATACGTTCATGCCTACGCTGGCAAAAAAGCTTGCGCCGTCAATTTGGGCGTAGTCCATCAGCCCCACGGTTCTGGAATCTCCAATAAACAGAGCGTCTTCCATTGTGGCGGTAGGCATAGGTTCTGGAACCGGGGCTTCCTCCGCTTGGGTGTCTGTGCTGTCTTTGGGCGGATTTGTCTCCACCGGAGCGGGTTCCGTTGTGTCCACGTTTTTTTCAGGACTGTTTGCCTCTATGGAATCCAATAGAGTGGTAGTATCCTCCTCCATATCTGCGGTGGCGGCAGAGGTGGTCCAGAATGCTATAAACAGTATAACGGAAACGGCTGTAAGGGATAGAATTGTAATAATGCTTGCTTTTTTCATTGTTACCTCTCCGAATTTGCAAATATAAAAATAGCGCGTATAAACGATGGCGACGCACACAAAAGCGCCATCATTTTGCTGCTTTTGATATATAGATGCACGGTAAAGACAAAAGGTGACAACATTTTTAAAATTTTATATGCAAAAAATTCCCCCGCCGAGTTCATAGGCGGGGAATTTTGCTGATTTTTATTCAGAAACGGTTGCCGCTTCCGGCAGTATGGCCGGCTGTTCCAGCCCTGCATCCTGTTCCTTTTTTGCATGGTATTGGCGCATCATCCGCTTTTTCACAATGATAAAGCATACAAACTGGGCCGCAAAGCTGATGAACCAGGAAACCGGATAGGAGATATAAAGGGAGGTAAGCGTATGAAAAGAAGGGAAGATAAACCATACCCAAAGGACTCTGGTGCCGCAGATTCCGATAACCGATATAAGGGTCGGTACCAGGGAAGCGCCCATGCCCCGGAGCACGCCGGTCATCACATCCGTGCCGGCACATAGACAGTATGTAGTACATATTACCAGGAGCCGCTGTATGCCAAAGGCGACAGCCTCCTCAGAGGCGGGAATATATATGTGCAGCAATTCCCGTCTTGCCAGCAGGAATACGCCGCCCATGATAATACTTACAGCCATCGCCATGGTAAGGGTCGTTCTCATAATTTTGCCGGCGCGCTGATATTTGCCGGCGCCGATGTTCTGTCCGGTAAAGGAAACGGCGGATTGGTGGAACGCGTTTACGGAAAGATACATAAATCCTTCCAGATTGGAAGCGGCGGAATTTCCGTTCATTGCCACAGCTCCAAAGGAGTTGATGGAAGACTGAAGCACTACGTTGGAAATCGAGAATACAGTGCCCTGCAGTCCGGCGGGAAGTCCAATTTTTATAATTTTCAGCAGCTTATCGGGATAAATTTTCAGTTTTTTGAGATTGAGCTTATACCATTCGTCGCACCGCATCATATGGATTACAATTAGTGTGGCGGAGGTAATCTGGGAGACGACGGTGGCAATGGCCACGCCGGCTACATCCAGACGAAACAGAATTACCAGTATCAGGTTCAAAATGATGTTGATGATACCAGACACAATGAGATAATACAGGGGCCGCTTTGTATCGCCTGCGCTGCGCATAATAGAAGCGCCGAAGTTGAATATCATCATTGCGGGGATCCCGCAGAAATAGATTTGCATGTAACGCGACGCCTGCTCAATTACGTCGTCGGGGGTACCCATAAGACGCAGCGCGGGAGCGGATATGACAATGCCAAGAATACCTACAAAGATACCGGTGACGGCGGCAGCAAGGATAGAGGTATGCACTACCTGCTGCACACCTTTCCGGTCGCCCGCGCCGTAACAGTGTGCGGCGATTACGCTGGAGCCTACGGAGAGGCCCATAAATAAATTGACGATCAGGGTGATCAGGGATCCGGTGGAGCCAACGGCGGCCAGCGCGTTTTCGCTGCCGTATCGGCCTACGACGACGGTATCCGCCGCGTTGAATAAAAGCTGGAGCGTGCCGGAGAGCATAATCGGGATGGAAAAGAGGATCAGCCCCTTCACAATAGACCCGTTTACCATATCGATGTTTTTGCTGTGTTTTGCCATAAGAAAATCTCCATACAGGATAAAAGTTATACGAAAAACCGTAACAAAGCTCCGCTGATTTGATCCGCGGAGCCTTAGATGATACTTATATTATAGTATATGATAAAACAAAGTCAAGGTGCTTGGCACAATTTGAAAATATATGGTTTGTTACACAAAAAAGCCGGTTTACAGGCCGGCTTTTTTGGTATAATGACTGCCTGACGCTATGGCAGTATGAGTCTGAATGAAGCACAGTATTTTAAAAATCAGCATTGGACAGTATGAAGGGAGAAAGCACACTGTGCGCGTGCGTCGGCATATGATAATAACAAGGCTGCAAAAAAGCAGTCTGAAAATCAAGGAACATCGTATGACAAGGCAGCTCTGCAAAATACCTTGTTACACGCTATTTTGCGGATACCCGCAAAATAGTATAGAAAGGAATGGAAAGAAAAATGGGATTAACCAATGCAAATAAATCAATCAATACCACCCAGATTGACTGCTGCGGCTCTCTGCGTGTCACTCTGGCGCTGGCCGCATCCCCGGATATCAGCAGCAATCCTACGGATATCGTGTTGATTTTGGACCGATCTGGCAGTATGGCAGGCACGCCTCTTGCCAACATGAAAGCAGGCGCCGACACATTTATTGATATTATTGATGAAGCCACCGACGGCACGCCGGATGGGACCATCGGTTCCGGAAGCAGAATTGGTATTGTGAGCTTTGCCGATACCGCCGTGCAGAACACCCAGCTGATCACTTCCGTGGCCACCCTGAAGGCGGCGGTAAACAGCCTGAGCGCCGGCGGATCCACAAATCATGCAGACGCCTTTACCCAGGCAATGGCGCTGTTTGATCCAACCTCTACCAATGCAAAGGTGATGGTCATGTTTACCGACGGAAAAACCACCGCCGGCCCTAACCCCAATCCGGTTGCGGCCGCCGCCAGAGCGGCGGGGATCACCATATACTGCATCGGTCTTATAGGAGCAGACGGAATCGACCCAGCCGAATTGAACGAATGGGCCACCGATCCGGACTCCTCTCACGTAGCGATTACCCCGGACGATGCCGCTTTGGAGGATTTGTTTGCCGATCTTGCGGCAAATATCTCCAATCCGGGCGCTACCAATATTGTCATTGACGAAGTAGTAAATCCGGATTTTGTAATTACCAGCATTTTGGCTCCTACCAAGGGAAGCGCCAATCTGGTAAATCCCAATACGCTGAAATGGACGATAGACGAACTGGGGACCACCGCCGGAGAGGGGGCAACCCTGGAATTTTTCATCCGACATGTTGCCGACACCTCCGGTACTAAGCTGGTGAATGAGTCGATCACCTATACGGATGACCAGATGAACCAGGCAACCTTCCCCGCTCCCACTGTAGAAATTGACTGCGGAATTGTAGTGCGTCCGGAACCCTGCCCGGTTCCTATAGATATTGAAATTGGAGGATGCCAGGATTCCGTGGTCTACGATCTGGGAGACACTTATTTGGAATCCCTTGGCAGAATTCTCCAGGTAGATGTGAATATTCGAAATGTATGCCCAAATCGCCGAGTGGCCGTAGGCGTTGTGCTCACGGAAATTGATGATCAGGGAGAGGAACACCAGCGGGGCCTGAAAACCCTAACGGTGCCCGCCCACCAATATCCCACGTGCCGGGATGTGCTGATCAAATGTATCAAATTTGTTTTGCCGGAGGATCTGGACGTCTCAGGCGGATCCCCAACAGCGCTGTGCAATCCGCGTAACTTTAAGGTTAGAGTCATTGCCCATAATATTGACTCCGATTTTCAATGCTGTGACGTAACTGTTTAATATCTATTACAGCAAAAAAACAAACAGGCGCAAGATTATCTTGCGCCTGTTTTTATTAGAACTTATGGCAGGATCCGCTCATTGGACACTGACCGCAGCTTTTGCCGCAGGCGGATTTGCCTCTCTTTTTATCCCTTTTCATCCCAAGAATAATTCCGGTTACGACTGCAAGCAATGCCAGCGAAACAAGGATTGTTCCAATATTTGCGCTGATCCATAAAAACATTTCTAAAAGCGCTCCTTTCCTTATTTATGATTCGGCCCCTACTTTTTTTGTCAGTCTGGTAGCTTCCTTATATGGACGGATGAGCATATAGAGCATCCCCGCAAGCACAGCGGCTGCAACAATCAGACCTGCTACATTTGCTGTTCCTGTAAATAGTCCACCAAATTGGTTGATTATCAGCGCAATGATATAGGCAAATCCGCACTGATACGCAATAGCAAATAAAGTCCATTTGGCGCTGTTCATTTCCCGTTTTATGGCGCCCATTGCCGCAAAGCAGGGTGCGCACAGAAGATTGAATACCAAGAAGGAATAAGCGGTAACACCGGTAAACACACTGCCCAGGGTGGCATAAACATTGCCGGCAGCGCCATAGAGAATTCCCATGGTACCCACAATGTTTTCTTTCGCCACAAGGCCTGTGATGGAAGCGACTGCCGCTTCCCAAGTACCCCAGCCCAGCGGCTTAAAAATCCAAGCGATGGCGCCGCCAACAGCCGCTAAAATGGAATGATCAATTTCCTCTTCGGACAGCATTCGGAATGCACCGTCCACAAATCCGAAATACGTAGTAAACCATATAAGAATCGTAGACAGCAGGATAAGCGTTCCTGCCTTTTTAATAAACGACCAGCCCCGCTCCCACATAGAACGGAGTACGTTTTTTACAGTCGGCCAATGATACGCTGGCAGTTCCATGACAAAGGGTGCTGGATCCCCGGAAAACATTCTGGTTTTCTTCAAAATAATACCGGAGACGATGATGGCTGCCATGCCAATAAAGTAAGCGGAGGTGGATACCCATGCGGATCCGCCGAACAGGGCGCCGGCAATCATGGCAATGAAGGGAACCTTTGCACCACAGGGAATAAAGGTGGTGGTCATAATGGTCATGCGGCGGTCCCGCTCGTTTTCAATGGTTCTGGACGCCATAATTCCCGGAACACCGCAGCCCATTCCCACCAGCATGGGGATAAAGGACTTGCCGGAAAGGCCAAATTTGCGGAACACGCGATCCAAAACGAAAGCGATTCGAGACATATAGCCGCAGGCTTCCAAAAATGCCAGAAGCAGGAACAGCACCAGCATTTGGGGAACAAAGCCCAACACCGCGCCCACCCCGGCTACGATTCCGTCATTGATCAGACCGGCCAGCCAATCCGCTGTGTCCATCGCCTCCAGACCGTTACCGACCAGCACCGGAATGCCGGGAACCCATATACCGTAAGTGGAGGTATCCGGCGCGCCATATGCCGATTTGTCGTCTGTTTCCAAATAAGCCGCTACAGCCGTTTCCAGCGCTGCTTTTGTCGCGCCTGGGTACTCCGTCTCCTCCAGCGTTTCCTCGTCTACCGTTCGGTAAGTGATGCTGGCGTCCGCTGGGGTCAACGCAATGAGGTTTTCCAGCGCTGTTTTAGCGTCCGGTTCACTGTAAGCCGCATTCTCCATATCTATGGCGTCAGCAATAGCATCATCTCCATATTCCGTTACAAACGCATCGATAATCTGGTCGCTGTCGCCGTATCTCTCGGCAGCTTCCTCATA
The DNA here is from genome assembly GCA_910586545.1 of uncultured Eubacteriales bacterium. Classification (GTDB taxonomy): domain Bacteria; phylum Bacillota; class Clostridia; order Oscillospirales; family CAG-272; genus Avispirillum. The sequence goes on from CAJUIQ010000001.1 coordinate 172,263, forward strand.
GGCGCCGGACCCAATGCCAAACAAATGCCAACCGTCTCCGAACAGACCGTCGTTGGTCCAGTCGGTAGCCGCCGCGCCTACAGTAACCATAGATATGTAGTATACAAGAAACATGACTAAAGCAAAAATCGGCAGGCCCAGCCAGCGGTTGGTGACAATTTTGTCAATTTTATCAGAAGTGGAAAGTCCTCCAGCAGATTTCTTCTGATAGCAGTCCCGGAGAATCTCTCCGATATAAATATACCGTTCTCCTGTGATGATAGATTCTGCGTCATCGTCCCGCTCTTTTTCAGCTGCCTGAATATTTTCTTCAATATGCGACAGAATATTTTTCTGCAGTTGCAGCTGTTCCAGCACCTTGTCGTCCCGCTCAAAAATTTTGACGGCATACCATCGCCGCTGCTCTTTTGGCATAGTATGTAAGGCCGCCTCCTCAATATGAGAGAGCGCGTGTTCTACCCTATCGGAAAACGTATGTCCAGGGATAGCGCCGACATTTTCCGCTGCGTCAATGGCCGCTTGTGCTGCCTCCATAACGCCGTCGCCACGCAATGCGGAGATTTCCACCACCCTACATCCTATTACCTTGGACAGTTGTACGGTATTGATCCTGTCTCCCCTATTTTTCACTACATCCATCATGTTAATAGCAATTACCATTGGAATGCCTAGTTCGGCAAGCTGTGTGGTCAGGTACAGATTACGCTCCAGATTTGTGCCGTCAATGATGTTTAAAATTGCCTCGGGACGTTCACCAATTAGATAATTTCTTGCCACCACTTCCTCCAACGTGTATGGGGACAAGGAATAAATTCCGGGAAGGTCTGTAATGGTAACGCCATCGTGCTTTTTCAACCCGCCCTCCTTTTTCTCCACTGTCACGCCCGGCCAGTTTCCTACAAACTGATTTGCTCCGGTAAGCGCGTTAAACAATGTGGTTTTTCCACTGTTGGGGTTGCCTGCGAGAGCAATACGCAGCTTCATTTATGTTTCCTCACTTTCTGGTTAGCGAAAGCTAACCTTTGCTTCAAATAATACGGGGGATGCCCCCCGCCAAAACCATATTTTACGCAATCTCTACCATTTCCGCATCTGCCTTGCGCAGGGACAGTTCATATCCGCGAACCGTTATCTCAATCGGGTCTCCCAGCGGTGCCGTCTTGCAAATCCGTACCTCTGTGCCTTTGGTCAGCCCCATATCCATAATGCGACGTTTGACGGCGCCCTCTCCATGGAGTTTTATGATTCGGACCGTATCTCCAATTTTTGCTTCTCTAAGCGTTTTCATAGCTTATATCCTCCTTTGTAATGCATAGACAATCAAATAATAATTTTCTGTGCCATTTCCCGGCTGATTGCGATACGGGATTCCTTTACATGCACTATAACATTTCCCCCGATGGCGCTGATTACCGTAACCGTGCTTCCTGCCACAAATCCCAGATTTTCCAGGTGGGTCCGTATATCCTGCTTTCCGCCAATTTTTTTGATAATATTTTCTTCTCCAACTCCTGCAAGCGTAAGCGGCATCTTTTTCCTGCCTTTCTGTAAAGTATCATTTCAAATATATGCGCCATAAGTTAGCGCATGCTAACCGTATAATATTATATGAATAGCAAGCTTTTTTGTCAATATACTTTTAGGGAAATTTTCCTTTCTATCTAAATTCCAGCAAATTGCGCAAACGGTTAGCGATTGCTAACCGTTTACTTGTGCATATTGTCTCTCAGCAGACTGCCTTGCTTTTCGCATGTAACTATGATATGCTATTACTAGAATACAGCAAGCGAAGGAAGGGGGTACTGTTATGCATCTACAGGAATCCGGAGAAATGTATTTGGAAACCATTTATATTTTATCGAAAAAGGCTCCATCCGTCCGGGCTATTGATATAGGCGAATATATGGGGTATTCGAAACCCAGCGTGAGCCGCGCGGTGGGAATTTTGAAAAAGAGCGGCTATATTATCGCGGATGCGCAGGGCTGTCTGTCGCTTACGGACGCCGGGCTTGCAATCGCGCAGAAAATTTACGAACGGCATACCTTAATGACAGATTTTTTAATTCGCCTTGGAGTCAGCGAGGAAGTGGCCGCTAAAGACGCCTGCAAAATAGAGCATGATATCAGCGACGAAACTTTTGAAGCCATCAAGCGGCATGTTCAATCGGTTTCTGGCCGCTAACGTATAACGTACATACTTTTGCTATTTTATGTCTGAATTATGAATTTTATATTGATTTTTGTTTACAAATATGTTATTCTGTAGTCAATCTTATATTATGGAGGGTAATTTTATGAAAAAATTACTTGCGTTCCTTTTCGCTATGGTAATGCTCATGGCATTTACCGCATGCACAGTGGAAGAGCAGCCGGGGGACAAAAAAGAAGATGTGACGACAGAAGATTCTGCTGAAAAAGAAACGAATCCGGAAAATACAAAGGCAGAGACAACAGAACCTGAAACAACCGCAGAGGAAAAGAAGGAACTGTCATTTGGATCCACCTTTACTTTTGACGATCTGGAAATTACCATTGGAAACGCAGAGAATATCACCTGGGCGAAAATTGAGAATCAATATTCCGACAAAAACGGCGCGGATGTAATTGTGTTGCCTGTTACGGTTAAAAATTTAAAGGACGAAACCCACAGTCTCAACATGTTTTACTACTCCTTCTATGGTTCAGCAGGAACAGAGCTTGGATCTGTCAGTTCCTATTTTTCAGATACGGATATTGGATTTGCCGGAGATATGAGAAGCGGCGCGTCTATGACTTCTGCTTTCCATATTTTATATGATGGAGATGGAGATTATTACATTGAGTTCAGCCAATTTTATCCAACTGAAAAAATAGAAGTTAAGCTGCCCATTACAAAATAATTCAAAAAACGTCCCTTTAGGGACGTTTTTTTGCAAACATATAAAAGTTAAAGATAGGTAAATCCGGACCTGTCTAAATCCTGAATGATAGAGAGTAGGTCTTCATTTGAGCTATTGACTTCTAAAACCAAATTTCTAACTTGGTTATCGTCAAAAAGCTGCTGGAGTGCATCTAAAAAGGCTTGTTTTAGCTCCGCATTGTAGTTAAAGTATGTATCTAAATTGCCGCAATGTGCAATTCTTCTGCCGTTGGATAAGGTCTTCCCCCATATATGAACGCCGCCAATATACTGGCGCACTTCTTGTAATGCACAAAGCAATGCTGTGATTCCGTCACATTTCCTTGGGGTTACTTGGTGTGCTGTATACAATTGAGGAATATCTAACGCGATTTGGAGGTTTAAATTCTCCGACGCAATATGCTGACAAAGTTCCTTGATTTGAGAAACGGTTGCAATCAGAAATTGACCGCCATAGTATCTTGAACCGCAACGATTTTCAATTTGAATATTTGTTTTCGCAAATGTATTCTTGATAATTTCCTCAAAAACCTTATATATCTCTATAAATTCTTCTACAGACTCCATATAATCGTTAAACGGCGGATGAATCTCAATTACCGTTGGAGCATGCACAGGCTCGGTTAGCGCAATTAAAAATTTGGCAAACATTCGTGCCCATGTTTTATTTCTCCAGAGCATGGGAACGCCGTTTTTGCTTGCCTGTAAAATCTCAGGGTACTTTTGAAGAAGCACATTTTTAAAAAGTCGGCTTCCATAACTGTATTCCGTATGGAGTGAGTAGGGCATGGTGGGAAAAAATTTTTTTATATCAAAGTGGCCGGCAATCTCTTCTAAAGGAAGCGGAATCGTAGACGGATACGCTTGCTTATGATATTTGACCATACGAAATAGAGTCATGGCGTCCCTCCTATATGCATATTACAAAACAATCTTACCATAAAAACCAAAAGAAGTCGACCTTTTACCATGCCGGCTTCTTCTAGATGGAAAATACTGCTTTGGCAAAGCATAGTGATTTCACATTTTCGGCAAAGGAATACACATCCGGTTGCTTTGATTATTATTCTCTTGTATCAATTACAACAACTCCCGCTAGATCGTCAAGCTCATAACGAAATTCATCTTCCAGCCAGGACAAATTGTCTTGCCTGTTTCGCCCTATAAATGTTTGTACATATGTGGGTAAGTCCTTGTAGTTATGTACTATCCCTTTATTATTAAAAAAATTCATGAAATGAGAATTAAGCTGATTTAAAAATTTCCGAGAACTTTCTGCGTCCTTAAAAATAACATCCAATAATGATAAACCAAATGAGGCATTAATTAATTCTTCTTCCAATATTTTTCTTCTAGGATACCCAAATATATTTTTTTGTAAAGCAAGGGCCGATGTCAAGAAACATCCATTTATACAGGGATCGCACCACATTAACGACTCTTTTGAAACATAATTTATATTGAAAAGCTGCTTATTTATATCTGGTTGGCAGCAAGAATAGTATGCATATAACGGCAACGCATGTCTTGTCTTAGCTGCTTCGATTAACAAATCAATTTGCATTCCATTTTTGTTGCTATAATGAATGAGCGGATAATTATCAACATTGGGTCTTAACTTTTTGGCTTGCACCAACAAACGGTATGCGGTGGTTTCATAATTACTATTATAAGATAAAATCCACCACTCCCAATCAGAGCCGTTGAATGCTTCTTCATTTCTGGTGAAGGTTTTATAATAGATTTTTGAACTAAGGTTAGAAATATTATACAACAGCCAATCCGTCAAAGACTCCTCTTTAACAAATGATTGGTTATTTAACCAATCATAGCATTGCCTTGATGTTGGATGAAATACCATAATTGTCTCCTTTGCATTTAATCCAATAAATCAACGTTTATGGAAAATACCCAAAATATTTGGATAATTTTGAGATTATTTGTAGTATATCATTGACAGTCATAAATTTATGTCGAACTTGGGCGAGAAAACAAATTTTGATGAATAAATTCCGTAAAAATATGTAAAATCGTAGTAAAATATATATACAAAAGAAAAGCCCTGCATTTCCTTTAAAACAAAGGAAATGCAGGGCTTTTCAGCAATTTTTCGTTGGTCGGAGTGACTGGATTCGAACCAGCGGCCTCTTGGTCCCGAACCAAGCGCTCTACCGAACTGAGCCACACCCCGATATTTTTATCTTACATATTTTATCATGCGATTGCTATATTGTCAACTGTTTTTCAATAATTTTTCCCAGTAAAAAATCTGTAAAAAATCTGTTTTCCCGTAGAAATTTGTCCACAGGCTGTATATAATATAAAGTAAGCGACAAATGTATAGGTTTTCTGCATCAGGCATTTTCATATAAGCCGCTCAATTTGCAAATGGCCCCGATTGCCGCAACACACTTGAAAAAGGAGCAAAAATGCATAAGAAAATTTTGTTTTTGATTTTGGCAATTGTGCTGGTGATCGCCAGCGTGATTGTTTCCATTGTCATTATTTGCAAAAGCGGCAGCAAGCGGCCTAGCCCGGAAGAGTCGGAAAACACAACAGAGCAGGATACGACGCAGGAAACTACCGAAGAGACGACACAGCCTGTGCAAACGCAGCCGGAACCGGATACAACCGCTCCCCCGGATACAGAAGAAACGTCCGCGCCGGATACGCCCACATCTCTGCCGGCAAACTCCGGCGCCCATAAATCTGCAAATTTTGGGAATGTGCTGTTTATTGGCGATTCCCGAACCGTGGGCCTGAAGGATAATGCTGATTTGGGAGCGGCAAATGTATTTGCCGAAAACGGCCTAAATATATTTCGTCTTTTCAAGGATGCGGTAAATGTGCCGGGTCAAGGACAGGTTACTTTGGAAAATCTGCTGCTCTCCCATCAGTATGACAAAATTTATGTTATGCTGGGTATCAACGAAATTGGCTATAATTTAGATAAAGTCATAGAAAAGTTTGGGCATGCACTGGACAAGATCCAAAATTATCAGCCCAATACCACCATATATATTCAGGCAAACTTAATGATTCAAAAAAGTCGTTCTGACCGAGACGCCGTATATAATAACGCCAATATGCGGTATTTAAACGATCACATGGCTGCTTTTGCCGATGGTGTAAAACGGATTTTTATAGATGCGAATCCCCTGTTCGGCGATGGTGCGGGAAATCTTTCTCCTCAATACGCATGCGATGATTTTCATTTGATTGGCGTATACTATACTGTTTGGGCCGATTGGATCTGGGAAACAACCTGCCAGTAAAAAATAGGGACGCCTCTTGTGAGAAGGTGTCTAAGCATCCTTTTCGAGTTATGCGTATATGAAAAGCCACCGCTAAAGCGGTGGCTTTTCATAATTTACTTCCATTTTATATCACAGCAGCACAGCGGCAAGGCTTAGAAATATTACGATAGAAATCGCGCTGCCTGCAAAAAATTGGGGTATCGTGTGCCGTCCCATATGGAGGCTTCCCCACAGACACAGTCCGAATAACACCGCGCCCACGATCAGGCTGGGCCATCCGGTAAAGTAAACCATCGCTGCAGCTGGGCCGCACAGGCCGCAGGCGTGACCGCTTGCATGAAATCCAAAGGCCTTGTTGATAATCAGCAGAGCCGCCCCGGAAAAGAGATAGGTTAAATATAGGGTAAGCAGACTGCTTCCAACGCCAGCGCTCATTGCGTATACCATACTAAGCAAATATCCTACATTGGCCATAATCATCGCAAGCGTGCGCTGCCCGTCTCTCCCGCGACTGCGAAAGGCAGGAAGGATTTTCTGCAACGGATATGCAGTAAGCGGAAGTAAGGTAAACAGTACAATTGTTACGGCAAATTCGGTAGGCGTAGTAAACACGCCGCCGGTGAAAAATAAAAGAGTGAACAGCACAAGAGACAAAATGGGCGCGGTGGTCAGCACGCGGATGGTTTTTGCCAGTATATCTGCACATTTTCTCCGCCGCCGTATGGCGCGCCGCAGGCGAATTGCGCCGGCATATACGTCGTAATTTTGATTTTGTGAGCTTTGTGTTTGCATCATGTACCTCCCGCGGCAGGGGAAGCCTCCCCGGCCTGATTCGAATGTACCACAAGTTTTCCCAAAAGTCACCCTACCTAATCAAAGGGAAGGTAGATAGATAGAAAAAGGGACTCTACCATCGGTAGAGTCCCTTTCGTGACAGGGGATTTGCGGTATTGTTGACGAATCCGAAGGACTATGATAAAATAACAAAGTACAAAATTTTGCTTTGGAGGGGAGAGCAATATGGAAGATATTCGGCAGATTGTCGCTGCAAATATTGCCGCTTTGCGTAAAAATGCAGGATATACACAGCTTGCTCTGGCCCAGAAGCTACAGTATTCCGATAAGGCCGTATCAAAATGGGAAAGCGGCGCGTCTATGCCGGATGCGGGAGTGCTGCTTGCTATCGCGTCCTTATTCGGCGTCACGGTAGATTATCTTCTGCAGGCGGAACATGGTGCGCAGCCGCTTCCTGTTTCTTCTGCTGCAGGCCAGCGGCGCAGGCACCTGATTATAGCCCTGCTTTCAGTGGCCTTAGTATGGCTGATTGCCACGGCGGTGTTTGTGTTTATGACCTTTTCCCCGGTAGAAGGACCAATGTGGCTTTCTTTTGTTTGGGCGGTTCCTGCAAGCCTGATTGTAGCGCTGGTGTTTAACTCCATTTGGGGAAAACGGCGGCGGAATTATTTATACATATCTCTGCTGATGTGGACATTCCTCGGTTCGGTATATCTTACGTGCTTGCCCCGCAATCTTTGGCTTCTGTTTGTAATCGGTGTTCCCGGGCAGGTGATTGTCCTGCTGTGGGCAGGGATGCGGAAAAGGCCGGAAAAGACATAGTTGCCTGTTGCATTTTGCACAGGGCTGTGCTACAATATTTGCAGAAATTCATTTCATTGAAAATATAGGAGTATATAAACTATGGAAAAGAAAGTTTTGGTGGAGACCAGTGCGCGTCACGTACATTTGACAGAAGAACATATTGCCATCCTTTTTGGAGAAGGCGCCGCGCTTACTTTGAAAAAGGAACTGAGTCAGCCTGGCCAGTTCGCTTGTGAGGAGCGGGTCACTGTGGTGGGTCCGAAAAAGTCTATTCCGAATGTGATCATTCTCGGACCGGCAAGAAAGGCATCTCAGGTAGAGGTATCTCTGACAGACGCCCGTACGCTTGGTATCGCAGCGCCTATCCGTGAAAGCGGAGACGTTGCCGGAAGCGCCCCCTGTAAGCTGGTAGGCCCCTGTGGCGAGGTGGAGCTTACCGAAGGTGTAATTGCGGCTAAGCGGCATATCCATTTTACACCGGAAAATGCAAAAGATTTTGGCGTAGAGGATAAGCAGATCGTATCCGTCAAGATTACAAACGCAGACAGAAGTACCATTTTTGGCGACGTGGTGGTTCGGGTAAGTGAAAAGTTTGCGCCTGCCATGCACATTGATACGGATGAAGCCAACGCGGCGTGCGCATTTGGCGAATGCTACGGAGAAGTGCTGGTTTAATACATATCCCATGCTCCATTTGCATACGATGTAAGAAAGCGGCAGAGACCGGATTTGCAATCCTAATTTAATGTAAAGAAAGGTATGGTCAAAGCGATGAACAGAATTAAAATACGTATTGACACCATGTCTGATGTAAGTAAACTGGTGGCGGTGGCGACTAAGGCCAAAGGCCGCGTGATCCTGACAGACAATACCGATTTCAAGGTAAGTGGAAAAAGTCTTTTGGGAGCTATCTATACCATGGAGTGGTCGGAGGTATATCTGGAATCTGACGAGGATCTGTACAACGCCCTGTCCGATTTGGTGGTATAATTTTTGAGGGGGACATGAAAATGTTCCCCTTCTGTATTTTTGATACTTTGTGAAAGGAGAGCGCTATGTTTTATCGGGACCGCTATATATGGAAGTCGGGTATATTGGATATTCCTGGAACCTCCCATGGCTTTTCTACCAGAAAGGGAGGCGTCAGTGCTCTGCCTCATACGGCTTCTATGAATGTGGGCTTTTTTCGGGGAGACGAAGAGGAGACAGTGCTGGAGAACATCCGTCTTTTTTGTACCTATGCCGGCCTTCCTGCCCAAGTGGTGTGTACGCCGCAGATTCACTCAGACCGGATCCGATATGTAACGGGAGAGAATGCAGGAGAGGGAACCTTGCGGGATGTGCCTTTTCCCTGCGATGGATTTGTTACGGACCAGCCGGGGATTACGCTTTTGGTGCGGGTGGCGGACTGCGCTCCGGTGCTGCTTGCAGGGAAGACTGAGAGCGGCGCGCCGCTGGTTGGGGCTGTACATGCAGGCTGGCGCGGTACTGCTGCCGGAATTGGAGCGAAGGCGGTAACTATGCTGCGGGATATGGGCGCCGCAGAGGTATGTGCCGCCGTGGGGGCTTGTATTCACGCCTGCTGTTATCAAGTGGGCGAGGAGATGCGGGATACGGTGGCTGGTCTGCGGGGTACGGATTTTGCCAGGCGTTATGTACAGGAGCGAGACGGGAAACTGTATGCGGATATTGCCGGCATGAATCGGGAATTGCTGCTGGAGGCAGGCGCAGCGCAGGTAGATGTTTGCGGAGAATGTACCCAATGCGCTCCCAATTTATACCACTCACACAGAGCTACTGGCGGCGTTCGGGGAACGATGGGAGCTGCTGTGGGAATAGTTTCCTGTGATTGTTCTAAGTAGAGAGGGATATGTTTTTTATAGAAGAAAAAGGGGAGAAATCTGTCCTCCCCTCTTGACAAGCGGCCATCTATATGCTATTCTACTATAAGAATCTTTAAGCAGGTACAGAGATACCGTCAAGATTTTTTTCATAAAGGACATGCCGCAAAGAAGTTTGTGGTTTTGTTTTATGCGGGATGATCTTGCCGGGCAAGGTCATTTTTTATTGTACGATGAATAATGAATAAAAATCGTACTGTTTTTGATAGGAGATCGGTGTGAAAATTGTATTCAAAAATGCGGTTATTTATAAAAACGGCCGTATGACATCCGAAGATCTGTTTCTGTCGGACAAAATGGTTTCCGACCCTTTTCTCCGTCCCGATTTTGTTGTGGATGCAGCGAAATATTGTATTTTCCCCGGGTTTGCTGATGTGCATGTGCATTTCAGAGAGCCCGGATTTTCTTATAAGGAAACCATCTCCTCAGGTACGGCGGCAGCGGCCAGAGGGGGGTATACCCGGGCGTGTACTATGCCCAATTTACATCCTGTTCCAGATAGCCGCACACATTTGGATACCCAGCTTGCCATCATAGAAAAAGATGCGAAAATCCGGGTGTATCCATATGGGGCGATTACGACAGAACAGAAGGGCGATGCGCTGGCTCCTATGGAAGAAATGGAAAAGGCCGTTGCCTTTTCCGACGACGGGCGGGGTGTGCAGTCTGCTGAAAGGATGGAAGCCGCGATGAAAAAAGCGGCGGCCCTGGATAAAATGATTGCGGCGCACTGTGAGGATGAATCTCTGCTCCACGGCGGATACATACACGACGGGGTCTATGCCGCGGCTCACGGACATAAAGGCATCTGCTCCCAGTCGGAATGGGGCCCGATTCAGCGGGATCTGGCGCTGGCGGAGAAAACCGGATGCGCCTATCATGTTTGCCATATTTCCTGCGCAGAGAGTGTAGCGTTGATCCGACAGGCAAAGAAACGGGGGATAAATGTGACCTGTGAGACGGCTCCCCATTATCTAACCTTGTGCGAGGAAGACATCCAGGAGGACGGCAGATTTAAAATGAATCCACCTCTGCGAAGCAGGGCGGATCGGGAAGCCTTAGTGCAGGGACTTTTGGATGGTACCATTGATATGATTGCTACGGATCACGCGCCGCACACGGCAGAGGAAAAAGGGAGAGGCCTGGCAGGCAGCCTTATGGGTGTCGTAGGGCTGGAAACCGCTTTTCCTGTACTATACACGCACCTTGTAAAGACCGGCATTTTGCCGCTGGAACGGTTGATACAGCTGTTGAGCGATAACCCCTGTCGTCGATTTGGCTTGGGAGCGTGCGATATACGTCCGGGGATGTGGGCAGATTTCACAGTGTTTGACCTGGAAGCGGCGTACACGGTAGACCCGGATACGTTTTTGACCATGGGCCGTGCCACGCCGTTTGCGGGAGCACAGGTGTGGGGCAGGTGCTTACTTACCGTATGCGACGGACGTATCGCCTGGCGGGATCCGGCAGCCGATACAATGCCGCAGACATTGTAATAAGGAGAAATGACAGTGTGAAAATAACGTGGGCTGAACCTTGTAGTGAACGTATTTCACACCCAAAATCAGCTTAGAAATGGGACCCCACCCCATTTCTGCCGTCTTCGTCGGCACAGGCTGATTTTCAGGAACAATTTGTGCCGCCGCAGGGCGGCGGAATGGAGTTTACAATGAAACAAGGTATATTCCGTATTAGAGAAAACATACAGATTGCGCCGGACATGTATGAGATGGCTTTGGAAGGTGATATCAGCGCCGTTACCAACCCGGGGCAGTTTGTCAATATCGCCCTGGATGGATTTTACCTGCGGCGGCCCCTGTCTGTTCATGATGTGGATCCGGCATTGGGCGTTTTGCGGGTGATCTATAAAGCGGTAGGTCGTGGCACCGAAGTTTTGGCCGGTATGGGCGTCGGAGAGACGCTGGACATGCTTACAGGGCTTGGCAACGGATTTGACATCCATAAGGCCGGAGAAAACACCTTAGTGATCGGCGGAGGGGCTGGCGCGCCTCCTATGTATTGGACAGCTAAGGCCTTGCGGGATTCTGGCAGAAAGGTAACGGCTGTTCTGGGTTTTAACACAGCAGAGGAGGTAATTCTGCAGCAGAAATTTGCAGACGCCGGGATTCCTGTGGTGATTACCACGGCGGACGGCAGTCTGGGCACAAAGGGGTTTGTCACAGCGGCGTTGGCAGAGCTGCCTGCTCCGAATTATACTTTTTCCTGCGGACCAGAGCCTATGCTGCGTGCAGTATACGATGCGCTGTCCAGCGACGGTCAGTTCAGCTTTGAAGAGCGAATGGGCTGCGGCTTTGGCGCTTGCATGGGCTGCAGCTGCAAGACGAAATACGGCACGAAGCGGATTTGTAAAGACGGTCCGGTACTGGAAAAGGAGGAGATTCAGTGGTAAACCTGCAAACGACGCTGTCCGGCATTGTGCTGGACAATCCGGTCATTCCGGCAAGCGGAACGTTCGGATTCGGGGAAGAATTTGCCCCTCTGTATGACTTGAATATATTGGGGTCTATTTCTGTTAAGGGAACGACACAGGAACCCCGTTTCGGCAATCCTACCCCTCGTATCGCAGAATGTACCGCGGGACTGATCAATTCAGTAGGCCTGCAGAATCCTGGGGTGGAGAAGGTGGTAACAGAAGAACTGCCGCGCCTGGCCGCGCACTTTCAAAAGCCTGTGATCGCCAACATCAGCGGTTTTTCTATTGAGGAATATGCCGCCTGCGCGGCGCAAGTGGACGCGGCGGAGCAGGTGGGAATTATTGAAGTCAATGTAAGCTGTCCGAATGTCCACGGAGGCGGGATCAGCTTTGGAACAGATCCGTCCGCCGCCGCTGCCGTTACAAAGGCTGTAAAGGCAGTGACGAAAAAGCCGGTATATATTAAGCTTACCCCTAACGTGACAGATATTGTGTCCATTGCAAAGGCCTGTGAGGATGCGGGCGCTGATGGCCTCGCACTGATCAACACCCTTTTGGGGATGCGAATCGATTTGAAAAGGAAAAAGCCGGTGATTGCCAATAAAATGGGGGGATTTTCCGGCCCGGCTATTTTTCCGGTGGCGCTGCGGATGGTGTATCAGGTGTACGAGGCGGTACAAATCCCTATTATCGGTATGGGCGGAGTGTCCACGGCGGACGACGTAATTGAGATGATGCTGGCGGGCGCCGCGGCAGTGCAGGTTGGCGCCGCTAACTTAGTGAACCCCTGGGCGTGCCGGGATATTATCCGGGATTTGCCTTTGCGGGCAGAACACTATGGAATTCAGGCTCTTTCCGATATCATCGGCGGGGCGCATTGAATCGATAATACGAAGAAAGGTAAAAATAATTATGGGAAAAGACGTAATTGTTGCATGCGACTTTGCCAGCGCGGAGGCGTATACTGCATTTTTGGATCGGTTTGCTGGAGAGACACGGAGGCCCTTTGTAAAAATCGGTATGGAGCTGTTTTACGCTGCCGGGCCGGATATCATCCGTATAACGAAGGAGAGAGGGCATAAGATTTTTCTGGATCTCAAGCTCCATGATATTCCAAACACGGTAGAAAAGGCTATGGCGGTTCTGTCACGGCTTGGAGTGGATATGTGCAACTTGCACGCCGCCGGTGCTATCCCCATGATGGAGGGGGCGCTGCGGGGACTTTCCTCCGGCGGCGGCCCGCGTCCGATTCTCCTTGCGGTCACGCAGCTGACCTCCACCAGTCAGGAAGTGATGGAGCGGGATCTGCATATCCACGAGCCGATTGAAGAAGTCGTTTGTTCCTATGCGAAGAATGCGCAGACGGCCGGTCTGGACGGAGTTGTTTGTTCTCCTCTGGAAGCAGGCATGGTCAAAGCGCGCTGCGGCTCCGCTTTTCTTACCGTAACCCCTGGCGTTCGTTTCGCAGATGGAGATAAAGGCGACCAGTCCCGGGTGACCACACCGGAACGGGCAAAAGAGATAGGCAGCGACTATATTGTGGTGGGACGGCCCATCACGGCGGCAGAGGATCCGGTGGCTGCATACAAGCGATGCGTGGCAGAATTTTGTGACTGAGAGAAAGGATGATATGAATATGAATACAGAAATGCAGATTGCAAAGGCACTGTTGGATATCAAGGCGGTATTTTTTCGTCCCGACCAGCCGTTTACTTGGGCCAGCGGTATCAAAAGCCCTGTTTACTGTGACAACCGATTGATTTTGACAGCCCCCGCCGTGCGTACCCTTGTGGAGGGCGCTATTGCGCAGGCAGTGAAAGATCATTATCCGGATGCGGAGGTATTGATGGGAACCAGCACGGCGGGCATCGCTCATGCAGCCATTGCGGCCCATATGCTGGAGCTTCCCATGGGATATGTACGGGGAGGCAATAAGGATCACGGCAGGCAAAACCGGATCGAGGGTAAGCTGGAGGCAGGCCAGAAAGTGGTGGTCATTGAAGATTTGATTTCTACCGGCGGCAGTGTAATCGATGTGGTAGAGGCTCTGCGGGAGGCCGGCGCACAGGTGCTGGGCGTGGTAAGCATCTTTACATATGGCATGCAGAAAGGACTGGAGCGGCTGCAGGCAGCGCAGGTGGAAAATCACAGCCTGACTTGCTTTGACGCCGTAGCCCAGGCTGCAGGAGAAAACGGATATATTGCTATGGAGGACATTGCGCGTTTGCTGCAATTCCGGGACAATCCTTCCGACGAGAGCTGGATGAAGTAAAAAAGAGCCATAGAAAGGGAGCGTTGTATGAGAAGTCTCATTGGAATTCTAGACCTTTCCACTAAAGAAATTGACGATTTAATCCACACTGCCCAGGATATTATTGCCCATCCAGAGGCATATCGGGAAAAGTGTAAGGGTAAAAAACTTGCCACCCTGTTTTTTGAGCCTTCCACCCGTACCCGTTTGTCTTTTGAAGCGGCTATGTATGAGCTTGGGGGCAATGTACTGGGCTTTTCGGAAGCAAGCAGTTCTTCTGTTGCCAAGGGGGAAAGCGTAGCTGATACCATCCGTACGGTGAACTGCTATGCGGACATTATTGCTATGCGCCATCCAAAGGAAGGAGCGCCGCTGGTGGCGTCTGTGAAAAGTCAGGTGCCTATTATCAACGCGGGAGACGGCGGCCATAACCATCCGACCCAGACTCTAACCGATTTGCTCACCATCTATCGTGAGAAAGGACGGCTGCAGGATCTCACCGTAGGTTTTTGCGGGGATCTCAAATTCGGCCGGACTGTGCACTCCTTAATCGAGGCACTTTCCCGGTACAGCGGAATCCGAATTGTTTTGATCTCTCCTGATGAGCTGCGGCTGCCGGAATATATGCAGAATAAACTGAGCGCGCTGGAGAACGTCACCTTCACGGAGACAAAGGATTTGGAAGAGGCAATTCCTCAACTGGATATCCTATATATGACCCGAGTGCAGAAGGAACGGTTTTTCAACGAGGCGGATTATATCCGACTGAAAGACAGCTACATTCTCACGCCGGAAAAGTTGGCGGGGGCAAAGGCGGATATGTCTATCCTGCATCCACTGCCTAGAGTCAACGAAATTTCCGTAGAGGTAGACGACGATCCACGGGCATGCTATTTTCGGCAGGCGCTCAACGGCAAATTTATTCGCATGGCGCTGATGCTTATGCTTTTGGAAATCCAATGAGACAGGGAAGGGAGAAAGTAGAGATGCTGGTCAATCCTATAAAAAATGGAACGGTACTGGATCATATCACGGCAGGACGTGGAATGGAGCTGTATCGGATTTTAAAGCTCAACGAACTGGAATGTCCCGTTGCAATTATTACCAACGCCTACAGCCTGAAAATGGATCGCAAGGATATTATAAAAATTGACGGAGAGGCGCCGCTGGATTTAAATGTGATTGGATATGTGGATCCGGGGGTGACGGTGAGTACGATTCGAGACGGGGATGTAGCGCAGCGAATTCATTTAAAGCTGCCCCAGCAGATCACCGGGGTGATTCGATGCAAGAACCCTCGCTGCATCACTTCTGTGGAGCAGGAGCTTCCGCATACGTTTCGGCTGGATGATCCCGAGACGCGTGTATACCGGTGTATTTATTGCGAGTCCCGAGCAAAATGAAAAAGAAATAAGGGCGCCCGTATCATATGCGATATTTTGGCATATACTACGTTTGTACGGGTTCATCCCGTAAGGTCATTTTGACGAAGCCGCCGCAGACTGCTGACCCCGTAGGGGCAGCCTGCAGCGGCTTTTTGTATAGTTTTTTATGGAATATAATGGACAAGCTTTTCCCGTGTATATTTCCAAACAGTTTTCAACAACCTGCAGCAGGAAAAAGTCCTTTCAGGGATACATTTCCACAGACTTTTCCACAGGCTGTGGATTGTTTGAACACAGAAACAAATAAATGTAAGGATATTCACATTTTATTAAAAATACACAATATACCCAGGAGCAATTGACAGACGGACACGCCTATGATAGAATGAACCAAGATTAGTATGTATTTTAAAACAGTTTGGAAGGATCAAAACAATGGCAATGCTTACAAAAGTAATCCCCTCTCCCAAGGGTTTTTGCGGAGAAGAATCTGAATACTGCTTTGCGCCAAATCTTTTTTTCGGCGAGTATGAGGAGCCGGCTGAGACCTTTGCCGCTTATGCAAAAAAAGGCCTGGATTTGGAAATATCCCTGGCTGCTTCTCCGACAGCCGATGCAGAAGGAATCTATCTTGTCACAGATATCTCCTATGCCAAAGGAGAATATAAGCTGACAGCAGGAGAGGATGGCAAGATTCTTCTGCGGGCAGCAGACAGAGAAGGAATTCGATATGGCCTTGCTACCCTCTTTCAGATGACGAAAAATATCCAGGGTAAGCTGCAGATGCAAAGGGGTACCGTGTGGGATCAGCCGGATTCTTCCTATAGAGGACTGATGATCGACTGTGCCCGCAGTCGTCACGCCTTGCCGCTGCTCTTAGAATATATAGACATGTGCTGGCTGTATAAGGTGAAATACCTGCAGCTCCATTTTTCCGACGACGAGGCATATACGCTGCCTTCTAAGGTGTTTCCGGAGGCTACCAGTCCAGACAGATGCTATACCTATGCCGAAATTGAAACGCTGCGAGCCTATGCGCGGTCCAGAGATGTGGAGCTTGTTCCGGAAATCGACGCGCCTGGCCATGCTACATATCTGCAGCAGAAATACCCTGCAGTTTTCGGGGACAAAGGCATTATTTGTTTCCATGAAAATACCATTGAAGCGATGCAGGGCCTGTATCGGGAGCTGTGCGAATTGTTCCCCGAGTCTCAGTATATCCATATTGGTGGAGACGAAGGACGTATGGGCTGGTGGCTGGATTGCGACGAATGTATTCAGTATGGTCGTTCTCTGGGATATAAAGAAGAAAACGAAGCACCGGGCATTCCGGGCAGGGAATATGTTATGCTCCAGTATTTGGGCCACTTTATTTCCAAAATGGCGCAGGCGGTATTGGATTGCGGTAAAAAGCCCATTGTGTGGGAAGGCTTTTCCAAGTATGTGAATGACATGATCCCAAAGGACGTCACCGTTATGGTATGGGACGGAAGCTTCCAAGATGCGCAGTCTCTTCTGCAAAGCGGATTTTCCATTATCAACTGTTCCTGGATTCCAAATTATATTGTAACCCCTACATGGTACTACGGCACGCGGGAGTGTTATGACTGGGATGTATATTCTTTTGGCTCTATTTCGGAACACTCCGCTTACTACCAAAATACGACCCGAATTTATCCCACAAATGCGGTTTTGGGCGGACAGCTCCATGCCTGGGGGGATACGGTAGAAAAGGCATTCCCTTCTCTGGAGGCGGGGCTTTCCGACGAACAAATGAAAATTCGGCAGCGGCTGCCGTATGTTATGGAAAATACCTGGAACCTGGATAAGCAGCGCAGCTTTGATCAGGTGCAGGAAGCGGCTGCGGCAGCAGACGATTTATGTGGGAGAATTCTGGGAAAATAAGCGCTGTACTTACGCAGAAAGAGAGTACCTATGTCTGCAAAAGAAAAGATTTTAGAAATTTTGGAAGAAAACCGAGGGGGGTACGTGTCCGGAGAGTTTCTGGCCGCACAGGTGCAGATTTCCCGGGCCGCAGTGTGGAAAGCGATTACTGCCTTGCGTGGCCAGGGATATGATATCCAAGGCGTAACAAAGCTGGGGTATGCCCTTGCAGAGGATACTGACCGGCTTACCGCAGCGGGAATTGGCGCGTGCCTTTCTCCCGTTTTGCGGGAACAGCTTTCCATCCTTTCTTATGAAACATTGGATTCTACCAACAATGAGGCCAAACGGCTGCTGACAGCGGATGGGCTTGACGACGGCAAGATGCTTCTGATTACCGCTGAACAGCAAACCGCCGGCAGGGGCCGACTGGGACGCAGCTTTTATTCTCCTCTAGGTACTGGTATCTATATGAGTTTTGTTTTTACCGCGTCTGCGTCGCTGGCGGATGCGGTGGGCATTACCGGAGCCGCGGCAGTTTCAGTGGTTCAAGCAATTCGCCGCCTAACCGGAAAGGAGCCCCAGATCAAGTGGGTAAACGATATTTTTTTGGAAGGCAAGAAAATCTGCGGTATTTTGACAGAAGCGGTCACCAGCCTGGAAAACAGCCGGGCGCAGCAAATTGTTGTGGGTATTGGTATTAACTGCGCCACGGCGGATTTCCCGAAAGAGGTGGCGGCGGTTGCAGGATCTCTGGGTGCGGACAGCGTACGCCGGTGTGCTTTATGTGCAGCCGTAGTAGAAGCGCTTTGCGGCTTTATTGGGCAGCTTGGGGAGCGTTCCTGGATGGAGGAGTATAGGGCCGCATCTCTGGTACTTGGCAGGGAGATTTTGTGTATACAGGGAGAAAATACCTTTTTAGCGGTAGCAGAGGCAATTGACGATGACGGGGGCCTGGTGGTGCGCTGTACGGATGGTTCTTCCAAGACGCTGCATTCCGGAGAAATCAGCGTGCGTCTTACAGGCAAGTAAGAACATAAGAAGAAAAACCGGCAGGATTTGCCGGTTTTTTACATTTTTACTAAAAAAATAAATTCATTCACGAAAACAATTGCTAAAGTTCACAATCAATACTTACAGTTTTCATAAATAAATGGTAGTATGCTATTGGAAGGGTAAAAAGACTTTTCCAAATAGACTACCAAATGGTAAGATTATGGAGCTTTACATGGATACGTTAATAGATGAAGTAATACATAAACGCATTGAAGAAGCAGCGGCAGCGGGAGATATTGCACTGCTGCAAAAGCACCTTTCTGCAAACTATAACGAACAGGTGCACCGTGCCGTATATCAGGCCCTGGGCCGTATCGGCGGTTTGAAAAGTCTGCGGATTCTTGTGTCGGCAGCGGCGGGAGAAACATCGGATGAGACAAAGGGCGTGATTTTGGAAGCGCTGGCAGACGCTGTTTGCGCACGGACGCTTTTGCAGCAGTGAAAAAATAATCAATAAATCGTATTGCATTTTGCTGGTTTTGTGTTATACTATACATATACCGGAGAATAGATGCGGTCCGACGAGATCGCAGGGAAGGACATGGTTATAACAATGAGAAAGAATGAAGAAAAACGCGTAAGCGTGATTAAGATTATCGCTATATCCGCAGGAGTTGCACTGCTGATTGTCTCAGTAGCAGCATTGCTCTACAAATTTTTCAAAAAATATTTCCGCATTTCTTTTGACTGCGGCGACTGTGATACCTGCTGTCAGGATTGTTTCGGAGACGAATTCGACCCGCTGTGCAGCTGCGATGAGGATTTTGCACCTGGATGCAGTATTTGTGACGAGTGCGATGCTGCTGATTGTGCAGATGCGCAGGATGACGCTGGCGATGCTACAGCGGCAGAAGAGGCATAAACGGGCAAAGGCAAGCTGCGTCTTGGCAAGGGCGTTTTTGCATGCAAAAAATGGATATCTATGCGAAAGCGGACCTGAGAAGCGTCCGCTTTCTTTATGTATGGAGAGAATGTATGAAGCTTAGAAAACTTGCAGGGGGACTTTGTATTTTACTGATCCTGTCGCTGGCGGTTTCCTGTGACAAGGAGAGGCCTGCGGCCAAACCAGAGGAATCTACCAGGGCTACAAATTGGCGCAATCGAATTGAATACGATGGCTCCTTTTATGTATCGCAGGAAATAAAGCTCTTATATTCTTTGGATAAGGGAAGTATAACCCTCTGGGACGATAAAGGGAGTGGGGATGTGTTGCAAAAGCTGTCCTATGATACTACCGTCCCCGATGCGATGGAAAATCTAATTCGGACAGATGTAAACGGGGATGGATATGCAGACCTGCAAACAGTGTACAGCCAGGAGCAGGGGCAGTCTTGTTACAATCTATGGCTTTGGAGTGAGCAGGCAGGGATGTATCAGGCGTGTGGAAGGTATCGTCTAATCAAGAATCCACAACCGGATCCACAGGCGGGAACAGTCAGCAGTACGCTTCAGACGGAAGCGTTTGGAACGGTGCAATCTACCTATCGGTTTACGGATGCACTGGATTTGGAGGCTATTTCCCAGGAAATGATAGACGCGGACTTTGTGGCGTCGGCGATTGCTGCAGCCCTTACGGGAGATGCCGCCGTAGTGTCGGCAGAAGGACCGGCCACAATAGGCGGAGAAGAATGTGCCGCTTATACGGTGGGAACAGGTATGAACGGCAGCGGCGCTTATATTGCGTATTTACCGGATGCCGTTTGGTATATAGATATGTATTGCCTGGGGGCGTATCGTTCTGTGGAATGGAAGGAAGGCGCTTATACTTTAGGTGCTTACATGGACGAGGCAGGTCAGGTGCAGGACTTAGCATCGGCATATAAAAAGGGGATTCGGGAAATTACCATTACGGCTAAGGAAAACGGAGCTTTTGATATTTGGGGTGCTGTTCGGTATACGGTAGAAGCGGACGGCGGATTTTTGTGTTTTTTATGCAAAACTGAGTCTGGAAACTGGTATATTTCCACAGATGGCACTGCTTACTGTGACTTTGCAAAAGGCGAAGTGGGCGCGGCCAGCGAATATACTTTTTCATAAGGGACAATAAAAGGAGGATGCGGATGTTTACAAAAAAGATCAGTGAGGCGGAAAAAGAAGCCGCAAGAAAAAAGGTGCGGGAAGTGTTTGGAGAGTGCCAGGAAATTACGGATAAGCCGCTTCGCCCATTTATGCTTAAGTGGCTTTCTGCCTTTGCCCCGGATATGGAATACTACGATGCAAAGTCTTTTTGCCTGCCTCGGCGGATGTATCAAAATAATCTATGGCATGCATTCAGCTTTCAGAAAACAGATTGTTATATGGGTGAGATGGCGAATGAGGCTTTTGCAGGGGGATTTTCCGATGCGTGTTATATTTTTTTGAATCGTGAACAGCTTTTGTTTCAAATTCCGGATGGGGGAATCCTTACACCGGAGCTGGTGTCCGCCTGTGACAATATTATTGTAACAGATAAGAACTTTTCCTACACGTATGTGTATACGGGGAAGGAAAACACCGGGCCCTATTTTAAAACGGCAGAAGGCTTGGCCGACGCCTTTGTGGAGGCAGGAGAAGACGAGCCGGAACCGGAGGAAGAGGGCTTTTCCGTACCTGATATGGATAGCGAGGATCCTTTTGTCTTATGACAAAGGGATCTTTTTATATTGCGTTGGAGCCGGCGTAATATAAGACACCTCCCAGGGTAAAACCCTGGGAGGTGTAAAAAATTAGTTTCCGAGAGATTTTGTGGCTTTTACGGTTACATCTTCACCGTAGCAGCTGAACATAGCGTCTACTTTTTTAGCGTCCGGCTTTGGAGAAAGCAGGCTGATTATTGGCACCAACAGCAATCCGCCTATCATGGCAAACACACCGGAGTATAGAGAATTTTTGAAAATCAGCCCCAGAATGCCTCCTTCTACGGTAAACACACCCATGGAAATGAGCATCTGCACAGTCATCAAACAGGAAGAAAACAAAAAGCTTACGGCTACAGCCGCTTTGGTGGTCCGTTTCCAGTACAGTCCATATAGGAAGGGAGCTAAGAAGGCACCTGCAAGCGCGCCCCAGGAAACCCCCATCATTTGTGCAATCATAGAGAAGTTGAAGGTATCTTTTAAAACTGCCAGTACTGCAGAAACAATAATGAAAAAGAGAATAAACAGACGCAGGATAAAGAGCTGCGTTTTTTCTTTTGTCTCCTTTTTGCGCATAGGCAAGATTACATCCAGAGTGAGTGTAGAACTGGAAGTGAGAACCAGACTGGACAGAGTAGACATGGACGCGGACAATACCAGCACCATGACGACAGCAATAATCACGCCGGGCATTTTCGAAAGCATAGTGGGAATAATGCTGTCTGTCATCAGCTTGCCGGACGCGTCGTACAGGGCAGGGCTGTCGTATAGACGGCCGAATCCGCCGAGGAAGTAGCAGCCGCCCGACACAATAATAGCAAATATCGTAGAGATAATCGTCCCTTTTTTTATGGCGTCCTCATTTTTAATGGAGTAGAATTTGCCAACCATTTGCGGAAGTCCCCATGTGCCAAGGGATGTGAGCAATACGACGATCAGCAGATAAAAAGGCTGCGGTCCTACAAAGGAGCTGTAAGCGCCCTCCAGAGCACCGGCCTCCGGCGCCTGCACATGAGACAGGGAAATGATGGACTGACTCAGACCGCCGTTATCTGCCAGAACTGCCGCTATAACTGCTACAATTCCGCCCAGCATGATGATGCCCTGGATAAAATCGTTAATGGCGGTGGCCATATATCCGCCAAAAATTACGTACAGGCCGGTAAGCCCTGCCATAACAGCAATGACTACCCAGTAGGGAATGTCAAAGGCAATATGGAACAGGCTGGAAAGACCGTTGTACAGGGAGGCGGTGTATGGAATCAAAAAGATAAAAACAATAAAAGAAGCAGCAATTTTGAGCTTGCCGGAGTCAAACCGCTTCCCGAAAAAGTCCGGCATGGTTTTGGTGGAAAGATGCTGGGTCATAATCCGGGTTCTCCGTCCCAGAATCACCCATGCCAGCAGAGAACCGATGAAGGCGTTTCCAAGGCCGATCCAGGTAGACGCCATACCGAAGTTCCAGCCAAACTGACCTGCGTATCCTACAAATACTACCGCCGAAAAATAAGAGGTGCCAAACGCAAAGGCGGACAGCCAGGGTCCAACAGAACGTCCGCCCAGTACAAATCCGTTGACGTTTGTTGCGTGCCGGCGGCAGTACAGGCCGATTCCGGTCATCACAGCAAAGAAGATCAGCAGCAGCGCTGCGGTTAATACTTTTGTAAACATATGCCCTCCGAAGAATATTATAAATTATTTTGTAGTCTGGGCCTCTACCAAACTGCCGCCGCAGTAGATGCCGCGCAACTTGGGCTTTTCAATTTTTCCCGTAGGGTTTCTGGGAACATTGGCAAAAATGATTTTTCGTGGCCGCTTATACCGGGGAAGCTCCTGGCAAAATACGTCGATTTCTTCCTCTGTGGCGGTACATCCCGGTTTTAGTTCAATCACTGCGGCTGCGATTTCTCCCAGACGGTCGTCCGGCAGGCCGATTACCGCCGCATCTTTGATTTTTTCATTACTACGCAAAAAATCCTCGATCTGCACCGGATAAATATTTTCGCCTCCGGTGATAATCACATCTTTTTTGCGGTCTACTAGATAAATAAACCCGTCCTCATCGCACCGTGCCATATCCCCGGTCCAAAGCCAGCCGTCCCGCAGGATTTCTTTAGTAGCTGTGGGATTTTTATAATAGCACTGCATCACGCCTGGTCCACGGACGCACAGCTCGCCTACTTCTCCATCGGGAACTTGTCCGCCTGTGCTATCCAAAATTTTTGCTTCCCATAAATATCCGGGAATGCCGATGGCACCCACCTTGCTGATATTTTCTACTCCAAGATGTACGCAGCCGGGACCAATGGATTCCGATAGGCCGTAGTTGGTATCGTATTGGTGATGCGGGAAAACCTGCATCCAGCGTTTGATCAGGCTGGGGGGAACAGGCTGTGCTCCGATATGCATCAGCCGCCACTGGGACAGCCGATATTTTTCCAGTCGAAGGTCACCCCGGTCAATGGCGTCCAAAATATCCTGTGCCCACGGCACCAGCAGCCACACGATGGTGGCCTTTTCCTGACTTACCGTCTGTAGGATCCATTCTGGGCTGACGCCTCGGAGCAGTACGGATCTGCTGCCAGAAAGAAGGCTGCCAAACCAGTGCATTTTGGCGCCGGTATGGTAAAGTGGGGGGATACACAGAAACACATCGTCTCGAGTTTGGCCGTGATGGGCCTGCTCGGTTCTTGCAGAATTGATAAGAGCCTTATGTATATGGAGAATTGCTTTGGGAAAACCTGTGGTGCCGGAGGAAAAGTAGATTGCGGCTTCATCCTCCTCCTTCAGTTCAATGGCCGGCGCTGTCTTGGAACAGTATGTAAGGTATTGACAGAAATCTTCCGCACCAGAGGGGATGTCTTTCCCCACAAAGAAAACGGTGGAAAGCCCCTGCACATTTTCCTGAATTTGCGCCACTCTGTCTGTAAATTCCGGTCCATAGATCAGGGTAGTAGAATCGGACAGTTCCAGACAATACTGAATTTCCTCTGCGGTGTAGCGATAATTCATAGGAACGGCAAGCGCACCGGTCTTTAAGATGCCAAAATAAATGGGGAGCCATTCCAGACTGTTCATCAGAAGAATGGCTACCTTGTCTCCACGTTTGATCCCTCTGGTCAGGAGCAAATTTGCGGCTTGATTGGCTTTTTGTTCAAATTGCCGCCAGGTAATGGCGCGGCGGTATTTTTCCCCTTCCGCCGTTTCAATCAGATTGTATTCCCGCCAGGTTGTAGTTCGGCTGGGATGATTTTCCGGATTAATTTCCACAAGAGCTTCTTCTTCTGGATACAGCCTTGCGTTCCGGTCTAGTAAATCTACGATGGTCATATGGATTCCTTCCTCCATTTTATAAGACATATAAAAAGTCCTCATGAAGCAACAGCTTCATGAGGACGAATCAACCGCGGTACCACCTCAATTGCCCCAGAGGGGCCTCTCACAGGCACGACACCGCGACCAATGTGCAGTGTATAGCCTTGGCGCAACTTTAACGGACGCCAACCCGTCGCTGCCTACTAGAGCAAACATACTTTTTCAGAGCGAAACTCACGAGATGTAATTCGCCTTTGCCATCCTACCGTCTTTCACCATCCGACGGCTCTCTGAAAGGGATACAGCTAGGGTACTCGTTCCCGGTCACTGTCTTTTTATATACGAATGTATCTTATCACAAAGAAAAGATTTTGTCAAGAGTAGACGAAAATAAATTTATCCGCTTATTTACGAGTTTGGTATGCCTGCATCAGCTCTTCAATCTTTGTATGGGGATCCAGCAGTGTGGAGACAGAATTACCTGTATGCACAGAGAAAATATAAAAGGAAATATATTTCAGCAAATCCACTTCTCTGTACCAGGATGCGCTGGTGACCGCTGGGCTGCGGTAGGACGCATTGGTGACAAAGACAGCTTCCAAAAGTCCGTTTTTAAAGGCAGCGTCAAATCTTTCTGTTCCGCCGGTAAAAAATCCGAAGGTGACGCCTACGAACACCCGCTTCGCGCCAAATTCTTTGATTCGTTTCACGGAATCCAACATAGAATCCCCTGAAGCAATGATATCGTCTATAATCAGCACGTCCTTGCCCGCCACATCCGGGCCAATATATTTGTGCAGCTCTACCGGATTCTTTCCATCCTGCACTTTTTTTACATTTCTTCTCTTATAGAACATGCCGAGGTCTATGCCAAGTTCGTTTGCATAGGCAAAATTTCGATTGATTCCGCCAAAATCCGGACTGACCACCACCATATGCTCTTCATCAAAGCGTAAGTCTTTAAAACTACCGCACAGGGCTTTGATGGTTTGATATGTAGGCATCAGGTTGTCAAATCCCATAAAAGGAGTGGCGTTCTGCACGCGGCTATCGTGGAGATCAAAGGACATCACGTTGGAAACGCCGATGGATTCCAGATGCTGCAGAGCCACGGCACAGTCCAGAGATTCTCTGGCCACGCGTCTGTCCTGACGGGCGCTGTATAAAAAGGGAGCGATTACGTTTACCCGGTCCGCTTTACCGCCGATAGCGGAAATGGCGCGCACCAGATTTTGAAAGTGGTCGTCCGGGGACATACTATTCTCCCGATCAAAGATGGTGTATGTCTGGCTGTAGTTGCCTACGTCCACCAGAATGTACACATCTTTTCCACGGACAGAATTTTGCAGTACCGCTTTTGCGTCTCCTGTGGCGAATCGGGGTAGTTCTACCGGCAGAATCTCACAGGGGACATCCTTGCAGACTGTTTGCAGATAGGCGAGAATTCCCGTGGCCATCCATTCCATTCCCGGAAGGGGCAGCAGCGCAATTGCAGTTTGATCCATTTTTTATGGCCGATCCTTTCTTTGCATAATAAGTCTCTTTATTCCTGTTCCAATAGTTCCACAATTCGGATGAAATTTGCGGGTGGATCACAACGGAAGGTCACCTGTCGGCCTGTGGACGGGTGGACAAAGGAAAGTTCCCCAGCATGCAGACATTGTCCATGAAACAGTGTGGGATGTTTTTTTTCAAAAGGAGCTTGTCCGCCTCCATATACGGGATCCCCTAAAACGGGATGCCCCATATACGCCATATGTACCCGAATTTGATGGGTACGTCCTGTTTCCAGCCGCATCCTGCACAGGGTATGCCCTGTAAGGGGGCGCACAGGTTCATAGTGGGTAACGGCACGTCGGCCCCCGTCTTGCAGTACTGCCATTTTTTTGCGGTCCGTCCGGTGTCTGCCGATGGGAGCATTTACCGTTCCTCCCTCCAAAATTTTACCCCGGAGAACAGCGCTGTAGCTTCGATACATGGAGTGGTCTTCCAACTGCGCGGCAAGAGAAAGATGCGCAGCATTGTTTTTGGCCACTGCGATCAGTCCGCTGGTATCCCGGTCAATCCGGTGGACGATGCCGGGGCGGATGATTCCATTTATATCAGACAGGCTGTCTCCCGTATGATATAAAAGGGCGGAGACAAGGGTTCCGTCCGTATGGCCTGGCGCCGGATGGACCACCATTCCCTGCGGCTTGTTTACTACTACAATGTCGTTGTCTTCGTATACAATGTCCAGGGGGATGTTTTCTGGTCGCACCTCACATTCCCGTACCGGAGGCAGGGAGACGGCAAACGAGTCTCCTGCTTCTACCCGCAGGCTTTTTGAGACGGTTTCTCCGGCTTTTGTTACTGCTCCTGCGTCCAGCAGATGCTGGACGGCGCTGCGGGACATGGACAGCGCTGCGGACAAAACCACGTCCACCCGTTTACCGGCCGTTTCTTCTGTCGCAGTTACGGTTTGTTCTTCCTGGTACAGGTTCATGCGTCTGCCTCACCGTCAGAAGCCGCCGCGTCTTTTTTGCCGCTGTTTTGTTTTTTTCTGTTTTGTACTTCGGAAAGGATCAAATACAGGATCAGCAGCCCGCAGCCGACACACACAAAAGCGTCCGCTACGTTGAATATGTAAGGAAAGTGGATCAGTTCTACCTCCACAAAGTCAATAACAGCGCCCCGCAAAATTCGGTCAATCATATTGCCAATGCCGCCTCCCAAAATCATGCCGAGGGACAGACACACCAGGATGCTCTTCGGTTTTTCACGCCAGAGGTAAAAGAGAATTGCGACAATGGCGATTACAGATAAGATCATAAAGATCCAGCGATGCTCAGCTAAAATACCAAAGGCGGCTCCTTTATTTTCAATATAGGTAAGGCGAAAAACGCCTCTGATTCCTTCCACAGAGGCGCCTTCACTAATATTTTGCACGACCAGAAGCTTTGTTATCTGATCCAGAAATATAGCGGCAGCCGCTACTACAAGACACAAAATCATATTTTGTATATGCCTTTCTGGGATTATTTATCGTTATTTTCTGTAAATTCTCGCAGATATTGATAATAGTCCGTTTCTTTCGCGGTAGTAGAAACGGTTTCCGTATCGAAGGAATAAATTTTCTCCGTTTCCTCGTCTCCTCCGGTGAAGAAGTCATCTTCCTCATCTTCTTCCACAAACTCCTGGGGTTGGGATTCGGTTTCTATTTCTTCTTTTACAGGCGGTGCCTCCTCCTGTACGACAGGCGCATCTGCCTCCGGCATCTTTTCTTCTTCTTCTTCTTCTTTCTTTGGAAAGATACTGTTTGGGGGATATTCTGTAAACACAGGCACCTCTGCCTCCGGCTCTCCAGGTTCTTCAAAGGTGTTCACTGCGTCGGCAAGACTACCATAATCCGGTTCAGCTACAGGAGACTGGGCGGCGTTTGCAATGGCTTCGATCATTTCAATATGACCGCTGTACAGATTGAACAGCTGGTCTTTAAAATCGGCGGCTTGAGTACGCATCACGTCTATTACCTGCATACGGTTTGCCACTTCATCATCCATTTGGGACACGATTTTACCGCATTCTGCCCGCGCTTCGTCCAGCAGTGTGGCCGCCCGTTCTTTCGCATTCAGAATCATAGCCGCCGCCGCTTTTTTTGAGTCCGCAATATTTTGCCGCAATTCGTCTTCTGCTTTGGACAAGCTTTCAATCAGATCTTCCGCCAAACGGATGCGTTTTTCCAGTTCCATGATCCGGCCCTGGAGAAACTGATTTTTTGCCCCGAGATTTTCAATATATACATCTACCGCTTCCGGATCGTACCCTTTTTTCACTAGGGGAAATCTTTGTGTGGAATCTGTATTCATAACGCCGCGTCCTTTCTGCCTGTCATTGTATCATTGATACTTTTGTGCTGTAAGATGCAGCCTGCCCCGTGTGGTAGGCCGCCCGATTTCATCGATCCTGAATTTTCCGTATCCACGTACGGATATAATATCTCCCGGCTCCATGCGCCGATCTGTTTCTTCTATAAGGTCGTAATTGATTTCTACCATTCCGCGCTGAATCAGATTAGCCGCGTCTTCCCGGGACACATTGCATAGGATACGTATGACACCGTCCGCTCGGGGGGATGCTACTGTTCCGTGAATGGATGTATATTGCTGCCGGGGTACAAAGCCAGCCGGCAAGCGGCAGGGGACGGCGTGCACCGCGTCCCGGCCCGCTTTTTTTAGCTCACTGATAAGATAGGAAGCTCCCCTGGTCTGACAGAACACCACAGCGTGAAAGTCGTCCCATATTACAATGTCGCCCAGAATTTCCCGTTTTATGCCAAGAGACATCAGGGAACCCAGCCAGTCGCGGTGGGAGAGGGCGCGAAATCCGCTCCCTTTCAGGAGCAAGGGATGCACAAATGCGGACAGCAGGCCCTCCTCCTGGATTTCCTCCAGTTTTTCCGGCAGGAATTCATATGGATCCCCGCAGCAGTGTTCTATCGATTCTTCCATACCGGCTACGGTTAAGAGATGCAGAAAATACGATTCTCTGTCCTGTGTAAAAAGCTGCGCTGGAGAGGCAGGCGGGGCGTCTTCTGCAAAGGACAAAATCCATGTTGGCAGGTAAACCGCCATACGTCGGGACGCTCCAAGGCAGCCGCCCCAGAAAAAGAGCTGATCGGCACGTTTTTCCCGCAGTGCGCTGTCAAATAAAATCCGCTGTTGCCGGGGGGATAAAAAAGATGATGCGACCGCAGAATGTTCCGCCCGTGCGGAAAGTTCCGCACCTCTGGCAATCAGCAGCCGCTCTTCTTCAGTAATCCGGACGCCGCCGGGTGAGGGAGAATTTTCAGTCATCATAGGGCCGCCTTGCCGTTGTATTTTTCCCTTACAGAACAAGCGCCGTCTCCCGTGCGGAAAAGTCCAGCGCGAGAGGCGGCAGCCGCTTCTGTATCTAGATTAATATTCACCAAACTCGTCGGAGGTATTTTCCTGGGGTGCGCTCTGTGTCTGCGCGCCTCTTCTTGTAAGCTTCGCGTCTCCCACGTCTACGTTATTGGGTGTGATTACATATGCGTTTGTAGCAATTTTTTTCAGGGACCCGTCGATGGAATAGGCTACGCCAGACAAAAAGTCGATAAGACGGCGGGCGGTTTCCTTGTTGGTGCTTTCTAAGTTTAAAACGACGGTTCTTCTGGAAAGCAGATGGTCTGCAATCTGCGCCACACTGTCAAAGGATTCCGGTTTGACAACCTTCATTTCCAGCGCGCTTCCACCATTGCCGGACAAACTGATACCGCCGCCCATACTCATGCCGCTGAGTCCTGTGCCGGCTCCTGTACTCACAGAAGCGCTGCCCATAGTGTCTGCGGGAGCGGTCATTTCTTCCGGCTCTTCATAGGAGCCGAAGCTTTCAGAGTAGTATCCATCGTCATTATAAGCGTCATCGTAAGCGTCTTCAGCGCCACCCATTCTTTTTTTAATATTGTCAACGATGCCCATAAATTAACCTCCGGTTTTATTTCTATTTCTATGTATTTAGCTGTGTTATAGGTAAATCCGCGGCCCGAATATGGCACTTCCAATGCGGACCATTGTTGCGCCCGCCTCTATGGCAGCTTCAAAACTGTCACTCATACCCATAGATAATACAGACTCTATTATATTATGCGTTTTTTTTCCGAAAATGTCAAGGTGCATTTCATATGTTTTACAAAAATATTTGTAATATTCGTCTTTTTTGTTGCAAATTGGCGCCATGGTCATAAGTCCCCGCAGACGGATTCCGGGGATTTCCTCCAGAGCGGCTGTAAACGCCTCTGCTTCTTCCGGCAAAATTCCCGTTTTATTTTCTTCTCGGCCAATATTGATTTCCGCCAAAATATCTGTTACAATGCCGGCCGCTTGGCTGCGCTTTCCAATTTCAGCGGCTAAACGCAGGGAATCCACGGATTCGATCATATCCGCTTTTCCAACAATCTGCCGTACCTTGTTTGTCTGTAGGTGGCCGAGTATATGTAACGGTGCCTGGCCTTTCAGCATGTCGTATTTTGAAAGAAATTCCTGTACCTTGTTTTCTCCTACGGCAGATAGACCCAGTTCATGAATGGCAAAAAGAATTTCCTCTGGATCTACTGTTTTAGTAGCGGCCAGTAAGGTTACGTCACCCTTTATGGAAGGGTCCCGCCGCAGCTTTGCGTTTTCTATTTTTTCTGTGATCCGTTTATAATTTTCCGATATTATATATTTTCTTTCCTGGGTCATGTCCATACTCCTTTTCTTTTATTTCCTCAGCCGCTGAGCACCTTTCCGTGGTACAGCGCCCGGCCTTCTATGATTAGATTTTCATGCAGAGTAAGCCACTCATACCCTTCAGGCGGGTCCGCATCCGGATTTGTTTCCACAATATAGTATCCGTCGGTGACTACCAGACTGGATATTGGCCGAAATGCCACGGTAGAGCCGTCCAGAACATATACGCCGGTAATTCCGTCGACAACCCGCACTGCGGAAACCGGAATTTGAAAGCCGGTATATTCCGCGGTAGGGAAACGGACTGTCTGCGTTCGGGAAAAATCAAAACCGCTTGGCATTTCTCTGGTAGTTAGAATGATGGCGAATCGCTCGTCTCCTTCTAAAATTTTGTAGACTTCCATGTCCAGGCGATATTCTTCACCGGCTCTGAAATAGACGGTGCAACTTTTGGTATTTTCATAGACGTCCAGATATTCCCGCTCTAAGGTGCATACCAGAAACCATGCGCTGTCGGTAACGATTTTGCCGGCAGCTTTGCTATCCGATACAGGGGCGGAACGCAGCTTGTCCATCAACCCTCGGTAGGTCAGCGCGTCATCTGTTAGAAAATCTGCTGTAAATACAGATTCATATCCGTCGCAGGACGCGTAATAATATCCACTGACGGGGGTAGCGACTGCTTCTAAGCAAGAGCCGAGGCCTGATACAAGAGAATCCCGCTCCGCCTGCAGAGCGGCGATTTCACTGCCGAATTCCGTACCTATCCCCGAAAGAATCATCCGCTTGTTTACTGCCTCTAAAAAGGCAGCCCGCTGCATGCCGACGTCGGTTGTTTTGCCGCTGTCTCCGGCCGCACGAATTTGTGAAAGAATGGCGACAATTTCCGCGTCAATGGTTTGAGAGTTTTTTAAGTTTTTTACATCCCCGCTGACGCATTCCTGCAGCAGCGCAATCTTTTGATCAATTTCTGCTACCTTAGCGCGTATGTCCATACTGCTGCCCGTATACAGACGGGCGGCTTGCGCGCCTTTTGCAAGTCGTTTGCCGTCGCTTACCATGGGAAACAAAGTATTGTTTTCCGCATCGCCTGCCGTGGAAAACAGGAGGGTTTGTTCTTTCCGGAAGATATATCCTTCTGTTTCCGTTGTTTTTTCAATCGTAGTTTCTGAAACGGGCTGGATTTTCACTTCTCTGGTAAAAGTTCTCCATAAGTGAAAACCCAGATAAAATACGAGACAGACGGACAATATGGCTCCTGCAATGTACAAGCCTACCCGTTTTAAATACGCTGTATCCATAAAAGTATCCCCCTTCCCGTATCTGATTTATTTTTGTGTCTCCAGGCGGATCACCTGATCCGAGCCGCATTCCGGCAACGCCCGCACGATTTCGCTCTCCAGTTTTCTACAGGAGAACAGAAGGGATTGATTCCCCTTTTCTCCGGCGGCAGAGAGCATTGTTAAAATTTTAGCAAGCCTGTCCGCATCGATTCCGGAAAAACTTTCGTCGAATACTGCCGGAGGCGGATCCCCCGGGAAAAGTACGTTTAGCAAAGCGTACCGGAGACTGATATATGCAGCGTCCTGCGTCCCTTTGGAGAGATAATCTATCTCCCTGATTTTATCCTGCGTAATCAAATGCATGGAAAAGTCTTTAGTAATGCCTACAGTGGGATATTTCCCGCCGGAGAACATTCCCAGTAAAAGCCCCGCTTCGCTGATAATTCGGGGAAGTATTCCCTGGCGCAAATTGTTGCCTGCGGCCTCTAATGTCTCCATAGCGGTGGTAATACCGCCGTAACGTTTCTCCAAAAGCGATAGTTCTTGCCGCAGCGCGTTTGTTTTTTCAGCAAGCTCAGCAGGGGAGACGAATACCGCCCGCATGGCGCTGAGCCTTTTTTCCATTTCCATGTGGCGGGTTTGCTGCGCTTCGGCGGAGCTGCGGCAGAAGTCCGCGTTACTGCGGGCCTTGTCCGCTTCTTGCCGCGTATATCCGGCGGCAATTTGTCCGGCTTCTGTGGACAGAACTTCTGTCACTTCGCCTATAATTTGGGCTTGCACTGCAGGATCCAACACGTCGGCAAAGGTGGACAGACGGCCTGCGGCAGTGTGGTATTCTTCCTGTAGACTGGTTTGCTGATCTAGCAGTTTTTTTGCTGCAGCAAGAGCCCCCTCCGTCATAATATCCGTATCGGGTACTTCCTCAGTGAACTGGGCGGCACAGGCGCGCAGAGTCTGGGTGTCTTCTTTTAGACCGGTTTCTTTTTCGCCAATTTCTGTTTCCAAAATGCTATATTCCGAATCAGGGGCTATCCGCTGTCTGGAAAGGTGGATCCGTTCTTCAATCACGTCCCCCAGGGCATCCGTATCGGATACGCCCCATTCCTGCAATATATTATGATATTTTTCAAGACGGGAGAGGCTGCGAACAAAGGCAATGACGCCGCCGACCGCTGCAATCCCGGCAAAACCAACTGCTCCTACGGCAAGATATGCATCTATGGTACGCAGGAAGAAGGCGGCGCAGCCGCTGATAGCTGCCAGAACAAACAGAATCAGCGAAACGGTAAAAGCGCTTTTTCTTCCCCTATACGCCGCCGCTGCTTCTTGTTTCTTGCTTCTTGCGGCTTCTTCTTCCTCCAGCGTCATTTCAGGAGGCAGGGTGTCGTCAATGGCAGCTAGAGAGCGGCGCATGGTGCGCAGTTGATTTTCCCATCCCCGCCGGCCGTCGGACAGCCGTTCCATCAATTGCATTTTTTCTCGAATGTCTCCGTAAGAGGAGAAGGCGCTCAACCGAGTTTCCAGCTCTGCCACTTCTGCTTGACAGGCAAGAGCGGCGTCCAGCCGCGCTTTTCGCTGCAGTTTGTCGTAAGCCTGTGCATAGGAGGCCAGTCGGCTGCCCTCCCTTTTGCGGTTTTCCATCAGTGCCGCGCTATCGGCAAGGGCGCTTTCTAAGGCGATAATTTCAGCGCTTTTTTTAGATTCTTCCTCCCGCATTCCCTCCAGACGGCGCAGCTCCTGGCGCAGCATATAAATTTGCCCGCCAGCGCCGTTTTTGTGCAGCAGTGCTTTTCGTTCCTTATCTAATATAGCAGCAGCTTTTCGGGAGTTGACTCCTTCGTCTCCGGAAAGAAGAATATTTTCAATAGCTTCTGTCATACCGGTGCCGTCAATATGGTTGTCTGCAAGCTGCCGCACGAATACGGAGTTGCAGAACATCTGCTCTGTCATGCCCAGCAGAGACTCTCCGGGAGTCTCCCCCCGGCAGCAGCGTTCGCCGGATGGATCCGTTACCACCAGCCTATCATGCAGATTGCCCCGATCCAGCTCTCCAACAGGCACATACAGCTCCCGTTCGATCCGGTAGTCCCCTTTCTTGGTAGAAAGGATCATAGTACCGGCGGCGTATCCTGTGTCCCAGTTGGCATATTTTTTTCTTTCCGGCAGTTCACCGCCTTTTCCTTTGCCAGACAATCCATACAGCATGAATTTGATGAACATGGCAATAGAGCTTTTACCGGATTCGTTGGCGCCTTCAAAGACATTCAGTCCGGGCGCTAGCGCAATATCCTTGTCCTTCAGGGGACCGAAGGAGGTTATATGAATGGATTTTATATACATAACATTATTTGCCTTTCTGGCCTGTTACAGAGTGGGAAGTTCTTCCCCGGACAGCGCTGCCATTGCATACCGTAGCGCATTGCGGCCTGTTTCCCGCACTGTCGGATCCGCGTCTTCCAATTTTGGCAGCAGCAGTCGATACACTTCTCCTCGGATTCCCTGGTCATTTTGCAAAAATTGGGCGTTCCATGTAGGCATAGTGGCGTCTCGAATCTCCAAAGCCGCCAAATTTGTTTCCATTGCTGCCAGAGCGGCTGTATCTATAGACAAGCCGGGGTCAATGCTTCCTGTTAAAGT
Source organism: uncultured Eubacteriales bacterium (assembly GCA_910586545.1). Classification (GTDB taxonomy): domain Bacteria; phylum Bacillota; class Clostridia; order Oscillospirales; family CAG-272; genus Avispirillum. The sequence goes on from CAJUIQ010000001.1 coordinate 207,009, forward strand.
GACTCGGAGCAGAACATCCGCACCAAATCCCGTTTCCTGGAGCATGGCGCACAGGGCAGATTCCACGTCTGCCTGTTCTGCCGTGCCATCCAACTGCAGGGTGCGATGCTCGTAAACTTTACGGCAAAAACGGATCCGCTTCCAATCCAGCGCAGCGTCGTTCCCTTCTTTTTCCAAAGTGACCAGGACAGCGCCTTTCACTCCGGTTTCTCCAAAGTCTCGGCCTTCCGGACAGCCGCAATATGCTCCCGGTACGGTCAGCGCGGCGGTGGCATTTTCCGGATTGTGAAAGTGCCCCAGGGCGCAGTAGTCCGCGCCGAAGGTCTCCAGCACGCCGGCGGGCAAGGGCCCATATGTGCTAATGGGGGAGGTAGCGTCTCCGTGCGCACACAGAATGTTGATTTTTGCAGGATCCTTTACGGTCTTTCCTTCTAAAGGACATGTGTGCAGAGAAGCGTTTTGAAATGCGTACCCATATACACAGCAGTGTAACGTATCAAAGGAAAAGCAAGAAAGTTCCGTTGTGGTAAATACATGAACATTGTCCGGAAAGATTTTTTTGTTCCAGATACTTTTATCGTCTGCCGGATCGTGGTTTCCCGGAGCGATAACCACCGGACAATGTAGCGATGCAAATTCCCTGCACAGCAGCGCGATGGTGTCTCGAGTTACATAAATTTTATCGAACAAGTCTCCGGCGATCAGTACAAGGTCTACGGCTTGCTGCCGGGCAAAGGCGATCATATCGGAGAAAGCGGCTCGCAGATCGCTGCGCCGCTGTCGGGCGGCGTCTGGTGAGAGTCCTGCAAAGGGGCTGTCCAGATGGATATCGCCGGTATGGAGTATTTTCATGGGATGCGCTCCCTTTCTGCTTGAAGAAATAATTAGTATAAGTATACCACGCTGTGCTGCGCTTTGCAACGGACAAACTGTGAATTTCTTAATCCCGTTTTGATTCGCACAGAGCGCCTTCCAGTTTTAGCAGCCAAAGCTTAATAGGCGTGCCCTGCGGCCCGCCGTAGCCGCCTAGCCCTGCTGCGCTCACCACACGGTGACAGGGGATAAGCAGCCATAGCGGATTGCCTCGAAGAGCGGTTCCTACTGCCCTAGCCGCCTTAGGATGTCCCGCTAATGCGGCTAGGTCTCCATAGGTTACCGTAGTGCCGTAGGGAATCTGCAGCAGTGCGGTCCACACCTTTTTCTGAAAGTCTGTCCCCTGCATCTTCAGCGGCAAATCAAAGGCTTTTCTCTCGCCCGCAAAATATTCCCGCAGCTGCGCGGCGCAGCTGCGGCATAGAGCGTCCGGATTTTCCCCGTCGATTGGGTGGGGGGCATCCTTTTCCAGGTATACTGCGCAAATTGCTTCTCCGTCGGACATAATCCATAGAGGCCCTATAGGGCATTCCTTATAAAAATATGTATACATTTTTATCCTTCCTTTATAAAAATAGACTTCCTATCTGATAGACCAGCGTGGACACAATCCATGCTGCACCAATTTGCAGCGCCGCTGCCCCCGCAGTCCACAGACGGCTTTTTGACTCGCAGCAGATTGTTGCCAGCGCGGCTGCGCAGGGAATATAAAGCAGTACAAACACCATCAGAGCGTATGCGTTTATCGGACCGAATCCGTAAGCTGCCCAAGCAGTCCGAAGCGCCCCCATTCCCGCGGCAGAAGAAATATTTGTGATACCAAGCAGTACTGCCAAAGAGGAAACCACCACTTCCTTTGCGGCGATTCCGGCAATCAACGCCACGGCAATCTGCCACATCCCCAGCCCGCAAGGAGCCAGCAAGGGCGCAATTTTTTGTCCGATCCAAGCCGCAAAGCTGTCTTCCATAGAAGCGACAAAGCCACCGGGTCCCACATGCAGTAAAATCCACAATAGAATAGACGCCAGAAAAATCGTGGTGCCTGCACGGGTGAGATAATCACGAATCTTCTCCCAAACGTACAAAATGACTGTGCGGGGGGCGGGAGCTTTGTAGTCGGGCAGCTCCAGTATAAGGGGCGCCTGCTTTTCTTTTTTGCCCAAATTTTTCGTACACCAGGCCACAAGAGCGGCGGTAAGCAGGCCGATTCCGTACATGGACAAAGCCGCGAGAGAAGCGTATTTCCCGAAAAACGCGCCGGCAAGAAGTATGTAAACCGGCAGTCGTGCGCTGCAGGACATAAAGGGGGTGATCAAAATTACCCGCAGCCGGTCCCGGCGTGTTTCCAGAGTACGGCTTGCCATAACGGCGGGTACGGTACAGCCCATTCCAAGCAGCATAGGGAGAAAGGCTCTGCCGGATAGGCCCAGGGATCCCATAATTCCATCCATAATATATGCTACCCTGGCCATGTACCCGCTGTCCTCCAGAAGGGACAGGGCAAAAAATAATAGGATGATATTGGGCAGAAAGGTAAGGATACCGCCTACGCCGGACAGGATCCCGTCTACGATCAGGGAGGTGAGCCAAGGGGCGGTATATAGGGCGTCCAGCCCCTGTCTGACAGCTGTATACAGCCGCTCCAACCCGGATTCCAAAGGGACTTTTGCTAAGTCCCCCAGCGAAAATGTCACAAGAAATACCGCGGCCATAATGATAAAAAAGATACAGGTTCCCCATAGAGAATGGAGCAGTACGGCGTCTGCCCGGTCGGTGAGGGCCGCGCGGCGGCAGCCTGTAAGACAGGTGTCTACAACGGACTCAATCCATGCAAACCGTTCCTGATCTGGGATATGAGAAAAGGAATAAGCTGGATTTTGTCGGACTGCATCCGCACAAAGGGCCTTTTTCATTAACACAGATATGCCTTCCCGCCGGCGTGCACAGACGGGAATCACGGGAATTCCCAAAAGCTGCGACAGACGCTCCAAATTCAGCCGCTGTCCCCGTTTTTTTAGTATGTCCATCATATTGAGCGCCAGCACCACAGGACGTCCCGATTCTATTAGCTCTAGTGTTAGATACAGACTGCGGGAAAGACAGGAGGCGTCCGCTACGTTTATGACTACGTCTGCCGCTCCGGATAAAAGAAACTGGCGGGATACCCGCTCTTCTATCGTATAGGTCGAAAGAGAATACATTCCCGGCAGATCCACCAGCGTATGCTCCCGGCCGTTACAAGTATATACGCCTTCCTTTTTTTCTACGGTCACACCCGGCCAGTTTGCCACCTTCAGCGACGCGCCTGTGTATGCGTTGAACAGGGTTGTCTTGCCGCAGTTGGGATTGCCCGCAAACGCAATTGTCATACGGCTTTTCCCCCGAAGATTCCCTTTGCAGCCCCTGCCCCCAAAGCATACCGCGCTCCCCGACAGCGTATTACCATAGTACCGCTCCGCTTTTTATAAAGAATATGTATCTGGCATCCGGGGACAATTCCCAGCGCTTGCAGCCGGTGGCAAAGGCTCTCCTCCAGTCGAATCCGGGAGACAATAAAACGGTCTCCCACCTGACAGTCCGGCAGCTTCTCTGTTTGTGTCATTGTTTCTACCCTCCATTATACCGGGCGCCCCATCCCTTGTCAACGCGGACGACGCCTGGTTTTTTCTATTGATTCTGTAAGTGTTTGCGTGTATAATATATATGAGTGAGAGTAGCCAAAAAATATCCAGAACAGGAAAGCGTGAATATAAAATGCGAAATCATATTTCTGCTGAAATCATCTCCGTAGGGACGGAATTGCTCCTCGGAGATATTACCAATACAAATACAGCATACCTTGCCCGCCGTTTGGCTGAGTTGGGTATCCCGCTCTATCGTCAAACGGTGGTGGGAGATAACGCTGCCCGCCTGACACAGGCGCTGCAGGAAGCGTACAGCCGCAGCCGGTTGGTAATCCTCACCGGGGGCCTGGGCCCTACCTGCGATGATATCACAAAAGAAACGGTAGCAGCGTATTTTTCTTTGCCTATGGAGGAGGATACGCCTACTAAAGAAGCTATCGTATCCTATTTCCATACAAAGGGCCGCTCCTTTACAGAAAACAATTTAAAGCAATGTTTGGTGCCAGTGGGCGCTACCGTGTTTACAAATAGCTGGGGAACTGCGCCAGGAATCGGCATTGAGCAGGATGGAAAATACGCCGTTCTGCTGCCTGGCCCGCCCCATGAACTAAAGCTGATGTTTGAAGAGACGGTGCTGCCGTGGCTTTCCCGTCTGTCGTCCGATACGCTTTATTCTCTAAATCTGCATCTGACAGGTATCGGGGAAGGGGAGGCGGAAGCTGTGCTTCGGGAAATGATGGATGCAGGGGAAAACCCGACAATTGCTCCCTATGCCGGAGAAGACGACGTCCGCATTCGTATTACAGCCCGTGCGGAGAATGAAGCGCAGGCAAAAGAAATGTGCGCAGCCGCGGCAGAGAAAATTCGGGAAACCGCTGTTGGAAAATATATTTTTGCCAGCACGGACACCCCTGAGGCAGCTGCGGCAGTGGTGGAGCGCACGTTGCTGTCTGTTTTTTTTAAGAAGGGCTTGACGTTTGGCGCGGCGGAATCCTGTACCGGCGGCATGGTTTGCCAGCGGATTACCGCTCTGCCTGGGGCGTCGTCTGTTTTACAGGGGGGTATTGTATCCTACGCCAACGAAGTAAAAACAGGCGTGCTGGGCGTGTCTAGGGATATTTTGCATACGCATGGAGCAGTGTCCGAACCCTGTGCCGCGCAGATGGCTAGAGGCGCCGCTGCGCAGCTTGGATGTGATATTGCCGTGGCGGTTACTGGAATCGCCGGCCCGGATGGGGGAACGGCGGAAAAGCCTGTTGGCACCGTTTGCTTTGCGGTTGTCTGCGGCGCGGCGTTGGGCGGCAAGGTGCGGACTTGTACGGAGCATTACCGCAGCGGCCTGACTAGAGAGCGGATTCGTCGGCTAGCTTCCGGAAAAGCAATGCAGTTGGCTATCGCCGCAGCAAAAGAGGCGGGAGATCGGCAAGTATGAAATATTTAGAAAATATCCATTCTCCAAGAGATTTGCAGGGAATGGGTCCGGCTCAGTTGGACGCCCTGGCGGCGGAGATCCGGGAAAAAATTTTGTCCTGCGTGTCAGAGACGGAGGGACATTTGGCGTCTAATTTGGGGATGGTAGAAGCTACCATCGCCCTGCATCGGGTATTTGACAGCCCTAGAGATTCTATTTTGTTTGATGTGGGCCACCAGGCTTATGCCCATAAGCTGCTTACTGGCCGGTACGAGGCCTTTGATACCATTCGCCAATTTGGAGGGATATCTGGCTTTACCAACCGGGAAGAAAGCGCCCACGATGTGCTTACCGCCGGACACAGCGGCAGTGCGCTGCCGGCAGCCTTGGGTATTGCTCGTGCGGCGATCATGGAGGGATCAGACCGCTACGCGATAGCTGTTGTGGGTGATGGCTCTTTTACCAACGGTATGGTATATGAGACCCTCAACTGCTGTGCAGACGAGGGAGTACGTTTGATTGTACTGCTCAACGACAACGAAATGTCTATTTCCAAAAATGTGGGAAGCATGTCCAGGCATTTTTCCCGGCTGCGCACCTCCCGCAGGTATTTTTCCTTTAAGCGACAGCTGCAGGCGGCGTTGCGAAAGCTCCCCTATATAGGAGAGGGACTGATTATGGTCGCCTATCATATAAAAGAATTCTTTAAGCGCCATATTATGAAAACCAATTTATTTGAAAATATGGGGTTGTATTATTTGGGACCGGTGGACGGCAACGATGAGAAAAAAATTGAGTTGCTCCTCCGCGAGGCCAAAACAAAAGACCGGTGTACGCTCATCCACATGATCACTTTAAAGGGAAAGGGATATGCACCGGCGGAAGAGCATCCGGCCCAGTATCATTTTGCAGGTGGATTTGATCCGGCAAAGGGAGTATGTACGCCGCGGGGACGCACGTTCTCTTCCGTATTTGGCAGCCATTTGTGTGCGTTGGCGCTGGATAACCCCCATATTGCGGCGGTAACTGCGGCTATGGACAAGGGAACGGGGCTGACCAACTTTAAATATATGTTTCCAGATCGTTTTTTCGATATGGGAATCGCGGAGGAAGCAGCCGCGACCTTTGCGGCCGGACTTGCCATCGGGGGCGGCGTGCCGGTATACGCGGTATACTCCACGTTTTTGCAGCGTGCTTTCGACCAGCTATGCGAAGATGTGGCTATGCAGAATATCCATGCGGTAATCGCCATTGACCGAGCAGGAATTGTTCCCGGAGACGGAATCACCCATCAGGGCGTTTATGACGTGTCGCTTCTTTCTTCTATTCCTGGCGTTACTTTGTATGCTCCGGAAACCTATGAGGAACTGAAAACCTGTCTGAAGCGATGCGTATATGGAGAGGGACTCTGTGCGCTGCGATATCCGAAGGGAGAAGAAATATCATATGACCGGACGCGGTTTGCTCCGGCGGATCAGGATATTGCTATATGGGACGCAGACAGCGCGGCAGACGCAGTGATTCTTACATATGGACGTCTTACCGGCCATGCCGTCGCCGCTGCCCAGCAGTTGGCGGGCACATGTAAAGTGCGTGTGGTCAAACTGCTGCGGCTGCTGCCGTTGGAACTTGAAAAAATCGCGGCGTTATGTGAAAATGCCTCTCTTGTATATGTATTGGAAGAAGGCGTGCGTAGCGGTGGTGTGGGAGAAGCGGTGGCTGCGTATTTTGCAAGGCGGCCGGAAATGCCGCCGGTGCATATCCGCTGTGTGGAGGGCTTTCTGCCTCATGGAGACCTGGAAAGCCTCTTTCGTTTGTGCGGCTTTCTGCCGGAGCAGATTGCTGCGGAGATTTCTGTTGTTTTGCAGGATTGAAATATTGTTTTTGCATGAATAGGTATATTTTTGAATCTATATATGCGAATTTGCATGATCTCTATTGACACGATGCAAAATATGCATTATACTATATAAAATTACAGTGCACAGTACAGAACGGAGGGCAGAGCGTGCAGAAAGAAACAAAGAAGAAGACGAAGCGGTTTCACGATGTAAATGGTGACCGGGACGGTAAGATTGAGTTTTCGGAAGTAACCAACTTAATTGAGCAAAGTGTGCATCATTATTCCCTGCAGGACAGGGACACCCCATATTTGTACCGGCAGCTGTACAGCTATGACGCGGTTCCACGTGTGTCCTTCAACCATCGATATGTGCCAATGAGTATGCCGGACGAAATCTGGATTACGGATACTACGTTCCGAGACGGGCAGCAGTCGCGGGCCCCATTTACGGTGGATCAGATTGTGGATCTGTTTACCATGATGCACAAGCTTGGCGGACCAAAGGGACTGATCCGGCAGACAGAATTTTTTGTATACACGGAAAAGGATAGAGAGGCGCTGGCGCGCTGTATGGATCTGGGATATGAATTTCCCGAAATCACCAGCTGGATCCGGGCGTCTACTCAGGATTTTCAACTGGTAAAAAGCCTGGGTATCAAGGAAACCGGCGTTCTGGTGTCCTGCAGCGATTATCATATTTATAATAAAATGGGTCTGACCCGTGCCAAAGCGATGGACAAATATCTTGGGGTGGTTCAGGAAATTCTGGATATGGGTATCCGTCCCCGCTGCCATTTTGAGGACATCACAAGAGCGGATTTCTATGGCTTTGTGGTGCCTTTTGCAAACGAACTGCGCAAGCTTGGCGAGGCGGCGGGCATTCCGGTAAAAATTCGGGCCTGCGATACGATGGGTTATGGCGTTACCTATCATGGCGCGGCTCTGCCCCGAAGCGTTTCCGGGATCATTTATGGATTGATGCATTATGCGGGCATTGACTCATCTATGCTGGAGTGGCATGGCCACAACGACTTTTATAAGGTGGTGCCCAATGCTGCTACGGCATGGCTGTATGGTGCGTCCAGCGTCAACTGTTCCTTGCTGGGAATCGGAGAGCGTACCGGTAACTGTCCCTTGGAAGCAATGGTGATGGAATATGCGTCCCTGCGTGGAACGCTGGACGGCATGGATCCAACCGTCATTACAGAAATTGCACGGTATTTTGAAAATGAAATCGGATATGAGATTCCCCCGCGTACGCCTTTTGTGGGGCACGATTTTAATGTCACCCGTGCGGGAATCCACGCAGACGGCCTGCTCAAAGACGAAGAAATCTACAATATTTTTAATACGCAATTGATTCTGAACCGGCCGGCGTCGGTAGCCATTGACGCGCACAGCGGCCTTGCAGGGATCGCCCACTGGCTGAACGCCCAGCTGGAAGAGAAGGGAATCGACAAAACGTATGGCAAACGCAGCAGCGCAGTGATGAAGATCAAAGAGCTGGTAGACGCGGAGTATGCGGCTGGAAGAAATACTACCATGAGCGATTCGGAACTATATGCGATGGTACGGCAAGTGATTCCGGCGCTGGCGGAGCGGTTTCAATAGAGATTTCCAGAAATTTTCTGAAAAAAGAAAATATCTATTGCATTTTTTCCTGCACCGTGCTATAATACATAGGCGTTCTATCTGAACATATAATTTTTGTTTGTATATAGAAAGGTAAGGAGAAGCAAAATGACAACAGCGCAGCTTGTAATTGGCATTGTTCTGATCGTATTTGCTGTTTTTTTGGTAATCGCAGTTCTGCTGCAGCAGGGTAAGGCGCACAATTTGTCCGGAACGATTGCCGGCGGTGCAGAGACCTTTTTTGGCAAGTCTAAAGCGCAGACGATCAATAAGAAGCTTTCTATTCTGACCACCGTTGTTTCCATTATTTTTGTATTGCTGGTTTGTTCCGTATATATTATGCAGGATACCGGAGACGCTTCTGACTTCGGCAGCTTCTGGGGAATGGTGTTCGGCGAGAATAAAGACGAAGATGCAAACGCCATTGACGATACCACAGCAGCAGAGACTACCGCCGAGGAAGAAACGACAGCAGATACAGCAGATGAAGATGACACTACTGCGGATACTACAGCGGCAGATACCACTGCAGACTAAATAATTGTTATAAAAAAGCCCTCGTAAGAGGGCTTTTTTATAACCCTTCTACTAGGGGGATTTTGACATTTATATAGATTTTATAGCTTTAAGAAAAATTATAAAAACGACGCTGTTCTTGACTTTCCCCTGCAAAGTGTGGTAAACTGACCACATATTGTATCGCGCAAAGGAGCATAGCACATATGCCAACGAAATTGGAAATCACTACAATCACCATGCCTTGTCAGCAAATGAATGGGGAGTCATCCCTGCCGCCGCTGTCCAAACTGAATTTTTGGCACAGAAATGGCGACTCCGGTCTTTCGGAAGACGACGAGCTGTTTATCGGATACGGCCACGTTCCATCTCCCTTTCCCTATCGGATGCAGGACATGTACACTCGACCGCTGCAGGATACACAAATGCAGGCTGTGGTTTTGGAGAACGAATATTTAATCGCTACCTTTCTGCCTCAGTGGGGCGGGAAGCTGATGTCCCTGTTTGATAAAGAAAAACAAAAGGATCTTTTATATAAAAATCCCGTTATGCGGCCTTGCAATCTGGCTTTTCGAAACGCCTGGACCTCCGGCGGCGTAGAATGGAACTGCGGCATGTTTGGTCATCATGTACATACCTGTGAGCCTATGTTTACGACTACAACAAAGCTGGACGACGGCACGCCTGTGCTGCGTATGTACGAATTTGAGCGTATCCGCCAGGTAGTGCAGCAAATGGACTTTTTTCTCCCGGCCGGATCCCGCGTTTTGTTTGCACGCAATCGGATCATCAACCCTCTCCCGGATGTAGTTCCTATGTATTGGTGGAGTAATATTGCCGTGCCGGAAACGCCGGATACTCGAATTATTGTGGATGCGGACGGCGCGTATGTGGCGGACAATAACACTAGCCTTGCGCCCATTCCTGTGTATAACGGAGACGACGTAACCTATCCCATCAACGTGCCGGCAGCAGGAGATTATTTTTATAATATTCCGCCTAAAAACAGAAAGTTTGAAGCCGCTGTAGACGCGGACGGATATGGCCTCATCCATACGTCTACTATGCGTCTTAAGGGCCGAAAGCTATTCTGCTGGGGACAGAATCCCGGCGGCGACCGGTGGCAGGAATATCTTACTGAGGACGGCAGCGCCGACCGGTATGTGGAACTGCAGGCAGGGCTTGCCCATACCCAATATGAATGTATTCCTATGCCGCCCCATACAACTTGGGAATGGCTGGAAGCGTACGGCGCACTGCAGGCCGACGGAGATAAAGTCCATGGGGAATGGGAAGGCGCGAAAGCAGAAGTGCGGCAGCGACTGAACGCTATCGTTACCGACGATGAAATGGATCAAATTTTAGCGGATACGAAAAAAATGGCCACATCTGCTGCAACAGGAGAGATGATTCTTCAGGGAAGCGGCTGGGGGGCTTTGGAGAATATGCGTCGGAAGCAGCAAGGCCAGCCCTGTATGGCGCCTCATTTGGATTTTGGAACACCCGGTCCAGAGCAGGCGGACTGGATTTGCCTGCTAAAGCGGGGATTTTTTCCGGAGCATGCCCCCGGGGAAATCCCGCCTTCCTGGATGCTGCAGACGGAATGGGTGCGCATGATGGAAGCGGCGATAGAGGGGGGAGACAAATTCTCCTGGTATGCCCATCTGCAGCTTGGTATGACTTATCTGTGCATGAATCGTCTGGATGAAGCGGCCGGTCTGTTGGAAAAGTCTATGCTTCTCTGTCCGTCCTGCTGGGCGGTATATGGTATGGCGCATGTGCAGCGTCAAATGGAAAATCACGCAGCCGCGGCAACCCTTGCCGCTAAGGCTTATCGGATGCGCCCCACAGATGTATCCCTTGCGAAGGAATCCATGGAACTGCTGGTTGACGCAAAAATGTATGAGGATGCCCTAGAACTTGCTGCTGAAATGGCTCCCGCTATGCGGACAGTTGGCAGAGTACAATTGTATACTGCCCAGGCCCATATCCGACTGGACCACATTGAAGAGGCGGAAGCTGTATTATATGCAGCCGGGGGTGTGGCCCTTCCGGACATCCGTGAGGGAGAGCTGAGCATTACAGAGCTGTATTTGGACATTGCGGAAAAGAAAGCAGCTAGAGATGGGGTTCCTTTTGATCGGGAAACGGCTCCCGTTCCGCCTGTTTTTGATTACCGGCAATGCGATAGTACCAGACGTCGTCCTGCTAGAAAACGGGTACGGGGATGATGCGTCTCGGAGTAAAGACTACAGGCAGTATTATGCTGCTCTTGACCGCCATTATTTGGGGATGTTCTTTTGTGGCCCAAAGCGAGGCTATGGATTATATGGGGCCGCTCACCTTTCAGGCGGCCCGCAGCTTTGTAGGAGGCGCAGTGCTTGTCCCAGTTCTTCTTTTAGCCGGCAGGGGAAGGAAGAAATATCATGCTCCGCAGCAGATGCAGCAAAGCGGCGGTGGAAGAAAAAAGCTGTTTTTAGCTGGGACGCTTTGCGGCGTGGTTATGTTTGCCGCGGCTATGCTGCAGCAGTATGGGATTGCCTTTGGCACCTCCGGCGGGAAAGCGGGATTTATCACAGCTACCTATATATTGTTGGTTCCATTGTTCGGCCTGTTTCGAGGCAAAAAAGTGACGCTTAAAATCTGGATTTGTGTGCTTGCGGCTTTGTGCGGCTTGTACTTGCTGTGTATCACCGGTGGATTTTCCTTTGCGCCCAGCGATGGAATCGTATTATTGGGAGCAGTGTTTTGGGCGCTGCATATTTTGGTAATCGATCATCTGGCGCCTGGACTGGACGGAATCAGCCTTTCCTGCATTCAGTTTTTTGTATCCGGTGTGCTGGCCTGCGTGGGGATGTTTTTGTTTGAAACTCCCAGTTGGCAGCAGATTTTAGACGGATGGGTTACCATTGCTTATGTGGGTATTTTGTCCAGCGGTGTGGGCTATACCTTACAGATATTAGGGCAGCAGCGAACAGCGCCTGCCGTTGCTTCTCTGCTGATGAGCTTTGAATCTGTGTTTGCGGTACTTGGGGGGATAGTGGTGCTGCATCAAATTCCTACCGCACGGGAATGGGTCGGCTGCACTCTAATGTTTGCAGCTGTCGTATGCGCGCAGATTCCTGGCAGGCGGGAGCGGCGTATTGCTGCGGAACCTGCACAATAGTATAAATAAAAAAAGAGGAGTATACTCCTCTTTTTTTATTTTGTCGCTATAGGCTCTACGAGCATCTATAGTGACAGTTCATATTTTTTATAGAAACAAATAATTCACATATATTTGTTAATTTTAACAAATATATGTGAATTTGCGTTGACATATTTGCGCATATGTGTTAAAATAATCAAAATTACAATAGGAGAAAAATATGATATTTGACGCACTTGCCAATATAGAAAAGTATAAGGGAATCAGTGAGAATCTGGATCAGGCGATTGATTTTATTATGCAAACAGATTTTTTAAAAAGCGAAACGGGCCAAACAGATGTATGTGATGCTTTTTATTATACAAAGGCGATGGTACGGACAGGGGATATCTCCGCCGCCCCTTTTGAGGCCCACAAAAAGTTTATTGACATTTTTATTCCCCTTTCGGGAAGAGAAATTGTAAAAACGGCGGAGGTGAACAGTCTTACCGTTACATACGCGTATCAGGACGCAGACGATTTTTATCTTTTGGAAGGCAATACCCAAGCCAACGTGATCAACACGCCGGACACCTTTACGATTTTGTTTCCCCAGGACGCCCACAATTCTGCCGGCGGCGTGGATGGAGAAGTAATCGATTTTGAAAAGATCGTGGTGAAGGTGCGGGTATCGTAAAACAGACATGCATATATATAAAGTACATCAGCGTAGAAAGGAAGAAACAATATGGCAAATCCAGTGATTATGCCGCGTCAGGGCCAAAGCGTAGAGGCCTGTATCATTACGGCGTGGCATAAAAAAGTAGGGGATGCGGTCAGCGAGGGGGATCTTCTGTTTTCCTATGAGACAGATAAATCCGCTTTTGATGAGAAAAGTCCCGTGTCCGGAACCATGCTTGCGATTCTCGCGTTGGACGGGGACGTGGTGCCTTGTTTGGATACCGTTTGCGTAATCGGCCAGGCAGGAGAGGATGTTTCCGCTTTTACAGGCGCGCCGACGGCAGAGGCAAAAGGGGCAGACGCCACGCCTGCCACACCTGCGACCGTATCTTCTCCGGCTGTGACTCCTGTACAACCTGTGCAGCAGGAGGGAGACATTCTGCGAATTTCTCCCAGGGCAAAAGCGTTAGCCCTGCAAACAGGTGTAGATATGACCCGCGTGACGGCTACCGGCCCTCATGGCAGGATCATCCAGCGGGATATCGATGCGGCGCTGGACAGTGGGTATCACTCGACCGTAGCCGATGTGGAAGCGTACCTGGCAGGCGGATATAAGGGAAATACAGCGGTGGCGGTGACACAGGGCACTGCTTTGGAGGTTGTGGAAACGCAGCCGGACAATACGGTATATGTAGCCGGCACGGATTTTGGCCTGTACGAGGAAGCGCCTATGTCCGGTGTGCGCAAAGCCATTTCCCGGTCAATGTGCGCATCTCTTACAGAAATGGCTCAGCTGACCTTAAATGCCTCCTTTGATGCAACCTCCGTAATGGAATACAGAAAGCATCTGAAGGAAAACGCAGAAATTTTGGGGCTTGGCAAAATTACACTGAACGATATGGTGCTGTATGCGGTATCCCGCACACTGCTGAAACACCCGTATATTAATGCCAATTTGATAGGGGATACCTTCCGCCTTTACCGTCACGCCAATATTGGTCTGGCGGTGGATACGGACAGGGGCCTTTTGGTTCCCACCTTGTTTGGCGCGGATACCATGACACTTTCCCAGATTGCAGAAGCATCCAAGGATGCGGCAGGACGGGCACGGAGCGGACAACTATCTCCGGATGAAATGTCCGGCGGGAGCTTTACGGTGACAAACTTGGGCTCTCTGGGAATCGAAAGCTTTACTCCCGTAATCAATCCTCCTCAAACAGCAATTTTGGGTGTATGCACCATTACCAACCGTCTGCGGGCAGACGGAAGCGTTTATCCTGCTATGGGATTGTCCCTCACCTTTGATCACCGGGCGGTAGACGGCGCGCCGGCAGCAAAATTTTTAGCAGAGCTTTGCACCAATCTGGAAAACTTTCAGCTGCTGCTTGCAAAGTAAGGGGGCGTGAACATGATATATGATTTAATCATCCTGGGCGGCGGCCCGGCGGGATACAACGCGGCGGAACGGGCGGCTCACGGGGGGATGCAGGTTTTGCTTTTGGAGGAGCGCGCTCTTGGGGGCGTGTGCTTAAACGAAGGCTGTATTCCTACAAAAACACTTCTGAATTCTGCCAAAATATATGAAAGCGCCCTTCACGGCGCGGACTACGGCGTTACGGTAACCGGCGCGGCTATTGATCATGGAAAAGTTGTGGACCGAAAAGATAAGGTGGTAAAGACGCTGGTGTCCGGCGTTGGTGCGAAAATGCGCGGCGCAAAGGTTACTGTGAAGAACGGATTCGGCTGTATTACCGGTAAGGGTCCGGAAGGGCTGCGGGTACGGTGCGGGGAAGAGGAATATCTGGCGAAAAGACTGCTTATCTGTACCGGAAGTGAAGCTGCTGTCCCCCCTATAGAAGGGCTGCGGGAGGCAGTAACTGCAGGTTTTGCCATGACCAATCGGGAGATTTTGGACATGCGTACCGTACCGGAGAGACTGTGTGTAATCGGCGGTGGCGTGATTGGATTGGAGATGGCCTCTTATTTTAGCACCCTCGGCACCCAGGTTACTGTGGTGGAAATGCTCGACAAAATCGCCGGTCCTACCGATAAAGATATATCCGCTGTTTTGCAAAAAAATTTGGAGAAAAAAGAAATTCGTTTTCTGCTGGGAGCGCGGGTGACTTCTGTATGCGCTCAGCGTAAGGCGGTTACATGTGAGGCCGGCGGCGCACCAGTCTCCATTGCGTGCGACGGGGTGCTGGTAAGCACAGGACGCAGACCGCGCACTACAGGCATCGGACTGGAAAAAGCAGGCGTTCTGCTGGACCGGGGCGCGGTAGTTTGCGACGAGAGAGGCAGAACTTCTGTGCCTGGTATTTGGGCGGCGGGAGATGTGAACGGTCGCAGTATGCTGGCGCATACCGCATATCGAGAAGGAGAAGTCGCCGTATCTGATATGCTTGGTATATCGGACCGGGTGGATTATCTTGCGATTCCTGCCGTAATTTACACAAAGCCGGAAGTGGGAACGGTGGGGGATACAGTGGAAAGCGCCGCAAAACGGGGCGTGGTCGCTACAGAACACACCGTTAGTCTACGGTACAGCGGACGGTATGTGGCCGAGGTGGAAGGCGGAGACGGCATTGTCAAAATTGTGGTAGACGATGCGCATAAAACCGTCATAGGCGTACATATGATCGGATCCTATGCCTCGGAGATTATTTACGGGGCGGCGGCCATGG
Organism: uncultured Eubacteriales bacterium; assembly: GCA_910586545.1. GTDB lineage: Bacteria > Bacillota > Clostridia > Oscillospirales > CAG-272 > Avispirillum. The sequence goes on from CAJUIQ010000001.1 coordinate 222,400, forward strand.
TTGCGGCCCGACAGCGGGTGTGCGACGTACAAAAGCTGGTATTCCCGCATCCTACCGTATGTGAAGTCATACGGGAAGGCATGTTTATGATTGATTAAATAAATAAGGAGATAGAACCGTTATGCCAAAGAATCAATATATCAGCCCCAGCGATGCATTTGCATCCGGATCCCTTACCTTTGATAAAATTCCTCTGTGTCAGTATAAAAAGACATTGGCACAAGAGAAAAAATTGTATACCAAAGCAGATTTTATGCGAATATACCGGGATATGCGGATCATCCGGGAATTTGAGACCATGCTCAACGATATTAAAACAAAGAGCGCTTATAATGGGGTAGAATACAACAACCCCGGGCCGGCGCATTTGTCCATCGGTCAGGAGGCCTCCGCAGTTGGCCAGGCATACTGCTTGGACATCAACGACTTTACCTTTGGTTCTCACCGCAGCCATGGCGAAATTCTTGCTAAGGGACTTTCCTCTATTGAAAAGCTCACGGAAACAGAGCTGTATGACATTATGAAAGAATTTCTTGGCGGAAATATTTTGCGTGTGGTGGAAGGCAAACAGGAAAAGCAGGGGGACGTAAAGGAGCTGGCGGTAGACTTTCTTTTGTACGGCGCTCTGGCAGAAATTTTTGCCCGGACTACAGGCTTTAACAAGGGCCTTGGCGGCTCGATGCACGCGTTCTTCATTCCTTTCGGCATTTTCCCTAACAACGCAATTGTAGGCGGCGCGGCGCCGGTTGCGCTGGGTGCGGCCCTATATAAACGCAGCAACCACAAAAAGGGAATCGTTATCGCCAACTCTGGCGACGGCGCCTTGGGACGAGGCCCTGTGCTGGAAGCGCTGAACATGGCGTCTATGGATCAGATTCGGAAGCTGTGGGGCATGGACGGCAAGTATGAGGACGGCGGGATGCCCATTCTCTTTAACGTGTTCAACAACTTCTATGGAATGGGCGGACAAACAAGAGGCGAGACTATGGGCTTTGATATCGCCGCACGCCTTGGCGCTGGGTTTAGCCCGGATATGCTCCATGCGGAAAAGGTGAACGGATATGATCCTCTTGCGGTAATTGACGCGACCCAGCGTAAAAAGGAACTGCTTCTGAAAGGAGAAGGCCCGGCGATGCTGGAAGTAGCTACGTACCGTGTCAGCGGCCACTCTCCCTCCGATTCCTCCACCTATAGAAGTGAAGAAGAGATTGAAGAGTGGAAGGCAGCCTGTCCCATTGCCGCATACCGCCGTAAGATGGTAGAGGGCGGTATCGCTACAGAGGAAGAGTTTGATGCCATCGAAGCAGATATCGTAAAACGAATCACAAAAATTTGCCGGATGTCTATTGATGAAGAAATCTCCCCTAGAATGGATCTGGACAGTCAGCCGGATATCATTTCTTCTATTATGTTTTCCAATCAGTCCGTACCTTCCATGGATCCGGACAGAGAAGCAGAAGTGCTGCTTCCCAAAGAGGAAAATCCCCGTGTCAAGCAGCTTGCCGGCAAGGCCCGCTATGCCTTTGATGAAAAGGGCGAGATGCTGCCCAAAATCAAGCAGTTCGGTCTGCGGGACGGTATCTTTGAGGCAATTCTGGACAAATTCTATGAGGATCCCACACTGATTGCTTATGGAGAGGACAACCGGGACTGGGGCGGCGCCTTTGCCGTGTACCGTGGCCTTACCGAAGCGATTCCCTATCATCGGTTCTTTAACTCTCCGATATCGGAAGCGGCTATCGTCGGTTCTGCCGTTGGCTATGCCATGGCCGGGGGCCGGGCGATTGTGGAGCTGATGTATGCTGACTTTATCGGCTGCGCGGGAGATGAAATTTTCAACCAGTTGTCTAAATGGCAGTCCATGTCTGCGGGCATATTAAAAATGCCTGTGGTGGTTCGTGTGTCGGTAGGATCCAAATATGGCGCCCAGCATAGCCAGGACTGGACGGCGCTTACCGCCCATATTCCGGGGCTGAAGGTATGCTTCCCTGCAACGCCCTACGATGCGAAAGGGCTTATGTGTGCCGCGCTGAACGGCACCGATCCGGTGATTTTCTTTGAAAGCCAGCGGATTTACGATATTGGTGAGCAGTTTCATGAAGGCGGCGTGCCCCAGGGCAGTTATGAGGTGCCCTTCGGCGAACCAGATGTGAAACGAGCGGGAACAGATGTGACGATTCTCACCATCGGCGCTGTTTTGTATCGGGGACTGGCGGCGGCCCAGAAGTTGCAGGAGCAATATGGAATCAGTGCGGAGGTAATTGATGCCCGCTCCATTGTGCCCTTTAATTATGAAAAGGTGCTGGAAAGCGTGAAGAAGACAGGCAGGATTATCATTGTTGGCGACGCCTGTGACAGAAACTCCGTTATGCGGGACATGGCTTCCAATATTGCGGAGATGGCTTTTGACTATTTGGATGCGCCGCCGGTGGTGTTTGGTTCCCGCAACTGGATTACCCCAGCCTACGAATTTGAAAAATATTTCTTCCCGCAGGCGGATGGGATTATTGATGTAATTAGCCAGAAGATTCTGCCTATTCCAGGACACGTAAGTACAGTGAACGAATCGGAGATTGAACACATTGAGAGAAACAAGCAAGGCTTATAAATAGAAAAGGACCGCCGGCAATGCCGGCGGTCCTTTTTTTCATTTTATCTTATCTGCCAGACGGAGACGCAAAAAACCTACGTCTCGCACGGTAATTTCTCCGTCACCGTCCATATCCGCCGCCTTTAGCTGCGCTGCGGTGAGGGCGTTTTTTCCTGTAAGCTTGTCTGCCAGATGGAGTCGGAGAAGTCCTGCGTCCCGGATCGTGATTTCTCCATCTCCGTCCACGTCTCCCTTGGCGGGGCCTTCTGAAATGCCTTCTACCGTGACGGCATAGGTAATGGCCTTTCCTTCACATCCCGGCAGAAAGACCGATACGGTGGTGCTGCCGTTTCCTGCCGGAGAAATCACGCCGTCTGCGGATACAGTCGCTACTTTAGAATTTGCGCTTGTATAGGCGAGATTGCTCTTGTCCAGATTTACGTGTGCATACTCCCATCCAGTATTTTTATTGCAGATGGATGCAATTTGGAAGGTCTCTCCCTCACGCAGGGTAATATTTGTCTCTTGCCGCGCAAAGAGGGACACATATTTTTCGCTGACATTTATCTGGCGGGTCACTGTTTTGGTTTGGGTGGATTTTTCCACAGCCCGGGGAGCGCCTCCATCAAAGAATTGCACCCAGAACAGAAATCCGTTGTATTGGAATACACCAATGCCGACAGATTGAAAATCCTTACTCAAAATGTTCTCTCGATGTCCCTGTGAGTCCATCCATCCGTCCATAACATCGCCGGGGGACGTATACCCTGCCGCAATGTTTTCTCCAACGCTAGAGCGCCAGTCGCAAATTGTAAAGCATCCGCTGTCGTCCGGGCGGGTGTGCTTATAATAGACGGCACATTCTGCCGCCCGTTCCATGGCGGCGTCCAGCAGCACTGCATCCATTGCCAGCGGCGCTACGCCGGCGGCGGCACGTTCTGCGTTAATGCGGTCCAGTATATCCCACGCATATTGATATACGGCATCTCCCGTAATGCCTATGGAAGCGTCCGCTGCCGCTCCGGCGGGAACGACGAGCAGAGAAATCGTAAGAATCAGGCAAAGTGCGCTAAGAAGCGCATGCCTCAAGAGACTTTGTTTCATTTTACAAATCCTGCCTTTCAGAATAGTAGTACCATGAAGCGAAACCGCTTGCGGTGCTATTATACCGCTTTCATCTGGATTTGTCAATGAAGATTACTGCCTGCACAGTTCCAGAAATGCCTGATGCAGTCTGTAGTCGTGATCCAGTTCGGGATGAAAGGACAGTGCAATCTGCTTTTGATACTGGACGGCTACAATATGCCCTTCAACAGTTGATAATATGGAAACTCCCTCGCGGACCTGTGTCACATAAGGGGCGCGAATAAAGGTCATGGGGATTTTTCCTATGCCCCTGCATTCGCATTCTGTATGAAAACTGCCAAGCTGTCTGCCGTAAGCGTTTCTCCGTACAGTAATTGGAATGGTTGCAAAATAGGCGGTATCCTGCTCCTCTATCGTTTGTGCAAGCAAAATCATTCCGGCGCAGGTGGCAAGTATCGGCATTCCGTTCGCTATCCATTGTCGCATAGGTGCAAACAACTGCAGTTCATGCAGCAGTTTCCCCTGTACGGTGCTTTCGCCGCCAGGGAGAATAATGCCGTCAAAGGATTGCTGCAGATCTCTCTTACAGCGTATCTCTTTATAAGGAAGATGTAATGCGTCAAGCGCCGCTTCGTGTTCGGCAAACGCTCCCTGCACAGCCAAAATGCCGATTTTCATTATTTTCCTCTTTCTGCCATCAGAAGCTGGATTTCCTGCTCGTTGATTCCTACCATAGCTTCTCCCAGATTACTAGACAATTCCGCGATCATTTTCGCATCTGTATAATTTGCTACAGCTTTGACGATGGCGTTTGCACGCTTCTTTGGGTTCCCGGATTTAAAAATACCGGAGCCGACAAAAACCCCTTCTGCTCCAAGCTGCATCATAAGAGCGGCATCCGCAGGGGTAGCTACTCCACCTGCCGCAAAGTTTACCACGGGGAGCTTTGCATTTCGATGCACATATAAAATCAGCTCATAGGGAACTTGCAGCTGCTTTGCTTCCTCGTATAAGGCGTCCTCCCGCATTGCGGTAATTTTTGCGATGGCGCTGTTCATCTTACGCATATGGCGCACAGCTTGTACAATATCTCCAGTGCCAGGCTCTCCCTTTGTGCGGATCATAGAGGCCCCTTCGTTAATCCGACGCAACGCCTCTCCCAAATCCCGGGCGCCGCAGACAAACGGTACCTGAAAATCTCTTTTGTTGATGTGATAAACGTCGTCGGCGGGAGAAAGTACTTCACTTTCGTCGATATAGTCGATTTCTATGGCCTGTAGAATTTGTGCCTCTGCGAAATGGCCGATTCTGCATTTTGCCATAACCGGTATGGACACCGCCTCCTGAATGCCGCGGATCATCTTTGGATCGCTCATTCTGGAAACACCGCCCGCAGCGCGGATGTCGGCGGGGATGCGTTCCAGCGCCATAACGGCGCAGGCGCCTGCCTCCTCAGCGATTTTTGCTTGTTCCGGTGTTGTGACGTCCATGATGACGCCGCCTTTCAGCATCTGTGCCAGTTGTTTGTTCAGTTCGTATCTGTTTTCCATTGCTTCAATCCACCTTTTTATCTGCTTGTAAATCTGTTCCTTTTGTAGTATAATGCGTTTGTGGTATTAAAAGAATATCCAATTTAAATATATTCAGTAAGGTCAGATTGGAGGAAATTAGGACTATGCTTACGTATAATCTCACGCATACAGGGTCAGATTCTCTTTACGAATACCTGTGCAAGAGCATCAAAAACGATATTATGCATGGTATGCTGAAGCCGGGAGACAAGCTTCCGTCCAAGCGCGTATTTGCTGCAAATTTGGGTGTCAGCGTGATTACAGTAGAAAACGCATATGCCCAGCTCATCGATCAGGGGTATATTTATTCCATTCCTAAAAGAGGCTATTATGTGGCGGATTTTGGCAATATGTTGGCGGAAAAAAAACAAACCTTTGTAAAAGAAATGGTGCCGCTTACCGGAGGAAACACATCCTATTTTGCAGACTTTTCCAGCAATCAGACCTCTTCTGACCTTTTTCCGTTTACTATCTGGTCAAAAGTGGTTCGGGAAATACTCAGTGACAGCCGGGTGCAGCTGATGACAAATTCTCCCTGCGGGGGCATTTCGGCGCTACGAAGCAGCATTGCCATGTATTTGAAAAATTTTCGAGGGATGACTGTGCAGCCGGAACAGATTATTATTGGCGCAGGAACGGAATATTTGTATGGACTTTTAATTCAATTGCTGGGAAGGGAGCGGACTTATGCGGTGGAGAATCCGGGATACAGCAGGCTGGAGAAAATTTATCGCAGCTTTCGCGTGCCCTGTGCTTGGATCCCCTTGGACGAAGGGGGAGTCTGCGTTTCAGATTTAGAGGACGCAGGTGTGGATATCGTGCACGTCACGCCGTCCCATCAATACCCAACCGGTATTGTCATGCCCATCAGCAGGCGGTATGAACTGCTGGGCTGGGCGGCGCGGGAGGAAGGACGCTATATTATTGAAGACGACTACGACAGTGAGCTTCGGCTGAGCGGACAGCCGATTCCTACCCTGCAGAGTATTGATTTGTCGGAAAAGGTAATTTATTTGAATACATTTACAAAAACACTGTGTTCTACCGTCCGGATCAGCTACATGATTTTGCCACCGGGACTTTTATCCCGCTTTTATGAGGGACTATCGTTTTATTCCTGTACGGTTTCCAATTTTGAACAGTATACTTTGGCTAGATTTATTGAGGAGGGAAAGTTTGAAATGCATATCAACCGGTTGCGCAGCCATTACCGCCGAAAGCGGGATCTTTTGCTGGAGGCGCTGCAGAAAAGCAAGCTGGGGGATATGGTTTCTATATCCGGAGAGAAAGCCGGACTGCATTTCCTCATGACGGTTCACACGGATTTGCCGGAAAGCGTTGTGATAGAACGTGCAAAATCCAGGGGGATCAAGCTGGCAGCGTTGTCCGGTTATTTTCATGGGGAGCGTCCGCCGGAAAATGTATATGTAATGCACTATTCTTCTATTGATGTAGATCGGGCGGACGAGATTATGGCGCGGCTTTATAAAAGCTGCACATAAAATATCCGCCGGCGGCAAAAATCTTTCTATTCCTACCGGATTTGCTCTTGCTACGGGCTGCCAGGTAGTGTATAATCAAACTACATATGCTATATACTACTATATCGGTCAAGTTGGCGTGGTGCCGAATACAAGAAAGGCGGAAGGTCAAATGCTGAAGGATATT
>CAJUIQ010000001.1:229324-234401 GCA_910586545.1 uncultured Eubacteriales bacterium
ATGGGAATACCGTCTTGAGCATCTCCTCGGAGCCATCATGCACACGGAGCTGCGGGCACAGATCAATAAAACCCGGGGCGTGAGTTTTCTTTCCGGAAGTCTCACTACCAATGTGCGCAGCGAGGTTTCCGGAGTCTCCGCCCGGGTTTATAAAAACGGTGTGTACGGGTTTTCCTCTACGGCGGAGTATGACGACGAGGCGGTGACTGCTGTTCTTTCCGCCGCAACAGACAACGCTGTATTTATGGACAAGCGCGCCGGTAAAAAAAGTCCTCCGCTTCCTGATGTAGAGGCGGGAAGGACAGTGCGTGCGGTTTCGGAGAACGATCCGATACAAAAAGAGTATATTGATTTTGCGGGGGCGTTGGATGCGTATATTGCAAAGAATTGCCCCGGACTTTCCGGCAGAGGCGTCAGCGTCCGTGCGGATTCTATGGAAAAGCTTCTTTGCGTGTCACAGGGACATGACGCCCATGTAATTTTGCCCCGATGCTACGTATACCTGCGCCTTACAGCGGACACGCCTGCAGGGGTCCCGGTGGAATTGTTTGTTCCGGTGGGTGGAAAAGGTACTTTTGATACGGTTTTTTCCGATCCGGCACTGCTGTATCCAAAGGTGGACGAGCTTTATGAAAAGCTTATGCAAAAGCGGGAGGGTGTGTATCCCACGGCGGGAGAAAAAACCTGTATCATTAGCGGCGAGCTTACCGGTATGCTGGCGCATGAGGCTGTCGGCCATACGGTAGAGGCGGATTTGGTTTTGGGCGGCAGTGTGGCTGCCCACAATTTGGGAAAAACGGTGGCAAGCCCGCTGGTGACCATGGTAGATTTTGCCCACACATGCCTTGGCGCGCCAACGCCGCTACCCATCTATGTAGATGACGAAGGCACGCCTGCAAAGGACGCGGTACTGATTCAGGACGGCGTGCTTACCGGATATATGAACAGCCGGCAGACTGCCCAGCACTTTGGCATGGAGCCTACCGGCAATGCAAGAGCGTATCTTTTTTCCGATGAGCCTTTGATCCGAATGCGTAATACGGCCATTGTCCCGGGAACATCCAAGTTAGAGGATATGATTGCTTCTGTGGAGGACGGATATTATTTTATTGATACCAACAACGGCCAGGCAGATACAACCGGAGAGTTTATGTTCGGCGTATGCATGGGATATGAGATTAAGAACGGCAAGCTGGGAAAGGCGCTGCTGGACACAACCATATCCGGCGTAGCTTTTGACATGCTGAAAACGGTAGATATGGTGGGAGATACTATTAGTTGGTCTTCCTCCGGCTTCTGCGGGAAAAAACAGCCTATGCCGGTTGGTCTGGGCGGCCCGGCAATTCGTTGCAAAATCACAGTAGGCGGCAGATAAGGAAGGGGATTTGGCATGATAGAACTGGATAAAATAAGCGGGAATGTGATAGAGAAGTTGCAGACTGCCGGTGCAGACAAGGCATATTGCACTGTGGCCACCAGCGTTACCAGAGAGTTTAATGTAGACGGCGGCGCGTTCAGCCTAATGCGTACTTTATTTGACAATTCCCTGGCCCTTACCGGAATTGTGGGCGGAAAAAAAGGTTCTGTGGGAATCAATCGGTTTGACGATGGAGCGGTGGAACAGGCGGTGGCCGACTGTATGGCGTCTGCCTCTTCCTCAGAGCCGGATCCAGCGTGGGATTTGGCTCCGAATGGAGAGACGCGCAGCTTTACCCAGGGAGTGCTGGAAGCGGATACGGACCGGCTCTTTGACCGGACGGCAGAGCTGATGGAGCAGATTGGAAAAAAATATCCGAAAATTATGGTGGAGCAACTGATCGTGTCTCATGTGCGCAGCCATAGTGTTTACCGTAATACAAACGGTGCGTTTTATACGAAGGATGCCGGATACTATAATGTAGAATTGATGTTTTCCGCACATGAAGGTGAGACTGCCTCCTCTTTCTTTGGAACAGGCGCGATTACGGATAATCTGGATCGGCCTTTTATGGAGCTTGGTTCGATTGAAAAGGACCTGGCAGACGTAGAAAAGCAAATTCATACAGAGCTGGTTGACGGAAAATTCACAGGAGTGATGCTGCTTCCTCCAGGGTGTCTGGGTTCTTTCCTGGGGGATATCGCGGACAATTTCGCGTCCGACGGGCCTGTGTTGGAGGGTACCAGCATCTGGAAAGATAAGCTGGGCGAACAAGTGGCGGACCCACGAATTACCATTTCCTTTGCACCAGGGGACAAAGAAATTGTATGCGGGCAGTCGTACACTACGGAAGGTTTTTTGGCCCAGGACTTTGACTTCATTCGAGAGGGAAAACTGGAAAGTTTTCTGATTGGGCTGTATGTGTCTAACAAAACCGGAGTGCCCCGGGCGAAAAACGATGGTGGAAGCATGGTAATGCGCCCTGGAGACCGTTCTCTGGAAGAGATCATCGCCTCTATTGAAAAGGGCATTTTGGTGGGCCGGTTTTCCGGCGGGCAGCCCAGCACCAACGGAGATTTCTCCGGCGTAGCAAAAAACAGTTTTCTTATTGAAAACGGAAAAATTACCCATGCGGTAAGTGAAACAATGATTTCCGGTAACCTTGCCGATATGCTGCAAAACGTGGTAGCTATTTCCCGGGAAAGAGTGGCGGACGGGTCTTCGGTATTGCCGTATGCGGCCTTTGATGGGATTACCGTTTCCGGAAAGTGAAAAAGGGAGATATCCCCATTTTAAGAAAATCTTGTTTGGAAGCAGGCAAGAAGGAATAAAAAATGCGCAGAATTTTTCTGTAAATAAAACACCTCCCTCATCAGAGGGAGGTGTTTTATTTTATAAACCCAGACTGGCTGCGCCAATAATTCCGGCGTCATTTTTCAGTGTGGCAATTTTCAACTTACACTGCGGTGTATCTCCCCGCGTGTATGTCTCCGCAAATACTCGATCATGCAGCAATTCGATGAGCGAGTCTCCTTCATTGGAAATTCCGCCGCCGATAGACAGTACGTTCGGCTGAAAAATATTGATGATATTGACAAGACCTGTAGCCAGATAAGAAATATACTCGTCAACTACCTCGGCGCCTGCCGCATCCCCTGCCTGCATTGCCCGAAATGCCGTCCTGCCGGAAATCCGATTCAGATCCCCGCCAATCATTTCTTCCATTAAAGTCTTACGGCCGCTTTTTCTGCACGCTTCCAGCTTTTCACGAGTGGTCCGGATCAGTCCGGTGGCGGATGAATAGGTTTCCCAGCATCCCCGCCGTCCGCAGGTGCACTGTCTGCCATCTTTCACAATTACGATATGGCCCAACTCTGCGCCGGCATGGTTAAATCCGGAGTATACCTGTCCATCTAAAATAATGCCGCCGCCTACTCCGGTACCGAGGGTAATCATCACGGAATATTTGGATCCCTTTGCCGCGCCGGCTACCTCTTCCGCTTTTGCTGCGGCGTTGGCGTCGTTTTCAATATATACGCGCTTTTGACAGCCCAAAAATTCCGACAGCTTCTTTTCCATAGGATAGTTGGAAAAAGGAAGATTGTTCGCGTATAAAATTTCTCCAGTCTCGCAATTTGCTGTTCCCGGCGTTGCGATGCCTATGGTATGAATATCGTCCATTGTGAGGTTGGCCTCTGTTGTTATCTGTCGGCAAAGCGCGGCAATATCGGCGGTGATTTCGTCTGCGCTGCGGCTTGCATTGGTGGGGGTGGAGGCTTTTTTTACAATATTGTAGTTTTCATCTACGATACCCGCGGCGATATTGGTGCCGCCAAGATCAATTCCAATGTTATACATAATAAAGTGTGCGTTCCTTTCCTTGGATACCCATATTATAAAGAGACGCCTTTCTTTTGTCAAGAAGACTGCTGTGATTTTGGCACTCAATGGTTGATTTAACAAAAAGTTCACATTATATATCCACATTCTTATTGACTTTCCCGGCGTAACATGGTAAATTTAAAACAAGATTTAGCACTCTTCGTACAACAGTGCTAAAAGAGAGGAGAAGCTGACGTGAAACCGGAAGATGCCTTCCTGAGCGAAAGAAAAAAATCGATTCTGAAAGCCATCGTAGACGCCCATATTGAAAACGGCGAACCGGTGGGTAGCAAATATCTTACCCAAGGCGGCAGGTTTTCTTATTCTTCCGCTACAATCCGTAATGAGATGGCGGAACTGGAAAGTATGGGGTATCTGGAACAGCCTCACACATCTGCGGGCCGGGTTCCCAGCGAAGCGGGATATCGATTTTATGTAGACACGCTGGTGGAGCGGTATCGGATGACGACGGAGGAAATTGAAAATCTCCAGGCAACGCTGCGGGCCAAACAAGCGCAGTTGGATGGAATATTGGACGCAGCCATGCATCTGGCGGCCAGTATGACCAACTATACGGCGCTTGCGGTGCGGCCGAGAGTTTCGTCCATGACGGTACAGAAATATGAACTGATCTGCATAGACGGTCGAAGCATTGTGCTGGTTATGGTGACGGCAGGAGGCGCGGTACGTACGCAGAACATTGTGTGTCAGCAGCCGGTGCCGGAAGAGGCTGTAAAAAAGCTGGCCAATCTGATGAACATCCGCCTTACGGGAATTACGGGGGATCAGATGACGCTGCCGCTGCTTATGGAGATAGAAGCTGCGATGGGCGAATTTGCTTTCTTAGCGGCGCCCGTAATACGGTGCGTATGCCAGACGATCAGCGCTGTTTCCGGCGGTGAGGTAAAGGTGGACGGGGTAAATCGGCTTCTTTCCTATCCGGAATTTTACGATATCGGCAAGCTGCGGGAAATGCTGGAGGCGTTGGAGCGCAAAGAAGACCTTTTGCAGCTGGTGTCCGGAGAACAGGCGCCTATGATGCTGGCAGGTCAGCAGGAGAGCGGCGTACAGATATATATTGGAAGCGAGAATCCAGTAGTCACGATGGATAACTCTACGCTGGTTTTCAAACCGGTGCTAAAAGATGGAAAAACAGTAGGAGCCCTTGGCGTAATCGGTCCGAAACGCATGAATTACAGGCGTGTGATTTCCATGATTGACGGGATTGCCGATGGGATCCGTGAAGTGATAGACAACGACGCTCCTCCAGGAGATGGG
>CAJUIQ010000002.1 GCA_910586545.1 uncultured Eubacteriales bacterium
CCGGGAGGACACAGCGCTGGTAAGCGTTATGTTTGCAAACAACGAAATCGGCACTATCCAGCCAATAAAAAAGATTGGTCAGGTTTGCCGGGAGCATAAGGTTCTTTTCCATACAGACGCGGTGCAGGCCGCTGGTCATGTAAACATTGACATTGACGATATGTGTATTGACATGCTGTCCGCCTCCGCACACAAATTCCACGGTCCCAAGGGAACAGGGCTTTTGTACTGCAAACGGGGAATTTATTTGGAGCCTCTGATCTGCGGCGGCGCACAGGAACGGGGAAAACGCGCCGGCACAGAAAACCTGCCCGCCATTATGGGCATGGCAGCAGCGCTGGAAGATGCCTGCATCAATTTGGAGGCCTACACAAAACGAGTATCCGGCCTGCGGGATAAAATCATTGGCGCCCTATCCAAGATCCCCCGCTCCATTTTAAACGGAGATTCTGCACAACGGCTGCCCAACAATGTCAACATGTGCTTTGAAGGAATTGAAGGAGAAAGCCTGCTGATGCTGCTGGATATGTACGGCATATCCGCCTCCTCCGGATCTGCCTGCACTTCCGGATCCTTGGATCCAAGCCATGTTCTGCTGGCCATTGGTCTGCCCCACGAAATCGCCCACGGATCCTTGCGAATCACTCTATCGGAATATACAACAGAAGAAGAAGCGGACTATATTATTGAAAAAGTTCCCGGCGTAGTGGCAAAGCTGCGGGAAATGTCTCCCGTATGGGAACGTATGATGCAGCCGCAGGAATGTTAATCAGGAGGTAAATAGATATGGCAATGAGTTACAGCGAAAAAGTAATGGATCATTTTCAGAATCCCCGCAATGTAGGTAAAATGGAAGATGCCGACGGTATAGGTGAGGTAGGGAACGCCAAATGCGGTGATATTATGAAAATCTATTTAAAAATCAAAGACGACGTGATCGAAGACGTAAAGTTCAACACCTTCGGCTGCGCCTCCGCAATTGCAACCAGTTCTATAGCTACGGAGCTGATCAAAGGTAAGCCTTTGAAGGATGCGCTTTCACTTACCAATCAGGCAGTGGTGGAAGCATTGGATGGGTTGCCGCCGGTAAAAATCCACTGTTCTGTGCTGGCGGAAGAAGCCATCAAAGCGGCAATCAAGGATTACTACGATAAAAACGGCATCGCCTATGAAGCCGATTTGTTCAAAGAAAGCGGCTGTGAACACTGCTGCCATAATGGATAAAACAGCGGAGACAAATATATGATCAGAAAGATCCAGGACCAGATCCTGCAGCTGAAAAAAGAGCGGGATGTGACTATCCTTGCACATTGCTACCAGTCGGCGGATATTACTGAGGTGGCAGATTTTGTGGGGGATTCCTACGCGCTGGCAGTAGCTGCTACAAAAGTAAAAAGCAGTACGGTCGTTATGTGCGGCGTTCGGTTTATGGCAGAAGGAGTCAAGCTGCTGTGCCCGGACAAGCGAGTGATTTTATCCCACAAGGATGCCGGCTGCCCTATGGCGGAGCAGTTTTCTCCCGCTGAAATTACCGCGTATAAAGAAGCTCACCCGGACTGCACCGTGGTGGCATACATCAACACCACCGCCGCGCTGAAAGCAGTGTGCGACGTGTGCGTGACCTCTTCCTCGGCGGTAAAAATTGTGTCCGCTCTGCCGGGTCGGGAAATCCTGTTTATCCCGGACTGCAATCTGGGGGCCTATGTAGCCGACCGCGTGCCGGATAAGCATTTTACCTTTATGGATGGGGGATGCCCCATTCATGGAGGCGTAAAAAAAGAAGAGGCGCTTGCCGCAATGGCAGCTCACCCCGGCGCACCGCTTCTGGTCCATCCGGAGTGTTCTCCGAAGATTTGTGACCTTGCGGATTTTGTAGGTTCTACCACAGACATTATGAAATATGCCAAAGCATCTACCGCCAGCGAATTTATTATCGGCACAGAAAATTCCATCGTGGCGCATCTTCGCCTGCAATGTCCGGACAAAGCTTTTTATCCTATGTCCAAAGGACTGATTTGCGCAGATATGCGACTGACAACCCTGCCGGATGTGCTGGACTGCATACAGGGAGGCGGCGAAGAAATTACGCTGGATCCGGATATCGCAAAAAAAGCCCGCCGTTGTATTGATGAAATGATTCGGCTTGGGGGCTGAAAATTCTGCCCGGCTGCAGCAGTCGGGCAATATTTATCAATTGGGAAAGGGATCGTCCTACATATGAAAGCAATTAATGATGTAATTCGCCCCGGATTTTTCGGAGACTTTGGCCCTTCTGCAGACAGAAGACGCATCGAATTCGATATCAAAAACACGGCGGCCGTATGCAGTGAAACACCAGTGGATCTTGTGTTGGCAGGAGATTCTATCGTTCATTTCTGGGATGAGGACATCTACTTCCGAAACAGGGGAGTGGTATTGAATCGGGGGATCGAAGGGGATCAGGCACAGGTTTTAGCCTGCCGGTTCCCGGCAGACGTCATCCAACTACACCCCCGTGTTTGTGTGCTCATGATCGGTATAAATAATACTTGGGCTATCTTGGATGGTCCCCACTGCACCGATGGCTTCTATGACGAACAACTCATCTGCGGATGGGTGCTTTATCTAAAAATGTGCTACCAAAGAATGCTGCATATGCTGCAGGCAGAGGGAATCAAATGCGTGCTGTGTTCCCTGCTGCCTATGTGTGATCCTGTGCCTACCTATCTTGCCCGCAGCCGTGCTGCCGCCAGAGCCAATCAAATGCTGCGGGGGCTTGCGGCAGAGGAGGGTTGTGCTTTTGCAGATTTCTACAGCGCCATGACAGGAGACGACGGCGAAACCCTGTGTCCGGCGCTTTCCTTTGATGGTCTGCATCCGCATCATGCAGGATACGTCATCATGAATCGTATCCTGGATCCCATTTTGGACACGCTGTTATGAATGTTCTTATCGCTATGAGTGGCGGGGTAGATTCTTCCGCCGCCGCTCTGCTGCTGCAAAAGGAAGGATATACCTGCGCCGGCGCTATGATGCGGTTGTTTGCACCGACGGACACTGCTGCCGGAGAACAGGACGCCGCTATGGCTGCGGCTGCCCTTGGAATCCCTTTTTCCGTTTACGATATGCGGGATGCTTTTCACAAATGGGTAATTGAAGATTTTATAAATGTATACAAAGCGGGCGGCACGCCCAATCCCTGCATCACCTGCAACCGTACCATGAAGTTCGGCGCATTCTTGGATCGTGCCCGGCAGGAAGGATATGAAAAAATCGCCACCGGACATTACGCAAAGGTTGTATATGAAGATGGGCAATATGTATTGTATCAGGCGGATGATCCTGCAAAGGATCAAAGCTATGTGCTTTGGTCTCTTACCCAAGATCAACTTTCCGCACTGCTGCTTCCTCTTGGTAGCTGCAGCAAGGAGGATGCCCGTGCCGCTGCCAGGGCCGGAAGGCTTGGCACAGCTGATAAAAAGGAAAGCCAGGATATCTGCTTCGTACCGGACGGGGACTACGCGGGCTTTATTGAACGCAGTCTGGGCATCACCTTCCCTACGGGAGATTTTATAGACGAAACCGGAAGGGTTTTGGGGCGGCACCGGGGCATCATTCGCTATACAATCGGGCAGCGCCGTGGCCTGGGGCTTTCCCTACAGGAGCCCTTGTATGTAATCCGAAAGGACGCGGCAGCGAATCAGGTTGTGCTGGGACCGTCTGAAAAGCTTTTCTCCAGAGAACTGCGGGCAGGCCGTGCCAACTGGATTGCAGGTCGACCACCGGAGGGCCCGACCCGGGTGCAGGCGCGTATCCGATACAATCAAAAGGCCTTTCCCGCCACAGTAACAGAAGCAGAAGCAGATGTTTTCCGTCTGGAATTTGACGAGCCGCAGCGTGCGGTATCTCCTGGTCAATCGGCTGTGCTGTATGACGGGGAGCGTGTGCTCGGCGGCGGAATTATTTTATAATTTCCTCAACCCGCAAATGATAGACCAGATAAACTTATAATTTTCTACAAACCGTTCTTCCCTCCCTCGATACCCCTTGTATAAAGTGCAAAAACCTTTGATTTATACGCCTTTTTTTACGAAAAAACCTTGACAGATTTGGGGTGGGCCGGTATAATGGTTTTAGAAAAAGTTCCGGCGCTGCAGTGGCTTCTGCGGCGCTTTCTCTATTTAATCAATGTACTTTTACGGGGGTGTATATATGAAAGCTGTACCGGAAATGTTCGGTTGTCTTGTGTTCAATGAAAAGGTGATGCAGGAACGGCTGCCGAAGGATACATATAAGCTGATGAAAAAATCCTTCCAGGACGGCAAACGTATGAGTTTGGAAGTAGCAACTGTCGTTGCAAACGCCATGAAGGATTGGGCCATTGAAAACGGTGCCACCCATTATACCCATTGGTTCCAGCCCATGACCGGAATCACCGCCGAAAAGCATGACAGCTTTATTTCGCCTACGGACAACGGGGGCGCCATCATGGAGTTTTCCGGCAAAGAGCTGGTCCGGGGAGAGCCGGATGCCTCCTCCTTCCCCTCCGGCGGACTGCGGGCAACTTTTGAGGCCAGAGGATACACCGCCTGGGATCCCACCTCGTATGCTTTTATTAAAGAAGGCAGTCTGTGCATTCCCACTGCCTTCTGTTCCTACGGTGGAGAGGCGTTGGATCAGAAAACCCCTCTCCTGCGCTCTATGGAAGCGCTGTCCAAGCAGGCGCTGCGAGTTTTAAAGTTGTTTGGAAACGACGACGTTACCGGCGTAAAAACCACAGTAGGGCCTGAGCAGGAATACTTCCTCATCTCGCGGGAAATGTATGAGGCCCGTAAAGACTTGATTTATACAGGCCGCACGCTGTTCGGTTGCAAGCCGCCTAAGGGTCAGGAAATGGACGACCACTATTTTGGCACCTTGAAACCAGCCGTTTCCGGTTTTATGGCGGATCTGGATGAAACGCTTTGGAAGTTGGGCGTGCTGGCAAAAACCAAGCACAACGAGGTAGCGCCCGCACAGCATGAGCTTGCGCCTATCTTTACCACCAGCAACATTGCCGTTGACCACAATCAACTGACCATGGAGATGATGAAAAAAGTGGCGGAGCGTCATGGAATGGTCTGTCTGCTTCATGAAAAGCCTTTTGAAGG
Organism: uncultured Eubacteriales bacterium; assembly: GCA_910586545.1. Classification (GTDB taxonomy): domain Bacteria; phylum Bacillota; class Clostridia; order Oscillospirales; family CAG-272; genus Avispirillum. Next base: position 5,130 of record CAJUIQ010000002.1, read on the forward strand.
CGTCAACGGAAGCGGCAAACATAACAACTGGTCGATGATTACCAACACCGGCGCCAATCTGCTGGAACCCGGACAAACCCCTTATGAAAACGCGCAGTTCCTGCTCTTCCTGTGCGCCGTGATCAAAGCGGTAGACGAATATCAGGATATGCTGCGGATTTCCGTTGCAAGCGCCGCCAACGACCACCGTCTGGGCGCGCATGAAGCGCCGCCGGCAGTAATGTCTATTTTCGTGGGCGACGAACTGATGGAAATTCTGGAGGCGATTGAAATGAACCGCCCCTACGATTCCAAAGAAACGGTACAGATGAAAATTGGCGTTCATGTACTGCCGAAATTCCCCAAAGACAATACGGACCGAAACCGGACGTCTCCCTTTGCATTTACTGGCAACCGGTTTGAATTTCGTATGGCTGGTTCTTCCCAGTCTATTGCATCTCCCAATACTGTTTTAAATACGGCTGTTGCGGAAGAGCTTCGACTATTTGCAGAAGAATTGGAAGACGCCAAAGATTTTACCTTGGCACTGCACAATTTAATCAGAAAAACCATTGGTGACCACAAACGTATCCTTTTCAACGGAAATGGATACGACGACTGCTGGCTCGAGGAGGCAAAGCGTCGAAACCTTTCCAATTTAAAAACTACCCCCGAAGCGCTCACCCACTTGCTGGATGAAAAAAATATTGCGCTGTTCACAACCCATAAGGTATTTTCCGAGCTGGAAATGAAATCCCGTTATGAAATCAACTTGGAAAGCTACTGTAAAACGCTGAATATTGAAGCCCTCACCATGATTGACATGGCAAAACACGATATTTTCCCGGCGGTAAGCGCCTATGCGGCGCAGCTTGCCGCGAATGCAGCAGCAAAAGGCGCCTTTGTCAGCTGTACGGCGGAGAAAAAACTTATTGAAAAGATTTCCGCACGCACCGACTCTTTCTATGACAATCTGGAAAAGCTGGAAACTGCTCTGGCAGGAGCGGAGCCGCTTGCGGATTCTAAAGAAGCCGCCTTTTATTATAAAGACAAAGTGCTTTCCGCTATGCAGGCGTTGCGTGCCGATGCGGATGCGCTGGAGCAGCTTACGGCCGCGGACTTTTGGCCTTATCCCAGCTATGGAGATATGCTGTTTTCCATAAAGTAATAGTAAAAAGTCTTCCCCCCCATGGAAGACTTTTTTCATTTGTCACGGCCCGACCATTTTTCTATAGAAGTCTCTGCGATTTTATGATAAAATAAATATATCGTTATCTTAAAGATTTTTTAATATTTTCCCCGATTGCTTCTTAAAAAGCAATTTGGTATCATACATCCAGGAGGTACGGATATGTACAACATTCTGATTTGTGACGACGAGCGGGATATCGTCTCCGCACTGAAAATATACCTCACCCCGGAGGGCTATACCCTGTTTGAAGCCTACAACGGGGTGGAGGCGCTGCAAATTTTGCGGCAGAATGAAATCCACCTGGTGCTGATGGATATCATGATGCCCCAAATGGACGGCATCGCCGCCACGGCAAAAATTCGAGAGGAAAGCAATGTCCCGGTGATTCTGCTCACCGCAAAAAGCGAGGATACCGACAAGGTGCTTGGGCTGAACATCGGCGCGGACGACTATATCACAAAGCCCTTCAACCCGGTAGAGGTGCTGGCTCGAGTCCGCTCACACCTGCGCCGCTATATGCAGCTTGGCGGCGGAGGCGGAATGCGCGGGGACACCTGCACCGTAGGCACTGTCGTTCTGGACGACCGGGAAAAACGTGTCACTGTAGACGGTGAGGAGGTCAGCCTCACCCCCACGGAATTTGACATTCTGCGACTTTTTATGGAATCCCCCGGCAAGGTCTTCTCACCTCGAGATATCTATCAAAAGGTCTGGAAGGACGCGCCCATGGGATCGGAAGGCACCGTCGCCGTACACATCCGCCACCTGCGAGAAAAAATCGAAATCAATCCCGCAGACCCCCGCTATTTAAAAGTAGTGTGGGGGCAGGGATATAAAATGGAGGGCCCCGCCAATACGTGAGCCGCTCTATAGAAAGGATATTTTGTGAATACTACAATGTATAAAATTCGCTACAGCGTAGGACTCAAAACACTGGCTGTATTCCTCTTTGTAATCAGCCTGGCTGTCTCTGTGCTGTCTGCGATGGGAATTTTTGTGATGTTCTCTGAAAGTGTGTATATAGACGGCGGCAGGTCTTTTACAGCGTCTCTTTGGGAAAGTACGCTTCATTCCAAAGCAGCAGCAGCAGCAGACCATGTGTATACCCAATATAAATACTCGATGGATCGGAATGAAAAAGAAGAAGATATCGCGCAGCTGCTCCAAGGTTTTCAAAATACCTACAGCGCCAGTAAAACCAACATGCTCTTTTCTATCGAATACCAGGGGGAAGAAATTTTTTCCAACGGCAGCGGCAGCGGGATATATGCTGAGACCGCCTTTGACTACTGGTTCTATTGGAGCAATAGGGAGACGACTATCAAAACCTTTAATACGGAACGGGAAATGGAGGCATATATTTTAGCCCATTCGTCGCAATGGAATAGCTATATCCCTGAGATAATCTATGAAGAAGACGATATAGACTATGTAACGCCTGTATTCCAGCTGACTTATGAAACTTTTGTAGACACAGAAGAGTCTGTTCAGGTGACTGCCTGGGTAGATGATATCCAGGTAATGGATATCTTCTACTGGGTTCGGTATTTCTCCGATGCACTTACATCCGGCCTTCCGTGGGGACTGATTGTGCTGGAAATCGTATCGCTAATTATTTGTACCGCCGCGCTCGTATTTCTTCTTTGCGGCGCCGGACATAGATCCGACACGGACGGCGTCGTTCTGGAGCGTACCAACCGGATTCCCCTGGACTTGTACGCCGCCGGGATTATCCTGGGCTGGATTCTGCTTGGATTTTTTATAGCGGACGTCACCTACGACGGTTTATACGATATAGGAACGCTCATTCTGTTTGGCTTTAGCTGTATATGTATCATCTTGCTGACGCTTGCCCTGACTCTTTCCGTGGCGGCGCGTCTGAAGGCAGGCGGCGTGATAAAAAATACCGTCCTGTACCGCTTCTCCTCTGTCTTATGGCGTATCCTGCGCCGGGGCGCAAATCGAATTTCCTATATCTGCAAGGGACTCCCCTTAGTTTGGAAAGCCGGACTGATCTACGGCGGACTGAGCCTGATTGAACTGATTTTCCTGAGCAGCACCGGCGCCGGATATCTCCTGCTGGCCTGGTGTGTGGAAAAACTGATCCTAACCCCTCTGCTTGCTCTGGCCCTCATCAATATGAAGCACCTGAAAAAAGGGGCGGAGGAAATTGCCGACGGGAACCTAAACTATCAGGTAAAGCTGCCCGATCTCATTGGAGACTTCCGCCGCCACGGACAAACGCTGAATCGCATCGGGGACGGTATGCAGGTGGCGCTGGAACAGAAAATGCAAAGCGAACGGCTGAAAACAGAACTGATTACCAATGTGTCTCACGATATAAAAACCCCGCTCACCTCTATTATCAATTATGTGGATCTTTTGAAAAAGGAGGGTATGGACTCCCCCAACGCGTCTCAGTATCTGGAGGTGCTGGAACGGCAGTCCGCACGACTAAAAAAGCTTACGGAAGACTTGGTAGAAGCCTCTAAGGCCTCCTCCGGCGCCATTAACGTAGTCAAAGCGCCCACAAACGTCCAAGTTCTGCTGGAACAGACGGTAGGCGAATTTGAAGAACGGCTGGAGAAAAACGGTATACAGGTAGTACTCTCCCCCTGCGAATCCCAAAGCCTGATCCTGGCGGACGGACGGCTGCTATGGCGCGTGTTTGACAATCTTATGAACAACATCTGCAAATACGCCCTTTCCGGCACCCGGGTATATTTGAATATGGAAAATACCGGAGACGCCATCCGCATTGTTTTCAAAAATATCTCCGCCTATCCCTTGAACATTTCCGGAGAAGAGCTGATGGAGCGGTTTGTCCGGGGGGACCGGTCTCGAAACACAGAAGGAAGCGGGTTAGGTCTTTCCATTGCGCGCAGCCTACTAGAACTGCAAGGGGGGACGCTGGAAATCCAAATCGACGGGGATTTGTTTAAATCGGTGATCACAATTCCCACGGCGGAAACCAAATAAGAAAAAAGCCTTCCTATAAGGAAGGCTTTTTCTATATACTATCCCTTCAACAATTCCGCAACCGGTACTTCCAGTGCATCCGCAATCCGGTACAGGATATCCATATCCACTTGACGAATAAACATGGCCTTTTCTATCTTGCGGATCCTTCGGGGCTTTACATGAGCATAACGCGCCAAATCCGACGACGTCCAGCCTTTCTCCCCGCACAAATGGCGCATTCTCCATGTGAGATACCACAGCCGCCCCATTTGCTTTGTATTATAGTCCATTTCGCCGCCTCTCTTCCCGCACATTTACAATTCTGTATCCCCGTTCCCGCGCAAAATTCACAAGCTTTTCCGTGCCGTCCCGCCGGTCCGGCAGACAACACACCTGACACGCGTCCGCGTCCGCCTTTTCCAGCGCCCTTTTATACAACGCAAGATCCGTTTCCTCGTCCCCGCCTGGTACAGAAACAATCCTATCCGCCGCAAGGCGGATTTTTTCATAGGCGCGCCGGCTTTTCTTGTGCCAGAACAGTCCCTGCGCATGTCCGAAATCCAGCAGAATCAACCGGATATGGCGAAATTGTTTTCGCCTTTGCAGCCGGATCACCGCAAACGCTGCGGCGGTTTCAAAGCCGATAGTACCACTTGTGCAAAAAATATCCGTACCATTTTGAATCTGTTTTTTTAGAAGGATTATTAAATTCTTCTGGATTTTTTTAGAAATTTTGTTCGGAAGGATTCTCTTTCCGATAAAAAAAGTGAGATTTTTTGACATAAATTTTTCCAAATATAATGATTACGCATATTTATTATTTTAACGCATCTTTTTTCTTTTTTTATTATATATAATCTAACCATAATATTTATTATTGTGGGGAATAAACATGAGTATAACAGGAGAAAAAATACGCATTGCACGTGCAATGCGTATTCCTAAAATGGAGCAGCAGGAGTTGCTGGCAAAATTACAAGTTGAAGGATTAGATATATCACAATCCATTTTGTCAAAAATTGAAAATGGAAAACGTCCTGTATATGATATTGAATTAAAAACTTTTGCCAAAGTTTTAGACGTAAGCGTCGACTGGCTTTTAGGCGAAATGGATATACCATAATACTAGCTCATTTTGAGCTAAAAATCAATAGCCCATTCTGAGCTTGCTATGCTTATTAGGGGTGATAAATATGGAGTATCCGCGAATTAGGGATATGCGTGAAGACAGAGATCTTACGCAAAAACAAATTGCTGCAATTTTAAAGGTAGCACAAAGAACTTATTCCAGCTATGAAAATGGCACTCGAAACATTCCCATTCAATGTGTTATTCAACTGGCTAAATTTTATAATACCAGCACCGATTATCTACTGGGTTTGACCGATGATCCCAAACCACATCCGCCGAAATAACGGCGGTTTTTTCTTTGCTCCAAAAAAGCAGAAAAGGGAAGGAGATTTTCCCCTTCCCTTTTCCATCCTATCGCCCAGAATGCCCTATTCTCTAAAAATCGTTTGGTATGCGTTTATTTGTTTCTATTATTAAAATAATGACAACTATTTTAATAAATTCTTTGAAAACATCTCTTTAAAAACACATTTTCAAAAATTAAAAATAACGCCTTCCGCCAGCAGTCCGGGCGACAAATTACAAGTTTCTTGTAATTTGTCGCGCAGCGGGCCTCTATAATATCACTCCACTTGAATCACTTCGGTAGAAGCGTCAAACCGGATCCGCACGCCCTTGTTTACCTTCCCATACAGCCACTGTCCAGCCGTGCCATGACCGGACAAAACAAATCCCCCAACGGGAATCGTCATATTTCCTTTGCCATATATGGGCTTCTCCTTCGCGCGTCCGTCGGAACCGACACCCACCTCAAAGCCATAGGGATTGGTGCCGGTGCTTCCGCCCCGGTTATACAAAATCAACTGATCCTCACCCCGGATGGTATTCACGCCGTTCAACGTGCGCCAGATTCCCACGATAGGCACTACCCGGTCTCCTTCAATACGCACCTTGTAATTTTCTTTTACATGGCCGTACAGCCATTCTCCCGCCGTGCCGTGGCCGGAAAGCACATAGCCCCCCGGGGGCTTTTTCATATTGCCCACGCCATAAATAGGATCGCTCAGCGCAATACCGTTCCGGTCGATACCCACCTCAAAGCCGTATTTGTTGGTGCCTGTATATTCCCGGGTATACCGAACCAGCGTATTGGCCGCCCGGGCAATATTGGTACCGGCAAGATATCCCTGCGCGCCGCTGCCGCCGGCGGTATAACCGTTTGCCCCCGCCGCCCGGATCATGGCGGGGTAGTCTGCGAGCATATAGTCCTGATCGCACACCACTCCCGCAATTTTGTTTGGACGCAGCAAGTTGGTTTCACCGCCGAACTGCCACATACCCAGCAAAGACGCGGGAGTATAGGTACACTCTCTGGCCCACTGCGCTACCCAATGTGCGTAGCGATGCAGCTCATTGTCATATAAATTGGTGGCAAAAAAGGACTTGGACGAATATATTCCCACCCAAAAGCCCCGTTCCTCCAAATACGCGCACCATGCTTTTACTACGTCAGTAAGCCGGCGTTTGCCGATAGCCCGCAAGGTGTTATCCTCCACATCCAGATAAACCGGCAGATCAAACTGCCTGCCCCGTAAAACAGCGTCGTGTAAAAACGCCGCTTCCTCCCGTGCCGCCTCCGGTGTAGTAGCCATACAGTACTGGTATACGCCTCGATGCAGTCCGGCTTCACCCGCCGCGGTATAGTACTGGTCAAATTTTGCATCTTTGCTGGTGGAATACGCGCCTCTGAGAATGGAAAATTGAACGCCCTCTCTCGCCGCTTCTATAAAATTGAAATCGCCCTGCCATTTGGACACGTCGATTCCAAAGATATACGCCATAATGATTCCTCACCTTTCTATTATTGATCCCATAGGCGCATATGCTGTATGCGTCTATGTATGCCGACGGCGGCACAAAAATGCTATGTAATATCCTTTACGCTGGCTTCCAGCTTGGTTAGGCGAATTTCCTGCGCCTGCAGCGCGTCCAACGCTTCCGCCACGCCTCCGTACAATTCTTCATGCTCCTGTCCGTTTTCCGTGGTCAGCGCGGTGAGGGTGCTGTTCAGATTTTCCACTGAGCAATTCAGCTTTGTCAGTGTTCTGGATAAATCATAGACGATTTTCCCCGCGCCGATTCCCGCTGTACACAGGGCAATCCAGCCTGCAACGATTTCCCAAGTCATGTTTCTGTTCCTTTCTTTTCCTTTGTGCCTGCAAACGTCCGCTACTATTATTCTATTCCCACCTTCGCCCGGTTGCGATTGTGGCAGCGTTTATTTTATATAAAGCTGTGAAAATTTTCTCCCCTGAGGGATTGACAAATACCCCATAGGGGTATATACTATGTATAGGTTATACCCTATAGGGGTATAATAGGATATAGAGTTTCCTAAAGTGTATTGCCGTATAATGCGGCAGATTGGAGAAACAATATGGATAAAGAAAAAGCCTGCGGCTGCCGGCACAAGGCGACGCCACGGGATGAAGCGACGCTGCGCAGTCTGCAAAATCGGCTCAGCCGGATTATGGGGCAGCTTGGCGGCATTCAAAAAATGCTGGAGGAAAACCGCTACTGCGGGGATATACTGATCCAGACGGCGGCAGTGGAGCGAGCTATACAGGGATTCAGCTATCAGGTGCTGCAGGAGCATCTGGAAACCTGCGTGGCAGGAGAACTGGCAAAAGGAAATACTGAAATCGTAGCGGAAGCGGTAGAACTGATTAAAAAACTAAAATGAAGGGGGTATGCCCATGACAAAAGGAACTTTTCAGGTTACAGGCATGACTTGCGCGGCGTGCCAGGCAAACGTGACCCGTCGAGTTGGCAAAATCGACGGCGTGTCGGAGGTGGATGTGAATCTGCTGTCCGGACGAATGCAGTTACTGTATGATCCGGAGAAAACAAGCCCGGGCGTTATTGCCGACGCTGTAAAGGAAATCGGATACGGCGCCTCCTATGCGTCGCAGCAGGAATCGGACGCCCCGGACTTCACACGCTCCTGGCAGGAGCGGCGAAAGCAGGAAGCAGCGGAACAAGCGGCCCTGCGCCGGCGGATGCTCTGGTCGGTGATTATTCTGATTCCACTCATGTATATTTCCATGGGGCCGATGCTGTCTCTGCCCCTGCCGCCCTTTTTGGCCGAGGAAGAAAATCTGCTGGTATATGCGCTGACCCAGTTGTTTCTTACCTTGCCGGTGATGCTGATCAACAGCAAATTTTTCCGTTCTGGTACAAAGGCCCTATGGAAGCGCTCGCCTAACATGGATTCCCTGATTGCATTGGGTTCCGCAGCGGCGCTGCTGTACAGCATATACGCCATTTATCAGATGGCATGGACTGCAGGCAGAGGCGCTTTGGACGGGCACTTGGCCCATTCCTTGTATTTTGAAGCCTGCGCCATGATTCTCACTCTGGTCACCGCCGGGAAATATCTGGAAGCACGCTCTAAATCCAAAACTACGGCGGCGCTAGATAAGATGATGGATCTGGCCCCCGCTACCGCCACGGTAATTCGGGAAGCCGGAGAAGTGGAAATACCCGCCCGGGAAATCGTAGTAGGAGATGTCATTGTAATTCGGCCGGGAGATAGTATTCCGGCGGACGGAACGGTAATCAGCGGCAGCGGATATGTAGATCAGGCAGCTATTACAGGCGAGAGCATCCCTGTAGAGGTTGGAGCGGGCAGCGACGTAATTTGCGCCACGGTGAACCAAAACGGCACTTTCCGTTTTGCCGCCTCCAAAGTGGGCGCGGACACAACACTGGCACAAATGATTCGGCTGGTAGACGAGGCAGGCAGTTCCAAAGCGCCCGTGGCGCGATTGGCGGATAAAATCAGCGGCGTGTTTGTGCCTGTAGTGATCGCTATTGCTTTCATTGTAGCTGTGGCATGGCTGATTTCCGGAGCAGCGTTCTCTTTTGCTCTCTCCTGTGCCATTTCCGTGTTGGTCGTATCCTGTCCCTGCGCGCTGGGACTTGCCACGCCGGTGGCAATTATGGCGGGAACCGGACGAGCTGCGGAGATGGGGATTCTCATAAAATCGGCCAAAGGGCTGGAAACGCTCCACAGCGTAGATACCATTGTGCTGGATAAAACCGGTACTGTAACCAGCGGACGTCCGGCAGTGACAGACGCTAAAATATTGAATCCGAATCTGTCTGAAGAGGAGTTTCTCCGTCTTGCCGCCGCAGCGGAAGCAGGAAGCGAGCATCCTCTGGCATCGGCAGTGTTGGAGTATGTACGCAATCAGGGAATCGAGATACCAGAAGGACAGTCCTTTGCCGCAGTGCCGGGCCGGGGCGTGCGGATCACTCTTTCCGGAAAAGAAGTGCTGGCTGGAAACGAAGCGTTTCTAATGGACGAAGGAATCCCGGAGCAGGATCCCGTCGGGCTAAACGAAGCGCGAACTCTGTCCGCACATCTGTCTGGGCAGGGGAAAACCCCTATTCTGTTTGCAGCAGGCGGGAAAGTGGCGGGTATTATTGCCGCAGCAGATGAAGTGCGCCCTACCAGTCGGGCCGCCATTGATACGTTTCACAAAATGGGGCTGCATGTGGTCATGCTTACAGGCGACAACCGGCAGGTAGCCGACGCTGTGGCGGAGCGTCTGGGCATTGAAGAAGTGATCGCCGGGGTATTGCCTACAGGAAAAGAAGCCAGCATTCGCGCCCTGCAGGAGCAGGGACGTACGGTGGCTATGGCCGGAGACGGAATCAACGACGCGCCTGCTCTGGTACGGGCCGACGTCGGCATCGCTGTGGGAGCCGGAACGGATATCGCCATGGACTCAGCCGATATTGTATTGATGCGAGACACGCTGTTGGACGCGGCAAGAGGGATTTCTCTAAGCCGTGCGGTGCTGCGCAACATCCATATGAATTTGTTTTGGGCATTCTTCTACAATGTGCTTGGTATTCCTGTAGCAGCGGGCCTGCTATATCCCGCCCTGGGACTGCTGCTTAGTCCTATGCTGTGCGCAGCGGCTATGAGCATCAGCTCCCTTTGCGTGGTCACAAACGCTCTTCGGCTGCGTTTTTTCAAAGATAAAATAACAGATACGACAGAGACCGTCTCTGACGGCGACCTGCCGCAAAAAATGAAAGGAGTTTCTACAATGACAAAAATTCTAACCGTTGAAGGTATGCAATGCGGACACTGCAAATCGCATGTGGAAAAGGCGCTGAATACCCTTTCCGGCGTGTCCTCCGTTTTGGTGGATCTAGAGGCAAAAACAGCTACAGTAACCCTGACTGATGCAGTGACAGACGCCGTTTTGCAGTCTGCCGTAGAGGAAGCGGGATATACCGTTGTATCTATTGCGGAAAAGTAAAAAATAATCCAAAGAATTTTCCGCTGAGTCATTGACAGTTCCCCAGGGCATGTGTATAATGAATCAAAATATACTTTATTTTGCAAAAGTTCGCATTAAAGCAAACACCAAAGCTTTTTGCGGATCGTTCCTGCAAATCCTGGAGGGAATCTATGACCATTGAACAATTTCTTGCGGATATCAAAAGCGGCCGGACAAAAAAAGTCATATTAGATACAGACGCTTTTAATGAAATTGACGACCAATATGCAATTGCATACTGCTACCTGGCAGATTCTATTGATCTGCAGGCCGTATATGCCGCACCCTTTCATAATGATAAAAGCGACGGATTTGAAGACGGCATGGTAAAAAGCTATGATGAGATTAAAAAAGTTCTTGCCATGCTCGACCCGGATTATACTACACCGGTGTTTGAAGGCAGCCGCACGACTATCGAAGTGAGCGGCGGCCCGGTAGACAGCCCGGCGGCGCGGCATCTGATTGACTTTGTAAAAAACTCCGACGAGGTTGTATATGTGCTGGCAATCGGCGCCATTACCAATATCGCTTCTGCTTTGATGATAGATCCCTCTATCAAAGACAACATGGTGGTAATTTGGCTGGGCGGCAACCAGATTGATAGCGACAATCTGGGCGAGTTCAATTTGGTACAAGATTTCACTGCTGGTCAGATCCTGCTCAACTCCGGCGTACCGCTTCTTTTATGCCCCGCATGGTTCATCGTATGCGTGCTGACCACCAACATTGAACTGACACGGGATTTGATGGGACACAATACGGTTTGCGACTACCTTGCCGGGATTTCCGAACAGACATGGAAGGATGCGGGCTCCAATCCGGGATGGGTGCGCACCATTTGGGACATTGCCGCGCCGGCTATTCTGGATAATCCCGACTGTGCGGAAATGGAGATTATTCCTACGCCCATCTTCACCGATCAGCGTGTATACGCCTTTGACAGTACACGTCATAAAATGCTGTATCTGAAATCTATTAACCGTGAAAAGGTGTTCGACGCTACCTGGAAAATTTTAAAAGCCCATAAGGACAAATAAGGATAAGAAAAGGGACCAGCGCTGCCGGTCCCTTTCTCATTTTATCACGCTCTTTGACTGCGCTTTGCGCAGTCAAAGAGCGTGATAGCAGATCGCAACGAATCTGCCGATGCAAATCAGTCATCAATAGCTGCTCCCACAGCTATTATAAAAGAATCACTTCTCCTGCCGCCTGCGGATCGTCACGGATGATCTCGCCTACCGCCGGAGCGGTAATCCTGCCGCTCCATGGATTTTTAATGCTCACAACCGGGGTGGTAATTACAGCCTGTACGTGAGACTTTTCAAAAGCCAAATCAGTATCGTACAACTCGCAGTCGATCAGCGTGAGATTGTTACAATAGCAAAATGGCTGTGTACCGGTAATTTTGCAGTTGATCAGCGTAAGCCCGTCGGAATACCATGCCAGATATTCCCCGCGAATTTCGCTGTTTTTCACTGTAATATTCTTCCCGTGCCAAAAAGCGTCTTTGGTCTGAAAAACACAATTTTCAAAGACAGCATCCCGAATATACTGGAATGAATATTTTCCACTAAGCTCCACGTGGTCAAAATGCAGGTTCGAGCCGCGCATCAAAAAATATTCGCCCACAGCGGTGCATCGCTTCATGGAAAATTCGGATAGCGACCAACCAAACTCCGGAGAAATAATATCGCAGCCCTGCATCTGTACGTCCCTGCACTCCCGCAATGCCTTAATTCCATGCAGCTTCGTATCTTCTATCTCTACATGGTCACAATACCAAAGGGCTGCTCGACATGTCTCTGTCATCTCACACCGGCAAAGCTTCAGCCGGCTGTTGTGCCAAAAGGGATACCGCAGGCGAAAACAGGAGTCCTCCGCCGTAATGTTTGTGCTTTCCTTGCAGGCGCTTTCCCCATCTGCCGGCCCGTCAAAGGTACAACGCACAATATGTATATTTTTTTCGCCGTATAAGGCACGTTCTGCGTCAAAAATTTGATTTTCGATTGTTTTCATTTTCTGCTCCTTGTAAACAGCAAAAGAGAACCGCTTTGCGGTTCTCTTTTCCATTTAGCCGGAAATTTCGTCCAGCAACGCGTTCATCATTTTAAAATATGCACGCTTCTTCTCACCGGCGTCGAGAATTGCCTGTTGTGCTTCTTTGCTGTAGGCCTCCAGGGCCTCCATGCCTACTTTACCTTTATATAGCCGATCTGCCGTCTGGGCCAGATTGATGTCTATTGAAACAATTTCGTTATTCTGTTCGCAGATTACCAAATTGGATTTACCTGCAAGCAGCTCCGCCACAGCTCTGGAACCCATTCTAGCGCCTGCTACCCGATCCCGCAGCGTAGGGTTGCCGCCCCGCACCACATGGGCAAGACGCGCAAATTTTGTTTCCACGCCGGTTTTCTCCTGAATACGCTTTGCAAACGCCGGATCCGCATAATCGGGGATCAATTCCGACACAATTACAATAAAGCCCCGCTTACCGGCGGCCTTCAGCCGTTTCATTTTCTCACACATAGCCTCTTCATCGAAAGGCACTTCATTGATCACACAGGCAACCGCACCGCAGGCAATCGCTGTCTGCATAGCGATGCCGCCGGCATTGTTGCCCATAACCTCCACTACATTACACCGTGCGTGAGACTCACAGGTATCCCGCAGGCGGTCCACCATTTCTACTACGGTATTCATAGCGGTATCATAGCCGATAGCATATTCTGTTGAAGTGATGTCGTTGTCGATGGTACAGGGGATGCCAATGGTGGGAATACCCCGATTGGAAAGGTCGGTAGCGCCTCGGAATGTACCGTCTCCGCCGCAGGCCACAATCCCGTCAATTTCATATTTCTTGCAGGTGGCAATCGCTCGCGCCATGCCTTCTTCCGTCTTAAACTCCGCACATCTGTCCGAATACAGGATCGTTCCCCCCATGGTCACCACATTGGAAACATCCCGGGCCGTCAGCGTGCGTACGTTGTCGTTTACCAGACCGCTATAGCCGCCGTTGATTCCAATTACCTCAACGCCGCTTGCAAGCGCGGCCCGCGTTACGGCACGCACTGCGTTATTCATACCGGGTGCGTCTCCGCCGGAGGTAAGCACCCCGATTTTTCTAAAACGTGTTGCCATATTTTTATCTCCTATCTGTATTGGTAAAACATAGTAGTATTATTGTAATACCATACAGATGAAAAATCAAGGGTTTTCTGCGTTTTTGGATATGTTGCTATTACATACGGCGATATACAATTTTGTAATACGTCTTAGCGGTCATAGAATAGACGATAGCGTAAATCAGGGCAAATACCAAAACCGTGCATATGGTGCACACCAGAAACAGAGACACATTTTGCAAATTCAACAAATACAGCAACTTTGTAAGAATGGGGAAAGCAACGGCGATATGCACTACTGCCGCCAGCAGCGGAATGAAAAAGACAAGAACCACCTGGGTTCGTACCGTCTGCTTCACTTCCTGGCGGCTCATCCCTACTTTCTGCATAATGGAAAACCGTTCCTTGTCGTCGTATCCCTCTACAATCTGCTTATAGTAAATGATTAGCACGGTTGCCATCAAGAACAGTGACCCCAGGAAAACTCCCAGGAAAAACAGACCCCCATATGTATCAAAAAAGCTGGTCCGACTTAATTCTCTCCCAGAAAATGTGATTTTCTCGGCGCCGGGGAACTCTAGCGTTTGTATTTCTTTCAGTTGTCTGGCCAGCTCCATTTTTTCTTCTTGCGTTCCGTCCGTATCAAATGCAATATGGCAGGTGAAAGAATCATAGGATTCTCCATACAGCTCCTTTGCAGCATCTGCTACGGGCGCTACTGTGTCCAGGTCGTCTACTACCAAATAGCAGATTTCCGCAAGATACGCAGTATATGTGCCGATTTCGGGAGAGGCGCTTCCGGTACCCGCCAGCCGGAAGGAACATCCCAGGATATCAATAGAATCCCATTCCTTTGCCTCGCTGCTCTCGAAAACATTTCCCACAGCATATATCTTTCCTGCGCCCACCGACACATGTTCACCGGACAGTGCATAATAATCGTCTTTTGACAAAATGACAAGCAGATGAATCGCGGAAGAAATATCCGCAGCACTGCCGGGAACAAAGGTATTGCCTTCCCGCTGGGTGGATATGGTCAGTGATGTGGAAACCTCCATATTCTCTATCTGCCGGCCCGTTTCGGATACGGTTCCCTCTACATAGGACAGCAGCGCGTCCCGGTCAAAATTTACGTCAGGCAGATACGTGGCCGATATGTCAATTTCCTGGGGGAACCGGGTGTGCAGCAAGTCATCCATCCCCACAAACATAGAAACGGTAGTGGAGATCATCACAAGCACCGCCGTAGATAAAATACAGATACTGGCAAGGCCGGCGGCGTTTTGCTTCATTCGGTAAATCATACCGGACACGGTAGTAAAATGGGCGGGCTTGTAATAATATTTTTTGTTTTTACGCATCAGCTTCAGAAAGATGATGCTGCCGGCAGTGAACAACAGATAGGTGCCGATGATTACCAGAATTACCGCCACAAAAAACATTCCAACGGCATCTATGGGGGAATCAATGGTCAGAGCAATCCAGTACCCTCCCCCCAGGGTGAGAGCCCCTGCAAGAGCGGAAAGCCACTTTGCCTTGGGTTCCTTTTCTCCGGCGTTGCCTGCCCGCAGCAGCTGAATGGGATTGGCCAACCGCACCTGCAGCAAATTGAACAAAAGATTCAGTACCGCAATCCCCGCAAACAACACTACAGTATATATTATAGACTGGTCGCTGATTTCAAAACTAAAATTGGGGTTAAAATCCAAAATTCGGTATAAAATCAACGTAACCAGCTTGTTAAACAGCACGCCGAGTCCAATACCTAGAACCATACTGCCCAGATATACGTACAAACTCTCAAACAGCATAGTAATGCCAATATGTTTTTTCTCCAGGCCCAAAATGTTATACAGTCCAAATTCCTTTTTGCGCCGTTTGATTACAAAGCTGTTGGTATAGAACAGAAAAATTACCGCAAAGATAGCGGTCACACCCATTCCAAGTCCCATAAGCGTACTTAAATTGCTGTTTTTAATGGTGGAGGTGTGAAAGGTCAGCGCACACATATTGTAAAACATCATGATCGTTCCGGCACAGGTGAGCAAATACGGCAGATAAGTCTGTCGGTTGTTTTTCAGTCCGGTAGCCGCCAGACGGGGAAGAAATCCTTTACGCATGCTCCTCACCCCCCACAGAAAGCAGGGTGAGAGAGGAGGCGATGTCCGCATAAAACGCTTCTCTGGTCCGCTCTCCCCGATACAATTGCGTGAATACCTCCCCGTCCCGGATAAATAACACGCGAGAGGCATGGCTTGCTGCTTTTACGCTGTGCGTCACCATAAGTATCGTCTGTCCCTCTCTGTTGATCTGCGAAAACATATCCAACAGATTATCGGAAGCGCGGGAATCCAGCGCGCCGGTGGGTTCGTCCGCCAAAATAAGCTGTGGTCCGGTGATGAGCGCGCGGGCTACGGCGCACCGCTGCTTTTGCCCCCCGGAAACCTCATAAGGATACTTTTCCAGTATGTCTTCTATATGAAGCTTCTTTGCAATAGGCTCCAGCCGTTCTTCCATCGTCTTGTAATTCTCTCCGGAGAGCACCAACGGCAGAAAAATATTGTCCCGAATACAGAAAGTGTCCAGCAAATTAAAGTCCTGGAACACAAAGCCCAGCTTTTTTCTTCGAAATACGGACAGTTGCTTTTCCGCAATGGATGTTACATCCTCCCCGCCCAGCAGCACTTTTCCCCCGGTAGGCCGATCCAGCGAGGCGATAATGTTGAGCAGCGTAGTTTTCCCTGATCCGGATTCTCCCATAATGGCTACATATTCGCCACGCTCCATAGAAAAGTTTACCGCGCTCAGGGCCTGTACCTGTGCGCCTCCAAACCGTGTAGTATAGATTTTCTTTACATTTTTCACTTCCAACAGCGGCATATAAATATCATCCTTTCCATTTGATCTGTAATTATTGTACTAAACCGCTGATACAGCTGCCATAGATTCAACTTACATTTTCTACTCTAATCTTACATTTTTGTAAGACTGTCATTCCACCTGCACATCCTGCCTGCCAAAGTGTACACAGACACAAGTACCCTCCCCCGGCTTAGAAGTAATAGACAGCTTGTGGCAAAGCTTTTGACATACCATATTACAAAGGTATAGCCCAAGTCCGGTAGCCTTTTTATCGATTCGGCCATTGCTTCCGGTAAAGCCCCGCTCAAATACCCGAGGCAAATCCTCGCTGCGTATTCCGATGCCCGTATCCTGTATGTACAGCACCGTTCCCGCATCGTCTGTCCATTCGCTCCAAATGCGGATTTCTCCGGAGGAGGTATACTTCAGCGCATTGGACAAAAGCTGTTCCGTCACAAATACAAGCCATTTCTCATCACTGATCACAGTACGGTCCAAACCCTCGGTAACAATTCCAATTTTTTTATATATAAAAACAGGCGCATATTTTTTTATCGCCTGACGGACTACATCGGATAAACTGCAGGGCTGGGCACAAAGGTCGGCGGCAATAGAACCAATTCGCAAATATTCCAACGTCAGGCTGGCATACTGCTCGATTTTAAATAATTCCTGGCGCAGCTGAGATGCATCTAAATCCGTATTCTGCTGAAGCAGCAGGCTCATGGCTGCAATCGGCGTTTTAATCTGGTGCAGCCACAAGGTATAAAAGTTTTCCGTCTCCTGCTGCATTTGCATCTGTTCTGCCAGAATCGCCTCTCTGTCCTGGCACAAACGTAGGATAAGAGCGTGAAAATCCCGTTCCTCCAAAGTTTCCGGCACAGGAAGCTCTTCTGGAAATACAATACCGCTGCTGCAAATCCGACAAAGTCTGCGATGCTGACGGCGGCATCTAAGAAAATCTCTTACAGCCACAGGGATTCCTGCGACGCTAAACAGGGCCGCCGCATAAAGCACCGCCGGGAGAGGGATTTGGAACAGAACAAATACCACCGTAAAAATCAAAATAAGCAAAAACAACAGGAAAACCAGAATCCGACGGTCCCGCAGATACTGAAAAAACATACGTATGATCCAACCTTTCTTTATAGGCTATTTCGCAGATATATCTTCTACGGAATTATATATCCCGCGTTTTTCTTCGTCATAATAAAATCGGGAAGACCCACATCTGCAAGCTTACGGCGCAGGCGGGTCATATTGACGGTGAGCGTATTGTCGTCGATAAAAGCGTCGCTTTCCCAAAGTCGGTGCATAATCGTGTCTCGTGAGACGATGCTGCCGCCGTTTTCCATCAGCAGCTGCAGAATCCGAAATTCATTTTTCGTCAGTTCCGTTTTTTGATTTTGTACGCGCAGCGTGGCGTCCGCCAAATTCAAAATAGCGCCGCCACGCTCCAGCAATTGGGCGGACGCGCCGAATGAATAGGTTCGGCGTATCAGCGCCTGAACTTTTGCACACAGAACCGTTAGATCAAAAGGCTTTGGGATAAAGTCATCCGCCCCCATATTCATAGCCATAACAATATTCATCTTATCCCCCGCCGAAGACAAAAAGATAATCGGAACGCTGGACAGACTGCGAATCTGCTGACACCAGTAATATCCGTTAAAGAAAGGGAGGGATATATCCAGCAGCACCAGCTGAGGATCAAAAGACGTAAAGGCTTCCAAAACGTGCTGGAAATCTCCGGCACACATCGTTTCATATCCCCACCGAACAAGCTGATTTTCCACCGCCGAAGCAATGGCAGCGTCGTCTTCAACAATCAATATTTTATACATAGTTTTGCTGGCCTCCGCATGTAAAACTGTATCAATATAATAACACAATCGTTTTCCGAATGCAACAGAGGGAGGGTAATATGCCGTTTTGACGGAAAGAGACGCTGTATTCCAAATTCCGGCAACTTGTTAATTTTCATAAATTCCAACCCTTTTTGTTGAAACGCCCCCCTTTTCATGGTACAATATCCACAGCAATTCATTTGGAGGACAATGTATGTTTGCAGATTCTTTTTCCTTTGAAACCTTTGAAGGCACAAAATGGACGGCTCCTTACCGCCTCCGTCTGCCGGAAAACTACAGCATTGAAAAGAAATACCCCGTAGTGCTGTTTTATCACGCTGCCGGCGAACGGGGAGACGACAATATTATGCAGCTTTCTATTGGCCTGCCTGTAGCTATGCAGGATCCGAACAGTCCCCTGTACGACGCCATTATTATCGCACCGCAGTGTCCTTTGGATAAAACCGGAGTGGAACCAACTTCGCCTATGGTAGCCTTTGGGAAAAAATGGGTAGAGACAGACTGGACCAAGGGGAATTATAGCGTAGACGACACGCCGGAAACAATCTATATACAAACAGCGCTGGAGCTGCTGGACTATACCTTGAAAAAATACAGCTGCGATAAATCCAGAATTTATATAATGGGGATTTCCATGGGCGCCTTTGCGGTGTGGGATACTCTTGCCCGTCACGGAGAACGATTTGCAGCCGCTTTTGCCTGCTGTGGAGCGGGAGACCCGTCGAAAGCAGAAAAGATGCGGGATATTCCCATCTGGGCATACCATGGCGCGCTGGATTCCGAAGTGCCTGCCGACGGCACCAGAAATATGGTGCAGGCTATTCAGGCAGCAGGCGGAGAAAAGATCCACTACACAGAATATCCCGACTTGAATCACTGGAGCTGGGACGCCGCGTATTCCAGCTACGACGATATCCGGGCCATGTTTGGACAGCAGAAGAACATATAGTAAGCGCTTGCCCCGATAGGAGGGGGTACATAGATGAAGAACAGGGGAAAAATTCTGGCCGTATTTTTACTTTTGTCCCTGCTTGGCAGCAGTTTTCTCTCCTGCCGAAGCGCAGAGTCAGGTACGCCAAAGGACGATGCAACGGAACATCAGGAAGAAGACTTTCCCCGTACCGGGAAAGACGACATCACCGTATGTATTGACGCCGGTCATGGATTCGGCGATGTGGGATGCGGACCAGCTTATATAGATGCCTATGAGTATGAAATTACGATTCGCGTGGCCAAACTACTGCAGGACAAGCTGGAGCAGGAAGGAATCACCGTGATCCTCACCCATGACGGAAGTATCTTTCCCTCCTCAAAAGAAATCACCGCTCTGGCAGACCGGTATGATATTGCCTATAAACCGGAAAATATGGTTGACAACAATGTGTTCAGCGCCTATGAACGGGTAATTTGGGAAAACGTGCTGGACCGTCAAACGGAGGGGGGACTAGATATTTTTGTGTCCTTACATGTAAATTCCGTTGAAAACGCGCCGCAGGTTTCCGGTATGTCTATTGACTACTGCGAGGACAACCCCAACCGCTCTTTTTTGCGGGGCTTTTCCAATGACTTAAAAAAAGCATATTTAAACGCAGATCTGACCGACGGCTTTACCATATTTGAAGATACATACGAAGATTCCTTCATCGTTACAAAGTATACGGAAGTTCCATCCGTTCTGATTGAGATGGGATACTCCACCAATACGAATGACGCCCAAAAGTTGCGTTCCGAAACATGGCAAAATCAATTTACTTCTCTTTTGTGTGAGAGAATTTGCTATGCTTTTGGAAAATGATAGCGCCGCCCCGTCGTGTTGTCTGTGCAAACTGGCGTATCCCCTCTGCAAAAAAAGGGGAAAACTGCGATTTTTAACAAAATAAAAATTTCCCGCATTTAATTTTTTTCATTTGCTTGACATCCCGGTTTCTGTGGCTATAATGTTTACTATATCAAAAATGCAAAAGGTCAGGGTAAAGCAATGAAGAAAATTGGCATCGTCGGATATGGCGGCATGGGGCAATGGCATGCCTGCAGCATTACCGGCACCACATATTTGGAATCTATTCCATTCGAGAAAAGCGATGTAGCAGAAGTAGCCGGCGTGTATGACATTGATCCGGAAAAAAGAAGCAAAGCCCAGGCAGACGGGTATACGGTATATGCATCATTGGATGCCCTGCTGGCAGTTCCCGAAATTGATATCATAGTGGTGGCAACGCCCAATGATGTACATGAATCTATTGCTGTGCAGGCAATGGACGCAGGCAAACATGTTATTGTAGAAAAGCCGGTGACCATGTCCTGCGAGGCTCTGGACGCTATGATCGCAGCGTCGGAGAAAAACGACAGAAAATTTTCCGTGCACCAAAACCGTCGTTTTGACGATTATTTTGTAGCTATGAAGCAGATTGCAGACGAAGGCACAATCGGAGATATCATCAGCATCGAATCCCGGATTCACGGCGATCACGGCGTACCGGGAGACTGGCGGAAAACAGTAGAACAAGGCGGCGGCATGCTCTACGACTGGGGTGTGCATATGCTGGACCAGCAGCTGTGGATGCTGGGATATGACGTTGACCGGGTATATGCCCACTTCGATTATCTCACAGGAATTCCGGTAGATGACGGCTGCTTTGTAGATGTATATCTAAAAAGCGGCAAGGTGCTGCACACGGAAATCTGCACCTATAACTTTATCCCGCTACCGATGATGTACATGCGCGGGAGAACAGGCACGGCCTTATTTGGCACCTGGGGAGATGACGTGCAAGTCGTACGCTGCACGGAATGGGGCGACCACGACAATATCCTTCCGGTAAAGGCTGCGGCAGGACTGACCAAAACTATGGCACCCCGGACGGGACGTTCCATGGAGCAGCTCTCCATTAAGCTACCTAAGACAGACGTCCACAATTATTACCGCAATTTCTGCGCCGCCATTGACGGCAAAGAGGACTTGCTGGTAACCCACCAGCAAATGCGCGTAGTTATGCAAGTAATTATGGCGGCGTTCGAGTCCGCCAAAACCGGTGCTGTTGTGAAATTATAAAGGAAAAGCTTCTCCTACGGAGAAGCTTTTTTGTATCTAAAACACAATCTACTTTTTCATGAGTTGGAAATATCCATGACATTTCCGCAAATAACAAGAACTTTGTTGTATTTTTCCTTCTAAAGATATTATGAAATATTAAATTTTTCGTTCCCCCTTGACAAGCGGTCTGCGGTATGCTACGTTGATATATAAATATTCATGCGGACCATGTTGTCCGGTAGATTTTATCTTGTCGTGCTAAGAGAGCCGCTTGATGGGTGCGAAGGCGGACGCGACAGCCGGATGGTACCAGCCGCAGGTGTAAATTTCTATAATAATTGAGTGAAACGCTCGGGTGGAACCGTGCGGACATTGTCCTCACCCCGACACATTTTTGTCGGTGCGGGGATTTTTTCTTTTCCCGTACCGCAAGGAAAAAGGAAAGGATAAAAAATTATGCGTATTCAATTTGAAAACGGACCGGTTCTGGAAGCCGCGCAGGCAGCTTCTATATATGACCTGGCTTCTCAGGCAGGCGTTATCTCTCGGGAGGTAATCGCCGCCGAAATCGACGGCACGGTCGTGGATCTTACTTCCACGGTATCCCAGGACGCAAGCATACGTCTGCTTACCTTTGCCGACGAAGCAGGCCAGCGGGTGTTTAACCACACAGCCAGTCATATTCTGGCCCAGGCCGTAAAACGTCTGTATCCCGAAACGAAGCTGGCAATTGGGCCTGCCATCGACAACGGATTTTACTATGATTTCGATTCAGATATTTCCTTTACCCCTGAAATTCTCACAAAGCTGGAAGGGGAAATGAAGAAAATTGTAAAGGAAAATCTGCGTCTGGAACGATTTACGCTGTCTCGGGACGAGGCAATCGCTCATATGGAGGCTGCAGGGGAGCCCTACAAAGTGCAGCTGATCTCCCGGGTGCCCGAAGGGGAAGAAATTTCTTTCTACCGGCAGGGAGAATTTACCGATCTGTGCGCCGGCGCCCACCTGTTTGCTACAGGAATTGTGAAGGCCGTAAAGCTCACCTCCTGTACAGGCGCTTACTGGGAAGGCAACAGCAACAACAAAATGCTTCAGCGTATCTACGGTACTGCTTTTCCGAAAAAGGATCAGCTAAACGAATATCTGGCTATGGTTGAGGAAGCCAAAAAGCGGGACCATAACAAAATTGGCCGAGAGTTGGAGTATTTTACTACAGTAGATGTAATTGGTCAAGGTCTGCCAATTTTGATGCCCAAGGGCGCAAAGGTAATCCAGACCCTGCAGCGGTTTGTAGAAGACGAAGAAGCCCGCCGTGGATATGTACTTACGAAAACGCCCTACATGGCAAAGCGTGAACTGTACAAAATATCCGGTCACTGGGATCACTACCGGGACGGTATGTTTGTTTTGGGCGATCCGGATGACGAAAGCAGGGAATGTCTCGCACTGCGACCGATGACCTGCCCCTTCCAATATCAGGTATATCTAAATAAAAAGCGTTCCTACCGGGATCTGCCTATGCGGCTTGCGGAAACCTCTACGCTGTTCCGCAACGAAGATTCAGGAGAAATGCACGGACTGATCCGTGTACGTCAGTTTACGATTTCCGAAGGACATATTGTTCTGCGACCCGACCAGCTTGCCCAAGAATTCAAAGCATGTCTGGAGCTGGCAAACTATATGCTGGAAACGGTGGGGCTGGCAGAGGACTGTACCTATCGATTCTCTCAGTGGGATCCCAACAACCGGGATAAATATGAAGGGACCACCGAGCAGTGGGAAGAAGCCCAGACGGTTATGAAAAATCTGCTGGACGAAATTGGGTTGGACTATAAAATTGGTATTGATGAGGCCGCTTTCTACGGGCCTAAGCTGGATATTCAGATCAAGAATGTCCATGGAAAAGAAGACACGCTGATCACCCTGCAGATTGATATGCTGCTTGCCCAGAAATTCGGTATGGAATATACCGATTCGGACAACACACAAAAAACGCCGTATATTATCCACCGTACCAGTATTGGTTGCTACGAACGTACCCTGGCTCTGCTTCTAGAGAAATATGCCGGCGCGCTGCCCCTTTGGATTGCGCCTGTACAAGTGACCGTTTTGCCGGTATCCAATTTATTTGAAGAATATGCTGTGCAGGTACGCGACAAGCTGCAGGCCGCCGGCATTCGGGTAGAAATGGATGTCCGCAATGAAAAGATCGGCTACCGTGTACGGGAAGCACAGCTTTCCAAGGTACCGTATATGGCCATTGTAGGGGCGGAGGAACAGGAAGCCGGAACAGTATCTGTCCGTGCCCGGAAAGAAGGAGAAGGCGGCCTTCTGTCTGTGGACGACTTTATACAAAAGGTTCTCTTAGAAATCAACGAAAAGAGAAAATAAAAAACGACTCGACACCCTTGCCATATACACAATAAGGAAAGCGCTCCCGTAAACGGGAGCGCTTTTGGTTTTGGCTGCGTAAGAAAATGAAAAAAGAGGAACTATGTCCCTCTTTTTTAAAACTGGTTTGCTGGAGAAATGGCGTTCAAGTCCTCAAAGGTTAAAATATCCGATAAAATATAGTTGGAGACAAACATCCCCGCATGGGTCAGCGCAATATTGTCTCCGCGCCGCACCATATACCCTTTTTTCAAATAAAAGGGCAGCTTGGCGCCGTATAATTCTAAAAAATCACTGCCGAAGGTGCGCTGAAATTCTCCCAGCGGCAACCCGTCCGATAGGCGAAACTTCAACATAATATATTCACCCATCCGCGCTTTTCCCTTTATCTCCTCAGAAGATACCGTAATACCGATATCGTTTTGAATATGCTCAATCCCCTTGATATATGCCTGCACATTGGGAACAAACGAAAACCGGGTTCCATTAAAATAAGAATGGGCGCTGGGACCGAGGCCCAAATATTCTTCGCAGTTCCAGTATTTCAGATTATGCTTGCACATTTTCCCCGGCCGGGCGAAATTGCTGATTTCATACTGCTTATACCCCCGTTTTTCCAGCATGGCACAAGCGGCGCGGTACATATCAAACTCCATATCCTCATCTGGAAGAGGCAACTGATGGCGAAGCTTGTAAAAAGGTGTGCCCGGTTCAATTTTCAAATTATACAGCGAAACATGTTCCGGATGCAGCCGCGTAACATAATCCACAGATCCCAACAGACTTTCCTGCGTCTGCCGAGGAATCCCAAACATAAGATCCACACTGATATTTTCAATTTTTGCCCGCCGGGCGTCTCTAAAGCACTGTTCAAACTCCCCGCGGCTATGGATTCTGGAAAGGGCCTGCAGCTCTCCTGCATGGGCCGACTGCAAGCCGATACTGATCCGGTTAACACCGGCACGGCGCATACGAACCAAGGTTTTATACGTGACAGTGGCAGGATTCACCTCTACAGAAAATTCTGTATTTTTAGCCAAATGAAAGGCATGCCGCACACCGCGAATCAACCGAAGCAGCTGTTCTTCCGGCAAAGCGGTTGGAGTTCCGCCGCCGATATATACACTGTCTGGCGTGCGCTGAGATACGGCGCTTTTATAATATTCCATGTGGGAAAGTAAGGCGTTTACATAGCGCTCATAAATTGTATCGTCTCCAGGAGCAAAGGAGTAAAAATCGCAATATGCGCACTTGCTGCGGCAAAAAGGCACATGTACATAGATTCCAAGCTTTCCGCCCACATTTTGAACGACAGGCATACGCGGTCGCCTCCTTCCCCTGTTATAGCATCCTACATATCACACGATCACACTGCATATGATACCACAAATTCAGGGCCTGCGCAAGTCATTTTCATGCCAACTTGTTCCGAATGTCTGAATTTACTGTGAATTTACGGGGATTCTATTGAAATAAAATGGAATTTATTATATAATATGTTGTGTGTTTTTATAGCACTCAAAAATCCGGGTAACAGGAAAGGAAGAAAAATTGTGAAAGAATTTCATGTAGAGACCAAGTGCATTCAGGAAGGGTGGAAGCCTTCCAACGGAGAAGCCCGTGTGCTTCCCATCTATCAGAGTACTACTTATAAATATGACAGCGGAGAGCATCTCGGTCAGCTGTTCGACCTGTCCGCACCCGGACATATGTATACTAGAATTTCCAACCCCACTGTAGCATGTGTAGAAGAGAAAATTGCCGCCCTGGAAGGAGGCGTAGGCGCTATGTGCACCTCCTCCGGTCAGGCTGCCTCCCTGCTTTCTATTTTCAATATTACAAGCTCCGGAGAAAATTTTGTTTCCTGCTCCACCATTTACGGGGGCACCGTAAACCTGTTCGCCGTCACCATGAAGCGCATGGGTATTGAAGTGCGCTTTGCAAGACCGGACATGACAGACGAGGAAATTCACGCTTTGTTTGATGAGAAAACCCGGCTGGTATTCGGTGAAACCATCGCAAACCCTGCGCTGAACGTGCTGGATATCGAACGGTTTGCCACGATTGCACATGCGCATAATGTGCCGCTGATCATCGACAATACGTTTGCCACACCGGTGATCTGTCGGCCCTTTGAATTTGGTGCGGATATCGTCATCCATTCCACCACAAAATATTTGGACGGACATGCTTCTGTAGTAGGCGGTGTCATTGTAGACAGCGGAAAATTTGACTGGGAGGCCAGCGGGAACTATCCCGAACTGACCACACCGGACGAAAGCTACCACGGCGTAGTATACACTCGGGATTTCGGCAGTGCCGCATACATCACAAAAGCCCGCGTACAGCTGATGCGGGATCTGGGGACAACACCCCAGCCCATCGCTATGTACATTCTGAATCTGGGGCTGGAAACACTGGCTCTTCGTATGGAGCGTCATTTTGAAAACGGCCTGGCCGTGGCAAAATATCTGGAAGGGCATGATAAAATCAGCTGGGTCAACAATCCTGCACTGCCCTCGAATACACAATATGAAAGATGTCAAAAATATTTGGGCGGTAAGTCCTGCGGCGTTGTATCCTTTGGCGTAAAGGGCGGCAGAGACGCGGCTATGCGGTTCATGAATCACCTGCAGCTGGCGCAGATTGTGGTACACGTTGCCGACGCGCGCACCTGCGTGCTCCATCCCGCATCTACTACCCACCGCCAGCTTACCGATCAGCAGCTGGTAGATGCAGGCATCGGCCCAGATTTGATCCGTATGTCTGTGGGCATTGAAAACATTGACGATATTTTGGCCGATATTGAAAACGCACTGGCGCAGGTATAAGAACAGGCGTAAAAGGCATAACTAACCATAACGGAGGACAAGCCGTTGCCAATTAAAATTCCTAACGCTTTGCCCGCAACGGAAACGCTGCAAAGCGAAAATATTTTTGTTATTACAGAAAATAGGGCCATTACCCAGGACATACGGCCGCTGAAAATTGCCATCCTGAATCTGATGCCTACAAAAATCACCACAGAAACCCAACTTGCAAGGCTTCTGGGCAATACGCCTTTGCAAGTAGAACTGGAGCTACTGCATACAGCTACGCATATGGCGCGCAATACATCCGCTGAGCACATGCTCTCTTTCTACCGTACCTGGGAGGATGTGCAGGATGAAAAATTTGACGGTATGATTATTACCGGGGCGCCGGTAGAAAAAATGGAATTTGAAGCGGTGACCTACTGGGACGAGCTATGCCAGATTATGGAATGGTCAAAAACGCATGTAACCAGCACACTCCATATCTGTTGGGGCGCGCAGGCAGGGTTGTACTACCACTATGGCATTCAAAAATATCCCCTGCCGGAAAAGCTGTCCGGTATATTTCCCCATAAAAAGGAGCGGAAAACCGCTATTCTGCTGCGGGGATTTGACGACAGCTTTATGATCCCCCACTCACGCCATACTACAGTGCGAAGGCAGGATATTGTAGCTGTGCCGGAGTTAAAAATTCTTGCCTCCGGTGAAGAAGAGCGAGTAGGCGTATTCGCCGTATCCAATCAGGGCGGCAGTCAAATTTTTATCACCGGGCACCCGGAATATGACGGGGAAACCCTGAAAAGTGAATACCTGCGGGACAAGGCTGCAGGTATTGCCCCGGCCCTGCCGGAGAATTATTTTCCAGCCGGAGATGATACAAAGGAGCCCATCGTCACTTGGCGCAGTCACGCAAACCTGTTGTATTCCAACTGGCTAAACTACTTCGTATATCAAACCACACCTTACAACATCGAACAAATTGGTTGAACAAAGGAGATTGGCAATGGCAGATCAACCACACGCAAAGACCCAAACCTTTTCTCTTCATGACGAAAGGGATCGGACAATCCGGGATATACTGACAGCAGTATATCAAGCGCTGCAGGAAAAAGGATATGACCCCATCAATCAGATGGTAGGATATATTCTCTCTGAGGACCCTACCTATATCACCAATCACAAAAACGCGCGGGCGCTGATTTGCCGAATTGACCGGGACGAATTGATGGGAGCCCTTGTAAAATACTATCTGGGACTGGGCTAAGACCTTAAACCAGGTAGGAGATACGGCGTATGATCGTTTATAAATTATCAATAAACGGAAGAACTGGTGCCCCTGCCTACACACAGGTAAACGCGCTTCCCGCAGGCGCCGCTGTGGCACTGGGAAATTTTGACGGAGTGCACAGAGGACATCAGCAGTTATTTTCCAAAGCCAAAAGCGCAGGTTGCTCCAGCAGCGCCGCATGGACATTTACGCGCCTTGCCAAACCGGTGGATACTGTACCCTTTCTTACCGATACAAAAGCGAAACTGCGGCTTTTTGCTGTGTGCGGTTTGGATTATGCAGTTCTAGAGGATTTTGAAGCGGTGCGGTTCCAGACACCCGCTGCCTTTGCAAGACAGTATCTTCCCGGTCAACTTCAGGCAGGCAGTGTGATCTGCGGTTTTAATTTTCGTTTTGGGAAAGGCGGAGTAGGAGATGCGGACGCGCTGCAAGCATATCTTGCACCTGCAGGAATCCCCGTTATGATTGAAAAACCAGTCCTATGGAAAAATCGGATCGTTTCTTCCAGCGTTATACGCAGCTGTATTTTGGATGGGGACATGGACATGGCCCACGAACTTTTAGGCCATCCTTTTTCTATATCCTTTCCCGTAGTACGAGGCAAGCAGCTTGGACGAACCATTGGTATTCCCACTATCAATCAAAGCTTTCCAGTGGGACATATCATTCCCAAAAGTGGAATCTATGCCTGTACCTGTAATGTAGGCGAAGACATTTTTCTAGGCGTAGCCAATATCGGCGTGCGGCCCACTGTTACGGGGGGACATGTTCCGGTAAACTGTGAAACCCATATTATTGACTATAACGGCCTTCTATACGGAAAAGAAATTCAGGTGAATTTCTTTCACCGTCTGCGGGACGAAGTTCGATTTGAAGATATCTCTCAGCTGAAAGCGCAAGTGCAATGCGATATACAAACCACGGTCCACTATTTTGAAACTACATATGGCGGCTGATGTCGTCTCGTTTGCAGCGCATCCATAGCGGATGCGCTTCTATGTAAGAAAGGAGATAGAATCCAATGCACAAAAAGAAAAGGCTTGCGGCAGTCCTAATGTTCGTAATACTCTTTGCAGCAGAAGCCCTCCTCCTGTGCGCGCCGGCTGGGGCGCTGGAGGAGCCCACTGTTTCCAACGCAAAAGGGATCTATCTCTATAACTTGGAAAATAATCAGGCGGTCTTTTCGCTAAATGCCGAAGAAAAGCTTTATCCTACCTCCACAGTAAAAATTATGACGGGCGTTCTCGCCATAGAAAAGCTATCCGACAGACTGAATGAAAATGTTACTGTAACGGCAGAAATGATGGCGGCAGTACGGGGGAACAATATTGGGCTTGCAGTTGGTGAAGTGGTTACCATCGACAGCATGATTCGAGCACTTCTGGTCAATGGTGCGAACGATGCAGCCTATGTACTGGCCCACACCATATCTGGTTCAACGGAAGAATTTGTAACATTGATGAATACAAAGGCCAAGGAATTGGGTGCCCATCATACCTACTATACCAATCCCACCGGTATGCATGATGAAAATATGTATTCAACTGCGGCGGATACGGCGCAAATCGCCAAATACGCTTACAGTCTGGATTTATTCATGGAAGCCACCTCGTCTGTGCGGTACGTTATGCCCGCAACCAACCGGTCCGAGGCCCGTACACTTCATAACCGCAATTGTCTTTTGTCTGTATACTATGATAAAAATTATTATGACGAGCAGGCTCGCGGTATGAATGCGGGTTCTACTCCGGAAGGAGGACACAGCGTTGTAACCGCCGCCACAGACGGAGAGTTGACCTATATCTCGGTAGTAATGGGAGCAGATACGATAGAGGGAAAGGTATATTCCTACATCAATACAAGCAATCTGCTGGATTGGGCCTTTGATTCCTTTACATATACCCAAGTTCTCTCTCCCGAACAGATTGTGTGCGAAATTCCCGTCACACTATCTACGGCTGTGGACTATGTAACGCTGGTGTCTACAGATACACTGCGGGTATATCTTCCTTCTGATATAAATGTGGAAGAAGAAATCGAAATCAGCTATATTACCAATAGTGAATCTCTGCAAGCCCCCGTGCATGAAGGACAGGTGGTAGGCAGCGTCACGGCCATCTATGACGGCGAGGTCATCGGCACCTCCCAGCTTGTTGCCACCACAGATGTATCCAGAAGTGATCTGCTGTACGGGCTTCACAAAATTGAACAGTTTACAAAAAGTCGGTTCTTTATCGCTGCGCTGATTTCCGCAATTATTTTTACGTTAATATATATTTTTGGCACAGCAATCCTACGCCAAAAGAAAGGAAAAAAGCGAATGCGGTTTTAAGCCTATCCCCTGCTTTGCTTCCAATACCCATGAAACAAAAACTTCTGGCGCCGGCAGTTCTTCTGCTCTTTTTATGCAGCCTTTTCCTATGGAGCGGGTGTACGATTCAAGCGGAATATTTGATCGGAGACGTAAACGGAGATGGAATTGTAGACATGCAGGACGCATGTGCGCTGAACCGATACTTGTCCGGCCGATTCACGCCTATCTCCGCGAAAAACGCAGATCTAAGCTTTGACGAAGCAATTACAGATGTCGACGCTGAGGTTCTGCGCCAGTACCTTGCAGGGATCAGTAATCCAGGTACTCGATATGCTTCTATCTCTATCAATGGCGCAGAACTGAACGCATATCAGATCGTAGTATCCCAAAACGAAAATGAGAGAGACTTTGCATATTGGGCGGCAGACCAGCTTAGCGACACATTAGAGAATTTCTGCGGTGTGCGGCTACCCATCGTTACAGACGATAAAGCGGAAAAGGAATATGAAATTCTCATCGGAAATACGAACCGGATAGACACGGAGGACAGTTCAGCATTTCCTCCATTATCCTACATGATCTATGCAGAGGATACCAAAATTGTACTTTTAGGACCAAATTTTATGATTGGCGGTGGTGTGGGCTATCTTACGCATGAATTGCTACGCAACAGCGATGCCTGGAACACACAAGTAGATATCACAATTTCCAAAGAGAAACAAATACAAAAATACCATCCACAAGCTGCACAAAGCGTTATCCTGATCATTGGAGACGGCATGGGACAAAACCATATCCATATGGCTTGTGATGCAAAAGCGCGAGTCCGGGATAAAGAAGGAATGGAAACATCCGTTACAGAAGAGACTATTGAAACCTTTTGGGCGGCGCAGCTACCGGTATCGGGAACCGCTGTCACGAATAACATCCTTGGCGGTGTGACAGACTCGGCCGCATCGGCCACAGCACTAGCTACCGGTTGGAAAACCCGCAACGGCGTACTTGGTATGCGCCCAAATGCATTTTTAGGCGGCGAAACCGAGTCCCTGCGTTCCGTACAAAATGTGCGGGAACTTGCTTCCCTTTCCGGAAAAACCACAGCAATTCTTTCTACAGACAGAATTACCGGGGCAACCCCCAACAGCTTTCTGGTACATCACAGCTACCGGTTCGACTACAGCATTATAGAACAACAGCAAGAGGCTCTTTCAGAAAGCGAGCTTGCTTGTGATTTCCTATGGTGCAGCTACGACGACAATGCGTTTTTAAGCCAATTGCAGAAGGCTCTCCACGCAGCGTCCTCCAACAACAGCGGCTTTTTTCTGATGGCAGAAGAAGCTATGATAGACAAATATGCCACCAAGCTGGACTACAATGAAACCATTCGTACCGTTTCCAGACTCAACGACTGTGTCGCTTATGCGGCTCTCACCGCAATCTGTCATCCGGATATTGCCGTAATCGTGACTGCAGATCATGAAACCGGCGGCTTGACTGTTACAGAAGAGGGCGTCTATACCTGGACCTCAGAGGGGGAGCACACAGGCACGCCCGTGCCGGTATATGCCATTGGGGCCGGTACTGAAATGTTTCACAGTACCCTTGTAGAAAATACGGATATTGCCAAATACATTGCGTCTGTATTTGGTGCCTCCTCTTTTGGAGGATAGGTAAAGTAAAAACGGAGCCTCGGCTCCGTTTTTACTTTACCTATGAGCGTTTTCATAAGCCTGTCTAATACGCTCCGGCATATCCTCCGGCTGCATAGACTGCAGGCGTGCTTCACTTCCCTCCCGAATTGCTTCTTCATAGTACCAGCACTTATAGGAAAGCATGTCCAACACACGGTTCATGCGTTCTATCTCCGCTTCTACGCTGGCCTTTTGCTTTAGAAAAAGCTCCCTGCGCTGGACATACGTCTGTGGTCCCTGTGCGCACCACTCCATAAATTGCTTAATATCTTTGATCTCCATGCCTGATTTTTTCAGGCATTCAATTATCCGAATCGCCTCTATTTCTTTTTCATCAAAACGACGAATCCCAGAAACCCGTTTGATGTCTGGAAACAGGCCCTCTTTGTCGTAATAACGCAAAGTGGACACAGGCAATCCAAACATCTGTGATACTTGGCCGATGGTATACATAAAGCTCCTTCTTTACTCTTTAAAAAATATTTCAAAAAGGTATTGACCTAAAGTTAAGTTTAGGGTTTATAATCATTGTATCAAAGAAAAACAACCCTGTCAATATATTTTACGGAGGTTTAGAAATGGCAAAAAAAATTTTGATTATTAGCACCAGCCTGCGCCGTCGAAGCAACTCGGAAGCTCTTGCAGACGCTTTTCTTGCAGGGGCAAAAGCTGCGGGAAACATTGTGGAAAAGATTACGCTGCAGCAAAAAAATCTTTCCTTTTGCAAAGGATGTCTAGCCTGTCAAAAGCGAAAAACATGCGTAATACAGGATGACGCTGGAGCAATTGTGGAAAAAATGCGCCAAGCAGACATAATTGCTTTTGCCACCCCCATTTATTATTATGAAATGAGCGGCCAGATGAAAACCTTGCTGGACCGGGCAAATCCGCTGTATTCCTCTGATTACGCATTCCGGGATATTTATATGCTCACGGCGGCGGCAGAAGACGAAGCCCATGTGCCAAAGCGAGCAATCAGCGGACTGCAGGGATGGATTGACTGCTTTGAAAAGGCCACCCTTGCCGGCACGGTATTTGCCGGCGGCGTAAACGACGCTGGAGCAATGGACGGGCATCCGGCATTAGAAAAAGCGTACGCTATGGGAATGACAATTCAGTGAAGGAGACTTTTGATATGAACGAAAATTTAATTTTAGAAACAGAATGGGACAAAACATTTTTCAGAAGCGACAAGGTGCAACACAGAAAGATCACGTTTCACAATCGATATGGTATCACCCTAGCTGCCGATTGGTATGAACCTATAGAACCGTCTAAAGAAAAGCGGCCCGCCCTTGCAATTAGCGGCCCATTCGGCGCGGTAAAAGAACAGGCCGCCGGATTATACGCACAAGCACTGGCCAAGAGAGGATTTATCACAATCGCCTTTGATCCCTCTTTTACAGGAGAAAGCGGCGGCAGCCCCCGATATGTTGCCTCTCCGGATATCAATACGGAAGACTTTCAGGCCGCTGTAGACTTTCTGTCCGTCCAGGATACGGTGAACCCAGAAAATATCGGTATTTTGGGTATTTGCGGATGGGGTGGTATGGCGTTGAACGCGGCTGCAATTGATACGCGGATCCGGGCCACCGTGGCTGTAACCATGTATGACATGACCCGTGTAAACGCAAAAGGATATTTTGATGCGGAAGATAGTGCGGATATGCGCTATGAAAAACGCAAAGCTTTAAACGCACAGCGAACCGTAGATTACAAAAATGGAAGCTATGCAAGAGCAGGGGGAGTAGTAGATCCGCTGCCGGCAGACGCGCCTTTCTTTGTAAGGGATTATTACGATTATTATAAAACAAATCGCGGGTATCATAAAAGATCCCTCAATTCCAACGATGGCTGGAATACAACGTCCGCCCTGTCCTTTTTGAACATGCCTATTTTGCAGTACAGCAGTGAAATACGCAGCGCCGTACTGCTTGTACACGGAGAAAAGGCGCATTCATGCTATTTCAGTAAGGATGCTTTTGAAAAGCTGACAGGAGACAATAAAAAGTTAATGATTGTTCCCGGGGCTG
Organism: uncultured Eubacteriales bacterium; assembly: GCA_910586545.1. GTDB lineage: Bacteria > Bacillota > Clostridia > Oscillospirales > CAG-272 > Avispirillum. The sequence goes on from CAJUIQ010000002.1 coordinate 39,106, forward strand.
TGCATACGGATTTGTACGATAATACGGATATGATCCCCTTCGGGGCCATCACAGACTTTTTACTGGAACATTTGTAATGGTACAGAAAATTCTATTCTTACTTTTATCAATTTTGCTTCTGTTTATCGGCCGTAAAGTTGACGCAACAGTATCCGCCGATTCTCTCATGGAATTGATGACAAAAAATACGGAAAGCGCTACGCCAGAATCCCAAAATAGCAAAGAATTGATTTTATCCGTAAACGGCGTACTGCTTCCTGTAACGTGGGAAGACAACGACTCCATCGCCGCCCTTTACGCGTTGGCGGAAGAAGGAATAATAACGGTTCATACAGAAAATTACGGTAGATTTGAACAGGTGGGGACCCTACCACAAAGCATTGTGAACAATGATGTTGAAATAACAACCACTCCAGGCGATATTGTTTTATATTCCGGGAATGCACTCGTACTTTTCTATGGTTCCAATACATGGACGTATACAAAACTGGGTCATATAGACGGATTCTCCGCAGATGCATACGAAACTTTACTTAGTGGCAGTAAAACGACTGTGACACTGAGCCTATCGGAAGAATAAAAAGGGACGGCATTATGCCATCCCTTTTTCCGATTAGCCTTCAAATATTTAGTCTGCCTTACCGTCGGAACCGCAAAGCTGAATCTTATGCCGGCAAAGCTCGATTACTGCTTCTCTTGCTGGTCCCATATATTTCTTAGGGTCAATCATCGCTTCATCTTCCAAGGCGCTGCGTACTGCCTTTGTCGCCGCCGCACGCAATTCTGTCGCAAAGTTTACCTTGTTGATCCCCAGTTCAATGGTACGGCGGATCATTTCGTCGGGAATGCCGGAACCTCCGTGCAGCACTAGAGGCGCGTCAATTTTATCCCGCAAAGTCGCCAAAAGTTCAAAATTCAGCTTCGGTTCTCCCTTATAGAAGCCGTGCGCTGTACCGATAGCAACAGCAAAAATATCCACGCCGGTGCGGGTAAAGAAATCCACTGCCTCTGCCGGATCGGTATACGCAATGTCTGCGCTGCGTCCGTCTTCTTTACCGCCTACCGTGCCCAGTTCTGCCTCTACGGTAACGCCGTGGGCAGCAGCCATCTCCACTACCTTGCGAGTCAGCGCGATGTTCTCTTCATAGGGCAGCTTGGAGCCGTCAATCATTACGGAAGTGTATCCCTCCTGTACAGCATCCCGCACACCCTCGAAGCTTTCACAGTGGTCCAGATGGAGCGCTACCGGCACGTCTGCAGCCTCCCCTTCGGCACGCACCATCGCCACTGCCTGACGCAGGGTGAGGTATTTTACTGTAGTAGGTGTTGTCTGGATCATCACAGGAGAACGCAGCTGACTGGCTGCCGCGACAATCGCCTGCACCATCTCCAGATTTTCCGCATTGAATGCAGGCACTGCATATCCCCCTGCACGGGCCTTTTGAATCATTTCTTTGCTTGTTGTATACATGTTTTTGGTACTCTATACCTTTCTTTGAATTTATGATAATTTCAGCATGGCCAAATGCGGCATACCTGCACCGCAAAAGGTCATTCCAAAATATTGTCCGCGATCATTTTTTCTACGTTTTCCCGGGAAATATCCCCTTCCATAGGGCCAAAGGCAGCCGTATTCAGTGAAGCGGCAGCCGTAGCCATTTTTGCCGCGTCTTCAATGGATTTCCCCTCTAGCAGGGCGCATAGAAACGCACCGTCAAAGCTGTCGCCCGCTCCGGTTGCATCCAGCACGGGCACAGCATATACGCCAAACGCAAACTGCTTTTCTCGGGTATATATGACACATCCCTTCTTCCCATTTTTCAGCGCAATGATCTCCAAAGCAGGATGCACTCGAAATAGCTCCTGTACGGCCTCTTCAATATCCTGGCATCCGGAAAGCATACGCAGTTCACTTTTGCCGGGCAGGAACACGTTGGTCTGTTCCAATACCGCCGCAATAAGTTCTTTTGCCTCAGGATCCTTCATCAGCTCCGGACGGACATTGGGATCAAAGGATATCTTTGCGCCGGCAGCTATCGCTGCCTGCATGGTTTCCACGATCCGACGGCCAAAAGTCATATCCGCCATAAGCGAACAACCCATAATATGGAAAAATCCAAGGCCTTCCAGCTTCTCTGCCGACGGGGCAGACGCCAGCACGGCAGGGGTGTTTCCAATATGGAAAATAAATTTTCTCTCTCCGTCAGAGAAATATGTAACAAAGGCGCAGCCAGTGGAAATCCGATCATTTTTGATCACGCAGGAGCAGTCCACACCGTCTCCTTCCAGACGATCCAAAAGACACTTTCCAAAATCATCGTCGCCAACACCGCCTACAATTGCGGCGCCATGGCCCAGGCGCGCTACTGTATCGATGAAAATAGCCGGTGCTCCGGAAGGGTACGGGCCACGGAACACGCCTGCCTTATCCAGAGGTTGATCCACACCGTCCCGCATAATCTCAACGATGATCTCCCCCATGGTCATAATTTCTGCCATTGGTTTCTATCCTTTCCGCGCTCTCTGTTTAAGCGCCGACAAACTGTTTTTTCAGGAATACAAGAGAATCTGCGATCATTTTATCCATCCCGGCTTCATCTGCGCCGCCGGACAAGTCACGCCATACCTTGATATCGCTGCCAACGGTGCCGCCAGATTTCATAAAGGGTTCCATAACGACCATTTTGTCATAGCCGATATCACGCAGCGCCTGACCGATTTCTGCCCAGGGCAGATGTCCCATACCAGGCAGTTTCCGGTTACCCTCTCCTACATGCACGTGGGCAAGAAGATTTCCTGCCTTTCGAATCGCATCAGGCAGATCATCCTCTTCAATATTCATATGGAACGTATCCAAAAGCAATTTCACAGAGTCACGGCCTACATCTTTGCAGAAACGAATGCCCTCTTCGCAATCGGTAAGCAGAATGGTTTCAAATCGGTTGAGTATCTCCAGACAAATGGTAATGCCAAGACGGTCTGCCTCATCGCCTACCTCCTGCATGCCTTTGACCGCACGCGCCCACAGCGCGTCTTTATCCAAATCTTTGAAATCATAGGGCCAGCAATTGTACAGGGCGCCAATCAGGGTATTACAGTCGATTTTAACCATCTGATGCATAATATCTACTAAAAACTGAACGCCGGCCTGACGAATAGCAGGATCCGCAGAAGATACGTCCTTGTCTCTGGGAGGGCCAAGATTTGCAGAAATCTCCAACCCCAGCTCTTTTGTTACAGTCCGCAGCTCGGCCAGCTGCGCATCGCTCATATTTACCAGATCGCCGCCGCCAATTTCAATTACATCAAAACCGGCTTTTTTCGCTTTTCTAGCCATTTCGCAGTAGTCTGCGCCCCAGTTGCTTACCCAGTAAGCATATAATGTTCCAAATTTCATTGTATAATCCTTTCTTTCTTATATGTTTCTTTATCGTTGTCCATCAATCCCATATACAAGCTGCATAGGGCTGACAGCAAGAGAAAAAGCTTTTTCAATACCGGTCTGGTTATACGTCACCGGAATACCCAGTTCGTTTACCATATCATACCATGCCCGATATCCCGCCGCATAGGCCTCGCGTTGCGCTTCTGTACCATTCATATACTGATCCTCGTATGTAGCGCTATAGCCCAGGAACAGCATATGTACCGACAAACGACGGACATTTTCCCGCTCCCAATCAGTCTCACAAGCTGACATAGCCTGCGCAAACAGCTCCTGCATGGTAGCAAAGTGCGTGGCGAAATAGGTTTTTGAATAGATATCAAAGGGATATTCATAATCGTTGAGCACACAACCCATTTCATCCCCCGCCTGAATGAGCATTTTGATATATGTATATATATGCGACCACCCCGGTCCGTAATATGCCTGCAGATATTCTTCCATACGCAGGATATATTCTTCCTCTACCATGCCGCCGTCCCACATAAGCTCGGAAAGAAGATATGCGTCCAGTCCTTCGAAGGAACTGCCGGCCGTACCCACTACGTAAAATCCGGTGGCTTTATGCTCCATAAACCATACAAAGTCGTTATATAGATTGGCAAGATTGGGCTGCGGGCACAGCAAATAATAGATGTTTGTAGGATAATACCAGATATAAGTCTGTGAACAATGCTCCGTCCATCCAAGATAATAGGCTTCTTCCTTGATATTGGAGTAGCCCAGGCTGTTGCCACCCGCTGCACATTCTCCGCTGCCTATCGGATGATTTGCACAGCCGTTCCAACAATATAGCAGTACGACTTCCTCATTCAGCACCGCATCCTTTGGCGGAATACGCACGTCTCCATAGGCGTTGGTAATTACCCGAATGCCCGGATATTCCCTGCGCAGGACATCGTCAATTCGATTTACAAAGGGCACCAACACACCGGCCTGGCTCCCCTCCTCCTGATAGGTGGCGCTACACTCCGCGCACACGCAGAATCGGCCCTCTGCAGAATAGGCACAGGATATTTCCGTAATATCCTTTCCCACAACGCCTCCGGCGGCGATCCGCTCGTCCAGCAGCTTTTTCATGTTAGCAAGACAGGTTTCATAAGAGGTTTCTGAGGATAGACAAGGCACAGCGGTGTCCGGAATAAAGTAGTCCAGGGAATGGGCGTTCAAAAACAGACGCTGGATTCCGTATCCATACTCCGGCCGCAGCATACTGGATTGGGCACTGCATCCGCTGAGCTTGCGCTTGATTACGGAAGAATATGTATAATCATTTTTAAAAGGATCGATAGTGACGCAACGGTATCGCACCGAAGGCACCTGTTCGTCACGCATTCCATCCGGCAGATCTACTGTTTGGGCTGTATACAGAACTTTGTCGTTATACCCTAAAAATCGATATCCGACATATTCCTCCAACAGCTCATACACGCCATACATTACGCCTCTTGCAGCGCCGCCCATTATGGTCAGCGTTCCATCAAAAACAGAAATAGAAAATCCGTCGTCTCCCAAATTGCGGGATCCGTCATCGGCGCACAGTACAATCTGGTAGGGAGCGGATGAGGCGCCCTCCGCAATGGAAAGTGTTCTGCCACAGGCTTCCTTTACATATTTTTGCAGTTCTTCCGCTGCAAACACAATATTTGCGTTGCTGGGATCTGCTACCAAAATAGTATATTTCCCAATATTTTCTCCCGCAATCGTGATGGTTCCGACATTGGTATCGGGCACGGGATATTTTTCCGTTATATTAATTGCTCCAGCTAAATGCAATTTGAGCGCCAAGCTATCCATCGCAAGAATCTCACCATCTCCGTCCACGTCTGCAAGATCCAGTTCGATCCAATCAGTTGCGTTGGCAAGATACTTCATCAATTCCAAAGCATCCATAGGTGTCAGTTCACCATCTCCGTCAATATCCCCCCGCAGAAAGGATGCCGCACCAGCCGGTGCGGCAACGACAACAGCTGAAAGGAGCATGGAAAGAACCAAAAGTGCAGAGATCAGCTTCTTTTTCATAACAATCTCCCAAAATAATTTCTATAACCGTTGCTGCACAAAGCGGCAGCACAGTAAAAATGCAACGATTTTATAGTGACAAAGTTCTACTTTTATTATAATATACCTTCCGTTTTTTTTCAATAGCTTTTCCCTATCTAGTATAGAAAATCCTCCGCTTTGCAGGGCATAGTTTGATTGTAACGCCGGTTGACAAACATACGCATATTTTGTTATAATATGGGTAGTTATTTATAAAGGGGAAATCGGTATGGACAAAAACGAGCGCAAATGTGCACACATCAATTTTGCATCCACTCCAGGCACTCCTCTGCTGTTCTGTACACCTGCGCAAGCGACTGCCCTACTTTCTGAAGAACGTAAACCTGTTTTCCTGGTGCGTCATGGTCTCACCGCATGGAATATGCAGATGCGGCTTCAAGGCAGGGAAGACATTCCTTTAAATGAAGAAGGTCGTGAGCAAGCGCTCTACTGCGCTTCTTTCTTGGGAAAAGCCCTTATAAGCAGCAAATTGAAAACGCAAAAAGTATATAGTTCTCCCTTAATGCGGGCTTACGATACAGCGTCTTACATCTGTGAAAGTCTTAGCGTTGAAAGCCCCACTATTGAAGAAGGGCTGATCGAGCGGGACTACGGCTCTTTGTCCGGGCTGCCCCCTGCGAAAAAGAAAGAAATCTATCCCACACCGGCCGAATATCCAAAAGATGTGGAAAGTATTCCCCATGCTGCCCGGCGTATGAAACGTACCCTTTCTCAACTGTGCCTTACAAGTGACGAAGGGCTAATTGTGGCTGTAACGCATGGAGGCATTATGAACGCTTTGTTCTCCTCATTGACTGGAGGCAGGGCTGGTCTGGGACCGAATATCACGCGAAACTGTACGGTTGCTATGGTTGCCGTCGGAAAATATGATGTGATTCCATTGTCGTTTAATCTGACAGACCATGTTTTTCCTGAGTATGTACGGGAAATCCATTTTCCCATGTCTGTTTAATAAGCAAAAGCATCCCGCCAACGGCGGGATGCTTTTGCTTATTAAACAATTCAAAATACAATTTTATCGCAGGCGGGCTAAACGGTGTATTTCACAGTCCAGTACATCTGCAAACCGCGAAAGCTCTTCCTCTGTATTCTGATGAGACAAGCTGATACGCAGAGAACAATCTGCCTCGCGCTGGCTTAGACCAAACGCCAAAAGTGTTGGACTTATTTTTTGAGCCCGGGCGCTGCAGGCACTCCCCGCGCTGACACAGATACCCGCGGCAGACAATGCCCGCAGCATCACTTCGCTTTTTATGTTCGGAAGTGTTATATTCACAATGGCGTCCACACTGTTTTTTGGCGCATTGATTTGCACCAAAGGATGCAGCTTCTCCAAAAGAGCAGCCCGCAGATGATGCAATATCTGCGCCCGCGTCTCTGCCTCCTGCATTCCCTCTAAAGCCGCGGCGCCAAAAGCGGCGATTGCCGGAACATTTTCCGTACCGCTGCGCAGTCCCCCCTCCTGACCACCGCCCATGAGCAAGGGAATGATTCGTTTCCCGCGAAGCATTTCCGGAGAGACATACAGTGCCCCTGCACCTTTGGGAGCGTATATCTTATGGGCACTTACCGACAGCAGATCCACTCCCAGAGTAACCGGTGTGACAGGAACACGCATATACGCCTGTACCGCATCACAGTGCACCACTGCCCCGGGGCTATTTCGACGGACAATTTCCGTCACGGTGCGGACAGGATACAGAGCGCCGGTCTCGTTGTTGACCAGCATCATCGATGCCAGAATCACGCTATCGTCTGCTTCCTGCTCCAAATATTCCAAATCCAGCGCTCCATTACGGGTGGGAACGCGCACCACGGTAAATCCGTCTAATTCCAATCTTGCAGCGGTGTTTTCAACGGAGGGGTGTTCTCCCTCTGTAATAAGAATCTTTCCCCTGCTGCCGTTTTTCTCCGGTCTGTTCTTGGCATAGACAGTTCCCCAAATTGCTTGATTATTTGCTTCTGTTCCACAGGAACAAAATAAAATTTGCCCGTCCGTCCGCCGACGCACTCCTAAAGATGCCGCCACATTTCGCCTTGCTTCTTCCAGCAGACGATGGGCGTCTATTCCGACTCGGTGAACGGAACCAGGATTTCCATAACATATGCACAAGGCTTCCCGCATTTTTTGCAGGGAAGCCTCTGAGGGTTTCGTAGTTGCGCTATTATCTAAGTAAATTTCTTTCATATACTTTATACGCCTTATTTAAATGCAAAATGCTCCAGCACCAGATCCAGTTCGTCCAGATGATCCTCGTAATACTCCGGAGTGGAAGTGTAGGTAATATAATATATATAATTTTCTCGTAGGGCAGCAACAATTATATATCGATATTCCTTTTCGTTCAGCGTTGCGTCAAATGTATACTTCATTCCATCGATGCCACCCAGTACCGCCTCTTCTTGGGCAGTCACTTCCATTTTTTCATAAATGCCTGTAAATTGTTCCGTATAGTTTTCCCACCAGGAAGAAACAGTATCGTCCGTCATATTCACGCCAAATGCTGTAACGGATATGCTGGTAGCGTCTCCGGATGAAAAATAGGCAGCAGCGTAAAGGGAGGATTTGTCCACCCGCCAGCCTTCCGGCACATAAAACAGATAATCCGCATCTTCCGATGAGGCAAGCTGCATCCCGGCGGGAACATCCGAAGCCTGTTTTTCACACCCGCACAGAATCATACTCAGGGCAAGCAGAAGCGTCACCAGCAAAAATCCTGTTCTCTTCATCGTTATATCCTTACCTTCCTTTGGATTCAAGCAAACTACTCCCACTTACTCGTAGATAGGATACTGCTTGCAAATCTGTGTAACTGCGTCCCGGATATAATCTGCTTTGGCGTCAAAATCTGTTGCGGCCAAAGCCATCAGCTTGGCCAGAGTCTTCATCTCAGAAACACCCAGACCTCGCGTCGTTACTGCCGGCGTACCAACACGGATACCGCTGGTGACGAAAGGTTTTTCCGGGTCATTGGGAATGGAATTTTTATTTACAGTGATATATACCTGATCCAGTCTCTGCTCCATTTCTTTGCCAGTGATATGCATAGGCCGCAGGTCTACCAACATCAAATGATTGTCCGTTCCGCCGGACACCAAATCAAAGCCTTCAGCAAGAAGTCCTTCGGCAAGGGCCTTTGCATTTTCTACAATTCTTTTCTGATATTCCTTAAAGGAAGGATCCAAAGCTTCCCCAAAACAAACAGCTTTAGAGGCGATAATATGCTCAAGAGGGCCGCCCTGCATACCAGGGAACACTGCTTTATTAATCCTCTTTGCAATCTCTTCATCATTGCAGAGGATCAGGCCGCCTCTAGGGCCGCGCAGCGTCTTGTGGGTTGTAGTAGTCACCACATCCGCATATGGAATGGGAGAAGGATGAAGCCCTGCCGCAACCAGACCGGCAATATGTGCCATGTCTACCATAAACATAGCGCCGACATCTTTAGCAATTCTAGAAATCCGCTCAAAATCAATGGTTCTAGCGTATGCAGACGCTCCGGCAATGATCAGTTTGGGGCTGCACTCTTTTGCGGTCTTTTCCATAACGTCGTAATCAATAAAGCCATTTTCGTCTACGCCGTAGGGAACAAAATTATAATTTATACCGGAAAAGTTTACAGGGCTGCCGTGGGTCAAGTGACCGCCATGTGCCAGATTCATGCCCATAACGGTATCCCCATGGGAAAGCAGCGCCATATAAACAGCAGTATTTGCCTGTGCACCGGAGTGAGGCTGCACATTCGCAAAGTTTGCACCGAAAAGCTTGCAAGCACGCTGAATGGCAATGGTTTCAATTACATCCACACATTCGCAGCCACCATAATATCTGCGGCCCGGATAGCCTTCTGCATATTTATTTGCGGGGGGGGTTGCCATTGCGAGCATAACAGCTTCTGAAATCATATTCTCGCTGGCGATCAGTTCTAAGCCTCTTTTTTCCCGCTGCAATTCTGCGGCAACGGCATTGCCGATTTCAGGATCTGCCTTTTGAAGTTTTTCAATCACTGACTGAACCATTATTATATCTTCCCTTCATTTTCTATTTCTTGAAATAATACTTTTATTATACAGGATGTACTGGCGCTTTGCAACAGAATTTTATGAACATAAAAGGATTTTGCACAAAAAAGCCGCAGGTGATTACCTGCGGCTTTTTTAAATCTAAATTTTATACCGTTTCCTTCTTCTTACGGATCAGGACAACTACTGTACATGCTGCAGCCGCAACTGCTGCTGCAATAAAGATATACATCATATTGTCACCAGTCTGCGGAGTTTTATTGTTACCGCCTGCAGAAGCAGTGGTATCCTCTCCTTCAGGAACAGTCGTTACGGGAGGTTCTGGCTCTGTTGTTCCGTTTTTATCAGCCTCATAAGCTTTGTACAAGGCAAGATATGCTTCATATGCCGGTGTAGATACAAGCTTAAAATGTGCCAATTCAACGGGAGACAATCCACCAATTGTAGCAATAATCTCTTCAAAAGCTGCTTTGTCTGCGTCTGTCATATCCTCATATGCCGGCAGTGCAAGAATTTTTTCTTCCAAGCTAGCCAGAAGTTCGTAGTCTACATCTTCCGTGCTGAGAATTTCAGCATACTTCACAACGAGACCATAGAAAGTATCCGGATAATTCAATGCAATATAATCAGAGTTAATGGAATCCTCTTCTTCCATGCGTACCAAGGAATACAGTAACTCGATTACCTGTGCTTTTTCTTCTGCTGTTACTGCATCAGCAGCCAACAGTTTTTCTGCAGCGTCAATAAATGCATGTACTTGATCCATATCTACTGCATCCGTGCCGCCATAAGCCAGCTTAAAGAAAGCGTTTACAAAGTTGTCATATGCTTCGGGAACTTCCTGTTTGAGCTGCGGCGCAAGGAAGCTGCCCAATACAGTCTCATACAGATCTGTTACTTCATCCAGAGAATCTTCTGTGATCTCTTCGTAGTTAGGAAGCGCTTCCAGACGTTCAATCAAAGCTTTTACCATCATATCCTGCTGATACAGCACATAGTTTGCCGCCAATTTTGTGAGCGCGTCACCATAATTGTCCAGCAGATACTGCTGATCTGCAGTGTCTTCAATTGTTCCCATCAGTGCTACCAGTTCCAGCATTTCTGCAACCTGGTCTTCTGTCATGTCATAATAGCTATCAGGAAGTGCAGCAATTCTTGCACCCACTGCATCCAGTTCCTGTACGCGTGTATATCTTGCATAAGATGCCTGGAGTCTGGTGTAAGCATCGCTGTAATTTTCTTTAATATAGGTTGCATCTGCTTCAGGCATAGCCTCAAGCTGTTCAACCAGTGCGAGCATCTCTTCAACTTGTGCGGCACTCATTTCTGCATATGCAGGCAGTGCTTCTACTTTTGCGCCTACAACTTTCAGTTCTTCAATATGAGCATAAGCAGCCAGAGAAGCTTCAAATCTTGCATAGTCGTCTGCAAAGGTATTTTTCACATAGGTCAAATCGTCAGCAGCCAGCGCCTTCAATTCTTCCTGCAAAGCCAGCATTTCTGTGATCTGTGCCTCGGTCATCTGATCAAAGGCCGGCAGAGCAGCCAATTTTGCGCCGTATGCTTTCAGGCCTTCCTCGTGCATAAATGCATCATAGGAAGCTTCCAGGCGTGCAATTGCATCTGCATATGTAGTTTCCACATATGTTTTTGCTTCGCCTTCCAATGCAGCAAGCTCTGTACGCAGCGTAAGCATTTCTGCGACCTGTGCCTCGCTCATCTCTGCATATGCGGGCAGTGCTTCTACTTTTGCACCCAGTTCATCCAGTTTTACTTTTTCCTGTGCCCACAAATGTGCAGCATACAGTCCATCAATTTTCTCGATTGCATCTGCATGACTTTCTGCAAAGTAAGCCGCTGCTCTGCCTTCCAATCCATGAACATCTTCATAAAGGGACAGCATAGCAGTGATCTCGTCTTCTGTCAAGTCGTCATATTCACCCAGCGCCAACACATCCGTAGCCAGTTGATCCAATTCAGTTGTATCAATGGGAACATACTGCGGGCACTCGTTAATGATTTCCATAGTATGCGGAACTTTGGTTCCATCGTCTGTTACACCAAAAACTTCTTTGGGGTTAATAGTCAGATTTACATTAAAGTCTGCATCCTCGTTAAGGATATCAAACGTGTAAACAGCAACAACACCACTATTTGTATTGTTGACATTATAAGCAACAGACTGCGCATAATATGTTACAGGATTGCTGTTGATATTACCAGCAAGGTATTCCTGTGCGGACCACACATCCTTATTTTCGATAGATGTGAGTTTCAATGCGTTTGCATTGTAGCCAACAAAGGCTCTGTAACACCACAGGCCAGGGTTATTGCCCAGTGTTACCGTCATAGTTAACGTAGTTTTGTCGTCGCTGATTTCTCCTGTAATATGGGTATATAGATCTGATTCAGGAAGATCAGCGGCTGTTCCCGGAACAACGGCCACAATTCCAGCAACAAGCATTGCTGCAACAACCAGCAATGAAATAAGCTTTTTCATCTGGATTTTACCTCCAAGTTTATGATACATTTTTATTATAGTTCTTTGCAGTCTGAATGTCAAGTCATTTTTATTTTATTTCATTGAAAAATACAAGCATATTTTATAATTTTTTCACTTTTAATCCATTATTTTTTATTGCTTCCTACAATAGCTATTGTGAGCAAAAAAAGCCTCCACATTTGTGGAGGCTTTTTCTTACTGTGCCTTATATAACTTAGGCATTTTCACCTGCAAGATGTTTTCTGATACGGAGCTGGTCTTTTGCATCAATAGAACCATCAAAGTTCACATCTGCTCTGGACTTAGCTGTAAATCCCTCTTCATCAATAATCTTTGCAAGATATTGTCTCATAAGCAGAGCATCCGATACAGTGATATCGTTGTCACCATCTACGTCGCCATTCCAATCCTTGTTCCAGGAGAAGTCACGGCTACCGATATGGAAATCATCCATATCAAACGCTATACCATAGTTCCAGAAGTAGAAAGCATCAATCGCATCGGAGCCATATTTGCACTGCGCCCAAGCGTCACGAGGTGCCATTTCTACAACTTTCACACCATTTACATACAAAGCAAGCTCAGAACTCATCATATCAGCTGCATTTTCAGGGGTGTAGAATTTCACTTCAAAGTTGTATTTCTCACCAGGAACCAGCTTAATCGTAGAACTGTCGGTACGTTTGAAAGCGCCATTATACCCTCTGATAAAGAATACTTCATTATCAGCATCGTAGCCAACCTGTGCCTGGCCTAGCGCCTGTTTACCAATATTAAGAGCAAACACATGACCATAGGACTCAGTTGCAGGAGTATCATAAGTATCGTTGAAAATGAAATCAAATCCAATGGTAAAGCCGTTATTATTCAGATCAGAACCGTTGCGGTTTGTACCCAACTTAATACGGTTGTAGTTGTCTTCGCTATCCGTATATCTGGCAACACCATCTTCAAAGATAAAGGAAACTTCTTCTTTACTTGATGTAATCTGCATGAAGTCATCTGTAAAGTCATGGAAGAACGTCAGCTCACCTGTATAGGTATCTGCTTCAGGAAGGAAAGCAAATCTCTTCTCCGTGCAGCCACTGCTTGTTTTACATGTGGTGTAAATGATCTTGTTTCCTTCATCATTTTCTTCAACACGGGTGAAGTCATAGTCATAGTAGCTATGCTGCAGCTTTGCTACTTCTTTTTGGGGATCAGCGGCACCGCAAATATAACATGTATAGGTGTTTGTACCCTCGTCATAGCACTTAGGCTCTGTTGTTCTTGCCCATCTGTACACATGTCCGTTTGCATTACAGAAATCTTCGCCGGTTGCTTTTACATCGTCAACCGTTGTAAAGGAACTTTCTCCGTCGCCAATTTCAAATCCATCGGTCTGCAGCGTAAATTCTGCATCATAGATTTTATAGTTGTCAATAACAGCAGTACCGTTATTCATATATAAAATGTTAACTCCATCAAAGAACTGCATACCTGTATTCGCGGTGTACACTTCTTGCTGGTCAATATACAGAGTCACACTACCGTATGCAACAAGAAGTGCTACATTATGGAAATCACCAGCTGCCCAAGGAGTCATATTTTTTACAGCATCTGGAGCGCCTGTAGCATCTTCGCCATAGTACCACAGGTCTTTGCCCTTACCTACAAATTTGTCACCGAATTTCACACGGCTGTTATCACCGTCTGCCATTTTATTGATAACAAATTCAACCCATGTACCGTTGTTGTACTTGTCGCTGAAGTTCGTAATATTTTCCTGGTCAGGATACAATGCTACGTCAAAAACTACAGCATAGCTGGCAGCAGTGTAAGCGTTATCCTGGGTAAGATATGCAGCGTTCGGCGTCTTCGGATTGGGGTTCTTATCACTATTGAATCCACTTCTCAGAATAAAGCCTTCGCCTTCTACAGTGTCAGTGGAAATGTGATCAAAAAGGTTGATCTCCGGAACTTTATATTCGTTCTGTACCAGGCCGTCGCCAGTAAAGGAATCTGCCCAGTCATTACCCTCAAAATCAATTGCAGCAGCATTACCTACTTTGAGGTTATCCATAGCCAGACCTTCAGCGGTGAAGGTAAGGCCAGTATCAGTAAGAGAAGCGCCGGACAGTACAGGAAAATCACTGTCGCCGGTTACTTCCACACCGTTTACAAAAATCTGAGTTTTTGTCGTGCCAACAGCATACTCTACATAATACCATTCATCAGCCTTAAAAGTATAAGATGCAGTGGTCGTTCCTACACCGATTGCATCACTGGTGATGGAAATGCCATCGCCGTCAGATGTCAGTGCATGATTTGCTGCCCTTACAATTTCTTCGCCTGTGAAGCTGATATCAAAGCCAATTGTATAAGTGCCGTCTTCATTTTTCCAGTTGTCACCCACATTTACAGTGGTAGCGGCCGGTGTTTCAGCAGCTACGGCGTGATTCAAGCCCAGCTCACGTCTGTATTCAATACCAGTAATCTTATCGCCGCTAGCCTGCCCTGAACCCTTCTCTGTTCCATCAAAATCACGTGAGAACTGTGTATCGTTACCATCGCTCATTGTAATGTTGTCCATAGCGATATTCGAACCGCCGCTAAATAAGTTTTTTTCGTGAGGAAGCTGACCGTCTACCGAACCAATCTTCACATCGTTGACGAAAATGTCCGTCTTGCCTGCTTCAGCGTCGCCGGTTCTTATTTTAATGGAATACTTTGTGTTGATATCAAACGCATAAGGAATCGTTTTGTTTTCCTGATTTAGCTTGATACCGATTTCTGAAGAGGTAACATACCATCTGTTGTCACTACCATAAGTAGCGTCAGAACCGAGGTATCCATCTTCTGACAGGAACCACAAATCAAAGTGGAAATTGCGGTTCGTGGCAGAGAGATCACCGATCTCCAAATATGATACTTTTGCAGCAGTCGATCCAAAGGGAACCGTATACACATTTTCGTACTTAGGTCCATCTGTGTACGAAACTTGGTAGGCAGCCGACAGGCCTACAGCCAGCGTACCTACAAGCATTGTCAAAGTAAGCACAAGTGCTAATACTTTCTTCATAGGAAAAACCTCCATATAATTTTGGTAAAATTATTGTAGCATTCCTATAACAAAATGTCAATACTTTTGCGGTACTTTTTTGTGCATTTTACAGGGCATACGGACTGGATTTGGCAGAAAAAGCATGTATTTTTTACAAACCACCTTATGGATTGAGGCAATACATACCACAGGATCAATATGTTACGGCGAAATTTGTAAAAACAGGCGCATTCTATTTTTTAACGATTTCGTTTCAAAATATTTACTTTTTTACCAATTAAAAAGTTTGCATAAATCCACCGTTGTCATCTATAACGAGGTAAAAACAAAAAAACCGTTTGCAATTGCAAACGGTTTTTGGAGCTGATAGGCGGATTCGAACCGCCGACCTCGTCATTACCAATGACGTGCTCTGCCAGCTGAGCTATATCAGCAAATAGGCGAAAAGGACTTATATGATTTCCGCTTGCCTATTATAGCAAAGAAATACGTGCTTGTCAATACTGTTTCACTGAAAATATCCATGATATTGTATGGTTTTCTCCCGTGGGAAGAGATACTGGTGCAATTCCACAAAATAATCATCCGTCATAGATGCGATATAATCTGTGACAATGGTATGAGGATCCGTCTCTTCATAAGGAAGCGGACGCACATAGTGACGATTGGATCCGGAGGTTATAAATGCAATATGGTCCCGGAACACGGGAGACTCCCGGCGGCCGGTTTTTACATCGTCTACCAATTTTCGGTACAGGCGCTCAAACATAGGCCGAATGACATCCCGCTGCGGACCAACCACAGCAGGACTTTGATAAATTTGCTGATAGTTGCTGCGTTTAACGGCAGAAAGTGCATCGAAATACCGCTGGTCCATTTTGATATAGGGTTTTCCGTAGCTATTTTCAATAATATTGACGCTCAAATTATTGATAATTTCTGCATTGATCCGTCCGATAGCACCATATTCGAAAGCATCTTCCTTTGCGATAAGTCCTGCCTTTTGGGCGTCCTGCCGGTCCTTTCCCAAATAAGAAATGATATCGCAAATGCGCACCAGACAGCCTTCCAAGGTAGAGGGCATCAAGCTGCGGTTGTTGGCCTGATCTTTATAGCAGCCTTCCATCGCCGCATCCAAATCAGAAAAACTCTCCATAGGGCTGGGACGGTATTCATCACATTCAATCTCTCCATTATGGGACAGGATGCCATTTAAGGTCTGAAGCGTTATATTATAAGGAAAGATACCGTCCAGAACCCGGACAGAGTGGACATTATGAGCAAAGTGACGGCCTGTTTCTGAAAAATACAGCTCGTCCAGATAGGTTTCACCCGCATGTCCAAAGGGTGTATGGCCCATATCGTGGCCTAAGGCGATGGCCTCGATAAGATCCAGATTAAGACCCAGAACGCTGCCGATGGTACGGGCAATCCGAGACACCAATTGGACATGGAGGGCACGACGGGCGATATCGTCGTTTTTATAAAAGGAAAACACCTGGGTTTTGTCCGTAAAGCGATTATAATACGCGGAATGGAGAATTTTATCCGTATCCCGAACAAAAGGAGGACGCCACAGGGTCGGGCGATCCCGTTCGGGAATTCTGCGCTGGGCCATATCGTCAGAAAAGCCCATCTTTAAAGACGTGCCATGCTGTCGGTCATAGCAAATTCGGTCCTGTATTTCTTTGGACAAAGTATCGTATTTCACGGGCGGTCTCCTTTAAAATTACGCTTTGGACAGTAAAGGGACAGAGGGAGAGATCCAACTGTAAGTCTCCCTACGTCCCTTTACTAGGTAGATGCAAATATTATGGATGTACAAACAAGAAATACAGGAGCACAGCGGCGCCTAAGGCAATACGGTACCAACCAAAGCTTTCGAAGCTGTGGCGGCGTACAAAGCTGACCAGGAAGCGAATAACGGCCAGGGACACAAGGAAAGCGGTAATCGTACCCACCAAAAGAACCAGCAGTTCTGTGGTACTGAACATCGCTGTTTCACCAGAGGCCACTTTGGCAACATATTTAAGTCCCCGCAGGCCGCTTGCGCCAAACATGACAGGCACAGCCAGGAAGAAAGAAAACTCTGCTGCCGCAGTTCGGGACACACCCAGAAGCATTGCGCCTACGATGGTAGCACCGCTGCGGGAGGTTCCGGGAATCAGGGCAAGGACCTGAAACATTCCAATAAACAGAGCTGTTTTCATATCGATATCTTCCGGTTTTTCGATACGGAAGGGCTTTTTACTGCGCGTACGCTCAATGATGATAAAGGCTATACCATATAAGATGAGGGTAATGGCTACCACTACAAAAGTGGACAGCTTCTGGTCGATAATATCATCAAACAGCAAGCCAATTACCGCCGCCGGAAGCACGGCAACGATAATCTTTCCCCACATTTTCAATGTATAGCTATTTTCAGCGAGGGTTTTCTTTTTGCTCCAGGGATTGAGCCGGGAGAAATAGATCACCACCACTGCCAGAATCGAGCCCAGTTGGATAACCACATCGAACATGGACATAAAAGCGTCGGAGGTTTCCTTTAAAGGAAAAAATTCATTAAAAAGAATCAGGTGGCCGGTGCTGCTCACGGGGAGCCATTCGGTAATCCCCTGGATAATGCCCAGAAGCAGCGATTTAATAAGTTCGACGATCATTAGCATAAGAGACGTGCCTTTCTTGGAAGTTTACGATATTGCATTGGAAAAGCAAGACATAAATATGTTCAGCCTTCCCGTAGAACATCCCCCGCCTGCACCGGAAAGGGAGGGCGCAAAAGAAACGTCATCCCCGGATGGGGAGCCGTTTCCAGGGGGGCTCCGGCAGCATCCCACATAGCGTCAGCCATAAAGGGACGACCGGGACAACCGGGAGCAAGAATTTCGACGGCAGCGCCCCGCACTGTTTTATTACGCTGGACAAAGGGAACGCGGCCCTGTTCGTCAGCAGAACCAACAGCCACAGCCAAATACGCTTTTTCCCGGATATATCCGGGCTGCGTGACCAGGTTCGGATCCGTTTTCGGATTGTGAAAGAAAAAGCCGGTATCATACTCTCGATGGGATACGGAATCCAGTTCCCGCTGCCAAGCAGAATCAAAGTGATATCCGGCAGGATCCTTCATATAGGCATCCAGGGCCATTTTATATGTATTCGTCACAACGGCGGTATAGTACGCGCTGCGGACTCGGCCTTCCAGCTTCAGACTATTGATTCCAGCCTGTACAAGCTCCGGAACATGCGCAATCATGCACATATCCTTAGAACTCATAATAAAGCTTTCTCCCCCATCCTCTACAATGGGCAGCCGCTCACTGGCGCGCTTTTCCTCCGCAATCTCCCCGGAGTAAATCCAGCGGCAAGGCTGGGCGCACGCGCCCCGGTTGGCGTCACGCCCTACATAATACTGAGAAAGAAGGCATCTGCCGCTATAAGCCACACA
Organism: uncultured Eubacteriales bacterium; assembly: GCA_910586545.1. Classification (GTDB taxonomy): domain Bacteria; phylum Bacillota; class Clostridia; order Oscillospirales; family CAG-272; genus Avispirillum. The sequence goes on from CAJUIQ010000002.1 coordinate 57,632, forward strand.
CATGGAACCATGGACAAAGGTCTCCAGTTCCACCTCATCGGGGAGGGCGGTCCGTATAGCCGCGATTTCTTCTAAAGATAGTTCTCTTGCCAGAACGATCCGCCGCGCTCCCATTTTATGCCAGGCCATACATGTAGCGGCAGATACTGTAGAAGCCTGGGTAGAAATATGAATTTCCAGATTTGGCGCACATACCCTGGCAAGGGCGACGACGCCCAAATCGGATACGATAGCCGCATCTGCACCGATAGCCTGCAGATACTGCAGATATCGCTCCAAAACAGGATACTCTGCATCTCTCGGCATAATATTGACGGTAACGTACACCCGTACGCCTCGTTCATGGGCATATTCCACAGCCTGTACCAGTTCTTCATTTGTAAAATTGCCGGAAGCGGCACGCATACCAAAGGCCTTTCCGGCCAGGTACACCGCATCCGCTCCAAAATAAATGGCGCTTTTTAATTTTTCAAAGTCGCCGGCAGGCGACAGCAGTTCCGGCCGCATCACTCTGCAAAATCCATGCACATTCGGGCATGGGTATAAGGCCGCACATATGTATCGGCAGCGGCCTGGTGCAGGGGATGCTTTTGATAGGCCAGCAGAGCTGCTTCATCTGTAAAAGCAGTGTCCAGCATCATATCGCCGGTGGAGGTTGCAAGTCCTTCCACCTTCACCGTGGCGGAAAGCAGGCCCGGTATTTGACCCCGGAGGGCCTCCAGGGCCTCTTTGGCATTTTGTTTCACAAGCTCCAGCCGATCTCCCGTAAGCTCTTCTTTTAATTTCCAAATGACAATATGTCTGACCATTTTTGCATACATCCTTTATACGTTCATGATCACAGGAAGGATCATAGGTTTTCTCTTGGTTTTGCTAAACAGATATTTCGTAAGGCTCTCCTTGACGCTGTTTTTCATCTGCGTCCATTCGGTGACGCCGGAATCCAACGCATCGGTAAGCACCTTCGTAGCAATCCGCCGCACTTCTTCCATCAATTCCTCCGCCTCCCGAACATAAACGAATCCACGGGAAACGATATCCGGTCCGCTGGCCAGAGTCTTCTCTTCCACATCTACTGTAGCTACCACCACAATCAGGCCATCCTGCGCCAGATGACGCCGATCCCGCAGAACGATATTGCCTACGTCGCCCACACCGTATCCGTCAATAAGCACCCGTCCGGAAGGAACGGTGCCCGCCCGTTTACAACTATTTTTATCCAGTTCCAGCACATCGCCGGTAGCGGTGACAAAAATATTTTTCGGATCCATGCCCATAAACTCCGCAAGCTCTTTATGCTGCATCAAATGCCGGTATTCTCCGTGGATGGGCATAAAGAATTTAGGCCGCGCCAGATTGTGCATCAACTTTAGTTCTTCCTGACAGGCATGACCGGACACATGCACTTCGGGATCATCGTGATATACGTTGACGCCCCGCTTATACAGTTCGTTGATAATTCGGCCCACCAGCAGCTCATTTCCAGGAATCGCATGGGAGGACAGCACAACCAAATCCTTAGAAGACAGCTCAATCTGACTGTGATCGGAAAAGGCCATCCGGTACAGGGCGGACATAGGCTCTCCCTGGGAGCCGGTGGTGACCACAGTAACCATCTCACCGGGATATTTGTTAATATCGCTCAGGTCAATCAGCACGTTTTCCGGGACCTTCATATAGCCCAGCCGAACCGCCGCGCCCACTACATTGATCATGCTGCGCCCGGTAACCGCTACCTTCCGTCCGAATTTCACACTGGTATTGATAATTTGCTGCACCCGGTGTACATTAGATGAAAAAGTCGCGATAATGATTCGCTTATCCGAATTAGACAAGAAAATATGATCCAGCGAATGGCCGACCGTACGCTCCGACGGGGTATATCCGGACCGCTCCACATTGGTGGATTCACACATAAGCAGCAGTACGCCCTCGTTGCCGTACTCCCCCAAACGGGTGACGTCCATCATGCTGCCATCGATGGGGGAAACATCCAGTTTAAAGTCGCCGGTATGAAGAACAACCCCCACTGGTGTACGCACAGCAATGGCGCAAGCATCTGCAATAGAGTGGTTCACACGGATAAATTCACATTTAAATACGCCGGCGTTTACCACGCTGCCGGCTTCTACGGTAATAAGCTTAGCCTTTTTTGTAAGCTTGTGCTCTGCCAGTTTGTTTTCCAAAATGCCCAAGGTCAAACGAGTGCCGTAAATCGGCGGATTGATACTGCGCAGCACATAAGGCAGCGCGCCGATATGGTCCTCATGACCATGGGTAAGAAAAATGCCTCGAATTTTGGAGGCGTTTTTCTCCAGATAGGTAATGTCGGGAATAACCAGATCGATACCCAGCATATCCTCGTCAGGAAACGCGAGACCGCAGTCAATTACCACAATATCCTCACCATATTCCAAAACTGCAATATTTTTGCCGATTTCGTTCAGTCCACCCAGCATCATAACTCTGAGTTTATTTTTTGCCATAATTATGTCTGTTCCTTTCTTCTTAGTCAGCAATTTCGGCTGACTGCCTGTGAAAAATGTATATTTGAAGTGAGGCACGCTCCATTTTCACAGAATCCTCTTTGGACGAAATATATCATCCTGTTTTGGTACGCAATCCCGTTCGTTTTTCTTATCTAAAATAATTATATAAAAAGACAGGCGTCCGCAAAAAAGTGTAACACAAGCAAACCCGAACAAACGTCCGGGTACAGCGATATGTCCGAAGGCGGCGGTACATACCGTTATCTTGCTTTTTACTATTTATCAAATACAAACTGCTACCGCAGGCGGCCACGCGCCTGTCTTTTAAGCCCAAAACAAAATCAATGTCCCAGGCAATCGTCCCACAAGGGACAACACGAACAAATTACTCCATTTACTATTATACACAAAAAAGCCCCGCTGTCAATAGATCAACGAACGAGAGAACATATGAGCATCACAAGACCAAATAAAAAGGAGCAAACAGAAATTCCACCCCAAAATGCCCGGTTACGGCGACGACGCTTTCTCTCTCGGCGGGGAGACAATGCCGCACTGCTCCCCTCGGCGATTTTTACAGCCTCCTGCACAATATCCATTTCACTGACGCCCCCGTCATCGGAAAAATCACCGCCGCGGCGGAGAATCAGATATGCCTCCTCAAAATAAGGGCTGCCTGTGTTGGTGATATGGATAATCTTTTTCTGGCATCCTTTGATCATACTGTCACGTCCTTCCCCGGAGAAAATTCCGGCTGTTTCTCCGGTAGTATTGCCCTCCCCTTTACAAATATGCAGGATAAAGGAAAATTTTTCTATGTTGAATAAAGGTTAGACGGTTCTCTCTTACATGCAACATAAAAATTACTTTTTACGTAAAATAATTCATTTTTCGTAATTTTGAAATAACTGTTATTGCATATATAAATAACCGTTCGCGTATAAATAATTTAAAGAATCATCTAAAATAATATATAGATGTTTATTCACAAGTGCCAAAGGAGACTGGAAAAATGCCTACAAACAAATTGCCGTTCACCTTTCACTTAGACGAGGACGTTCTACGAAAGGTAAAGATCATTGCTAAGGCAGAGACCAGAAGCGCAAGTAACCTTCTGGAATATCTGTGCAAGAAGTGCATACGTGAATATGAAATGGAACATGGGGAAATCAACCTGACAGAGGAAACATAAAAATTTCCCTTTGCAAACACCTGGTCAAAATAAAAAACAAGGAGGCTGCATGCAGCCTCCTTGTTGCTTTTGTCAATGTCCCGGCAAAAATTTTACTAGTTTTCGGCAGAGTTTTCATCTGCCTGCCCGTCGGATGCGGCCTCCGCCTGCGCCAGAGCCAACGCCCCATCATAAGCCTGAATAACCGCTGTTTCCAGTTCCGCGCGAAATGCACCGTTAATGGGATGCACAATATCCCGGAAGGTGCCATCTGCATTTTTTCTGCTGGGCATAACGATAAAATATTTATCGCGAGCATAAATCACTTTGATGTCATGTACGGCCAGCTGATCGTCAAAGGTGACAGATGCAATAGCTTTCATAGGACCGTCCTCAAACAGTTTTCGAATTTTCACGTCTGTGATATTCATAGTAGCCTTCCTTTCATAAAGTTGAATGAAATTGCTGTTCCTATTATCCACTGATTTTCTGACAGTATGCGTGGTACCAAAAAATTTGCCGCCGGGCTTTGTATTTGCATAAATTTATGGTACAATATAACTATAACACAAACTTCTGCAAAATGATATAATAATACTATGACAGAATATGAAAATCTGATTTAAAAAACTTGGCGAATTTTGTGAATAAAATGGAAACGAATGTTTGAATTCCCGCTGGATCCAGCAGGCGTTCTGTTCTGGGCCCCCTGTTTGCGGCTCTGTATGGAACCCGCTGCCCCGCGTTTCCATAGGCGAAATCGCCTCAAAAGCAACGAAAGGTATGGTCATAAACTATGGCACTACAAAATACACATTTTGGGGCTGCTGCAATTGAAAAAGTGCTTTTTGGAGGCCCGAAAAAAATCTTTTTTGCGGGGATTGGCGGCATCAGCATGTGCTCTCTGGCACGGGTATCGCAGTTGAGGGGGCACATTGTCAGCGGATATGACCGCACCCCGTCCGATATTACCAACCAGCTGACAGAGAATGGCATTACGGTATATTACGAAGGAGATCCCTCTCATGTAGAAGGCTGCAGCATGTTGGTCTACACCGTAGCTATGCCGGCTGACAATCCGGAATATGCTGCCGCCCAAGCCGCCGGCATCCCATGTGTTTCCAGAGCCGATTATCTTGGATATTTGATGTCCGGCTATGGCTGCCGTATTGGCGTCAGCGGTATGCATGGCAAATCTACTACCACATCTATGCTAGAAAAGGTGTTTTCCGACGCAGGAACAGATCCTACTGTAAGCTGCGGCGCACGGATGGTCAGTCAGAACAGCGCGCACCGCATTGGGGGAGAAGAATACTTTATTTTTGAAGCCTGCGAATATATGGATTCCTTTTTAGATTTTTATCCTACCATTGCCATAATATTAAATATTGAAATGGACCATGTGGATTATTTCCATTCGATGGAACAGATTCACACCTCTTTCCATAACTTTTTGGAACGCACCGGTCCTGACGGCATCGCCCTTGTGAACTATGCCGACGACGATGTGATGCGGGCTGCACAGGGATATTCCGGGAAATTGGTCACTTTTGGTGTGGAAGAGCCGGAGGCGGACTACTGCGCCGATACCATATCCTTTGAAAAGGGCTGCGCCCAATTCAACATTCGGCATAGAAAAGAACTGCTGTGTACCGTATCTCTCCGTGTGCCTGGCGCCCATGCCGTGTGCGACGCACTCGCTGCCGCCGCCGCCGCCCATCTGTGTGGTATATCCGGCAAAGAAATAGCCCAGGCGCTTGCCTCTTTTCAAGGATTAGGACGGCGAATGGAACCCTGTGGCCACGCCAAATGCGGTGCGGCCATCTATTCCGACTATGCACACCATCCTACAGAAATCGCCGCCAGTCTTTCCGCCGCAGCGCAGATGGGGTTTGAAAGAGTCTTTTGTGTATTCCAGCCCCATACCTATTCCAGAACCAGTCGGTTGTTTGACGACTTCGCGGATGCGCTCTCCAAAATACAGCGGGGGGAAATTGTGCTGGCTCCTATTTATTCAGCGCGTGAAGTCAACACGTATGGAGTTTCTGCCGAAAGTCTTTCGGACGCCATTGTTAAAAACGGAGCCGAATGTCGGTTTATCGCGCAATTTCAGGATATTGCCGCGTATCTCAACGAACACGGCGACGAAAAAGATATGTTTCTTATTATGGGAGCCGGGGATATTCCTAAGGTAATTCCCTATCTGCAGTAATTCGCGGCAAATCGTATGGAGAAAATCGAGCTGCCGTCCGTAGCGCACGGGAAAGTCGGCTTTACCACATCCCACTGGAAAGGACGTCCCGTGCGCTCTTTGCGGTATTTTTAGTAAAAAAATTTGCAAAACCTATTGCAAAGTACACTCTTTTATGCTAAAATACGTACTGCTACCGAAGTGTAGCAGTAAATATAGGGGTATAGCTCAGTTGGTAGAGCAGCGGTCTCCAAAACCGCGTGTCCAGAGTTCGAGTCTTTGTGCCCCTGCCAGCGGTGCGTTGCCGCTCATAAACCCGGATGCAGATATGCGTTCGGGTTTTGTTTATCCCACGCAGATAAGCGCGCTTCGCTTTTAGCAAAATATATTCCTGAAGACTATAAATCCTTTAACCTAAAAAAAACAGCCCCTAGGGCTGTTTTTTTAGAAGAAGCTCAGGACTTATAAACTGCAATACCTTCTCTTTTGTGCGCGCTTACCCGATGCATCCGCTCCACGATCTGTTTTTTATCCTCCGGAATATCTCCCCCCGCGAGAAAAGCGTCAAGTTCCGCATAGGTAACGCCCATTTCTGTTTCATCCGTCTGCCCGTCAAAGAGCGCTGCCGACGGCGCCTTTTCTATTACGCATTTCGGAGCATCCAGATACCGCAAAAATGCATAAACCTCCGTAACGGTAAGATCCGCAATGGGATTAAAGTCGCAGCCGCCGTCGCCCCATTTTGTAAAATATCCTACATAGGCCTCGCTTTTATTGCCCGTTCCGGCAACCAGTCTATTTTCTGCCGCCGCAACCGCATACAGTGTGAGCATGCGCAAGCGGGGCGCTATATTTGCCAGTGCCGTCGTATTCAATGCGGCAACTCCGTTCAGCGCCTGTATCTCCGCCTCTTTGACAGGAGTAAGATCTACTGTACGGGTTTCGATATTGTACTTATCGGCAACCTCCACGGCGTCTGCGGCATCCTGAGTATAATTTCGCTGTGATGTACACGGCAGAATGATTCCCACTGTATTGTCACAAGCGGCCTTGCAGAGAATGCTCACCAAAGCAGAGTCTTTGCCGCCGCTGTTTCCATAAACAATACCGGAAGCTCCGCTCCGGTCTAAAACAGACTTTATAAAAGCAACTCTATTTTCAAATTCTACTTTATAATCACGCATTATAATCCCTTCTTTCTAAGCAGTCCGGCAATACGGCAGGCTGCTTCTTTTGTATCCTCGGGACTGCCGAAGGTCGAAAAACGGAAATATCCGTCTCCGCAGGCTCCAAAGCCTTCACCAGGCGTTCCCACTACTTGAATTTCCCTTAAAAGATAATCAAAAAATGCCCAACTGCCCATACCATCCGGACACTGCATCCAAATATATGGCGCGTTTTTTCCGCCGCAGTACCAGATACCAAGCCCATCAAGCGCTTCCATAAGAACCTTGGCGTTATTTTTGTAAACAGCGATATTTTCTTGAATTTGCCGCTGTCCTTCCGGTGTAAATACAGCGGCGCCGCCCTTTTGGATAATGTAGGAACCCCCGTTTGTCTTTGTGGTACGGTTGCGCACCCACATTTCATGAAAATGCATACCGCCCCGGGAAAGGGCCTTGGGTACTACAGTGTATCCCAACCGGGTACCGGTAAAGCCTGCAGTTTTGGAAAGAGAGCAGATTTCAATGGCGCAGGTTTCTGCTCCGTCCAGTTCAAAAATACTGTGGGGCAGGGTCGGATCCTCAATAAAGGCTTCGTAAGCAGCATCAAACAGAATCACCGAACCATTTTCATTGGCGAAATCCACCCAATCCTGCAGCTGACTGCGACTGAACACCGCACCGGTGGGATTGTTCGGGGAGCATATGTAAAGGATATCCGCCTTTACATCCTTCTGAGGCGACGGCAAAAACGCGTTTTCCCGTCCGCAAGGCAGATGCAAGATTTTTCTGCCAGCCATTACATTTGCATCCACATAAGCCGGATATGCCGGCTCAATCACAAGCGCGCTGCTGCTCCGATCAAACAAATCCAGAATGTCTCCCAGCTCGTCGCTGGCGCCGCTGGATACAAACACTTCATCCGCCGATATCTGCACGCCCCGCTCCCTATAGTATCTCGCAATGGCCTCTCTGAGAAACGGCGCGCCGCACTCCGGCATATAACCGTGAAAATGATCTTTTACGGCCTGATCGTCCACAGCATCGTGCAGAGCCTGGATAACAGCCTTCGGAAGCGGAAGAGATACGTCGCCAATCCCCATACGATAAAGATATTTATCTGGATTTGCTTCCAAATACGCTTTCGTCTTTTGAGCGATATTATAAAAGAGATAAGAATCCTTTAAATCCGCATAATGCATATTAGGCGTAATCATATCAATCTCCATTCTGCCGACTTCGCCGGCACAGCTGATTTTGGGTGTAAAATTGGTTAACTACATGCTTCATACATGTTTTTTCACACCACTGTCTCTCCTTCATAAATGGTTTTAGCAGGGCCGGTCATCGTTACAGTATTGTCCGGAGCAATTTGGATATTCAGCGTACCGCCGTCCAGGCGTACATATATAGGGATGTCATAGCCGCAGTATCCCTTAGCCACCGCTGCCATTGCACTGGCGCATGCCCCTGTTCCGCAAGCCATCGTTACGCCGCTGCCCCGTTCCCATACACGCATACGCAGTTCGTTTTCCGAAAGGACCTGGACAAACTCCACATTCACACCGTCCGGAAAAGCCTCATGATGTTCAAGCCTTGGACCAAGCTCCGTCAGAGGCGCTGTTTCTATGTCATCTACAAAAATAACCGCATGGGGATTGCCCACAGAAACCGGCGTGCAGTGTACATAGACGCCATCCAGTTCCAGAGTTCTGTCCTGCTCCGGCACAGCAGCGCCCATGTGAACGGCGACTGTTTTTACTTTCCCGCCGACGAGCTGCAAATCAAGATATTTAATGCCGGACAATGTTTCAATTTTCAAGTGGGTTTTGTCAGTATATCCCTTGTCATACACATACTTGCCTACGCAACGGATGCCGTTTCCGCACATTTTCGCCTCACTGCCGTCCGCATTGAAAATACGCATTTTAAAATCAGCAATATCGGAGGGAGAAATATAAATCATTCCGTCGGAGCCGGCCCCAAAATGCCGCTGAGACAGGTCTCTGGAAAGCTGCGCAATGTCTTCAGGAACCTCGCCATAAACATACAGATAATCGTTTCCAAGCCCGTGCATTTTTGTAAAGTGCATAAAAATCTCCATTCCACCGCACTGCTGCGGCACAAATTGTTTAACTACATGCCTTGATCCATGTTATCTACACACTACATCCTCCCCGACTATTCATCGTCTATTTTAGATATTCCAATGGTTACTTCCTCCAGAACCTCAAGAAGCATCTTTACCGTATCCAGAGAAGTAAGCATCGTAATATTGTTCTGAGAGGCGCATCGGCGAATGGCTACGCCGTCTTCGTAATGCACTCCGGAAAGGATCGCACGGGTACAGATTACATAGCTGACATATCCTGCCCGAATAGATTCCAAAATCTCTTCACTGCCCTCAGAGAGCTTGCGGCGGATACGCGTACGAATGCCCTTCTCTTTTAAAAAGAGCGCTGTGCCTATTGTGGCTTCAATATTGAAGCCCATATCATAAAACCGGCGTACAAGAGGCAGCGCCTCTTCCTTGTCCTCATCGGCAAGGGTGACGACCACCGTGCCATAATTTTGCACCTTGATGCCGGAGGCGATCATCGCCTTATACATCGCCCGATGCAGCTTTTTATCATATCCAATGGCTTCTCCGGTTGACTTCATCTCAGGAGAGAGGTATGCGTCCATCCCGTATAGCTTAGAGAATGAAAACGCGGGAACCTTTACATAATAGCGACTTTTTTCCGTAGGATAAATTTCCGTGATGCCCTGTTCGGCAAGACTCTTTCCAAGTATAACGAGGGTGGCGATATCGGCCAGGCTGTAGCCGGTTGCCTTTGAAAGAAACGGTACCGTTCGGGAAGAGCGGGGATTCACCTCAATAATATAAACATCCTCAAGGTCGTCTACGATAAACTGGATGTTGAACAGCCCCACGATGCCGATTCCAAGCCCTAACCTTTCGGTATAATCCAAAATGGTGTTTTTTACCTTTTCGGATATGCTGTAGGTGGGGTAGATGCTGATGGAGTCGCCGGAGTGTACGCCGGTTCTCTCCACAAGTTCCATAATACCGGGAACAAATACCTGCTTACCGTCGCAAATCGCGTCGACTTCCACCTCTTTGCCGCGGATATATTTATCTACCAGCACGGGTTTGTCCTCATCGATTTCCACGGCGGTTTTCAAATAATTACGGAGCGCTTCTTCCTTAGCGACAATCTGCATTGCCCGGCCGCCCAGCACAAAGCTAGGACGAACAAGCACTGGATATCCAATTTCCTCGGCCGCCCGGATGCCCTCCTCTATACTGGTTACGGCGCGGCCCTTCGGTTGGGGAATTTTCAAAGCGGAAAGCAGCCGCTCAAAGGCGTCTCTATTTTCCGCACGCTCAATCGCATCGCAGTCCGTACCGATAATTTTAACGCCACGCTCTCGCAGAGGCTGCGCCAGGTTGATTGCCGTCTGACCGCCCAAAGTTGCGATAACTCCTTCTGGCTGCTCCAGCGCGATGACATTCATAACATCTTCCACGCACAGAGGTTCAAAATACAGCTTATCGGAGCAGGTATAATCGGTGGAAACCGTTTCCGGATTGTTGTTGATAATTATAGCCTCGTAGCCGGCTTCCTTAATGGTCTGCACGGCGTGGACAGTGGAATAATCAAACTCTACGCCTTGGCCAATCCGGATAGGACCGGAGCCCAGCACAATAATTTTTTTCTTTTCGGATACAATGGACTCGTTTTCGTCTTCATAGGTAGAGTAGAAGTATGGGATATAACTGTCAAATTCGGAGGCGCAGGTATCAATCATTTTATATACAGGGACGATGCTGTGCACACACCGCAAATGAAAGATTTCCGTCTCCGTTTGATTCCAGAGCGCCCCGATCTCCCTATCGGAAAAGCCCATTTGCTTTGCCTCACGCAAGATATGGACATCTCTGGGATGCTCTTTGAGCACCTGTTCCTTGTCCACAATATTTTTCAGCTTACGGATAAAGAATGGATCTATAGCGGTTACCGCCGCAATATCCTGCGTTTTGCAGCCAAGCCGCAAAAGTTGGGCGATCGCATAAATACGGTCGTCCGTACCAATTTTAATATAATCCAGCAGCTGCGATTCCGACATATCATCAAACTTGCCGCTATGCAAATGATACAGCCCAATTTCAAGAGAGCGAATCGCCTTAAGTAAGCTCTCCTCCACTGTCCTGCCAATGCTCATAACCTCGCCGGTAGCCTTCATCTGCGTAGAAAGCGCGTTGTCCGCCTCTGCGAACTTGTCAAATGGGAAACGAGGCATTTTGCTTACTACATAGTCAAGGGTTGGTTCAAAAGACGCAGGTGTATTTGCAATCTGAATTTCATCCAGCGTCATTCCAACTCCGATTTTGGCAGACACACGGGCAATAGGGTAGCCGCTGGCCTTAGAAGCCAAGGCGGAGGAACGAGATACTCTGGGATTGACTTCGATGAGATAGTACTGAAAAGACTGGGGATCAAGGGCAAACTGTACGTTACATCCGCCTTCAATTTTTAATGCGCGGATCAATTTTAGCGCACTGTCTCTAAGCATTTGGTATTCCTTGTTGGTTAGCGTCTGCGACGGACAAACCACAATGGAATCGCCGGTATGAATCCCAACAGGATCCAGATTTTCCATGTTACAGATTGTGATGGCAGTGTCATTGCTGTCCCGCATCACTTCGTATTCAATTTCCTTATATCCCTTGATGCTCTTTTCAATCAACACCTGACCAACGGGAGAGAGAGAAAGCGCATTTTTCATCAGCGGCAGAAGCTCCTCCTCGTTATCGGCAAATCCACCGCCAGTACCGCCAAGAGTAAACGCGGGACGGAGGACGACAGGATATCCGATTCTTTTCGCAACCGCTGCCCCTTCCTCCATAGAGTTGGCAATATCGGAAGGAAGGACTGGCTCGCCAAGCGCTTCGCAAAGCGCCTTGAACAGCTCCCTGTCTTCCGCCTGGGCAATACTGCTGCTTTGTGTTCCCAGCAGCTCCACCCGGCATTCGGAAAGGATGCCTTTCTTTTCCAAACTCATTGCAAGATTCAGTCCGGTTTGTCCTCCGATTCCGGGCAAAATCGCATCGGGACGCTCAAAGCGTATGATTTTAGCGATATATTCCAGGGTTAGGGGCTCCATATAAACCTTGTCGCAGATAGACGTATCGGTCATAATCGTCGCGGGGTTGGAGTTGCAGAGAACCACCTCATACCCTTCTTCTTTTAGGGCGAGGCACGCCTGCGTTCCCGCATAGTCGAATTCCGCCGCCTGGCCGATTACGATAGGACCACTGCCGATGACAAGAATTTTTTTAATATCCGTTCTTTTGGGCATTGCTCTTTCTTTCCTCCATCCGTCGTCATTTTAATAAGATGACAGGCTGTAAAAATATACGCTTACCTACAGCTTTCCATTTTTTCAATAAAGCGGTCAAACAGATACGCGCTGTCCTGGGGGCCGGGCGCGCTTTCGGGATGATACTGCACGCTGAACACCTTATCCCGGTCGCACTTTACACCTTCCACAGTCTGATCCAACAGATTGATATGGGTGGCTGTCAAAGCCGTATTCGCAAGGCTGCCGGCGTCTACCGCATAGGAATGATTTTGCGATGTAATTTCAATTTTGCCGTTCTCCAGGTTTCGGACAGGATGATTTCCACCCCGGTGTCCGAATTTCAGCTTATAGGTTCTGGCTCCATACGCCAACGAAATAATCTGGTGGCCCAGACAAATCCCGAATATCGGATATTTGCCAAGCAGCGTTTTTACCACGGCGATGGTTTCCGGTACATCGGTAGGATCTCCGGGGCCGTTGGAAATAAAGACTCCGTCGGGATGCAGATTTTCAATGGTGCCGGCAGGCGTGTTCCACGGAACAACCGTGACCTTGCAGCCGCGTTTATGCAAGGAGCGGACAATATTCATTTTCATACCGCAATCGATAGCCACAACGTGGTATTTCTCCGGCCGCACGCTGGAAATCCACATGGTGTCGCAGCTCACTCGTGAAACCGCGTCCTTTGGAATCGCGTTTTCCCTAAGTATCGCAAGCCCCTTCTCTATCGGAGTGGAAGCATTTGTAATCAGAACCTTTCGACTGCCCACGTCACGGATGGAACGAGTCAGCTTTCGCGTGTCAATGCCGGATACTCCGGGAATATGATAGGACCGCATTACCTCGGAAAGTGTGGCGGCGCTTCTGAAGTTAGAAGGCTCATCATTGTATTCCCGAACGATCAGCGCGCCAATAGTAGGCGTTTTTGTCTCATAGTCGTCCTCGGCCATTCCATAGTTTCCAATCAGCGGATAGGTCATCACAACCGCCTGATATGTATAAGACGGGTCGGAAATGATTTCCTGATAGCCCACCATAGAGGTGTTAAATACAATCTCGCATACCCTGTCCTCTTCACTTCCAAAGGAATATCCAAAGTACTCCTGTCCGTCCTCTAAAATAATTTTTCTGTTAAAATCCATGCAGTTCACCTCATTTTTTAACATCCGACAGACGCTGTTCAAAACGGTTTTTTCGGGTATCCATCGGAATCTTTGTGGGGTAATTGCCGTCAAAGCAGGCGCTGCAGAAGCCGTGACTGCCGATAAGACAATGCAGGCTTTCTACCGGAAGATAGCCGAGAGAATCCGCGCCGATAATCTGAGAAATCTGCTCCGTGGTATATTTACAGGCAATCAAATGCTCTTCGGAATCAATGTCGGTGCCATAATAGCAGGGATGCAGGAAAGGCGGCGCCGAAATACGCATGTGTATTTCCCTTGCGCCTGCCTGACGCAGAAGATTCACAATGCGCCCGCTTGTTGTGCCGCGGACAATAGAGTCGTCGATCAATACCACGCGCTTTCCCTTGACGGCGCTCTCAATTGCCGCAAGCTTAATTTTGACCTTATCCAGCCTGTCTCCGGGAGATATAAATGTTCTGCCGATGTACTTGTTTTTCAATAGGCCAATGCCGTAAGGAATCCCCGACGCCTCGCTGAAACCAAGGGCCGCGTCCAATCCGGAGTCGGGTACGCCAATCACAATATCCGCTTTGACCGGGTGCGCCTTTGCCAAAATCTTTCCAGCAAAAATCCGTGCGTCGTGAACGGAAACCCCGTCAATCACAGAATCAGGACGGGCAAAATAAATATACTCAAAGATGCAGAGCTTTTTATCTTTTTTGCCGCAATGCTCTCTTCTGGATTCTACCCCGTTTTTGCCAAATACCAGAATTTCACCCGGCTCCACATCTCGAATGACTTCGCCGCCAACGGCTCGAATAGCACATCCCTCAGAGGCGACTACATACATGCCGTCGGGCGTCTTTCCGTAGCAAAGGGGGCGGAAACCATACGGATCTCGTGCGCAAATCAGCTTTTGCGGCGACATCAGCACCAGAGAATAAGCGCCGTCCAGCGTATGCATAGCCCGACTTAAAGCTTCTTCAATGGAAGGCGCCTGCAGCCGTTCCTTTGTTATGATATACGCAATGGTCTCCGTATCACTGGTAGTATGGAAAATGGCGCCGGACAGCTCCAACGCATTTCGAAGCTCTGCCGCATTGGAAAGATTTCCATTGTGAGCCAGCGCCATCCTTCCTTTTTGGTGATTGACCTCAATTGGCTGGCAGTTATTGCGGTTTGTGCCCCCGGTAGTGCCGTAGCGCACATGGGCGACCGCCATTGTGCCGGCCGGCAAACGAGACAGGACATCCTTCGAAAAAACCTCGCTGACAAGTCCCATGTCTTTATGCGACGCAAACACACCGTCGTCATTGACAACAATGCCGCAGCTTTCCTGTCCCCTGTGCTGCAGCGCATATAATCCATAGTAGGAAATACCTGCGACATCGGCAGGCTCGGCAGCAATTACGCCAAATACGCCGCACTCTTCATGAATTTCCGACTGGGAGTACATCATCCTCTTACCTCTCTCTATGTACAATGGTAGCCTTTACTGCGGTAAATCGTCTTCGATTTGCGTGCGTGGAACAGACTATATATGTCTTCTGCACTTATCTTACTCCCACTCCACCGTTGCCGGAGGTTTAGAAGTAATATCATACACCACTCTCGATATACCTGCCACTTCGTTTGTGATCCGGCTGCTTGCCCTCTCTAAAACCTCATAGGGAAGCCGCGTCCACTCAGCTGTCATAAAATCGTCTGTTGTGACCGCTCTGAGCGCCACTGTACAGCCATATGTTCTAAAATCGCCCATCACGCCAACACTGCGCAGATCGGTAAGCACGGCAAAATACTGATTGGTCTTGTCTGCTAGCCCGGCAGATGCAATCTCTTCCCGAAAAATTGCGTCCGCATCCCGCAGCAGTTCCAGCTTCTCCTTTGTAATCGCACCGATTACGCGGACCGCAAGTCCCGGTCCGGGAAAGGGTTGCCGCCATACCAGTTCATGGGGAATGCCAAGCTGAATCCCGGCGCGGCGCACTTCATCCTTGAAAAGCTCCCGCAGCGGTTCAACAATTTCTTCAAAAGAAATGACGTCCGGCAGCCCCCCAACATTGTGATGGCTTTTAATCACCGCTGAATCGCCCTTGCCGCTTTCCACCACGTCAGGATAGATTGTGCCTTGGGCAAGAACGTGAATTTTTCCAAGCTTCGCCGCCTCATCTTCAAATACACGGATAAATTCTTCACCGATGATTTTACGTTTTGTCTCCGGGTCGCACACACCGGCAAGTTTGTCAAGAAATCTTTTTTCGGCGTTTACCCGGATGAGGTTCATACCGAATGTACCGCGAAAGGTCTGTTCTACAAAATCTCCCTCACCCTTGCGCAGAAGTCCGTGATCTACAAATACGCAGGTCAGGTTCCGACCGATTGCCTTATGGAGCAAAACGGCGGCAACGGAGGAATCCACGCCGCCCGACAGTGCGAGCAGCACTTTTTTGCCGGCAAGCTCCCTACGATATTTTTCTATGGAGCGTTCCACAAAACTTTCCATTTTCCAATCCGCTTCGCATGCACAGATGTGGAAAAGAAAGTTTGCAAGAATCCGCTGTCCGTAAACAGTATGCGTTACTTCCGGGTGGAACTGAACGCCGTACAGCTTTCTGTCTGTATCGCACATGGCCGCACAAGGGCATTTGTCAGTATGAGCGATCACTTCAAACCCTTTTGGGGGCTGGCTGATAAAATCCGTATGGCTCATCCAGCAGATGCTTTCACCGGGAATATCCTGAAAGAGGATATTGTCTGCGGTAAAAACAGTCGTTTTTCCATATTCGCTGGAATTTTCGGCGCTGGAAACCTTACCGCCCGCCATGTACGCCAGCAGCTGGTCCCCGTAGCAGATACCCAAAATCGGCACGCCAAGCTGCAGAATATCCGGATCATAATGGGGTGACGACGTATCATAGACACTGTTTGGCCCCCCGGTAAAAATGACGCCTTTATATCCGGCGTCTTTTATTTCCTGCACCGTAATCCTGTTGTATGGCTTGATTTCAGCATAAACATTCTGTTCTCGAACCCTGCGGGCTATCAGTTGGTTATACTGGCCGCCGAAATCCAAAATAAGTATTTTATCATCCACTGTGTTTACCGTCCTTTTATCGTTTGCTTTCGTGCTGGGGGCCGTTTTTATAGATGTATCTTCCTGCTCCGGGCCAACAGAAATATAGGCGGGGGCAGTTTATCCGTTTTTCTATATCGGCGTTCTTTGCCTGCATCGTTCCCTCTCTAGCTGACTTCCGACAAAAAAGGCAATGCTGCTTTAATGCGTATACATTAAAGACACCATTGCCTTTATCTGCTATTGTCTTTTTGCACACGGGAAAATAAAGGCTTTTTGAAAAGAATTCGCAAAGACGCCTTTGCCCTGCTTTAATACTATACTCTTTTTTGCGTAATTTGTCAACTATACGAGAGAAATGTTTTAAAAATATTCGAAATTTACCGCCACCCCATACTTCTTTAATAGACGGCTTATTCTATTCCACATCTTGCAGAGCGTCGTACCCTTCCTCACCGGTACGCACTTTCACAACATTTTCTACATCATAAATAAATATTTTACCGTCCCCAATATGTCCTGTGTATAGAACATTTTTTGCTGTTTCAACGACATCGCGGACGGGAACCTTACTCACAACGATATCAACTTGAATTTTCGGCAGCAAATTTGCTTCCAGCTGAACGCCGCGATAGTATTCCAGCTTCCCCTTTTGTACGCCACATCCAAGCACATGGGATACCGTCATACCGGTAATTCCAATCTCCATCATGGCAGTTTTAAGCGCTTCAAATCTGGATTCCTTACAGATAATTTCCACCTTGGTAAGCTTGAAAGCGCCGCTTTCCACTGCGGGAACTCTTTGTACGGGAACGGCTTCGGCAGCAGGAATCTCTCCGGATACGTAGACCGCTTCTTCATATCCATAATTGAGTCCTTCCACAGCCGGAACAAAATCCGCATACGCGCTGGGCAGACCATGCTCAGTGCTGTCCAACCCCTTGATTTCTTCCTCAGCCGATACACGAAGCCCTATTGTTTTTTTGATAATAACGAATGTAATGGTCATCATTACAGCAGTCCATGCAAGAATAGCCGTTATACCGATAGCCTGTATTCCAAGAAGTCGGAAGCTTCCCGTATAGAAAAGACCTCCAAGCTCTGCCGGCGCAGCAGGATTGGCCAAAAGTCCGACTGCAAGTGTGCCCCAAACGCCATTGGCAAGATGCACGCCTACCGCGCCTACCGGATCATCAATGTGAAGTTTTAAATCAAGCCCCTCCACAACAACAACGACAAGGATACCGGACACAAGACCAATGACGGCGGAACCAAGGGCGTCCACTGCGTCACAGCCAGCTGTTACGCCTACAAGCCCTGCCAGCGCGCCGTTCAGACACATGGATACGTCAGGCTTGCCGGTTTTGATCCAGGTAAAGAACATCGTAGCGCAGGTGGCAACCGCCGGCGCAATGGTTGTAGTTACAAAAATCGATGCAAGAGATCCGCCGTCCCAGGCAGCCGCGCCGTTAAAGCCGTACCAGCCAAACCAAAGGATAAAGCAGCCCAATGCGCCAAGGGTAATCGAATGACCAGGAATTGCATTTACCTTTTCCACCTTGCCGGCTTTATTCTTTATATATTTTCCAAGCCGCGGGCCTACCATGATGGCGCCGATTAAAGCGGTAATACCACCGACAGAGTGAATCGCCGCTGATCCTGCAAAATCGTGGAATCCAAGCTGCGCAAGCCAGCCGTTGGAATTCCATACCCAGCCGGCTTCTATGGGATATACAAAAAGCGAGATGACGCCGGAATATATACAATAGGAAACAAACTTTGTTCTCTCCGCCATAGAACCGGATACAATTGTGGCAGCCGTAGCGCAAAAGACAAGATTAAACACAAACGCAGGAGCCATGCCGCCGTTCAGGAATGCGCCGAAATCTGTTAAAATATCCAGATTTGGCACACCGATGATTCCAAAGACGTAATCCTCCGCCATCATAAGGCTAAACCCAAGCAGCACAAATACAACCGTCCCAATACAAAAGTCCATTAAATTTTTCATTATGATGTTGCCTGCGTTCTTCGCTCTGGTAAATCCTGTTTCAACCATTGCAAATCCGGCCTGCATAAAGAATACCAGCGCGGCGCCGATTAAAAACCAGACGCCGAAAACCTCACTGGTGACAGAATCCTTTACCAATCTGGTGAGTTCTTCTATTGCCAAAATAGCTCCCCTTCTTTCTCATTTTACGCTGAACAGCAAGTCAGCATATGTCGGATAGGGCCACCAACTCTTTGCGGTAATCGTTTCCGCCTCATCACAGGCAACGCGCAGTTCCCCCATCTTTACCAGTACGCTGTCGCGAATCATAGCGGACTGTGCAAAGATATCCTCGCACTTCTGCAAAAACAGCAGAGCGTCTTCCAGTTCCTCTACCTTGCCCGCGATTCTGTCGGTCAGGGCGGATAATTTCTTCACGACGCCAAGCTCATAGCTGCAGGCAAGACTTGCATCCAGCGCTTTCTTTGCTGCCGCGCTTTTTGCAACATCTGCCGCATATCCTTCCACGGCAGGCGCAATTTGCGTCTTAGCCATATCCGCCATGGTACTTGCTTCGATTACAACAGTCTTGCAGTAGTTTTCTAACATAATATCGCATCTGGAACGCAGTTCCGCTTCGGAAAACACCCCGTGCCCCGTCAGCATATCCACGTTTTTCTTGTCCAGCAGATGCGGCATACAATCGGGCGTGGTACGATAGTTGAGAAGTCCGCGTTTTTCTGTAGCTTCTCTGATCCAGCTATCGTCATAACCGTTGCCGTTAAAAATAATATGCTTATGATCGCGAATCGTTTTCTGAATCATTCCGTGAAGGGCGGTTTCAAAATCTTTCGCCCCTTCCAGACGGTCAGCATAAATTTTGAGGCTTTCGGCAACCGCGCTGTTCAGCATAATGTTTGCACAGGCGATACTGTTGGAGGATCCAAGCATACGAAATTCAAATTTGTTTCCGGTAAACGCAAAGGGAGACGTTCTGTTGCGGTCGGTGGTATCTCGGTTAAACTTTGGCAAAACATCCACGCCAAGCTTCATCTGTGTTTTTTTAGCGCCTTCGTACGGGGTATCGTTTTCAATCGCCTGGAGCACCGCATTCAACTCGTCTCCAAGGAAAATGGAAACAACGGCAGGCGGCGCCTCGTTGGCGCCCAACCGGTGATCGTTGCCGGCAGTAGCTACGGAGATACGAAGCAAATCCTGATAATCGTCCACAGCTTTGATTACCGCGCAGAGGAACAAGAGAAACTGCGCATTTTCATAGGGCGTCTCTCCAGGGGAAAGCAGATTCTGGCCTGCATCGGTAGCAATCGACCAGTTATTGTGCTTGCCGCTGCCGTTTACTCCAGCGAAAGGCTTTTCGTGAAGCAAACAGACAAGACCGTGCTTTGCAGCGATTTTCTGCATAATTTCCATTGTGAGCTGGTTGTGATCGGTTGCAATATTGGTCGTCGTATAGATGGGCGCAAGCTCATGCTGCGCGGGAGCAACCTCGTTATGTTCTGTTTTCGCCAGGATGCCTAGCTTCCAGAGTTCATGGTTCAACTCTTCCATAAAAGCTGCGACTCTAGGCTTGATCACGCCGAAATAGTGGTCGTCCATTTCCTGTCCCTTGGGCGGTTTTGCACCAAATAATGTGCGACCTGTGAACCGCAGGTCTGGCCGCTGATCATACATCTCCTGCGTCACAAGAAAGTATTCCTGTTCGGGACCTACGGAAGAACGGACGCATTTTGCAGTATTATTGCCAAATAGGCGCAGGATACGGAGCGCCTGCTTATTAAGCGCGCCCATGGAGCGCAGCAGAGGTGTTTTCTTATCCAGCGCTTCTCCGCCGTAAGAACAGAACGCCGTGGGAATGCACAAGGTCCGTCCCTTGATAAACGCATAGGAGGTAGGATCCCATGCGGTATAGCCTCTCGCCTCAAAAGTTGCGCGCAGACCACCGCTGGGGAAAGACGACGCATCCGGCTCGCCTTTAATCAGCTCCTTGCCAGAAAACTCCATAATTACGCCGCCGTCCGGAGAAGGAGAGATAAAACTGTCATGCTTTTCCGCCGTGATTCCGGTAAGAGGCTGGAACCAATGGGTATAATGGGTGGCCCCCTTAGAAATCGCCCAATCCTTCATTGCGGCTGCCACCGCATTTGCGACGCCGATATCCAGTGCGGTACCCTCGTCAATCGTCTTTTTTAAAGAGCCATATACCTTAGCGCTCAGCGTTGCTTTCATGACTCTGTCGTCGAACACCAAACTTCCAAAATATTCCGATACAGTTTCCATGATCCTATCTCCTTTTTTCTAAGTAATAAAGGCAAAAACGTCTCTCTGCCGATCAGCACGAAAGACGCCTTTGCCTTTGGTTTACAATTTATTTTTTATACAATGCCCTGGGCGTTCATTGCGTCTACAACCTTTTCAAAGCCCGCAATGTTTGCGCCTACAACAAAATTATCTTCAAATCCATATTTTTTTGCAGCGCTTTCAATATTGTGATACAAATCAGCCATAATGCCCTTCAGCTTCGCGTCCACTTCCTCGAAAGTCCACTGGAGTCTTTCGCTGTTCTGCGACATCTCCAAAGCCGATGTAGCAACGCCGCCGGCGTTAGCCGCCTTACCCGGAAGAAAATATACACCGCTTTGCAGCAAATATTCGGTAGCATCCGCGGTTGTGGGCATGTTAGCGCCTTCCGCAACGGCGATAACGCCTCCCTCCACCAAGGCTTTCGCATCTGCAAGGTCAAGCTCGTTTTGTGTAGCACAGGGGAGTGCGATATCACATGGCACGCTCCAGACGCCCGCCCCCGTGTGATATTCCGCGTTTGGCCTATAATTTTTATATTCTGTAAGACGCTGCCGTTTTACCTCTTTGATCTCCTTCAGCGCAGCCACATCAATGCCCTCGGGATCGTAAATCCAGCCAGTGGAATCCGAACAGGTTACCACCTTTGCCCCGAGCTGATGCGCTTTTTCAATCGCATAGATTGCGACATTTCCCGCGCCGGAAACGGTGACCGTCTTTCCTTCAAGGGTTTGGCCGTGGCATTTCAGCATTTCTTCTACAATATAAAGCAGTCCGTATCCGGTAGCTTCGGTTCTCACAAGAGAGCCGCCATAGGAAAGCCCCTTTCCGGTGAGCACGCCTTCAAACAAACCTCTCAGCTTCTTGTACTGGCCAAACATATACCCGATTTCCCGGGCGCCGGTGCCGATGTCCCCTGCGGGAACGTCGGTATCCGCTCCGATGTACTTGCACAGCTCACTCATAAAGCTTTGGCAGAACGCCATAACTTCTCGGTCGGATTTTCCCTTCGGGTCAAAATCCGCGCCCCCCCTTGCCACCGCCGATAGGCAGCCCAGTCAGCGAATTTTTGAAAATCTGTTCAAAGCCTAGAAATTTGATAATCCCCAGATTTACGGAAGGATGCAGTCGAAGTCCACCTTTGTAGGGACCGATTGCACTATTGAACTGCACCCGATACCCGGTGTTTACATGGACCTGCCCCTGATCGTCAATCCACGGGACACGGAACTTGATTTGCCGCTCCGGCTGAACGATTCTTTCCAGCAGTGCATCTCTTCTGAATGCCTGCTCATTTGCGTCTACCACCGGACGCAGAGAGTCCAAAACTTCCTTCACCGCTTGATGGAACTCCGGTTCGCTGGGATTTTCCCGCACGACCCGCTCAATTACTTCATCTACATATGACATACTGCTTCCTCCTTATTTGCGGAAAAGAAAAAGACGCTTACATGGCGGATCCTCCCACCATGAAAGACGTCTTTGCCTTCCCACATATATTATAGTATTATTTAGGATTTACAAAAAAGAAAAGGGCGTCCTTGTATCCTCTCCAAGACGCCCTTGCCTTTACGCACTTTATCTTACACCTGCAGGGAAGATTTGTCAAGCCTTTTTGCAATATTTTTTTCAAAACCTGCAAAAAAAATGAAATCTTTTGTTTTGCCCTTGACAAAATGCAGGTACAGATGTATAATACTTGCAAATGGGCAAAGGAGTTCATTTCCGTGCAGACATGTATGCGCGGGAATGGCTCCTTTTGTTTTTTACATTTTTCTGAAAGGAAAAATTTGATATGAAATTAGAAGGCCAAGTACGAATCCCCTCCGGATGTGCGATTGCCGCTGTTATTTCTAAAGAGGGAAATAAAATGTCCGGCGAACGAGTCGCCAGCGCCATGAAGCCGATGCATGACCGTTCCAACGGACTGGGAGGCGGGTTTGCCGGATATGGCATCTACCCCGCGTATAAAGATTTTTACGCGCTGCATATGTTTTTTGACGAGCGCTCCACTCGGAAAAACTGTGAAGTATTTCTAAAAGAACGATTTGAAATTGTAAAATCGGAAATTATCCCCACCAGGAAAATCCCGGCAATTACCGACGAACCGATTATATGGAGATATTTCGTAGCCCCGCTGCAATCTGTTCTTGCCAATTTACAGTTGGATGAAAAGGAATTTGTAGCGCGCACCGTTATGAAAATTAACACGGAAATGAAGGGGGCCTATGTTTTCTCCAGCGGAAAAAACATGGGAACCTTTAAGGCGGTTGGGTTTCCCGAAGACGTAGCGCTTTTTTATAAATTAGAAGAATACGCAGGCTACTCCTGGACGGCCCATGGCCGTTACCCCACCAACACGCCCGGATGGTGGGGCGGCGCCCATCCCTTTACGCTGCTGGATTACTCTATCGTACATAACGGGGAAATTTCATCTTACGACGCCAACCGTCGTTTTATAGAAATGTTTGGTTACAAATGTACCCTGCAAACCGACACCGAGGTCATCACCTATATAATGGATTATCTTGTGCGGGTTCAGGGACTGACCCTTGATGAAGCGGCAAGCGTGATCGCCGCCCCCTTTTGGAGTACCATCGAAGATAAAACAGACATAGAGGATAAAGAAAAGCATATCTATCTGCGCACCCTCTTTCCCAGCTTGCTGATAACAGGACCGTTTTCCATCGTTCTTGGATTTAACGGCGGTCTGATGGCGCTTAACGACCGTCTCAAGCTCCGTTCCATGGTAGTTGGAGAAAAGGACGATAAAGTATTTATCGCCAGCGAGGAGGCGGCAATCCGTATGATGGAGCCGGACGCTACTAATATTTGGGCTCCCGCCGGCGGCGAGCCGGTTATAGTCAAAGTAAAGGATGGTGCGTACTGATGCGTGCAGAATTTGTATATCCGGAATTTGAAGTCATCCGCAATGCCGACCGCTGTATTGAATGCCGGGTTTGTGAGCGGCAATGTGCCAACGGGGTACATGCATTGCATCCTGAAAAGGGCGTTATGATCAGCGATGAGAGAGCCTGTGTAAACTGCCAGCGTTGTGTGGCGCTCTGCCCCACCAGAGCGCTGAAAATTGTAAAAAGCGACTGCGCCCTCCGAGAAAATGCCAACTGGTCAAGCGATACGATTCAGGAAATCTACAAACAGGCCGACAGCGGCGGCGTGCTCCTTTCCTCTATGGGCAATCCGAAGCCTATGCCCGTGTACTGGGATAAAATTCTCATCAACGCCTCCCAAGTAACCAACCCGCCCATTGATCCCCTGCGGGAGCCTATGGAAACCCGTGTGTCTCTCGGCAAAAAGCCACATCAGGTTCAGCGGGACGAAACCGGCAGGCTAAAATGCCAGCTTCCTCCCCAGCTTACCCTTTCCATGCCCATCCTGTTTTCGGCAATGAGCTATGGTTCCATCAGTTATAACGCGCATGCCGCGCTCGCCCGTGCCGCCACCGAGCTTGGCATCCTATATAACACCGGCGAGGGAGGACTGCATGAAGATTTCTATTGCTACGGTGAAAACACGATTGTGCAGGTTGCGTCGGGCCGATTTGGCGTGCATGAGGACTATTTGAAGGCCGGCGCAGCCATTGAAATTAAAATGGGACAGGGCGCAAAGCCGGGGATCGGCGGACATCTGCCCGGTACAAAAATTGTGGGCGACGTCTCCCGTACCCGTATGATTCCCGAAGGCTCAGACGCAATTTCCCCGGCGCCCCACCACGACATATATTCCATTGAGGATCTGCGGCAGCTTGTTTTTTCCTTGAAAGAGACCACTGAATATAAAAAGCCGGTAATTGTAAAGGTGGCAGCCGTACATAATATTGCCGCAATTGCCAGCGGTATTGCCAGAAGCGGCGCGGACATCATCGCCATCGATGGATTCCGCGGCGGCACCGGCGCGGCGCCTACCAGAATTCGGGACAATGTGGGCATCCCCATTGAGCTTGCTCTGGCAGCAGTTGATCAGCGGCTTCGGGACGAGGGAATCCGCAATGATATATCTCTTGTAGTAGGCGGTTCTATTCGCAGCGCGTCAGACGTGATCAAGGCCATTGCCCTAGGCGCGGACGCTTGTTATATTGCGACGGCAGCGCTTCTTGCTCTTGGTTGCCACCTCTGTCGCACCTGTCAAAGCGGCAAATGCAACTGGGGAATCGCAACCCAGCGTCCTGAACTGGTAAAACGTCTGGATCCCGATATAGGGAGTCAGCGTCTTATCAATCTGATGCACGCATGGCAGCACGAAATCAAAGAACTAATGGGCGGCATGGGAATCAATTCCATTGAATCCCTGCGAGGCAATCGTCTGATGCTGCGCGGTATTGGTATGACAGATAAAGAACTGGAAATTTTGGGCATCTCCCATGCGGGAGAATGACGCTGAAAAATACCTATTAGAGATGAGAAAATAGCCTTTGTGCCGTTTTTTCTCTCTAAATCTATAGAAATAAGGTTGGAGGTGCGGTATAATATTATGGTAATTGATGCTGGCTGCCTTGATTACAAGGCTTTGAACGATACGCTTCGCAAGGCAGAGGAAAATTGCAAAATCGTGGGTTGCTGCGGACAGCGCTTTATCGCGGCGGGTATGTCTCAAAAAAATATTGCGATTCAGGGAATCCCCGGAAACGCCCTTGGCGCATACTTGAACGGGGCCTGCATTACCGTAAACGGAAGCGTGCAGGATGCTGTTGGAGACACAATGAACGCAGGCAAAATTATTGTGCACGGCAATATAGGAGACGCGGCAGGATATGCAATGCGGGGTGGCAGAATTTTTGTTAAAGGAAATGCCGGATACCGTGCCGGGATCCACATGAAAGCATACAACGAAAAAATGCCGGTTATGGTGATTGGCGGCACGGCCGGAAGTTTTCTTGGCGAATATCAGGCAGGCGGCGTAATCGTTGTTCTTGGACTTACAGCGCCGGATAAAAAAATTGTAGGGTATTTCCCCTGTACTGGAATGCATGGCGGAAAAATGTTTCTGCGTTCCGACTGCAGCGACGTTAAATTTCCAGATCAGGTTACGGCGCGTGCCGCCGGAGATGCAGATCTGGAAGAACTCAAAACATATATTACCGAATATTGCGATTTGTTCGGATATGATACGCAGGCCGTGCTGGACGCGCCCTTTACCGTAGTTACCCCTGACAGCAGGAACCCCTATAAACAGATGTATGTAGCCAATTAAAAAAGCAGGAATGGAGATGCATTATGAAATATTCAAAGGAAGAGGTTATGCAGTATGTCCGGGAAGAAGACGTAAAATTTATCCGTCTTGCGTTCTGCGACGTATTTGGCAAACAAAAAAATATATCCATTATGCCGCAGGAGCTGCCTCGCGCTTTTGAATATGGAATTGCTTTCGACGCCTCGGCAATCGCAGGATTTGGAGGCGAGACACATTCTGATCTTTTGCTGCATCCGATTGCCGAAACGCTGATGCTGCTTCCGTGGAGGCCGGAACACGGCAAGGTGGTCCGTATGTTTTCAAGAATTTCCTATCCTGACGGTACGCCGTTTGAATGTGATACCCGCAGTCTGTTGGAAAGGGCCATGGCCGACGCCCAGAAGACGGGATATAGCTTTGCTTTTGGCGCCGAACAGGAATTCTATTTATTCAAGCTGAATGAAAACGGCATACCTACGCAGGACCCCCATGACATGGCAGGATATATGGATATTGCTCCCGATGATCGAGGAGAAAATATACGCCGTGAGATTTGTCTCACATTGGAGCAAATGGGCATTCGACCGGAAAGCTCCCATCATGAGGAAGGGTTCGGGCAGAACGAAATAGACTTTCGTTATTCCGACGCGCTGACAGCGGCTGACAACGCGCTGACCTTTCAAACGGTTGTAAAAACAGCCGCTCACCGCAACGGACTTTTTGCAGATTTTTCTCCCAAACCCCTTGCAAACAATCCGGGCAACGGATTTCACATCAACATGTCTGTAAAGCCCTGCACAGGATCTGAAAACCTTTGTTATATGATTGCCGGGATTCTTGCAAAAGTGGAGGAGATGACCATATTTTTCAATCCCACGGAAGACTCCTATAAGCGGTTCGGTCAGAACAAAGCGCCCAAATATATATCCTGGTCCAGTGAAAACCGTTCTCAGCTTGTGAGAATTCCTGCCGCAATTGGAGAATATCGCCGCGCGGAACTGCGCTCACCGGATCCCACGGCCAATCCATATCTTGCCTTTGCTCTGCTGATCTACGCAGGTCTTTTCGGAATTGAAAATAAACTTGATTTGCCTGCGGCGTCTAATGTGAATTTATATACGGCGGATGCGAAAACTCTGGAGCGTTTTAAACGACTGCCGCAGGATCTTTCCGCCGCACGCAAGGTTGCGGCAGCCAGTGCCTTCATCAAAGCGCATGTACCTGCCCAAATTTTAGATATCTATTGCGGCAGATAAAGTTTTATTTGGCAAGTGGAAAGGAGGGGAGCAAAATGAGTCTTAAAGAACAAGGTTACAGCGTTTTGGTAGTTTCGGCGTCAGAAACTATGAACAGCGCCATATCCGCTTTGCTCCCCGAATCTAAATACAGCCCCATCCGTTTTGTATCAAGCGTGAGCGCCGCGAAGAGAGCGTTCGCTGAATATGCTTTCGATTTCGTAATTGTCAATGCTCCGCTGCCGGACGATATGGGCGTTCGTTTCGCAATTGACGCATGCAGCGCAAAGGGAACGGTTGTTCTTCTGCTGGTACGTGCGGAACTGCATGACGAAATTTATGATAAGGTTGCGGAACACGGCGTTTTTACGCTCGCAAAGCCAACCGCAAAGCCGACCATTATTATCGCGCTTGGCTGGATGTCCAGCGCCCGTGAAAGGCTGAGAAAGTCTGAGAAAAAAACGCTTTCCATTGAAGAAAAGATGGAGGAAATTCGAATTGTCAACAAAGCAAAATGGCTTCTTATTCGGGAACTGAAAATGGATGAACCCCAGGCGCACCGCTATATTGAAAAGCAGGCGATGGATCGCTGTGTGACAAGGCGTGAGATTGCAGAAGATATTATTAAAATCTATCATTGAAAAAATTACATCGGAAGAAAAACAGAGTCTTTCGCTTGACAAATATTTGCGGTGATGGTATAATGTATAAAATTGAATATCATAAACCGTTGATGCGGAGATAACGGCAATGATGCCTTTACAGAGAGCCTGCGACGCTGAAAGTCAGGTAGGAAACAAGTTGTCAAATGGGCCGCTTAGGGTGCAGTCAAATGTGATTTCACAGAGTATTCTGCAACGTGTTGGCATACGTCAGTTGCCGAGGATATACAGGTATCCTGCTAAGAGCACGGGGTTGTCTCGTGAATGCAAGGTGGCACCGCGGATCGTGGTACATGAAAAACAATGTATCGTATTCGTCCTTGACAAAGCGTATTTTGTCGAGGGCATTTTTATTTTTAAGCTTCTTTGACAAAACATGCGTCAGAGGAGTTTTTTCTGTTTTTAACCAATTTCACACTCAAATTTAGCTTAGAAACGGTACCGTTTCTACCTACTTCTTTGGCATAGCGAAATTTTATGGATACTTGTCGAAATGGAGATTATTATGCTGGTACAATCCAAACGATGGCGGCGCTCACATAAAATCGCCCCATAAAAAACGAACAAAACCAACTATTT
The DNA here is from genome assembly GCA_910586545.1 of uncultured Eubacteriales bacterium. Taxonomy (GTDB): domain Bacteria; phylum Bacillota; class Clostridia; order Oscillospirales; family CAG-272; genus Avispirillum. The sequence continues at coordinate 86,185 of CAJUIQ010000002.1, forward strand.
TACTATTTTGGAGGATGCAAAAATGCAATTCAATCATATTGATTTTGATACCTACTTTAAAAACTATCCCGATGCAGACGGCTTTTTTGGCAAATACGGCGGATCCTATATCCCGCAGGAGCTCCAGACCGCCATGGATGAAATCACGGAAGCTTACTATACCATCTGCAAATCCAGCAAATTTGTAAGCGAACTGCGCCGGATCCGCAAGGAATTTCAGGGCAGACCCACGCCGGTTTCCTATTTGGAGAGACTGTCCGGCAAGCTTGGCAATGTACAACTTTACGTGAAACGTGAGGATTTGAACCATACCGGCGCACACAAGCTGAACCACTGTATGGGAGAAGCCCTTCTCGCCAAGTATATGGGCAAGAAAAAGGTAATTGCCGAGACGGGCGCCGGGCAGCACGGCGTCGCCCTTGCAACTGCCGCCGCCTACTTCGGACTTTCATGCGACATTTATATGGGTGCTGTGGATATTAAAAAGCAGGCCCCCAATGTAGCTAGAATGAAAATTCTCGGCGCCAATGTAATTGAGGTGACCGACGGTCTGCAAACGCTGAAAGAAGCTGTAGACGCTGCGTTCATGGCATATTGTAAAGAATATAAAGACGCCATTTACTGCATTGGCTCCGTAGTAGGCCCCCATCCGTTCCCTATGATGGTGCGGGACTTCCAAAGTATTGTAGGAATAGAAGCAAGAGAACAGTTTATGGAAATGACCGGCGAGCTGCCGGATGCCGTTGTCGCCTGCGTAGGCGGCGGCTCCAATGCGATGGGCATTTTTTCCGGATTTCTCAATGATCCTGTAGATATTTACGGCGTTGAGCCTTTGGGAAGAGGCCCCGCCCTCGGGGATCATGCTGCAAGTCTTGCATACGGATCAGAAGGCGTTATGCATGGATTCAACAGTATCATGCTTAAAGATGCAAACGGCGGCCCTGCTCCGGTTTATTCTGTAGCCAGTGGTCTGGATTATCCTTCATCCGGCCCTGAGCACGCATTTCTGCACGACCTGGGCAGAGTGAAGTATGACGTTATATCTGACGACGAAACCATTGACGCATTCTTCGAGCTTTCCAGAATGGAAGGCATTATCCCAGCTATTGAAAGTTCCCACGCCGTCGCCTACGGAATAAAACTGGCGAAGCAGATGAACAAAGGCTCCATTCTGATTAATCTCTCCGGAAGAGGAGATAAGGATATGGATTATATTATTGAAAAATATGGCATCAGATAACCTGTGATATACGGTACAAAGCATTGGCGGAGGTCCCATAAGGGCGCTCCGCCTTTTTTCTTTTATACTGTAAATAAACCGTTAAGGAATCGACACAATCCTTGACAAGCATACAAATTGAGGTAAAATATTTAATGGAAATATATTATATCAGGAGAGATATCACATGAAAGCCGACAAAAATTTCTTGGCGACGGAGCCTGTTGGCAAACTTTTGCTAAAGCTTGCTTTACCTACGGTGACCGCCCAACTTATCAATATGCTTTACAATATCGTGGACCGGATTTATATCGGACATATTGCCGACGTTGGGGCCCTGGCGCTGACCGGCGTGGGCGTTTGTATGCCGCTGATTATGATTGTAACAGCGTTCTCCGCTTTTGCCGGATACGGCGGCGCTCCTCGCGCTTCTATTTTTATGGGGAAGAAGGATCCCGACTCTGCGGAAAAGACACTGGGAAACTGCTTTATTGTACAAATCCTGATTTCTCTGCTGCTGACAGGCGCTCTGCTCATTTGGAATCGGGATCTGCTGTCTGCCTTTGGCGCAAGCGAGAATACAATTCGATATAGTGTGGAGTATATGCAAATCTACTCCCTTGGCACCATTTTTGTGCAGCTGACGCTGGGAATGAACGCTTTTATTACCGCACAGGGATTTGCCAAAACAGGCATGCTGTCCGTACTGATCGGTGCGGTGGTAAATATTGTATTGGATCCGATTCTGATTTTCGGGCTAAATATGGGCGTACAGGGAGCAGCCTTGGCCACTGTTCTTTCTCAAGCAGTATCCTGCATATGGGTGTTGGCGTTTTTGTTTGGAAAAAAGACCAACCTGCGCATCAAAAAAGAACATTTCCGTTTGCAGGCCAAAATAATTCTGCCCGCTTTTGCGCTTGGTTCATCTGTCTTTGTTATGCAGGCAAGCGAAAGTGTTATTTCCGTTTGCTTCAATTCTTCCCTCCTTCGCTACGGTGGGGATATTGCGGTGGGCGCTATGACCATTCTCACCAGCGTAATGCAGTTTGCCATGTTGCCCCTGCAGGGACTGGGACAGGGTGCGCAACCCATTATTAGCTACAACTACGGCGCGGGTAATGGGGAACGGGTAAAGTCGGCGTTTTGGCTGCTGCTGCGCGCAGATATGTGTTACGCCACGCTTTTATGGTTGCTTGTCATGCTTTTCCCAGGGGGCTTTGCCGCCATGTTCACCTCTGACATCCAGCTAATCGCCTTCACAAAGACGGCCTTGCGGATTTACATAGCATGCCTGCTACTGTTTGGTATCCAAATGTCTTGCCAAATGACCTTCACCTCTATTGGATATGCCAAAGCGTCCATTATTGTAGCCGTGATGCGAAAATTCGTTCTGCTGATCCCACTGATCTACATCTTGCCTCACATTCTGCCTATAGATAAAACCTGGGCAGTATATGCGGCGGAACCTGTCGCCGATTTTTTGGCAGTGGCGTTTACTACCGTCCTCTTTACGTTCCAATTCAAAAAGGCCCTGCGGCAGCTTGACGATAAAAAAGCGCCGCAGGAAATACAATCTCAATAAGAATGCGCAGGAAAAAGAAATGGCAACAATATATGATAATCGTGTGACCCGACAGCGGGAAACGCTGAAGGATTTTTTCGGCGGCGATGAAAAAGAAGAAATCCCGGACGAATTGCTGGACAGACTGTTCCAGTTTGAAGCCCTGATGACAAAATATCGCTGCGCCATTCGAGAAATTACTACCAAGCTGGAAATTCTCAACGACGAATTGTCTGCTTCTACGAAACAAAATCCTATTGAAACCATACAATCCCGCATCAAACGGCCCTATAGTATTGCAGAAAAGCTGAAACGCCAAAAGCAACCGGTAACGGTAGAATCAATCGCCCGCCATTTAAATGATGTGGCAGGCATCCGGGTAATCTGTCCTTTTATAAAAGACATTTATGCTGTAGAAAAAATGTTGATTCAACAGGACGATGTGCATTTGATTGCGCGAAAGGACTACATTCGCAGCCCCAAGGAAAGCGGATATCGCAGCCTTCATTTGGTAGTAGAAATTCCTGTTTTCTTTTCCATGAAAAAAGAAAACATTCGGGTGGAAATACAGATTCGAACAGTGGCCATGAATTTTTGGGCAAGTCTGGAGCACCAGATTCGGTATAAAAACGAGTCGCAAGGCGTGCAGGATATTGTAAAGGAACTAAGGGAATGCGCGGACACTATCGCCAAAACAGACGAAAAAATGCAGGAACTGAAGCTGCGTATAGAAAATCATGAAGAAAAATAAGTGCCAGGTAATATAAAAAGAAGGCCTACGGCCTTCTTTTTATATTACCTGGCGAACAATCTCCTCCACAGTTTCTTCCAAAGAAACCGCTGCGGATACGGTGATGTCCGCGTATCGTTCATACAGAGGAGCACGACGGGCGTATACATCCCCGAGATTTTCTCCGGGACCCATAGCGATTCCACGCGTTTTAATGTTGGATATCCGCTGCTGAATCTGAGAAAGGGGAAGCTGTAAATATACAATCTGTCCCATTTCACCCAGTCTTGCCATGGCGGCCTCTCCCAGTACTACGCTGCCGCCAGTAGCGATCACCATTTTGTCCGCGTCTTCTAAAGCTGCTACCGTCTCGTTTTCCAACTGCAAAAACGCATCCATACCGTCGTCTCGGATTATCTCATATAATTTTTTCCCCGCTCGCTGCTGCAGCAGTAAATCTGTATCTAAAAAACTATATCCCAAAGTTTTGGCCAGCAAAACGCCAGCCGTACTCTTACCGCAGCCGGGCATTCCAATCAAAATAACATTTTTTATGCTATTCACCGCCATATCATCCCTCCGCATTTGGATCATATACCACCGAATCAATAGGAGCCTGTGCCTTAACCCGGAAGGAAAGGGGCTTCAATGCCTCCTTGCCCTCTTCCACAGGCGTGCGGAAAAGAGAAATTTCGTCCGCTTTCTTATGTTCTACGGTAACGCCTTCCATATAATGTTCCACAAAAGACAAGGGTACCCATATCGCCGTATCCGCCAAACGGCAGGGGCCGGCCATATTCACATTGACGCCGTTAATATTTGCAGTAAAAGATCCCACTGTAAACAAAACAATTTCCTCTGTTCCATTGCCTGCACTGTCGCTGCTTTCATCAGATGGGATAATAAAGCGCATATAGTGAAGGCTCCCTGCCATAGGCATGTCTAACAGTGCGGCCAACCGGGTAAAGTCCACATATACTATACCATTATAATAAGCAGTGGCGCCGTCCGCCTCAAAAGATGCATCTTTACCCATACTGTACGTAACAACACCAGGCTTTTCGCCGCTGTTTCCATAGAATAAAGAAAAATACGCCCCCGCCAAAACCATGCAAACCAGCAAAAACACAATGGTAAAGCGCAGCAAAATTCCCCGGACCTGCGCAGCAAGTTTTTTTCGCCGCTGTCTCTTTTGACGCAGCGCTTCACGGCGCGCCGCCTCCTGCCGCTGTCTGGCCCGCTGCATCTCCACCTGTCGACGTTGTCTGTAGTACCGGTCAAACTCAGCTTTGTTTTGGGATCCTCCACGCTCCGGGTAAATCCATCCGGGCCTGCCTTCTCCGGGACCGGACGGACGGGGGCCGCGCGGGCTGCTCGTTTGGGCTGGTCGCTGTCCCTGAACGGGCCGCCTTTGTCCTGTTCCTACTCCAGGTCGTGGAGGAGTGGGTCTGCTTCCATTTCCATGCGGACGTGCAGGCGCTTTTCCTGCCTGGTGGGTCGGACGAATAGGCGGGGCATTTCGTGTTGAAGGAACAGCGGGCCGCCTTGTCGGCGACTGCGCAGGGCCTCGGACTCCCCCTGCCGGATGCGCCTTTTGTCGGGGCACGCCCACTCCTGGAGGAGGCGCCCCTTGTTTCCTTGGCCGGTTCACCGTTCCGTCCGCGTTTACATAACCCCGGGGGACAGGGCGTGAGCCATATGTTTTATTGTTCACAGCCTCGCCCCCTCACAAAGGTTTATTTCGTTTCTGCAATCATAAAATACGGAGATGTAGGAGAATTCAACATTTGAAATTTTCCGATACTCAACTTGTATCGGCTAAGTGTGGAAAAGTATGCCTGGAGCGCTTCTCCTTCCGCAGCCCCCTCCGGGTGGCCTGGATATACCGCCACCAGCAGGATACTGTCCCGCCCCAACATTGAAAGCGCGCCTTCCACTGCGGGCAGTGTAGTTTCACGCATAGTAGTCAGCGCCTTATTGCCGCTACCCGGCATATATCCCAGATTAAACATCCCCGCACGGATAGGACCGGGAACAACCTCACCAGCCAAATGGTGGGAACGGCAAAACAGATGCCAATTATCCGGACAACCTTCCTCACGCAGACGGCGGGCGGTGCTTTCCAAAGCAGCCGGCTGGATGTCAAACGCCGCCACCTGGCCGCTCTCCCCTACCGTTTTCGATAAAAATGCCGTATCGTGTCCGTTGCCCATCGTAAAATCACAAGCAGTATCTCCCGGCCCCAGATGGGTCAGGATAAAATGCTTTTGCAGCGCCAGCAGATCCACCATTACTGCGCCCTTTTATGGCTTGCGGCCATATCAAAAGCCCGCAGGTTAATCTCTTTCGCTTTGGCCGGAACACATTCTTCCACCGCACCTCGAAGCACGGCAGTGTCAAACCCAAGTACGTGAGCGCCAAGACCAATGAGCGCTACATTAGCGGCTCTGCCGTTTCCGGCTGCCTGTGCAATGGCTGCCGCGTCTTCCGCAATAATGTTTATACCAAGCTCGTCGATTTTCTTAGCAAGATCAGCAGGATACTCTGCCGCGCCGATGATTACCGGCATGGGATTAATCTCCTGAGTTGCGGTGATCAATGTGCCGCCGGGCCGCAGGAAGGGCAGCCATCTGGCTGCCTCCAGCAGTTCGAAGGACAAGATCACATCCGCCTCGCCCTGACAAATCACAGGAGAGCTTACTTCCTCCCCGTAACGCACATAAGTTACTACGGAACCGCCTCTCTGACTCATGCCGTGCACTTCAGAAATCTTCACTTCATATCCGCCGGCCGTCGCGGCAGCGCCCAAAATTCTGCTTGCCAGCAGAGACCCCTGTCCGCCCACGCCGACGATCATTATATTTTTTGTAATCATGATTCCCCTCTCCTTATGCTTCTGTTGATGTAAATGCACCGAAGGGGCACATCTCTTCGCACAGACCACAGCCGACGCACATGGTTTCGTCCACTTTAGCCTTTACGCCGTCTTCTCCTGCCTCCATAGAAATACAGGGGCAGCCGATTTTCATACACGCCTTACAACCGCGGCATTTTTCTCTATCCACACGCAGGGCGGGCTTTTTCTCTACGCCCTTCAAAAGCGCGCAGGGACGCCGGCAGATTACCACAGATGGAACGTCTGCGGCCAGTTCTTCTTTCAGAATTTTCTCAAGCTCTGCCGGCTTTGCAGGATCCACCACACGGATATGTGCCCTGTCCACACCCAGACCCGCACAAATATCCTCCAGACAAATGTAGGGAGCAGGCTGATTTTTCAGAGTCAGCCCGGTGAGGGGATTTTGCTGGTGACCGGTCATACCGGTGATCCGGTTGTCCAGAATCACCACGGTAGACGCACCGCCGTTATAGATGATATTTACGAGGCCGGTCATACCGGAATGCATAAAGGTAGAGTCGCCGATCACCGCCACAGACTTTGCCTCGTCTCCCCGTACCTTATTGAAGCCGTGAAGAGCAGAAATAGACGCGCCCATGCAAAGGGTGGTGTCCATAGCGCCCAGGGGCGCCACTGCTCCAAGGGTATAGCAGCCGATATCTCCCGATACCATCAGCCCCATTTTCTTTAAAGTGTAGAACACACCCCGGTGAGGACATCCCGGACAAAGCACCGGCGGGCGCACGGGAATCTCGTCTGCTACCGAAACGGTGCAGGGTTCTTCGCCCAGCAGCTTTTCCCGGAGCAATTCCTGCGAATATTCGCCGCATAGGGGAAGCACGTCTTTGACGGTAACCTGGATACCCAAGGAACGGCAGAAGGACTCAATCACCCCGTCCAGTTCTTCTATTACCACCACAGAATCCACAGAGGCTGCAAATTCCCGAATCTGCTTTTCCGACAGAGGATGGATCAATCCCAGCTTCAAATAAGAGGCGTCTACCCCATACACTTCTTTTGCATAGTTATAGCAGTTACCCGCTGTGATTACACCCACAGCAGTGCTGCCCATCTCCACCCGGTTCAGGGGGCTGGTGTATGCATAATCGGCAAGTTCTTCCAAACGCTGCTCCACTACAGGATGCCGACGTTTGGCATTCCCAGGCATCATCACGTGCTTTGCAGGATCTTTAGTATATTCCTTGATGGGATGCTCTTGCCGTTCCTCCAGTTCTACCGCGCTGCCGGAGTGGGACACGCGCGTGGTAAGCCGCAGGATAAAGGGCGTGTCAAACTGCTCGGACAAGGTATACGCCAGCTTTGTAAATTCCTTACACTCCGCAGAGTTGGCAGGCTCGATCATAGGCAGTTTTGCGCCGATTGCATAATGCCGGCTGTCCTGCTCATTTTGAGATGAATGCATACCCGGATCATCCGCAACACCGATGACAAGACCGCCGCCCACGCCGGTATATGCCGTAATAAACAGTGGGTCAGCCGCTACGTTAAGACCCACATGTTTCATAGCGGAAAACGCACGTCCGCCACCAAAGCTTGCGCCGATAGCGGCTTCCAGCGCCACCTTCTCATTTGGCGCCCATTCCGCATACACCTCGTCATATTTTGCGGCGAATTCGGATATTTCCGTACTGGGCGTTCCAGGATAACTGGAAACAAAACGCACGCCGGCTTCATACAGTCCTCTTGCGACTGCCTCATTGCCAAGCATAATCTTTTTCATATATGTAAATTCCTTTCTTTAGGCAGTGAATATTTTACGCCAAACTTCATCTAATATTATACCGTTGCAGGCGAATTGTGTCAAGGGCTGGCCTATTTTGTATCCCGCCTTTTCCTGGGAGCACGCAGCCGCTTCTTTTGCATACGTCGGGCTTTTCTCTCCGCTTTCTTCTCTTCCTTTTGTGCCCGCATAAAAAGGATTTGTTCTAAAGCGTCGGGACGTTTCAATATAGCGGCAGCCCGCAGGAAAACAACGGCGGGGCAAAGCAGCAGAGGGGCACAAAGGGAAATTCCAAGAAGCAGAAGCGGCCTGCCGTCTCTTACAAAGGCGGTGCAGCCCCAAACGCCTAAATACAGAAAAATTGCCCATAAGAAAGACGTGACCACGGCAATTGGCCGGATCAGGCGACTATGGTCGGACAGGATAGACGCAATTACCACAAAAACGCAAAGAACAACGGCAACCAAAACGGCAAAAAATATGAGCTGATACAGCGTGTCCGTTCCGCCGTTTGTCTGCATTTTTATAAAATATAAAATAGAAGGTATTCCTGCGCCGAAAAAACCGGCGGCAGCGGCAGCCAGAAAAAAATATCCCATCGTAAGATATCGTTTTCGGTTTGGTTGAGTATAGGAAAGAATCATAGCGACAGTTCCTGTGATTCCCCAAAAAAGTATTGCTGCTATTGCTATCATATTTATATCGCTCCATTCTCTATCGGTTACGGATTATTCGCGCGCCTGTTTATCATTGACATACCCGTAAAAACCAATATAATAATATTATTCCAAAAGGGAACGCTCCAAGGCGGGAATCACATCGTTTCCCCGAGAAAGAAGCACGGTGTGACGTTCTCGCGTCCATTTTTTTATGTACCGGTCATACCGATATACGTCTGTAGTCTTTTTCAAAGGGACATAATAAAGAAAAAGCCAAACGTCATATCCCTGTGTCTCACATGCCGCAGCACAGCGGCAGAGCAGGTCCGATACAAAAGAAGGATCCTCCGCCTCCACCTGTAGATAGCTGGAAGCGACACGATATTTTCCAAAGATATAGTCCCGGAAGCCGTTTCGACAGAGTATATCGGCACTTTGAGACAAATCTGTAAGACACAGCCCCTCCCGCTGGAGTGCGGGCACATCAAAGCCCCATCGTGCGGCGGTTTCCCGGATCCAAGGCTTGTCCTTTTCCTGAAATTTAGAGCTGCTGCAGGAAAGTGTGTCCATATAAACAGAGGACAGGGCAAGGAAATCCGCTTGCCTGTCCGGCGCAAGGCCATGGGTCATCGCCGCCTCATAAATTACACGACCGGCGGAGCTTGCCGACTCGTTTTGGTATACAGGAATATCCGGCGCATCCATTGTCGGATGATGGTCGGCGCAGGCGATTACCCTGCCGGGCAGCTTTGTTGTGTGGCAGTCGCATAAAATCAGCAAAGCGTCCTCCGGCAATGGAGAAAACAACAACGCCGGATCCCAGCCATACTTTTTCAGCACAGCGCCGCCGTGGGCGTCCATCTGTCCATACAGACAGATCCTGGTATCTATCTCCAGCTGGTGCAAAAAATGCCGCATCAACAGACAAGACGCGGCGCTGTCATAATCCGGATGAAGATGCCCGGTGAGTACCACGGGCCCCTGATTTATTCCAATCTGCGTCAAAATCCCGGAAAACAACATATGCTTCTTCCCCATTCCCGCAAAAATTACATATTACAAGTTTACCCCATCCGTTATACTTTGTCAATCATGATATGGAGGATAATTCCATGCTGCCAGAAACAATCATCGACCACATAAACAGCCTTAAAATAAAAAGAATTATCGTTGACTGTGATGCCGGCGCGGACGGGGACGACCAGTTCGCCTTGGCCTATGCGCTGCGTGCCCCGGATCGGGTGGAAGTGCTGGCCGTAAACTCCGCCCCCTTCAACGACAATTCTGCCGATATGGCCGCAGCAGGGAAACTGGAATGTGAAGCAATTATTTCGGCAGCAGGACTTTCGGATAAGGTGTCCGCTTTCACCGGATCACCTGACTTCATCACCCGTGTCGGCGGTCCCTTGAAAAGCCCCGCTGCCGAAAATATCCGCCGGGCCGTACTTTCTACCCCAGAGCCTGTATATGTGGTGGTCACTGGCTGCTGCACCAATGTAGCCAGCGCCCTCGCCTTATATCCGGAAATTCGAGAACGGCTGGTAGTAGTATGGCTGGCATTAGATGATCTGGAAGGAAACAGCAATACAGGAGAATACAACTATCACAACGACATGGAGGGAGGCCGACTGCTGTTTTCCCTTGCTGAAAATATGGTATTGGTCTGCGCAGGAAAAGTGGTGGGGCCATTTCGCAGAACAGATGATGAAATCGACGCCATGTTCAGCGCAGACAATCCGTTGAGCGCTTGGCTGCGCAAACGGTTTCGGGAAATCACATGGGCCAAAGGCCTTTGGGATCTATGCGCCGAGGGACTGCTCATCTGTCCCGATGCCTGCGAAATGGAGATACACGACCGCCCTCTCTTTGGAGAGGACGGTGAAATCGTGGGATTTGACCCAGCTCGACAAATTGTGGTCGTGAATAAAAATGATCCGGATAAAATTGTCTGGGATGTAATGCGCCGCATAAATGGATAGGCGCCCCTTATCCCCGAATCACACCACAGGCAATTCTTCCTCCTGCATCTCCCGCCGGCTGGCTGTGAAAATCGTCCACATGGGCGTGAACGATTACCGTACGACCTAAGATTTCTTCCACCGTAAACCGATTGGTAGCTACAATCATAAACGCACTGCCGTTGTTGACAAACAGCGGCGGCAGATCCCCTGCATGATAGGGATGCGGACAGCCGACGCCCCCAGCCGTCAATGTTTTGTCATAATGGGAACCTGCATCGGCAAAAGGATCCGTATCGTTACCCGTACAACTGCCGCCTGCATGTATATGCAGACCTAAAATGCTGCCTCCGCATGTTCCGTTGCCCTGGGATTGGCGGATTTCATCCGGCAATCCCACAAAATTTGCCTGCACAAGCACCTGGTCTGCAAGCTGATAAAAGCTTACAATCCCCCGAATTGCCCGATATTCCCTGCTTCCCAGCACTTTTGCTGCCGCGTCTGCGCGGCCCCGGAGCCGGGTCATGATTTCCGGATTTTGATATGTATGAAAAAACATGGTTCACCCTATCTTTCTTTTTCTTTCAGTATATTCCCGTTTCCCGCAAGTGTGCCCAAAGTTTCGACAGGGCTTTGTAAATTTTAAAAAGGCGTAGACACAAAGGGGCGGGATATGATAAAATATTCACAAAGATTCACCGGAAAGGAATCCATCTATGAGTTTTAAACAAAATTGTGAAATATCCTTAGTGCAAAATCCTCACGCCGCAGAAAATGTGTTTATTGGAAAAGAAGTGGAAAATACACCCCTGCCTACCTTTGAGCAGGAGCGTGACCGCTTGCCAAGTCCTGTTTGGCAGGGACATGCGGACGCCATTTCTTGCTATTGGAAGGCGTGGGAGCTGGCTTTTGGAAACTTAGGCCGACCCCAGCCCGGATCCGGTTTTGTATCCAATTTTATTGACACTGCCTTCAACGGTTGCCTTTTTATGTGGGATTCTTCCTTTATCCTTATGTTCGGCAAATACGGCAGCAGAAGCTTCAATTTTCAGGGTACCTTAGATAACTTTTATGCGCTCCAGCATAAAGACGGCTTTATTTGCCGGGAAATCATTGAGGAAAACGGAGAAGACCGGTTTACCCGGTTTGATCCCGCTGCCACCGGGCCCGATATTATGCCCTGGTGCGAATGGGAATATTTTAAAAACTTCGGCGACATGGAGCGGCTTGCGAAGGTGTTCCCGCCGTTGATGGCGTATCACGAATGGCTGCGCCTGAATCATACCTGGCCCGACGGTACATATTGGTCCAGCGGATGGGGCTGCGGCATGGATAACCTGCCCCGGCAACAGCCCGGTTATGTAATTATGTTTTCCCATGGACATATGGTGTGGAACGACGCATGTCTTCAGGAATTGATGAACTGCAATATTTTGATGGAAATGGCCCGTCTGCTGGGTCGGGAAGAAGAAATTTCCCACCTGCGCCAGGAACGGGACAACCTGGAGCAGGTAATTAATAAAAAGCTGTGGGATGAGGACACCGCTTTCTACTATGATCTGTGGAAAAACGGGGAACTGAACATGGTAAAGCATATTGGCGCATACTGGGCGCTGATGGCCGAGGCGGTGCCGGCAGAACGGGTGGATCGGTTTGTGGCGCACTTGGAGAATGAAAAGGAATTTAAATGTCCCCACCGAATTCCTGCCCTGTCGGCAGACCACCCATGGTTTGGCAAAGACGGCGGATACTGGAACGGCGGTATTTGGGCGCCTACCAACTATATGGTGCTGGGCGGGCTGGACAAATACGGCAAGTTTGCTCTTTCTCATGAGATTGCCATGAATCATTTGGAAAATGTGGTGCAGGTATATAAAAAAACCGGCACAGTCTTTGAAAATTATGCGCCTTTTCCGGGAGAAGACGGAAAGGCAAGACCGGGAAATCCGGCCAAAGGAGACTTTGTGGGCTGGACGGGGCTTGTGCCTATCGCCGTCTTACTGGAGCATGTGATAGGTATTAAACCAGATGCGGAAAAAAATACAATTTCCTGGCATATCAATCTGCTGGAACGACACGGCGTGGAGAGATATCCCTTTGGAAAAAGCGCAACGCTCACACTGCTGTGTGAGGAACGGGACAGCAAAAGCGAGGAACCGCGGGTAACCATCGAATCTACCGAACCAGTGACAGTACGGCTCATTTGGGACGGCGGCACAAAGGTAATAGAAGCGGGAAAATAAGGATTTTGTAAAAATAAGAAAAAAGGATGTGAACACATCCTTTTTTCTTTCCTGAAACCTTGTTTTACTCTTGACTTTTCGACCGCATAACCGTATACTATTTCTCGTTATAGCGGCGAATATGCCGTCACAGATTGCAAAAGGAGTATATCAAATGGGACGAAGCATTATTTTGGATACCGACATCGCCGGAGACATCGACGATTCCTGGGCGCTGGGCCTTGCGCTGGCATCGCCGGCGTTAGATATTAAACTGGTAGTGTCCTGCCTGGACGATACCACCCACAGAGCAGCGGTCATGGCAAAATTTTTGGAGCAAACCGGGCGCACAGACGTTCCCGTGGGAATCGGACTGCGAACCTCCGATAAAATTTACAACCTGCGTCCTTGGCTTGGGGACTACACGCTGGGAGATTATCCCGGAACCGTCTACGCAGACGGTGTGCAGGCGATTGTAGATACCATTATGCAAAGCAGCGAACCTGTTACCATCATCGCGGAAGGCCCTATGACCAATATTGCCGCGGCGCTGGAGAGAGAACCCCGCATCGCCGAAAAATGCGAGATCATCGCTACCATGGGCAGTATTTATCAGGGACATAGCTTGGACGATATACATAAAGACTCCGATTACAATATTCGGGCCAATATCCCGGCGGCAAGGCAGGTTTTGGCCGCTCCCTGGAAGATTACCGCAGTACCGCTGGACGTGACCGCGCATCTTGTGATTGGAGACGACAATTACCAAAAGCTATTGGCCGTTCGCGCCTCCAATCCCATTGTAAAAACTATTCTGGAAAACTTTGACTGCTGGATGGAAGAAAACAACTGCACGTATTATAAAACCCACAGCACCGCCCTTTACGATTTAGCCGCCGTTTATATGGCGGAAATGGGAGATTACAATCTAATTACCGAGGACCTGTATCTCACCATTGACGACGGTGGGTATACAAATATCGATGAGAAAGCAGGCCGACTCTGTCACTGCGCCGTTTATTGGCGATATATTGATATGTTTTATAAATTTATCACAGAACGCCTCTGTGGAGAGAGATAAAAAAGGGAGCGCGCCGTTCATTCGGCGCGCTCCTTTTTTTATTTTAAAATTTAGTCAGACAGGAACGCAAGCAAAGACGTTCGTTTCGCCAGCGCATCGCTCCTTCCCAAATCATACATCTCCTGTATTTTTGCTTTGTCCTTTTCAATCCGGCGGATAGGTACTGTCCTAGAAGGCCGCAGCACAAATACTTTTCCTTCCCTCTCCAATGCCGCGACCAGCTCTGCCGAAGCGTTATAGTTTTTGTATCGCGTATGAATCGCCTGGGCCAGATGAGGATAGTTTTTATAATATATATCCGGCAGGCGGCCTCCCCCCTCTTTCTTCCGATATTCTATAGGCCTTGTAAGCACCGTTATGATTTTGTCAAATCCCATGTCCAACATTTTTGTAATAGGAATGCTGTCCGCAATGCCGCCGTCCAAATACTTTTTGTCTCCCACCGGCACAGGTCGGGACACAAACGGCATGGATCCGGACGCCCGCAAGTATTCCAGCTGTTCTTCTTTTTGCAAATCCTCTATTTGTATATACTCCGCCTGTCCTGTCTCCATGTTGGTAACTACGGCATAAAACGTCATCGGATTTTCTCGAAACGCCGCAAAGTCCACCGGATCCAACTGGTTTACGATTTTGTTAAAGCAAAAGTCCCGGTTCATAATATTTCCCGTGGTAAGAAGAGAATAAAGACCCATGTAGTGTCTGTCTCCAGCATACTGCAGATTGTAGCGGAGCACGCGTCCGGCTTGCCTCGACTTATAGTTCATGCCAAACAATGCCCCTGCAGATACGCCCACCACCGTGTTCGCACGTATATCTTCTTCCATAAACACATCCAGAACACCGGCAGTGTATAAGCCGCGCATGGCCCCACCTTCCAACAAAAGTCCGATTTTCATATTTTGACATGCCCTTCTTTCCATTTTCGATCCGGTTCACTATATCCCAAAAAGTAGTCCCGCTCCAAACAAATGGGGCGGGACATATATTATTGTTCTGCCGCTACAGCTTTCGTCTGCCGCCAAATCCGCACAGACCGGGGCAGCGCTCCATCCATTTGTGTAATTTGGAAACGGTATCCCTGATAGAGTACCTCCGGCGTCTGATCCCGGGAGGGAACATAGCCAAGGCTGTCCAGCATAAACCCGCCCAGCGTATCGTAATCTTCTTTCGGCGCCGGCAATCCCAGACAATCGCAAAGCAATTCAAACTGCGTTTGTCCGTCGGCGGTCCAGGAACCGTCCTCATTTTTGCAAACCGTTTCTTCCTTTTCTACCGTACCAACGATTTCCTGAATGATATCCATAATCGTAATGATTCCGCAGGTGCCACCGTAATCGTCTACCACTACGGCAAGCTGTTCCCCCGAATTTTTCATGTCGGCAAAAATTTCATCCACCGGTTTCTTCTCAAACACAAAGTACGGAGGACGCATATATTGGGAAACAGAATTCTTCGCAATGGAGCCGTCTTTGCTGTACAGAGGAAATATATCCTTCATGTACACCACGCCCACAACCTCGTCGATATCCTCTTTGGTTACGGGAAATTTCGTGTGGCCGGTCTCTGCCATGCGTTCAATCAGCTCTCCAACCATGGCGGTTACTTCTATGTCCTCAATTTCCGTACGATGCGTCATAACACGCTCCGCATCCAAGTCGGTAAAGGCAAATACATTAGAGAGCAGCTCTACTTCCTGCTCTTCGATTTCGCCTTGGGCCTGCCCTTCCCGCATCATAAGCAGAATGTCCTCTTCCGTAACGCGTTCGCCCGCTTCCCCCTGTTCCACACGCAGAAGCCGCAGCACACCGTTTGTAGTGACGGAAAGCAGACATACCAGCGGACGGGTTACCTTGGAAAGAATATGAATCAGCGATACGATTCCTCTGGCGGTTTTTTCAGGACGCACCATAGCTATGCGCTTTGGCACCAATTCCCCGAACACCAGCATAAAGAAGGTCATCAGCAGGGTAATAAGAAACGTGCTCGCGCCGCCGATTACAGTCAGTATGGTGCCCGCGGCGCCCATTTCTGCCGCAAAGGCTACAATAGGGGCGGCCAGAGAATCTGCCGCAAAGGCGCCGGACAAAAGCCCCGCAAGGGTAATACCAATTTGAATGGTAGATAAAAAGTCGCTTGGGCGTTCCTTCATCGTGAGCAGCAGGCGCGCCTTTTTGTCCCCTGACTGGGCGGCCGCCTGCAGCTTTGTACCGGACAAACCCATCATGGCGATTTCCGCCGATGCAAGCATACCGTTGATCGCTACCAGTACGATTGTAATGAGTATAGCAATCCATGGACTGCCGTCTTCCATAATTAAATTCTTCCTCCATAAAAATTATAATATTGTATGATCTTCACCACAGGTAAAGTACAAAGGGGCATATTCTTTATCCTGTTTCCGAACCTTACTTTTTCAAATGCCGTTTAATACATTTTGCAATTTCCACAATAGGAATAATTGCCAGCGCAATACCTAGCGCAGCGAAAAACTCAGCGACAGACAGGGCCACCAGAGAAAACGCCGTATTCAAACCAGGCACATAGATCACGCCTGCTGTGAGTACAAAGCTAAGAATCATAGCGCCGGTGAGCAGCTTATTATGTCCGCGCACCTGCAGCAATGATTTCTCTCTGCTGCGCAAATTGATCGAATGGAAAATTTCACACATGGATAAAGTGAGAAAAGCCATTGTCATACCGGTCGCATGCGACTGGGCGTTTCCAATAAAGAACGACCACAAGGTCAGTGCGGCAATGGCCACACCCTGTAAAATCACATCGATTCCCAGCCCGCCGGAAAACATCGTTTCCCGGGCATCTCTAGGTGGTTTTTGCATTGCGTCCGCTTCCGCCTGCTCCATCCCCAGCGCCATTGCTGGGAAAGTATCGGTAATCAGGTTGATCCACAAAATCTGCACAGGCGCAAACAAGCGCAGTCCCGCCAGAGTAGCGATAAAAATAGACACTACCTCCGACAAATTGGACGCAAGCAGAAACTGAATCGCCTTGCGAATATTTTCATAGATTCGACGCCCTTCTTCCACAGCATATACAATTGTAGCAAAGTTGTCATCTGCCAGCACCATATCCGCAACATTCTTTGTAACATCGGTGCCGGTAATCCCCATGCCTACGCCGATATCCGCCGACTTCAGCGCAGGCGCGTCGTTAACGCCGTCGCCGGTCATAGCGGTAATTTTGCCCCGTTTTTTCCAGGCGTTCACAATGCGTACCTTGTGCTCCGGTTGAACTCTGGCGTATACTGCGATATCTCCGATGCGCCGTTCCAACTCCGCGTCATCCATTTCGGACAGTTCAGCGCCGGTTACCGCCTGAGAGGCATCCTGCAAAATACCGAGTTCCTTTGCAATGGCAACAGCGGTGTCCTTATGATCTCCGGTGATCATAATTGGTCGAATACCAGCTTTTCCACAGGATGTAATAGCCTCCTTTACCTCGGGGCGAACCGGGTCAATCATACCGCACAGCCCGATAAAAGTCAGGTCTGTCTCAAGTCGCTGCGGATCCGTATCCGTCGGCAGTGTATCGTATATTTTACAGGCAGCGCCCAGAACACGCAGAGCACGGCCTGCCATTTCGCTGTTCCGGGTAAGAATTTCCTTCCGTCGCTCCCCGGTCAGCGGCACGGCGGATCCGTTTTCCATTACGCTTGTACATCGGGCCAACACCTCGTCGGGCGCGCCCTTGGTATATTGAATAAAGTGCCCTTCCTTTGCGTGAATAGTAGACATCATCTTCCGCTGTGAGTCAAAGGGGGCTTCCGCAGCGCGAGGAATATCCGTATGATATCCGCCTTCTATGGCAAATACGCGCAGCGCCGTTTCTGTGGGATCCCCTACCATCTGGTCCACGTTCTCACCCTGTGCGTCGTTACAGAGATACATCGCCGCACGCAATGCCGCTTCGTCGCCATAGTGCGCTACTACAGTCATTTTATTCTGGGTGAGGGTTCCCGTCTTGTCGGAACAGACAATTTGGGTGCAGCCCAATGTTTCTACTGCAGTCAACCGGCGAATGATGGCGTTTTTCCCACTCATTTTTGTCACGCCGATAGATAACAGCACCGTTACCACAACTACAAGACCTTCAGGAATTGCTGCCACAGCCAGGCTGATGGCAGTCAGTAAGGACTCCAATACATTCGGACCGGTAAAACCTCCGCCCCGGAGCACGTTGATGATAAATATTACCACACAGATTCCAAGAACGCCAATGCTGAGAACTTTGGAAAGCCCCGCCAGCTTCTGCTGCAGAGGCGTTTTTTCCGTATCCGTATCGGAAAGAATCCCCGCAATTTTTCCCATTTCCGTATCCATACCTACAGCGGTAACGACCCCTTCGCACCGGCCGTATACCACGCTGGTTCCCATATAAGCCATATTGGCGCGGTCTGCAAGAGGAACATCCTGTTCTGTCGGGGTCAGCGCGCCCGCTGTTTTATTGGCGGGAACAGATTCGCCAGTCAGCGCCGCCTCTTCGATTTTCAGACTAGCTGCCTCCAGAATCCGCATATCGGCAGGAACGCTGTCTCCCGCTTCCAGAAGAACAATATCGCCGACAACAATATCCTCCGATTGAATTTTTTCCACATTTCCGTTCCGTCGCACCTTGGAATACGGGGCGGACATTTTCTGCAGCGCCTCAATTGCGCGTTCCGCCTTTCCCTCCTGTACAACGCCCAGCACCGCGTTTAGCACCACCACAATCAGGATAATCACCATATCCGCGATTTCTCCAAAAGCGCCGGATATGATTGCCGCAGCAATCAGCACCAGGATCATGGGATCCCGAATTTGCTCCCAAAGTTTGCTGGCCAAGGATTTCTTTTTCCCGGCCTGCAGCCGATTCTTCCCGTTTGCCAAAAGGCGTTTTTGCGCCTCCCCCGGATTTAGGCCGTCCACACTGCCGCCCACATGACGCAGAACCTCTTCTGTTTCTGCTTGATACAATTTCACCAGAATACTCCTTCTTTCTTTTTATTTGTGAGTCTGGCGAATGAAGAATTGCCAAGTCTGCCGGTGCAGACCAGTGTTGTTGACAATCCACATACTTGCGTCCTGCCGCAAGCATGCCGGCTACTCCCTCACAGTAATCGTTTTCCCTGCCAATGGCAGGGAATTGTTATTATTATACATAGCAGATATGAATAAATCAATGCATTTACATTAAATGATCTCCCAAAACTTTACAAACTACGCCTTGCATCCCAATAAAATTCATAGTATACTAAAAATAATTATAATTAAGGAGGAGGCTCCTGATGAAACACAGAATGCTCGTCGTCAGTTCGGCCAATATTGATTTTGTACAGCGTATGGCACGGCTGCCCCAGCAAGGGGAAACGGTGCTGGAAAGTGCAACCTGTAAATATGTAGCCGGAGGAAAGGGATCCAACAGTGCGGTAACATTTGCTCGTCTTGGTGCGGACGCGGTTTTTTGCGCCAAAGTTGGTCGGGACGAAAACGGCGCCCGGCTGAAACGGATTTATGGAGAGGAAGGAATTGACACCAGATTTGTGTTTCAAGATTCCGAATCTCCCACCGGCCTTGCCTCTATTTTGGTTGAAGAAGAGGACGGCGCTAACCGGATCATCGTATATCCGGGGGCAAACGGCACACTGTCTGTTGAAAATGTGGAAGAGGCCTTTACCTGTTATCCAGACGGAGTATTTGTTCAGCTGGAAATTCCGGATGAGGCGGTTTTTGCCGCCGCCCGGTTTGCCAGGGAAAAAGATATTCCCCTATTTGTGGACGCAGGGCCTGTGCGTCCCGAATTTTCCCTTGAAAATTTAGGCAGAGCAGAAATTTTATCTCCAAATGAAACAGAGTGCGCCGCTCTGACCGGCATTGTACCGGACAGTGTAGAAAACTGCCTGAAAGCGGCCATCCACCTTGCGGGAGTGGTAGAGACAAAATATGTGGTGATCAAACTTGGCAGCAGAGGAGCCTTTGTGTATGACGGCAAGTATTACCACTTAGTGCCCGCCCATAAAGTGCAGGCAGTGGACACCACTGCGGCGGGAGATGTTTTCACTGCGGCCCTCTCCTATGCATATTTACAAAAAGGGGATATTTTAGAGGCAGCCCGGTTTGCTACTTATGCCGCGGCTCTGTCCGTTACAAAAGAAGGCGCCGTCCCCTCTGTACCTACGCTGCAGCAGGTGAAGGACTTCGCGGCGGAGATCCGGGAGAACGGACGATGACAGAGATCCTGCTGGGAGTAGATTATGGAGATACCCGCACTGGCCTTGCGGTCAGTGCCGGGAAAATGGCATTTGGCGCTGGATGTGTGGTATCGAAAAGTATGCGCAAAACCGTGGAAGGTGTAGCGCAAGCGGCTCAACGCCGGGAGGCGGTGGGCATTGTGATCGGGGATCCAGTAAATATGGACGGAACGAAAGGGCCTCGGAGCGAAAAATGCCGAATTTTTGCAGACATGCTGGAACAAAGGACGGGTCTGCCGGTGATTTTGTGGGACGAGCGGCTCACCACGGTAAACGCCCACGAAATTTTATCGGAAATCAATGTGCGGGGCGAAAAACGCAAAAAAGCGGTGGACGAGCTGTCCGCCACGCTGATTTTGCAGTCTTATTTAGACAGTCAGGCAGAAACACGTTCTGAATAAGGCGGGCGATGAAAAGGAGGATATGTATCCCTCCTTTTTGTCGAAAACATATACCGAAAAGGCCCTCGCATAAGCGGGAGCCTTTTCTATTCCATTTATTTCAGCATGGAAATCGCATCGGTAATGGTTTTCTCATATGCTTCTTTGCCGTATTTATCCACCTCGGCCTTATTTTTCTCTCCGTGGGTAAGGCAGCCGGCGCCGCCGATACAGCCGCCGATACAGGCCATTCCCTCAATAAAGTTGGCGTCCAACACATTTTTGCTTTTCTTCATCAGGGCGGTACGACACGCCTCGATACCGTCGCAGGAAAGAGCCTTCAGTTGAAAATCCTCATCCAGGCCGTGCTCTTTCAGCCCTTCAGCTACCGCGTCGGCCAAGCCGCCGCATCTAGCAAAAATTCTGCCGAAATAAGAAGCGTTGTCCAGCACGTCCTCATCCAGCTCGGTAATTTCCAAATCCTTGCTGTCAAACAGCGCTTGCAATTCTTCAAAGGTCATAGCTACATCTACGTACTGCCGCACAGCCTCTTTCTGCACTTCTGCCTTTTTGGCGGTGCAGGGACCAATAAATACAATTTTGCAGGGAGCATCCTGTTCTTTGATATATTTAGCAATAGTGGCCATAGGAGACAGATTGTGGGATACGAATTCCTTAAGATCCGGGAAGAATTTTTCAATGTAGTCTACAAAGGCCGGACAGCAGGAGCTGGTCAAAAATCCTTTTTCGGCAAGCTCTTCCGATTCGGCCCAGGCAACCATGTCGGCGCCCAGCGCTGCTTCTACTACAGCATGGAATCCAAGCTTTTTCAGCCCGCTGATTACCTGTCCCAGCTTTGCATATCGGAACTGGCTGGAAATGGACGGAGCCACCACAGCATACACCTTATATTTTTGATTGTTTTCGCTTTTTTTTATAATGTCGATTACATCTAAAATATAGGATTTGTCCATAATAGCGCCGAACGGACATTGATACACACACGCACCGCAGGAGATACACTTATCGTTGTTAATGGCAGCCGCCTTGTTTTCGTTCATATAAATCGCCTTGATTTTGCAGGCGTTTTCACATGGACGTTTCCGGTTGATAATTGCTGTATAGGGACACACCTTTGCACAGGCGCCGCAGTCTACACACTTGGATTTATCAATATGGGCCACATGATTGTGGTCAAAAGAAATTGCACCTCTGGGACATACGTCCTCGCACCGGTGCGCAAGACAGCCCCGGCAGGAGTTAGTGACCTCGTATCCACCCATGGGGCATTCGTCGCAGGCCGTCTCGATTACCTCGATCACGTTGGGGTTTTCCTTGTCCCCACCCATGGCAAGTCTTACTCGATCGCCCAAAATCGCGCGTTCCTTGTATACGCAGCAGCGCATGGTCGGCATATTTCCGGGTACGATTTTTTTGGGAATTTCCAGCAAATTGTCCAGGAGCGTGTCGTCCCAAGCCTGTTTTGCCACCTCCCGCAGAACTTTATATTTCAAATGCTGAACTTTTGTATCGAATTTTCTCATTTATATCTCTATAATCTCCTTTAGAAGTAGCTTACCTTGATGCGTTTCCCCATCTGCCGCAGACAGTTGGTAAGCTCCTCTACCAAATTCATTTTGATATTGAATGTAATTGGCAGCTCCGGATTCTGATGGGCCGGATTCACCGCCCGCCCCACATAAAAGTTGATATCTGTCGCCTCCTCAAACAGCAAACGACAAATCATAGACGCGCCGTCTCGCTTGGTGCTCCAATGCTCGTACAGCTCGTTTTTGTCCAGTACATCTCTGGCGTATTCAATCACCTTATTGATGGTGATCACCCCTTCGGTCACCAGGTCTATTCCTTCTATCTCCGCGATAGGCGGCACATCGCTGTGATCAAATTGCAGGCTTGCTTTAAGGGGCTTTCCAAGGTACTGGGATGCGATAGTAGAGGTGGTGCCGCCGCAAACGATGTGCTTCCCTTCTTTAGAGAAAAACAAAGACATCATCCGGTTACAGTCGTCCCGATTTCGGGGAGGACCGAACAAGATATTCATAGGCGCACGGCGGCGGATATGGATCACACAGGCAGTAGCGTCGTCGCCGGGGCGATAGCCATATTGCTTATTGCATTCGTCCACCAGCATAGTAGAAAGCGTTTTCGCTGTATAGCCCACGTGGGCGAAGGTTTCCATAAAATCAATGATATTTTCCCGTTTCCAGCCGAAATTGTAGGCAAGACCGATCCCCGCATGGGGGCAGCCGTCGCTCATAGCGATAAAAATATCGTTTTCCTGCAGGTCAATCACAGACTTATAGATTTTTTTGCCGTCAATATTCAGTTCATTTCTGGGATATTCATAATTTTTGCAGTCCCGCAGCAGAATCACTTGGGGATTGTCATATTGAATCAGCTCCGCCCGCTCGTTTTCAATCAAGTGTATAATTGTAAAAGTAGAGTATGCCACGCCCCTGGTGGAGCAAATGGGAAGGGTAGCCGCAATGGTAGCCACGCATTCTTCCAGCGGCAGTCCCTCCGCCATCATAGTGGAAATAATTTTGGAGGTCAGTGTGGAAAGAATGCTTGCTTTCACCCCACTGCCCAGTCCGTCCGCCAGTACAATAACAGTGGAATTGTCTCCCTGCTCCACGATATCCACATGATCCCCACAAAGCTGCTCGCCCTCATGGTTGATACTTTTCCAGCCGATATCAGCACACAAATTATTCATCGCTGATAGACTCCTTTAACTTTGACAGAGCAATTTTCGTTTCAGCGGCTGTCTCTCCTAGCAGAGAAGCAATCTCCTGCACAATACGCATCTGTTTGTCTACCACTCGGTCAGCAACTTCCACCGTCTGGCGGCTGATGCTTTCTTTCTTCTCTCTAGCGGTTTCTTCTTCCGTCACATCCCGCATAATACATACAAGCAGTCGATATTCCTTATCGTACACAATGGTTTCTTCCACATATCTGTCGTATTCCGCCAGATATACCCGACGGTCGCGGATATTTCTGCCCTTTTGCAGCACTTCTACAAAGTCTTTCGGATCCAGAATCCGGATGACCCCATCTCCCAACACATCTGCAGCGCTGCGCAGGTTCATGATTTTCAGGGCCACCTTATTGATCTGCTGTACCTCCAGCTTTTCATTGAGTACAATAATCCCGTTGGGGGTATTGCGGACAATATTGTCGGAGAATGTTTCCGCCTTATCTTTCAGATAGGGCAGACACATAGAGGCCTCCGCCTTTCCCTGATAAATCGCCACAGCCTTTTCCCGACAGGTGTTGTATCCGCAGGATCCGCAGTTGAGCTCATCAGCGGGAGTATGCTTGCCCATCTGCCGAAGAATATCGGCAATTTCATTTTCAGAGGGCATTTGGTTTTTCCGGGGAATTGCGGCAAAAGTTTTCTGCAAAAAAGAGGGATCCGGCCGGTCCACCGCAAAATCTTTTTTGCCGGCAAAGCGAGACACAGCCATGTAATCCTGCACAGGTGAACGGTGGAATTTTTCCATAACCGGCCCGCCGACGCAGCTTCCTACACAGGCGGACATCTCAATAAAGCAGTGATGGATCTTTCCTTCCGCAATATCCCGGAGGGCCGCGATGCAGTTTTCCACACCATCAATTGCCATATAGGAATATGCGGGGTTTTCCTGCAGCATCGTTTTCAGAATTCCGCCGGTAGTTGGGAAAAACCGGGCAAGACTGTTTTCGTCCGCATCCATTTCCCGGCACAGTTCAATATTTTCCGCCCGCAACCATCGGGTAAGCTCATCAAAGGTAAGCACCGCATCCGCAAATCCTTCATAAAAGGCAGCCTCATCCTTTTTCGCGACACAAGGACCAATGAAAACCGTCTTGGCGTTTGGATACCGGCGCTTAATATCCTGACAGTGCGCCTGCATGGGGGAGAGAATATCCGCCAGGTAGGGAAGCTGTGCAGGGAAATACTTTTGAATCAGCAAGTTGATAGAGTGACAGCAGGAAGAAATAATCACATCCCTCTGCTGCTCGTTTATCATATGCTCATATTCATTTTTTACGATAGTAGCGCCAACGGCGGTTTCTTCCGCATCGTAAAAGCCCAGCTGCTTCAGGGCGTCCCGCATAGCGCCGATGCCTACTCCTTCATAGTTTGCCACGAAAGAAGGCGCAAGACTGACAATTACCGGATCACCGCTTTGCAGCAGTACCCGCACTTTTTCCGTTTCATCCACGATTTGTTTGGCGTCCTGGGGACATACTACAAAGCAATGTCCGCAAAGAATGCATTCATTGCCGATTATATACGCCTGGTTCCCGGAAAAGCGGATCGATTTTACCGGGCAGTGACGGATACACTTATAACAGTTTTTACAGTTGGATTTTTTTAAGGTAAGGCAATCCATAGATCAGTTCCTTTCTGCAGAGAGCGGACGAAGCACATTCTCCGCAAAGAATGCTTGAAAGTTTTCTTTCGTAATTCCGGTGTGTACCGTATCGTCAATAACCACGGTAACGCCTTCTCGGTTGCATTTACCGGTGCAAAAGCTTCCGGCAAGGGTGACGTCGGCATCCAACTTATGCTCTGCCACAGCGGCTTCAAACAGCGCCACAATATCCTGTGAGCCTTTCAGATAGCAGGAGGAGCCTACGCAGATTTGTATAATCATATGTATAACCTCTCTGTGGATGGATTACCAGGCGCCCCTAAGGGGCGCCTGGTACCATAGCATATTTACGCCTTTGCGGCTACGTTTTCTAGGAAAAACGCTTTTACCGTATCAGGAGTTACGGAAAAGAATGCGTCGTCTACGGTAACGCAGACGCCCTCCTGGCATTTGCCCATGCAAAAGGTGCCTGCAAGCTCTACTTTATCGCTAAGATCGTGCTCATGAATAAGATACTGCAGCTGTTCCACCACCTGGCGGGATCCTTTGATGTGGCAGGATGAACCAATACAAACTGTAATTTTCATAACCGATACCCTCCCGTTCTTTACTCGTAATCTACTACGTTGATCCAGGAATACAGGAATTCCCGCTCATTCTCATTGGCCTTTACCAATTGAGAAGCCGCCACAATGGGCATCCATTTCTGTACATACTGCTTTGCGGTGTTGCTTTTTTCGCAGAACAGATCCAGATATCTGTCCGCACCGGCGATGTCGCCTGCCAGCCAGAAGAGAAGATATGTTCTAGCTACATCTGCGGAAGCGTTCCCCTGCGTCGCATGCGACCAGTCCAGAATATAGGGCACGCCGTCGTCTCCAATAATAATATTGGAAGGATTGAAATCTCCATGACATACTTTCCCGTGCTTTGGCATCGCCTCCAGCCGGGTGTGCAAATCATAGCGTACGGTAGCGGAAAGCTCTGTCTGGCTGATTTTCCGATTCATCTTATCCTTGAGCTTGCCTAGCATGGGACAGGTTTTACTGTGCATTTCTAACTGCAAGCCTACGAACAGATTTAAATACTGTTCCTTTTCTTTTGGGTTTTCCTGCATATGCTGCGCCAGAGTTTTTCCCTTGATATATTCGGAAACAATGGCCCATTTCCCATCTATCATGCTTACTTCTAAAATCTTTGGAATATTCAGTCCTGTCTCCTCAATCCGCGCCTGGTTTAATGCCTCGTTCAGCACGTCCGCCTTGGAATAGTCTTCCTGAAACACTTTCAGACAGCGTTCCCCATCTCTATAGATGGTTTTGTTATTCCTGACGGCGATCATACGATCCAAGTTCATAGCAACATCCAACCTTTCTTTTACAGTAGAGTATGTTGACCAAAATAAGCATTGAGATACATCTGACGAAGTT
>CAJUIQ010000003.1 GCA_910586545.1 uncultured Eubacteriales bacterium
GAACTGATTCCCGTAGACAGCGAACACAGCGCCATCTTTCAGTGTCTCACCGCCACAGGTTCTGCCAATCCCCACGGTCCTGCAGATCCTGCAAAAATTCGCCGAATTATCCTTACCGCATCCGGCGGACCGTTCTTTGGAAAAACTTCGGCGGAGCTTTCCGCCGTAACACCGCAGATGGCTCTGGCCCATCCCACCTGGAAAATGGGCAAAAAAATCACAATTGACAGCGCCACACTGATGAACAAAGGCTTTGAATGGATCGAGGCTTGCCGTCTGTTCGGCGTGCGGGGGGATCAGGTAGAGGTTGTTGTCCATCCACAAAGTATAATTCATTCCATGGTGGAATACATTGATACATCCGTACTTGCGCAAATGTCCTATCCGGATATGGCGGACTGTGTCCGCTACGCGCTTCATTATCCGCAGCGCGCGCCCTTTGACGGCCACAGTCTGGATTTTGCCGCAGTGGGAACGCTGACCTTCCATACACCTGACGAAAAGGCGTTTCCCGCGCTAAAAATCGCCCGACAGGCTTGGGAGGCAGGAGGCTGCGCTCCCGCGGCGTTGATCGCCGCAGATGAAATCGCAGTAGACGCGTTTTTGTCTGGTAAAATCTCTTTTACGGATATTCCCGCTTTGGTTGGGGAAACCTTAGCCGTATGTTCCGTCTATCCGGTAAAAACGGAAGAAGACGTTTACGAAGCAGACCGCGCTGCCAGAGCTACCGCTCTGGCACAGATAAAAAGATAATTTTCCAGTAACGGAAAGGGCGTGATTTCTATTTCTACCGTACTGTATATTTTGCTTGCCGTTTTTATTTTCGGCGTACTGATTTTTGTCCACGAGGGCGGGCACTTTCTCTTTGCTCGTCTGTTCCATGTGTCTATTCGAGAATTTGCTATTGGTATGGGGCCAAAGCTGCTTACCCGCACATCCAAAAAATCTGGTATTGCTTATTCCCTGCGCCTGTTTCCAATCGGCGGATTTGTTTCCATGGTGGGAGAGGATGAAGAATCCGACGATCCCAACGCGTTCAACAAGAAAAAAGTGTGGCAGCGGCTGATCATCGTTTCCGCCGGCGCTATCATCAATATTTTGCTTGGGGTAATCATCACCTCTGTGCTGGTTTGCGCCAAACCTGTGCTGGGTTCTACTGTTGTCGCGGAATTTGCCGAAGGGTCCGTATCTTACGAGGCCGGACTGCAGATAGATGATGAAATCATCCGTGTAGATGGCCAGCGGGTGCATATTGCCGACGAACTTATGTACGAAATTATGCGCCTGGGTATTGAACCGGTGGATCTTACTGTCATTCGGGATGGCGAGGAAGTGGTCGTGAAGGATGTAGAATTTCCCATCATGTCAGAATCCGGTACAGCCTTCGGAAACCAGGACTTCAAAATTTATGCTGAAAGACCCTCCGTTGGAAATATAGCGAAACACTGCCTTTACAGAAGCACCTACACCGTCCGTATGATTTGGGAATCTTTGTATGACCTTGTAACCGGCCGATATGGGATCCAGGCTGTATCCGGCCCGGTAGGCGTTACAGAAGTGCTTACAGAAGCTGCGCAAACCAGCAGTTTTAGCTTTTTCTCGCTGATTGCAATCATCACCATAAATCTAGGCGTAGTCAATCTATTGCCCCTACCCGCTCTGGACGGAGGCCGCCTAATCTTTTTAATCATTGAAGGTATCCGCAGAAAGCCCATAAAGCCGGAAATCGAAGGCTATATACATTTTGCGGGACTGGCGGTGCTGATGCTTTTCATGGTAGTGATTTGTGTGAAGGATATCATCGGCCTGTTTTAGAAAGGAATTTCTATGAGAAGAAAAACACGCACCGTCCGTGTAGGAAATATTACTATCGGCGGGAATGCGCCTGTGTCCATACAGTCTATGACCAATCGACCCGCCGGGGACTTTGATGGAACCATTGAACAAATTCATGCCCTGACTGCCGCCGGTTGTGAAATTGTGCGCATTGCCGTACCCGATATGGAAACGGCCGCCGTCTTTGCAAAAGCGAAGCAGGCCGGCATTACCGCGCCGCTTGTAGCGGATATCCATTTCGATTATAGAATTGCCCTGGAGGCCCTGCGGCAGGGAGCCGATAAAATCCGGATCAATCCTGGAAATATCGGCAGCAGGGACCGCGTACAGGCAGTGGCAAACGCTTGTAAAAATGCCGGCGTCCCAATACGTATCGGCGTTAATGGAGGGTCCCTGGAAAAATCCCTTTTGGAAAAATACGGCGGACCAACTGCAGACGCCCTGGCCGAAAGCGCCATGAGCCAAGCGGAAATGCTGGAGGACATGGGATTTCACGATATTGTCCTTTCAATTAAATCCTCCCGGGTGGATACCATGATCCACGCCTGTCGAATCGTTGCGGCCCAGTCGGATTATCCCCTGCATTTAGGTGTCACAGAAGCCGGCACACAGTACAGCGGCATTGTCAAAAATGCAATGGGTATCGGCGCGCTGCTGTGCGATGGGATCGGCGATACCATTCGAGTGACGTTGACCGCTGATCCCGCCGCCGAAGTCACCGCCGCAAAAGAAATTTTGGCGGCGGCCGGAGTGCGAAATCATGGAATCACCGTCATCTCCTGCCCTACCTGTGGGCGGACGAAAATCGATCTAATCTCTATCGCGGAGGCTTATAAAGCAGCAGTGTCCGAAATAGATACCGGCGGAAAAAGCATTACGGCAGCCATTATGGGGTGTGCCGTCAATGGCCCGGGAGAAGCCCGGGAAGCGGATTTTGGCGTTGCCGGAGGAGACGGATGCGCCATTTTATTCCGGCGCGGGAAGCAAGTGTGCCGTATCGCTGAGGACAAGCTGCTGGAAGTTTTAATGGAAGAAACGCACCGAATGCTGGAAGATACGCAGGATACCCTGTAAGAAACGGAGATATTTATGGCAGAAGCAAAAAAGCGCACGCTGAAAACAATCTTCTCCCGATTTACGCCGCAAACCCAGCGGCAGCGGGAGATTTTTGACGCTGCCGCCGACGCCCTCCTCTCCGGAGATAAAGAAAAAAGCATGTACCAGGTATCGTTTTCCCTTCCTTTTCTCTGCGAAAAACGGGATCTGTATCAAATGGAGGATCAGCTTTGCGAGCTGTACGGTCTCGCCATGCTCCGTCTATTGCCAAGTTTTCCGTCGGAGTTGTTTACTGAAGCGTATCTGCCCCAGGTTTTGATCGAATCCAAACGGGTAGGCGCTGTGTCCAACGGTTTCTTTAATACATACGAAAGCAAAATCGAAGGAGATAAGATCACCCTGTCCGTTCCCTTCACCATCGGTGGTGTAGAGCTTTTGGATTTAGGACGCACCGGCGATATTATTGCGGGCATTATCCGCAGCGAATTTTCCCTTTCCTATAAAGTAGAAATTATACAAAGCGAGGATTATCTGTCCCATTTTGAGGCGTACATACAACAGCAGAATCAGGAAATCCGAGAATATCAGCAACGCGCCGAAGAGCAGGCAGCGCAATATCAGGCCGAACAGGAGAAAAAAGCTCAGGAGGAAGCCGAGGCTAATCCCGTATATGAACGGGTAGAATCTCTTTTTGACGGAGAAGCACAGGTAGAAACAGTGGGAGACGCGCTGGTGCGAGCTGGAAAAATGGTCTTCAATGTCTCTGACGGCGAAGTGATTTTTGGAGAAGATTTTGAGCATGACGATCCTACCCCTCTGCGCAGCATCAACAGGGCAGCCCGTCATGTGGTGGTACTTGGTCAGGTTTTTCAAGTAAAAACCAACGAGCTGCGGGGCAGCGACAAATTTTCTGTAAGTATTGGCATCACCGACAAAGACAGCTCCGTATTTCTGCGTACAACCTTGGAAGAAGGAGAAGCGGCAGCGCTGGCGTCCGCTACAAAACCGGGTATCTGTTTGGCGGCTTGCGGCAGTGTACGTCAGGATAAATATGGAGAATTTAATATTACCCTGAAAGGGGCAAAGAAAATCAAGATGCATATCCGTCCCGACAGGGCAGATACCAAACGAGTCGAACTGCACATGCATACGAACCTTTCTTCTATGGACGCGACAGCAAAGCCGGAAGAAATCGTAAAGCGAGCGGCAGCGTGGGGGCAGAAGGCAATTGCCATCACTGACCACGGCACCGCCCAAGCTTTTCCCACAGCAATGCTTGCCGCAAAAAAACTGGAAGATTTTAAGGTGCTGTACGGAATTGAAGCCTATTTTGTGGACGATACGGCCAGAGCGTTATATGGCAGAACAGACATCGGCTTCGATGAGGAAATGATCGTATTCGATATTGAAACCACCGGTCTCTCCGTGCAAAACTGTAAAATTACGGAAATTGGCGCTGTAAAAGTCCAGGGCGGCCAAGTGCTGGACACCTTCAACACCTTTGTCAATCCTGAAGTTCCTATTCCGGAAAATATTACCCAGCTCACCGGCATCACCGACGAGATGGTGGCGGACGCGCCGTCTGTAGACGCGGCGCTGCGCGCTTTTTTCGATTTTACAGGAAACCGGCTGCTGATTGCCCACAACGCAGGATTTGATACCAGCTTTATTCGGCGGGCTGCCGAAGAATGCGGACTTCCCTTTGAAAACCCATATCTAGATACCGTATCTATGTCTAGATATGTAAATCCCGAACTGAAACGTCACCGTCTGGATACCTTAGCGGAATACTTTCATTTGGGAGATTTTAACCACCACCGGGCATCAGACGACGCGGAAATGCTGGCATATATCTTCTTCAAAATGATTGACAAGCTCCAAGATGAAGGCATCACTGATTTTGCCCAGATGACCAACGCAATGAGTGAAAACGCGGATCCCTTGAAGCTGCGTACATATCACCAGATTATTCTGGCTAAAAACCTCACCGGGTTAAAAAATCTGTACCGGCTTGTATCGGAATCCTATCTGAAATATTACCGCCGCACGCCTCGTATTCCCAAAACCCGCCTGATGGAGCTGCGGGAAGGACTCATCATTGGATCCGCCTGCGAAGCGGGAGAGCTGTTCCGAGCTATACTGGAGAATAAGCCCCAGGCCGCCATTGAGGAAATCGCCTCTTTTTATGATTATCTGGAAATTCAGCCCATAGCCAACAACATGTTCCTGATTGAAAACGAAAAGGCAGCGGATATAGAAGAACTGCGAGAGCTGAATCGAAAAATCGTAGCCCTAGGTGAAAAGCTGAACAAACCGGTATGCGCTACCTGCGACGCCCACTATATTGATCCTGAGGATGAAATTTACCGCCGCATTCTGCTGACCGGTATGAAATTCGCGGATGCAGACAAGGTCAGTCATTTGTACATGCGTACAACAGAGGAGATGCTGGAGGAATTTTCCTATCTGGGGGAAGAAAAGGCCTACGAAGTAGTGGTCACCAACACCAATAAAATTGCCGATATGGTAGAAAAAATGGATCCGATCCCGGCCGGCTCCTATCCGCCCCATATCGAAGGCAGTGAAGAAGAACTTACCAATAAATGCTACGAAATGGCCGCTTCTATGTACGGTGACCCCCTTCCAACGCAGGTGCAGTCTCGTCTGGAACGGGAACTGGATTCTATCATCAAAAACGGATTTGCCATCATGTATATCATTGCCCGCCGTCTGGTGGAAAACAGCGAATCCAAAGGATATCAGGTGGGCTCCAGAGGATCTGTAGGCTCCTCCTTTGCAGCCACCATGGGTGGCATCACCAAGGTAAATCCTCTGCCGCCCCACTATCGCTGCCCGGCGTGTAGATACAGTGAATGGATTGAGGACGGTTCTGTAAAATCCGGCTTTGACTTACCTGCCAAGGACTGCCCCAAATGCGGCGCGCCGGATATGATCCGGGACGGCCACAACATTCCCTTCGAAACCTTTCTGGGCTTCTACGGAGACAAGACGCCGGATATTGACCTGAACTTTTCTGGAGATGTCCAAGGCGACGCCCATAAATATACAGAAGTGTTGTTCGGTAAAGGGCACGCCTTTCGTGCTGGAACCATCGGCACGTTGGCGGAAAAAACCGCTTTCGGATATGCGTCGAAATATCTGGAAGGGAAAGGAATCTCCGTGTGCCGTGCGGAACTGGAGCGATTGATCAGCGGCTGTGTTGGCGTCAAACGAACCACAGGGCAGCACCCCGGAGGGATCATCATTGTGCCGCAAGGATACGAAATTTACGACTTCTGTCCGGTGCAGCACCCGGCAGACGATCCTAACTCCGGCACCATCACCACCCACTTTGAGTTTAAATATTTGCATGACACCATTCTGAAACTGGACATACTGGGACACGATATTCCCACCAAGTATAAACGGCTGGAAGAGTACACGAACACCAACGTGCTGGACTGTAATCTCAGTGATCCCAAACTCTATCAGCTTTTCACCACGCCTGCTCCCCTGGGCGTGACCAAAGAGGAATTACTTGGTGTGGAAACGGGGACTTTGGGTCTTCCCGAAATGAACACCAAATTTGTGCGGGGCGTGCTCATTCAGGCCAATCCGAAAAGCTTTTCCGACCTGCTGCAGATTTCTGGTCTGACCCACGGTACCGGAGTTTGGCTTGGCAACGCAGATATGTTGATTGATGCGGGAACCTGCACCATATCCGATGTGATTGGGTGCCGAGACGATATTATGCTGTATCTGATTCAAAATCACAATATGGAAAAGGCAATGTCCTTTGCTATTATGGAAGACGTGCGCAAAGGAAAAGGATTGAAACCGGAATATGAGGAAGCCATGATTGCCGCCGGCGTGCCGGACTGGTATATTGACTCCTGTAAAAAGATCAAGTACATGTTTCCCAAGGCGCATGCGGCAGCATACGTTATTGATGCGCTGCGCCTTGGCTGGTATAAAATCTATTACCCCAAAGAATTTTACGCAGCCTATTTTACTGCGGCGCCCGGCGGGGTGGAAGCCAGCGTGGTCTGCGGCGGCAAACAGGCGGTAAAAGCAAAAATGGATGAAATCAAAAATATGGGTAAAGAAGCCACCGCAAAGGATAATGAAACCTTCGGCGCCCTTCAGCTTGTCAACGAAGCGATGGCCCGTGGAATCCGCTTTCTTCCGGTAGATTTAAAACAGTCCCACGCAAAAAAATTTCTGCCCCAAGAAGAGGGTATACGTATGCCCTTCAACTCTATCGGCGGCTTAGGCGATACCGCTGCGGAAAATATTATGCGCGCCAGAACGGAAGAAGATATCTTCTCCGTAGAGGATCTGCGCATCGCTGCTAAGCTTTCCAAAACGGTTGTGGAAGTGCTGGACGCCAACGGTGTGTTCAAAGGCATGTCTATGACCAATCAACTATCCTTTTTCTAATGCTTCCATTACTGCATTCGTATCTCTCCCCCGTCAGCGAAGCTGACGGGGGAGAGATATCCTTGCCCTCATTCTGATTTATTCATTTTTCCGGAATACTGGACAATCCCTACTGCATATACTGCTGTAAAAAGCATATATCATATCCGGGAGGGAACCATGGCCTGCAACACAAACAGCCTGAGCAATAAAATTGTGATCAGCGTATGCGACGGCAGAAAGCTGGGACATATTTGCAATTATGAAATCGATTTATGTAATGGGTGTATTACAGCGATATTCGTTCCGGGGGAAGGCGGCCATTTCGGATTTGGGCGGAGCAATGATCTGCGCATCCCCTGGGATAAAATTCAAAAAATTGGAGAAGACGCGATTTTGGTAGATGTACCGCCCCACATGCCGGAATGCAATTGTCCGCCTCCACCTCCAAAAAGAAAATGGTTTTGGTAATGGATACAGCAGCAGGATCTAATAGAATCCTGCTGCTATTATTTATCTATGCAAAAGTTCGCTTCCGCAAGAAAAATCGCCAGGCAAATTGACAATTTCTGTTTATTGTGGTAAAATGATTTTATTATTGTATACAAATCGTTCAAATCAAAAAGGAATCTTATAAATACTATGAAAAGAGTCGCCATCTTCCAAAACGATTTAAGCGTGGGCGGAATTCAAAAATCCTTGATCAACCTGCTGCGCAATATTGACTATAACCGTTTTTCCGTTGATTTGTATCTGTTCGCGGAAAATACCTTTTGGAACGTAGCATTTCCTGAAAAATTGAACGTAAAGTATTTGCATCCTGTATCCAAGGTCTACTCCTTTCTCCCCTTTAATCTGGCAAAAGGGCTGATTCACCCAGATTTCGGTGACTGTGGGGAATATGATATAGCCATTGATTTCAATTCCTATCAGAACAGCTGCGCGGTAGGCGCCATCAAAATTCCGGCAAAAAAACGCGTCATGTGGATTCACAACGACGTAGAAATAAAGCTGCAGAACGAGTGGAAATATCGCCTGCTCTGGAGTCTTTTTAAGGGCAAGTTCGCTTATTACGATGAATTTGTAGGAGTGTCCGAAGGACTGATCAAACCATTCCAAAAAATGTCCGGCGTGACAGATAAAAAATTTCGCGCCATTCAAAACTATATCGACACAACGGAAATTGCCCGCAAAGTTCTGGAAGAACCCGAAAATTTCGCTGTAGATCCAAACTGTTTCAACCTGGTAGGTCTGGGACGCCTGTGCCATCAAAAGGCATATGACATTATGTTGGATATTTTCGCGCGTGCGCTGGCACGGAGAGAAGACCTTCGTCTGTATATCATTGGAGACGGACCGGATCGGGAAATGCTCCAGGAAAAAATTAAAAATCTGTCCCTGACGGGAAAAGTATTTCTGCTTGGAAACCAGTCGAATCCCTTCGGCTATATGCAGAAGATGGATGCGTTTATCTCCACTTCCCGGTATGAGGGTCAGCCCCTGAATATTATGGAAGCTATGGCTGTAGGACTCCCCCTATACTGTACAAAAAATCTGGAAAAGTATACGCAGGGCCTGGTAGGCTACGAAAATCTGGAGGATGCACTGGTGCAGGCCCAAAAGACAGAAAAACAGCCAGACGATTTGGCTGACTATAACCAGGAAATTACGGATAACATCACTGATTTAATCGAACATTAAGTTTTAAAAAATAGCAATCATACGGGCTGCCATTTTCCTGCCCGCAAATTTTAGAAAGGATATTTCTAATATGGTCAAGGTTTTGTCTGTTTTTGGCACACGCCCGGAAACGATCAAAATGGCGCCCCTAGTCAAAGAATTAGAGAAAAGAAGCGAAATTGAAAGTATTGTTTGTGTGACCGGCCAGCACCGACAGATGCTGGATCAGGTACTGCAGGCGTTTGACATTCGTCCGGACTATGATTTGAACATTATGAAGCCCGGTCAAACACTGTCTGGAATTACAGAAGCGATTCTGCAAAAGATGAAAGACGTTTTAGAAGAGACAGCGCCAGACATCGTTTTGGTACACGGCGATACTTCGACGGCTTTTGCCACAGCGCTTTCCGCTTTTTATCATAAAATTCCCGTGGGTCATGTAGAAGCGGGGCTGCGCACCTACAACAAATATTCTCCCTATCCGGAAGAGATCAACCGGCAGTTCATTAGCTTGGTGGCGGAAATGAACTTTGCGCCTACCCAGCAAAGCCGGCAGCACTTACTGGATGAAGGCAAAAAGCCGGACACGATTTTTGTTACTGGAAATACCGCCATTGATGCGCTAAAACTTACAGTACGTCCCGATTATGAAGATGAAATCACACGTTGGGCCGCAGGCAGCCGTCTGATCGTTTTAACCGCTCACCGGCGGGAAAACTTGGGCGCTCCTATGCGGGGAATGTTTCGCGCAATCCGCCGGATCTGCGAAAAATATCAGGATGTAAAAGTGGTATATCCTGTACACTTAAATCCTATTGTGTCGGAAGCCGCTAATGCGGTGTTTGGAGACATGGACAGCGTCCGTCTGATTCAGCCTCTGGAGGTGGTGGAATTTCACAATCTGCTGGCTAAATCTTATATGATTCTTACAGACAGCGGCGGCATTCAGGAGGAGGC
The DNA here is from genome assembly GCA_910586545.1 of uncultured Eubacteriales bacterium. Classification (GTDB taxonomy): domain Bacteria; phylum Bacillota; class Clostridia; order Oscillospirales; family CAG-272; genus Avispirillum. The sequence goes on from CAJUIQ010000003.1 coordinate 9,949, forward strand.
TCCTTCCCTGCATAAACCGGTTATCGTTCTGCGGGATACCACCGAACGGCCTGAAGGCGTGCAGGCAGGAACGCTGCGTCTTGCCGGCACAAAGGAAGACGATATTTACAACATGATCGATACGCTTCTGTGTGATCCAGCACAATATGATGCTATGTGCAGGGCGGAAAATCCTTACGGTGACGGACAAGCTTCTGCCCGGATTGCAGATGCCATTATCCGCCGATACAATTCATAAATTTTGAGGTAAACAGGTTATATGAATACCAGTGTTTCTGCTTTTACAAAAACAAAAAGAAAACTGACGGATATTGTGCCGGAGCTCGTTTTCGTTCTGCTGCTTATCCAGCCGGTTTTGGACATTATCTCTCACTGGGCTACGGAATGGGAAATAACACTTTATACCACCGCGTTTCGTTTTCTCATGTTCGCGGGGATTCTATTGTACAGCTTCCTTATTTCTGAAAAAAAGCGTATATATATTCTATTTGGCGGTGTTATCGGACTGTACTGGATTCTGCACGTGGCAGCCTGCTTTTTATCGGAAGGGGGATACCAGTCTCCTTTTTCTGATCTGAACAATTTGCTGCGTACCGTGCAGCTTCCTCTGTTCACGCTGAGCTTTATCACCTTTTTCAAAAAAAGCGATTTGATTCCAAAAAAAGTACAGTGTGCCTTTTTTATAAATATGGTGATTATGATTCATTCTATCATTTTCTCTTATATGACTGGCACCCAAGTCTATACGTATGTAGACGCGCAAAAAGGACTGATGGGCTGGGCAACGGTACACAACGCGCAAAGCGCCATTCTTACCTTTGTCATTCCGCTGCTTCTTTTGTTTGTCTATCAGAAGAAAAACAAAGGCCTGTTTTACACAGCCTGTGTCATCTGCTTCGGGATCCTGTTTTTCACCGGCACAAAGGTAGATTATTTCGCCATCTTTATTATCGCTCCCGCTGTGATGATCTTTTTGCTTATTCAGGGAGAGAGAAATCCCTTTTATTATGTAACGCTGCTGTGCGTTACGGCTATGTGTCTGGTCTGCTATAATTCCTCCGTTGTGCGGGATATTCGTGAGGATCATTCGCTGGCAATGGGTTACAAGCAGGACTATGTAAACCACTTAATTAACGCAACAGAAAAAGAAGATGAAAACGGAGAGGTTTTGGGAACAAAGCTTCCCAAAGACTTAGATAAAGAAAGCTTTGACGCGCTGGATGATCGTATGAAGCTGATGATCCGTGAGGTATATGATCTATATCTGTATCCAATGGTGGACACCTTTGGTTTTGAGCGCGTGTTGGAAAAATATGATTATTCTCTTTCCGTATCTAATCTGACGGCGGCACGGCAGCAAAAGCGTTTTTTTGCCCAGCTTGCCTGGGAAGATTCCGACCTCTTTACCCGGTGCTTTGGATATGAATACATCACGCTGATCGCACAATATACCCTGGAAGACGACGAGGGAGAGCTTCACGAGTTAGAAACGATTTATGATTTGGAGAACGATTTCCCTTCCGTATTCTACTATAGCGGATATATTGGGTTCGCAATTTATATGTTGTTTATCGGATATTTTGCAGCGCTGATCATAGTAGGACTGCTTACCAGAGGGAAAAAGCTTATTAACCTGGAAACCGCTATGGTTGGTGTTACATTTGCGTTGGCTATAGGTTCCGCACAATTTTCTGGAAATGTTTTGCGCAGACCGAATGCTTCGATTTACGTATCTGTGATTTTAGCTTATATCTATTATCTCACCGTAATTCAATATGACGTTAAATTGCGGGATATTTTGGGTATATTCAGCAAAGAAAAACGAAAGCGCTGGAAGGAAAGTTCCCCAAATAAAATCACCGCAGCGGATGAATAAAACGCGTTTTTGGGTAAACTGCAAACCTTGTCAAAAAGGGAGGCCAATATTGGCCTCCCTTTTTATTCTTGTAAAAAAGAGGGAAATTCCCTCTTTTTTCGTTTAAAGAAACGCTCTTTACGACAAAGCCTCTCGTTCTTCACTGCCCAACTTATATCTTTTCCAATCCTGACCGGGTCGATGTACTGCAAATCCCACAGTCTCCGCTTTGGGATAATCTACAGTATCACAGCACAGAAATAAAAACAGCGAATCTTCTTCCTCTACTGTCACATCAGAAAAAATCAGACGAAAATGCCTGTAGAAATATTTCTGTTCTGTATCCGCCACTGTGCCCACGGAAACTGTATTTCCTTCCGCATCCCGCAGTTCCCAGGAAAAATCACTTCCATCCTCTACACCCAGATATTTGTAAACGCTCTCATTATAGCGCGCGGTAAGCTGTAATTCTCCCTGCTCCTTATTATACACAAGCGAATGAGCGGTAAAATATCCGTCAGGTGCAATTGGCGCGCTAAACTTGTGCGTGTAAAAAGCGTCCTTTCCAAGAGAAGCATACGCCTGTCGGGCAGAATCTGTTGGAATGATTTTCGTGAGGTTTCCGTTATCGTCCATCATAAAAACACGGCCTAGGATCACCAAAACGCCCGCTATAAACACCAAAAGCAAAATTCTGCCTATAATCTTTCTAGATTTCATATATACTCCACGCCGTTATGGCTTTGTATTTGGGGCTGCTTTATTTTCTGCGCACCCGGCGCGACGGCACCATTTTTAATAATTTTAACATAAGATTTCGCTGTGTGCAACGAAATTTGTGTAAACAAATGATATTTTTCGTTTTCCTTGACAAAGAAAGAAGAAAAGGGTATAATGAAAACGGTTTATGCTAAACTTGTGGGTATTATACTGCATAACAGATATCTCTCACAGGTGTACGGCTGACACAAACAAAGATGGAAAGGACATGTTTTCATGAGACTGGATTTAACACAGTTGATGAATAAGCGCATTCCGTCGCTGCCCTTTTCCTTTTCCCTTACTCCGGATGCTGTGGAGGAAGCGCCGCAGCTTCCCGACGATATTACCCTATCCGCACCGATTCACGTTTCAGGCAGTGTGATTGACAACGATGGATATATGGCGCTGCGAGCGGAGATACGTGCCGACTATGCAACGGTTTGCGACCGGTGTTTGACACAGCTGACGGGCACCCTTTCTTTTCCGCTAGAGCGGATTGTCACCTCAGGCGGAGCCGGTGTTGAAAATATAGACGAAGACGATATTATATGGGTAAAAGATGGGGGAATCAATTTTGACCGCGAAGTTTTAGAGGCGGTAATTCTGGAATTGCCAATCTATCATCTTTGCAGCGACGACTGTCCCGGACTGTGTGATACTTGCGGCAGAAAAATCGGAGACGGCTGTACGTGCGGTGAAAAAAAAGAAATTGATCCAAGAATGGAAATATTTCAAAAACTACTTGATAAAATGGATAAATAGTAGTATAATGGATTGTAATGATCCTTTTTAACGATACAAAGGGGGGATTCCAAATGGCAGTACCGAAGAGAAAAGTTTCAAAAGCACGCAGAGATAAGAGACGCTCCAACGTGTGGAAGCTGTCCATGCCCGGCATGGTAAAGTGCTCCAACTGCGGTGAATATAACCTGACGCACAGAGTTTGCAGTGCATGCGGTTATTACGACGGCAAGCAAGTCATTGCTAAAAAAGAAGCATAATGGTAAACCGCCTGAGCGCCTATAGGTTGCTGCGGCGGTTTTTCCGTTAAAGGTATTTTGCAGGAAAGGAAATATATGCCGTGATTCATCAGCCAGAACAAAAAAACCGAGCGCCTGAGGCCACTGTACTGGCCCTTTTTCTCTGCGCTACAGTAGGATTTGTGTTTGCATCCTTTAGCGGAATTGCCGGCAGAGGATTTCTGCAGGGAATGGCGCTTGTATTTTTTTGTGCAATGATTTATATTTTGGTACGGTACAAATTTTTTCGTATTCGCTATATTGTGCGTCCAAACAATAAGGCTAGCACAGACGACACGGAAGAACCTGCAGCGTCTGTACAGAGCGACAACACAAAAAGTGGCAGTGCATTGCGTCTGCCGCCGGACAGGCTGGACTTTGTTGTGGAAAAAGCACAAGGACGTCGGGTATTGACGGCAGAATGCGTATTGTCTTTGGGGAATTTGATTTCCTGCATTCCTTTGCCTCAGCATCGTAGAGACCGACGAAAAATTACCAGACAATATAAAAAGGCCAAAACCTACCGCTATCTTCGAAATATGGTGGGAGCACATCAATGTATGCTGATATTTTCCAGCCGTGAAATGGATGATGTTAAGCTGATTATTGAACCTTCTGAAGAGATGGAAGGATATCTGTCCGCGGTAGCGCGATTTAATCGGGAAAAAAAGGAGGCGTAACACGCCTCCTTTTTTATCTGTACTTTTGTACTGCTTCCATCGTTTGGCCAATTTGTGCCTCGGCTGCCCGTTCTATCGATGCAATCCGGGAAGAAAATACTCCCGGTTCCCGAATCAATTCCCGCAGGGTGTCCGAGATACCGCCCCAATTATATATTGCGGCAGGGTCGATGGTTCCGGTATTTAGAATACGGTATAAATTCTCCCTGGATTTTTCGTCGTCCACATACTTAAAAGACAAAACAGAATCTACATAACACTCCCGCATACCACCAGGCCGATACCCTTCAGCCGCCAAATTCTCCAGGATTATCCCCGTTCGTAGCAAATTGCGGCCGGTCGCCATTATACCCAGAGCAGACGTATTTCCGGGCAAATAGGAAATATAATTTTCCTGATACTCGGTTCCCTTTGGAACCGGGAGCACGCCAAATTCATCGTCCATATCCCGCAGACTTCCAAGGGAGCCTATATCCGTAATATAAAACAGACTGTGTCGCTCCAAAAACATATCTCTGCTGCTGATTCCATCGGCTTCATTTATCTCTGCGTCATATACGTAAGGATTTCTGCTGTAAAGCTGTTCCGCAACCTTCATAAATATATTATAAAACGCTTCGCTTGTACTGCAGGAAAGCGCCGGCATGCCGTATTCGTCTTGCTGACTGATACGCACGCCACTGCCATAAAATAGAGGAAACGCATCCTCCGCAGACAACGCCGTTCCGTACAAATCTTCCCACGTCAGCGTGCCATTTCCGTCTATATCCGTATCTACAGCGTCCATCATGGAAAGCATGGCGTCCATCGTCCATTTTCCACTGTCCACCAAATCATAAGGGTCCGGCAGACCTGTATAATCCCGAAGTAGGCTCATATTTACGCCCACCATGCTGTGCGCGTCATAATAAGATAAATTTATATCTCCAAAAAATAAAAACTGTGCGTCGTCAACAGCCGCCTCCTGCATCAACGTCGTTTTCCACCACGGCTTAGATAAATTTACCGCCGTAAGGTACTCGTCTGTAACCAGATATCCAGCTACTGATAAAATAGACATGTAGGAAGCGCTGTTCCATACAGCGCTGTATTTGTCCTCGTCTGCAAGGCAGGAGGCCACTGCAATATCATGAATTTTTTCCGGCGTATCCCGCACCTCTTCTATGGTAATGTTCAGACGCTCTTCCACATTACTGTTTCGCCGGTAAAGGGTCTCGTTCAGCGTATCTCCCTCCAGGGTATCCGTGTCCATCTTGGACGCGGAAGAACCGGTGCGGGCATTGAGAATTGTAAAAGTATATTCGTCAAAGCTTCCGGTGGGAACATCTGCAAACAATTCCCCTTCCTCCGGACGAAAGTCCGCAGCCGTGTCATAAGTATGTCCTCCGGACTGTTTTCTACCACAGCCTGCAAGTCCCGCCGCAAGGCCGATGGCCAGAAGCAAACATATACTCCTTCGTCCAAGCATACGCTTCTCCCCCCTCTTGACCTGTCGTTTAAATATCCGCTCGCTCCGCATACATAGCGGCAAATTGGGCGATAAATTCTTTTCTTGCCGGCAGATTGTCGCCTAGTAGTGTGTCGAAAATTTCCTCTGTAGCCTTAGCATCCGCTTCGGATACGCGAATCAGACGCCGGGTGGCAGGATTCATCGTAGTCTGCCACATCATGTCCGGCTCGTTTTCTCCAAGTCCTTTTGACCGCTGCAATGTATACTTTACATCCCCCAGCTGCTCCAGAATCTGCGTCTTCTCAGGCTCATTATATGCAAAATAAATTTTATCCTTTGCGGTAATCTCGTATAGAGGAGACTCTGCAATGTACACCTTCCCTTCTAAAATGAGGCTGGGAAGCAGCCGATAAAACATGGTCAGAAGCAGAGTACGAATCTGGAATCCATCTTCATCGGCATCGGTGCAGATAATAATTTTAGACCACCGCAGAGATTCTATATCAAAGGGAACAAAATCCCCCTTAACCTTGCCCCGAATTTCCACGCCGCAGCCGATTACCCGCAAAAGGTCTACTATAATATCGTTTTTAAAAATTTTTTCATAGGTACTTTTCAGGCAGTTCAGCGTTTTTCCACGCACTGGAATGATCGCCTGAAACTCCGCGTCCCGTCCCAGCTTACAGCTGGTCATTGCGGAATCTCCCTCCACAATATATAGTTCCCGGCGCAGAGGATCCTTGGAACGGCAGGAAACAAACTTTTCCACCCGGCTGGCCACATCGTTGGTAGTCGCCAATTTTTTTCTGATGTTGAGGCGGGTAGATTCCGCCGTTTCCCTGGACCGCTTGTTCACCAGAACCTGACTTACCAGTTTATCCGCTTCCATGGCGTTTTCCAGAAAATAAATTTCCAGTTGTTCCTTTAAAAAGTCAGTGAGCGCCTCCGCAATAAAGGAGTTGGTAATGGCCTTTTTTGTCTGGTTGGCATAAGAAGTCTGTGTGGAAAAAGAGTTGGTTACCAACACCAGACAGTCTTCCACATCCGCAAAGGTTATTTTGGATTCGTTTTTATTGTATTTGCCCATCGCTTTCAATTTTCGGTCAATGGCATATACAAAGGCATTTTTTACTGCCCGTTCCGGTGAGCCGCCGTGCTCCAAAAAGCTGGAGTTATGATAGTATTCCAGCACATTTACCGTGTTAGAAACACAAAAAGAGACCTCAGCAATCAACCGGTATTCTTCTTTATCCTCACGATCCCGGCCTCGCGTCTCCGGCATTTTCCACAGCACAGGCTGGGTCATGGCCGTATCCCCCGCCAGGCGGGCCACATAATCGGAAATTCCGTTGGGATACAGGAATTCCTTTTCATCAAAAGATCCGTCCGCATTTTCGTAGCGCAAGCTGAACCGCAGCCCCGCGTTGACCACCGCCTGTTTTTCCAGGGTGTCTTCATAAAAGGCTTTGGGAATAGAAATATCGGTGAACACATCCAGATCAGGACGCCAATAGGTTACCGTCCCGGTGCGGCGCTCTCCTTTTTCCAGTTCCCGGGTTTCCAGCTGCCCCACCGGATTGCCCTTTTTAAAGGACATGTGAGACAAATTTTGCCCGTCAAAGGAATGCACCTCAAAAAATTCAGAAGCATACTGGGTGGCGCAGGCGCCCAGTCCGTTTAACCCCAAGGAAAACTCATATCCGCCCATGCCGGAGTTATTCTTATATTTGCCGCCTGCATACAGCTCACAATAAATCAGTTCCCAGTTGAAGCAATCGTACTTTTCGTTATACCCCATGGGGATTCCCCGTCCCCGGTCATCCACCTCGATGGAATGATCCCGATAGACGGTGACGATAATAGAGGATCCGTACCCCTCTCTCGCCTCATCCACAGAGTTGGATAATATTTCAAAAAAGGCATGCTCACAGCCTTCCAGCCCATCTGAACCAAATATAACCGCCGGACGCAGCCGTACCCGGTCGGCGCCCTCCAGCTTTTCTATGGATTGGTCATTGTACTGCGCCGTTTCCTTTTTCTTTGTCATGTGCTCTTTTACCCTTCCTTATAACTGCCAGTTACCAGTCAAATTTTGTTACGGTTTTCCCGTCTCTGCTTACCAGCAGATATCCACAAACGGAATACCTGTCATCCTCGGGCAGATACCAGGAAACCCGTACTTTATAAAAGCTTTCTCCCGTTTCCGCATCCTCCATGGTTCCCTGAGATACAAAAGAATACGAATACCCTACATCCGGGTCCTTGTCACCCAGATATGCCTTAGCTGCAGCCAGAGCTTCCTCCTCTGTAATATGCTTTTCAGAATGATTGGCGGTAGTATCTTCTTCATCGTCCACAGTGGTTTGGGCCGTTGTGGTATCTTCCTCTGTCCAAGGTTCCGTTTGCTCCGTTTCCTCCGGACGTGTCGTTTCTTCCGCCCGCCGCGTTGTTTTTGACGTTTCTTCTTTTGTCTGACGCACAGAGCAAGCGCTCATAGAAAGCGCCAGCACCAGCAGGATTGTCGCGATCATTCTCTGTTTCATAGTTTATTCCTTTCTTACTCACTTTTGCCAAGCCCAGCCTGCAAAACCTTCAAATAATCCCCTTCTGTGAGGGTTTCCATATTATACAGCATCAAAACCTGGTCTATATCATTTTCCAAACAAAACTGGAGCATGGATGCCTTATAATACCGAAGGTCTATCAGAATCAAATCGTAATGCCGCGCCAAAAAAGGTACCATGCTATGTGCAAAGGAGTCTTTCAACACCAGCAGCGTCTGGCGGTCGTCGTCTCCATTCTTTGTAATATGGGTGTACCCAAAGTTACCGCCCAGAAAAGAAGCATACTGATCCTTTTCCTCTAAAAACTCTCGAACGTAAAAACTATCGAAAATCGCATACTGCTTCCCGTCCCGCTCTTCATACGTGCATCCTGCATAATCTTCAAACTGCATGGTGTTGTCCTGAATGGTCATGGTATAGGCATCCTCATCTTCATAATGATAATAGACAATAGAGTCGGGCGCCGCCCATTTTGCCCCGGAGGCCGACCAGGTAGTACCATAAAAGTCGTGTGAGACTTCCTCTGCTGTAAATGCGCCAAGAGCCAGTGGCGCACCTCCAAGTGACTCCATTACCTGAACATATGCATAATAGGCGCCAAGGGACGTCCAATGGTGATCGGTTTTGTAATATACCGCCTCTCCGTCCGCCGCTCGACTGCGTAAAGGATCCCGCAAATTTAAATAGGCAAGTCCATTTGAGCCAGTAATGTCCTCTAAAACACCCCAAATTCTATCCGAATAATAGGAGCCGTAAACAGGCGGCAAATATTCGTCACATACGTCCTGCTTGCGACCCACCAAAGCGGCTGTGCACGAAATATCCTGTTCTTCAGCCGCTTGCTGAAACTTTGCAGCAGCGTCCAGATTGGTTTTTAAAATCGTTTCATTCGGATAATCCACACGGGTAGTCAAATATCCGTCGCTGCCGAAAATTACCCCGTTGTTCTGCCCTTTTAGCTGAACCGTTTCGGAAAAAGCTTTCATCCCCACAAAGAAATCTCGAAAGGGAAATTGATCCGCCATATAATCGGAAACCTGTTCTGTAAGCTTGCCGGAAAAAAAGTTCTCTGCGGAAATCTCCGGAGCAGAGGCAAGCACCCGATTTTCTTGGGCGGAAAATTTCGAGTCCGGCAGCACCCAGAACAAAATTGCCATTACATATATAAACCCAAGTGTTAGCAGAATCAGCAGCACATCTGCGCCGCGGCTTTCCTTTTTCACCTGCATCTGCAGATGCAGATAGCGGGCCGCCTCACTGTCTGCGGTAATTTTTTCTTTTTTCACCGGCACGCCTGTAGGAACCGGCTGTATGTCTTTTGCTGTATGATCCATAATGGTTCACCGCCTTTCTGCTTAAAACCGGAAGTATAAAAACGGGTTATAGGAAGAATCCACCAAATATGCGGTGCACAGCACCAGTATAACAGCACTGCCTGTGCTGATCGCTACGCGCGCGCCTTTGCCTTTTTCATACAGCTTATAAAACAGCCGTTTAGGCAGCGGTGTGGAGGCGATACATAAGATCGCCAAAAACAATACGCTGCGCAGCAAATCGAAAGCGGCTCCAGCCTCACTAAAGGCGACGACGCCATGACCAAACATATATCCAAGATAGGTAACGCCGGCGCTGAGGTCTTCAAAAACAAACAGCCACCATCCGAACAGTACCACCACCAACGTATAAAGATGACTCACAAACCCAGGCATCCGCTGCAAAATCTTTTGCAAAAACAGCTTTTCCATCATCAGAAAAATACAGTAATATACGCCCCACAGCACATAGTTCCAACTGGCCCCATGCCAGAATCCGGTAAGCAGCCAGACAATAACAATATTTCGAAGGTTTATCAGCTTAGAACAGCGATTTCCACCAAGGGGGATGTACACATATTCCCGAAACCAAGTTCCCATAGAGATGTGCCACCGCCGCCAAAACTCCGTAATACTTTTAGACACATAGGGATAAAAAAAGTTTTCTTTAAATTGGAATCCCAGCATTTTTCCAATACCGATGGCCATGTCGGAGTAACCGGAAAAGTCAAAATAAATCTGGAAGGCGTAAAACAGCATTCCAAGCCATGCCCCTACCACGGTAGCGTCTGTGGCGGAAAGAGCCTGAAATCCCTCCCACATGGCACCGGCGCAGTTGGCGAGAAGAATTTTTTTCGCCATGCCGCAAATAAAGGTACGCATACCGGAAGCAAACAACGCAATATTATGCGGACGGGAACGAAGCTGGTCGTCCACATCCTGATACCGGACGATAGGGCCGGCAATCAGTTGGGGAAACAACGTAACATATGCTCCAAAAGAAGCGATGTTACGCTGCACCTTTGCGTCTCCACGGTAAATATCAATGGTATACGACATGGTCTGGAAGGTATAAAAGGAAATACCGATAGGCAGTTTCACATCTGCCAGCAACGGAATTTTTTGCAGAAACGCAAAGGGAAGCAGCTGCAGGTTAGACACAATAAACGTGTAATATTTGAAAAAGCCCAAAATACCCAAATTGATCACCGCGCTGGTAATTACAAACCGGCGCGCTTTTTTCTTATCAACTTCCCGGTATTTGCCCACAAAATATCCGCAGATATAGTCCACAATAATGGAAAACAGCATGATGGTTACATAAATCGGCTCTCCCCAACCGTAAAAAGCAAGGCTTACGATGAGAAGGACCACGTTCCGAAATGCCAGCGGCACGATAAAATAAAGCATAATCGATGCCGCAAAGTACAGGAACAAAAACTCAAGGGATGAAAATACCATAATCGTCTCCAAAATGAGAAATATCAAATAAAACGTTTACAAAGATTTCTTATAATATTGTAACATATCTTGCCGCAAAAGAAAAGGGGGGGATTTCAGACGCTTTTTACAAGATGCTTCACTACAAACGCAAGAGAAGAAGCCTCCCTGCGCAGCCTTTCTAGCCGCTCTCTGATGGAGAAAAAGATTTACCATTACAAAAGATTCTCGTCATAACAAGCCCGCTGCCCACCAATAAACTTTGGTCTGGTTCGGGCGGCATTCAGCGTGGCAGCTCCAATTTTCTTTATAGATAAACGAAGCGGCACCGCCACCCGCCGCAAATGCATACCGATTAACGTAAGGCCAATGTCCAGACCGGCATGGGCCGCGATTTCCTCCACCACCACAGGATCTGCAGCGCCATGATACGCTGCTGTAGCGAAAGAGCCTCCAGCCTTCGGCTGAGGCACCACATTTACAGCCTCCGCCTGCGGTACGGCAGCACGTTCAACCACAATCGCCCGGTTTAAATGCTCGCAGCATTGGGCTGCAAGATAAATGCCCGCCGGGGAAAATACCGACATCAATCCCTCATAAATTGCCTGGGCCGCATGGGGTACAGACGCCGTTCCGATACGTTCTCCGCATACCTCGCTGGTGGAGCAGCCCACGACAACAATTTGTCCTTTCCGCAGACTGGCAGCCGCAACAAGCTGCGTTGCCGCTTCCGCGGCCTGCTCTCTCAATTCTTCATACATATTCATCAGTCTCCTTTTTCTTATTATATTCTTTCCAAATCAGGCATTCTTAGCCGCTTCCAACTCCAAAATTTTCGTTACGGCCTGATCCGCGTATTCGCTCAGGGTACACTTAGCCGTACCTACAATATAGATCGAGCATCCCTCGCCGGGAATAAGAATTTTTTCTGCCGGGCTGCGTCCCACAGCCTCTGCCATGCCAGGCGTCACCTCTCCGGTAAGAGATGCGGGAATCGCAATGCCTACAGGCCCTACAATATAGGACGCTTGGGCCGCGGCGCAAATTACGGGATATTCACCGGTGGCTCCGTGGTCCGCACCGGCCCTGAGCATTGCCGCCGTTGCAATAGTATTCGTGCCTACCGCCGTAATTGAAAAATCCATAAGAGCCGCTTTGATCCGTTCCGTAAGCAGAACACCCAATCGGCCCCCTTGTCCATCCATAATAAGAATCGTTTTCTTTCTCATGTTATCCCACTTTCCTCCAGCACGCCCCGCGGCACCGGAATACAGTCCCCAAGAGCAAGCGAATATAAATATACCTCGTCAAAAGGACGGCCCAGCATATCCTGGCACAACTCCCTATACAAGTCAATCTGACGCTGATGTCTTGGCAAAAGCTTTTGGGCTGCAAGGGTAGGATCCCTTCTCTCCTCCACAGTCAGCCGATCTGTTTTATAATCCAAAAGCACAGCACGCCCCGCCTGATCTATAAACATACAGTCCACAACGCCCTGAACGGTAATATCTGTTTTTGTCCTGACAAGCTTCTCCCGAAGCGCCAAATCTGTAGTGAACCGGGCAGCAGGCAGTACCGCGTTAAATCGAAACTCCCGATACATCTCCTTAGCTCGGACCATACGCCCAAATACGGAAGACTGGACAAACGCTTCAATTTCCTCTAAACGCACCAGCTCCGCCTGCTCCTTTGTAAGGAACGCTGCTTGCAGAAGACAATCCAGTTCCGCCTGCGCGCCTGTTTTCCACAACCTCTCAAAATCGCAAAACTGCATATAGAGGTGGGTTGCAATACCGGCTTTGGCAGCGCTGTCCTCCCGCGTCTCATCTAAAAAGGCAGGCATAGGAACCGCATCCGTATCCCACTTTGTCGGCGGCTGCATCGGATCAATGGTAATCGATTCTGACTCTTCCTGATTTAAAATATCCGGGCGCAGCGCGGACACGGTAAGCTTTGCGGGAATATCCTCCAAATGCCTGAGAGGATATTCAAAATGAAATCGTCTGGTAAAAGTCTCTCGCCACATTTCACCAGCACAGTCTGCCGGCTTACTTTCTTCTCGCTCCAGCTTTACAGCTTCTATCGGCAAATTTTCTCCGACCACAAATCGGAAGCACGCGGCATCCCCTTGCCGCGCCGCACCGTCTATAATCCATTCTCCAAGGCTTGTGCAGGACAGCAGCTGATACGCATCCGCCTCTTCCTCCGCCCGGCAACGCGCCTGCTCCAACCGTTTTGCAGGATCTTCCGCCATACAAGTGATGTATAGCTGTTCTCTGGCCCTGGTCAGCGCCACGTACAGCACGCGCATTTCTTCCTGCACCATCCGCTCTTGCAGCTGCAGCGCCGCTGCCCGCCGCAACGGCGTATCACAGCGGACAAGTCCACCCGGATCATACAGCTTCATGCACAGTCCCATATCTGGGCTGAACAGCACCCGATCAGACAGTTCCCGAACATTAAAGCTGCGGGACATATCGGAAAGAAAGCAGACAGGATATTCCAGCCCTTTGGAACGATGCATTGTCGTAATGGTCACCGCGTCCTCCGCTGGAAGCTGTCCACCTGCGTCCTTTTGCTCCATCAATCCATGCAGCAGCCGAATAAAATCGTGCAGGCCGCCTCCCTGCCGTCCGCAGGCCGCCCCGTGAGATGTGAGCTGCTTTAGAGAGCGACGAATTTGTATATTGCTTCGTTTCTCATCACCCCGGTAATATAAAAAACCAGTGTCTCGGATAATTCTCTGTAAAATCTCATCTGCTCGCATGTATCGTGCGGCTGCTCTCCAGCTTTCCACCTGTTCCGCGAAAGCGGCGCAGCGCTTCCCAAGAGGCGTAGATGCAGCGGCGCAGCGGCGTACACTGTACCATAGAGGCCCCTTTTCTCCACACCGGATATTGATTAAATCATCCAAGCTAAAGCCAAAAAGCGGACTTTTCATAGTCCCCGCCAAGTAAATATCCTGCAGGGGATTGTCCGCTGTATGCAGCAGGCACAGCATCAAAATCACTTCGCTGCAAGCAAAGAAAGGGTCCGCCGCGCTGTTGGCCACTGCAATACCTCGCCGGGAAAGGGCGTCTGCATAGGCGGCAGCTTGCCTGCCGGAGCGCAGAAGAATCGCAACGTCCCCTGCCCGCACCGGCGTACCATTGGAAAGCGTGCCCTCCTGTAAAAGAGACTGAATCCGTCCCGCCACATACTCCGCCTCCGGATTTGCGGTAGTGTCTTCCGCATCCTCTTGGGGAGGGATCAGGCATATTTCCACCGGTCGCTCACCTGCGCCGTCCGCTTTTGCACAAACCAGCTCATCCTGTTTGTCAAAGGGTGTATCACCCGCGGCAAATACATATCGGGAAATTCGATTAGCGAAATCAATTACAACGCTGTTTGAACGAAAGTTCTCCTGCATAAAAATGGCTGTGCCGCCCTGCCCCGCTCCATATCGGGCCCGATATCCCGTAAATACATCCGGGCACGCGCCGCGAAAGCCATATATCGACTGCTTTACGTCCCCAACCATAAAGCGCCGGCAGCCACAGGATACAGCGGAAAAAACCGCATCCTGCATTCGGTTGGTATCCTGATATTCATCGATAAAAATATAGTCGAACTGCCGGGACACCTCCTGCGCAGCCTGCGTAGGCCCTCCGTCCTTTGCGCAAAAAACTTTTTTTGCCAAAATCTCTAAATCTGAAAAATCTACTCGTCCGATTTCCCGCTTTTTAGCGGCAAACCGCGCTTCAAATTCTGTGAGTACCCGCGCCGCTGCTCGGACAATGGCGGCATTTTGCTGCATTAAGCGTGTCATATCTTCTCTGGTTGGGAGAAAAAACGCCTGCCGCAGGCTTTTGATCTCATCGCCAAAGTCCTGTCGAACTTCTTTAAACCGCACATATGCATCCGTTTGCTTTTCCGCCTTTAAAGGAGAAAGCCGCGGCTGGGCAAACGCCTCCAAAAAATCACGAGCCAACGCAAACTCCCTTTCAGACATTTGGACCAGCTTGCATGCGAGCTCTGCCGATTCCAAAGCAAGCACGCTGTATTTTTCCGTATCGGAGCAAGCGTTCAGCTCTCCTGCAAGCGCCTGAAAAGTTCTGGAAAAGTGGGCGCCTGCACGGGACATCCTTCTTTGCACTGGTGCGCCAAACATAGAAGAAAGAAAATCATCCGCGCCCGTTTGTGTCTCTTGCGCCCACCGATACAAATCTGCGGTACTGTATCCTTCCGACACAATCGTATTCCAAATGGATAGGAGCGTAACATCAAGAGACGTCTCGTCCCGTCCGCCGGAAAAACAATCCGCAAGCGCTTCAAAATCTGCCTCATCCGTATCCGCCGACACAGGCGAATCAAAAAAGTCCCCCACCGTTTCCTGCATTACTTCTTTTTGCAGCACTGCCGTTTGGGCCTCCTCCATAACGGAAAAATCCGGCGGCAAGCCAAGGGCGGCGTAATATGGCTGGAGAGACGATAGAAAAAAACTATGTATCGTCATGATTTTTGCTCCGGGCAGCATAGTCAGCTCACGCAGGAGCCGGCGGTTTCCCGGTTCCCTTGCCAACGCCGCCGTCAATGCGTCCCCCACCCGGCTGCGCAGTTCTCCCGCCGCTGCCTTGGTAAAGGTAACAATCAACATGCGAGACAGGCTGGCCCCCTTTGACGGGTCTGTCAGCAAGCGAATGATTCGCTGAGTCAGCGTGGCAGTTTTTCCGCTTCCTGCCGCCGCAGACAAAATAAGATTTTCTCCTGCAAAATCAATGGCCGCCTGCTGTGAAGCGGTCCAAATACGCTCCGCCATATAGGTTCCTCCCTTCTTTTGTTATACCATGAAGCAAAAATGCTTGCTTGCAAGGGCATTTTTGCGAAGCCGTCAATATCGCAGCCGTGCAAAGCACAGGGCGGCAGCGCCGGTGCAAATCAGTCGTCAATAGCCGCCCCGCGGCTATTATTCCATATGCCTGCACACTGCCCGCATAGGACAGCTGTCACACGGCAGTCGGCCTCCTCGACGAACAGGATTGGAACAGGCCCTTCCGCTTTTCACCTGATTCCCTGTACGCTGCAAAGCCGCCGCAAGGCCCCGGTAAATCTCTTCAAACTCCTCTTTTGCCGCAAGGCTGCTGTGTTTTGAATAGCTGCCGTCTTTGTTGACCGTTACGGGAATATATTTGCCGGACACATCCTTGTCCATAGCGCGGATGACATCATCGTCCCGCAAAATAATCCCCCGCCGGGAAATATTTTTTTTCGCCGCTTCCCTGGCCTCGTCCCCATCCAGTGGAACCGGAGAAGACGCGTCTCCAGGACGCGCGCTAAAATACACCGCCCCTGCCGGTATCAATTCCTCTCCCACAGGAGCAAGCTTTTGATAAAAGGGACTGCCGGCGCTGCCGCAAATAGAAAAAAGATACAACAGCAACTGCACATTATGCCCAACCAAAACTTCCTGCAGAGAAAAATTTTTGCTGCCGGTTTTGTAATCGGCAACCCGAACATACACCTTTCCGTTTTTGCGCAAAATATCCAATCGGTCTACAATCCCCCGCATAGTCATGACGCTATCCCCGCTTAGAGGAATGCGCAGCGCCGGAAGCGTATCGTCAAAGCCTACCGGCAGTTCAAAGGCGTACGGAATAAAATCAGACTGACCAAATTCTTCACTAAGGGACTGGCCGTACAAAATCACGCTTCGCTGCAGACGACGGAAAAGATAATCCGTACGCCGGCTGGCGGCAGCGCCCTGGCTGACAGACGCAATATATCCCTGGATCAGCCGCTCCGCGCGGCTGACAATCGTCTTGTCCGGCAGGGGAAACCCCTCCCGAGCTGATTCCCGCATAAAGTCTTCCAAAATTTTATGTACAAAGTTTCCAACATCCACCGGGCGAATCTCTGCCGTTCTTCCTTCATCCAGACGGAGCACATACCGGCAGTAATAGGAGAAGGGACAATCTCCGAATGTCTCCAACCGGGACTGTGTCATTGACAACGTACCGCCGAACAGCGCCTGCGCAGTTTGTAAAGTTACCTGTTCCCTATCTGCAGACAAACTTCCCTGAGGAACTGGTTCATCTCGAAGCATATCGCCCAGAATATTCCCGCACGGCGTATGTAACAAAATTGGCAGCAAACGGCGCGCAGCGCTTTTGGACCAAACCATCTCCAACGGATCCGGACTCGTAAGATCGGTTATCTTAGCATTGGGCAGAAGCTGCATAATTCGTGTAGCGCCGGACGAGGGATGCCACGCTCCGTCCGTGCAGGGAATCATGACTGTCAGCGTATCTGACGGAGCACAGACGGCCCGGTAGAAATGAAACAGCGCCTCTCCCTGCCGCTCTACGGTGCCGGGAGAAAGCTGGATTCCAAGAGCCGCCAGCGTTTCTTTATCCAATTCACCGAAAAAACCGCCTTCTGGGGGCACCGCGGGAAACTCTCCATATACGGCGCCCAACACGATTACATGACGCACATCATCCAAACGTATACTATGGGCGCTGCCCAATACCACTCTGTCAATTCCATCCGGTATTGTCCCAATTTTGCAGGACTGAGCAGTGCGCAGACATAAGCCATAAAATCGCGCCGCATCCATATGGGCGCCATCTGCTTTAGAATCCGACTCCGCTCCCTGCGCAATCGTATCCAGAATGTCGCACAAAACAGACCATACCTGACGTACCTCCTGGGCCGCGGCCGCATCCCCCTGCTTCTCCAGCCTGTCTGCTTCCCGTCGAAGCCCATTGTATACGTCAAAATCGCAAAGCAGCCGGTAAGCGGCCGCACATACGGTCCGGGCCGTTCCAGGAAAGGCGTCGGCGAAAGCATCCAACACCGGAGCCAGCTGCGCCCTGGCATGGTTTGCCATAGAAAGCAGTTCCCTGCCCCACGTACTGACTGTTTCTGTATATCCGTCCGGGTTCATATTCCACCCGTCCGGATTACAAAACATGCGCCGGCCTCGAATCTGCCATTTCTCCGTGTACTGCTCCAGCGCGTCACAGCAGTCGGGACTCACGCCAGTAAGCCCTGTCTTCGCGCAGGAAACCACGTCCTCACGCCTCCATCCCCCCGCTACCACAGATGCCGCAGTAAGCAGTAGACGCACAGCCGGCTGCATCACAGCCGTTTTCTTGCCGGAAAGATATATAGGAATGCCTAAATCAGACAAAATCGTATCGGTTATACTCCGTCTGGATTCCATATCTGCGGCAACCACTGCAATATCCCTGTAGCACGCGCCTTCCTGAACCAGTCGCTGGATCACGCCGCCGGCAGCATATGCTTCATCATACACATCCGCACAGCGGATAATCTGCACATTCTCAGCTTCTCCCAGAAATGGCTGCGCTTTATGATCCCATAAGCTGCGGGTAAGTACCCCTAATGATCCGGAGAGTGCACAGGGAATTTCCTTCGCACATACCTGGCGTCCGCTCTGCGTACATAGGCGCGCCATATCATGGACAAACCGGCGAATATGTTCAAGATGCATCTCGCCTCCATCCCCCTCGGCTCCAAGCGGACAGGCAAAAGTCATTGTAAAATCCGCCGCCTGCTGCAAAATCTGTTTGGTGATTCCCTTTTCTCCTGGCGTAAAGGTATAAAAGGAGTCGATATATACATCGCAGCCTGCAAAATAATTGTGCATAGATAATGTCTGGATCAGTGCATCAGGTATCTCCTGCGGATCATCGTAGGATACGTGCAGCAAGGAATCGTATGCAGCAAAAACTGCCGAAAGATCCAGCAGCTTGTCCCGAAGCGCATCCTGCCCCTCCTGAAGCTGCTCCGCCGCTTCTTCCAGCATAGCCGGCGTAACGGAATATGCCTTCAATTCACTAACCGCGTGCAAAAGCAGAGGAACATACCGGTCTTCTCTGTCTTCACGCCCGTATATATGCAGGCTATCCCGCAAAGAAACAAGAGCGTTCCACATCACCAGCGTCTTTTTGGCATCTGTTATGTAATGCTTTGCCACGCCGCCAAACCGACGGAAAACACTGTCTGCCAGGCGTGTAAAGCTGACAATTTCCGTTTGGAGCATAGCCCTGGCCGACAGAGCCTGCGCACAGCGCCGGTCCCATACCAGCGCCTGCTGTTCGGGTACAATCAGCACAACCCGTCTGCCCGCCTCGAGAGAACGCTGCATTTTTTGCAGAATATATGTGCTTTTTTCCGTGGAACCCAATCCGAAAACAAATTCCGTCACTGCAGCGCCCCCCTTTCTGCATTTATTAACATTTTATGGCTTTGGAAGCACACGCCGCATGCACGATAAACAGCGGTGCCCACAAAGGTTTGCTTATGTATTTTACATTATACATTATATCTTTTAACGAATCAACTGTCCGAAGGAAAGCAGACAAAAATTTTAGATTATATCTTGCAAAAAGAGGCGCTTTATGCTATACTGCTGTTTATAAACGGCGTATAAAGGGCGGCACGACGCCCCCTCCAATACAAAGAAAGGTATGGTTATAAAATAATGGCAATGCAACATCACGACGGCGCTGAAATCGACCGCGCCACACATTCAATTAACTACACTGAATTTACTGTAAAAAAGAAAACCGAGGGCATGCTGATTCTAGCAAAAATTGGACTGATTGTCCTGTATGTTGGAATTGTAGCGGTGATTTGGGCACTGGCGAGCTGGTGGCTGGGATGTATCAGTTTGCTGCTTTCTATTATCACCTGGTATTTCACATGGCCCTTTGTAAACATTGAATATGAATATACCACTGCCTCCGGAGACCTCCAGTTCACTAAAATTTATGGAGGAAGAAAGCGCTCTCCCATTTTGGAAAAGAAAATCAAAGATATGGAGCTGATCGCTCCCTATACCAGCGAGTATACCAGCAAATTCCCGTCTATTGCAAAGACCTACGACCTGCGCAAGAGCGTGAAGCAAAAGGAAGACGTATATTTTGCCGTATTCGACGAAAAGGGAGAAAAACACTGCGTTCTGTTCCAATGCACCAACAAAGCGCTGAAAATCTTTACAAAATACAATAAAGAGAACACTGTGACTGTCGATACACTTCACTATTGATGCTGTTCTAACGCATACCACCCCTGCATATATTCCAAAGGAATACTGCGGGGGTGTTTGTTATGAAAAAACGGGTTGGTTTATTTACCATATTACTGCTGTGCGGCCTGCTGCTTTGCGCATGCGGCAAAACTCAAAATAAGGCCGTACTTTGGTATCAGCAAGGGCCTGCTGAGATCAGCGGAGAAGTACAAGGGGAAGGCGGCGTTTATACGGTGACGCTTTCTCTGGGTCGGACAGACGACGCCGGCAGCAGAGATATCACCCTGTCTTTTTCCGCGCCGGAAGAAATGGCAGGCATCGTATTTCGTTTGCGGGGGGATGCGGCTTTTGCCGTATACGATACAGTGGAAATTCCCCTTTCCAAAGAAGCCGCCGGCGATCTGTTTGCACCAGCGAACCTGTTTGCCCTGCGGGAGGAAGACATCAATGATATCCAAACTGGAGAAGACGGAACAACCATGATCAAGCTGTCGGATGGCCAAAACTATTGGGACATCTCTACAGATACGGAAGGTATCCCTCAAAGCATCTCCGCCACGGTTGCAGGGGAAACGCTCTCCTTTACAATTACTTCCTTCGTCCAGACCGATACGTAAGTCATACCTGTCAGCACAACGAACTTTTATGAAAAAAATATCCCCGCCGCAGGCGAGGATATTTTCAGTCTTATCCTGTGATCTCTACAGGAGCAGCAACATCTATACCGTTATTTGTATTGAGCCCAAAGCTAACGGTAATCGCTTCGTCCACTGCCTGCATCATATGATCATCCAAATGACCCATTTTCTCTTTCAGCCGACGCTTGTCTATGGTGCGGATTTGTTCCAGCAACACAACAGAATCCCGCTGCAGCCCAACCTTTTCCGCATACACGTCAATATGTGTAGGCAGACGAGTTTTGCCAAGCTTGCTGGTAATCGCCGCGGCAATTACGGTGGGGCTGTATTTGTTTCCCACATCGTTCTGTACGATTAGAACAGGACGCAGGCCGCCCTGCTCGCTTCCTACCACCGGACTCAGATCCGCATAGTATATATCACCGCGTTTGACTGTCACGTTATCACTCTCCGTTATCATAAACTTCCTTGTATTTCTGTTTTTAGTATTTCCGCAAAGGGCAAGGTTTTAATCACGAAACAAAGAAAATTTTCTTTTTGCTTTTCCTATTCGTAAAACGAAGCGCCGTTTGATGTTCCATGTCCTTTTTCCATGCCCCGATATCATCATATTCCAGGAAATCCATGCCCGTGCATGGCCGGTCCGATATTGACAAAAGAGAGCGGACAGGATATAATAGCCACAGGGCAGCTATTGATGACTGATTTGCAGCGGCAGAGCGAACATATTAAGGAGACCAGTGTGAAAATAACATGTATTGAACCCTGTTGATTTTCATGAACAATTTGCGCCGCCGCAAAGCGGAGAAAGGAAGATATTATGAAAAAAAGCATTCGGATCGTTTTGATTATCGCCGTCGTCCTTTTAGTCGTAGGGGCCGGCGTCTGCGCCATTCTTCTTTTTTCCGATAAGCCCGACAATACCAAGACGCCTTCTACCCAAACGGAAATACCACCGGAAACACAGCATGAAAATACAGAATATCGATATAACGAGGACGGTCAGATATCAAAAATAATATACTACGATAACGATGTGCTCCAGGGCAGCACCGACTATGTATACACGGACGATTACACCTGCATCATCCATTTTGACAAAGATAACGAACAGACAGGATATGAACAGACCAACTATAACGCCCTGAAAAATCCCACCAAATACATCGAAAAAAAGAGGGAAGAGCTTGTTACGTCTATTGAATACGACTATTACGCGGACCAGGCTACCCTGCAGAAGAAAACCACGAAAAACTATAAAGACGGTGCAGAATCTGCGGAAAAAGAGTATTATGACGAAGCAGGCAACATGACGCGCAAATGTACCTATGAGGACGGCAACCTGACCAGCGATATCACCTATACATATGATGCAAACGGAGAAGTGGTGGAAAGCGGTCCCACGAAAGAGAGCGGTGACACAAATGCCGCATAACGTAAAGCGCATGTTGGCGGCTGTTCTGTGTCTCTCCTGCCTGACACTGGCCGCCTGTAACCCCAAGGATAGTGATAAAAGCGAGAATGAAACAGAGGCAGTGACAGATGGCACTGTGTATGAATACAGCGCCAAAGGAAAAGTTCTATCCGCCATCACCTACGAGGGCGGCGGGGAGATCAGCAGAATCGAATATGACTACTGGCCCAACGGGAATGTAAAAAATATTACCTTTCTAGAAAAAGATGAGATGATAGAATCGTGGAACTTCATTTATGGGGACGACGATTTTACCGTGCGCCGCAGAGTGCGCAGCTATACAGAAGACGCACTGCCCTGTTCGGATATTTACGATTACGATGAAAAGGGTAATCTCCAAAAAATGTCCACTTATGAAAATGACGTATACTGCGGCAGTTATCAGTACACTTATAACGCAGACGGAGAGACAACATATAGCTGCCAAACTGATGCCAATGATGATGTTATCAATTATACAGAGTATACCTTCTATGAAGACGGCACCACGCAGGCAGGGTATTACTATGAATACGGCAGTCTGTCCCGGTATTGGGTCAACACCTATAAAGATGGAGAAATTGCATCCGTCACCTTTTACGACAGCAAAGACAATCTTATGTCCCGTACAGAGTATACGTATAATAGCGATGGAAAGGTTTCCAAGATGCTGTTCCACGACGCGGCGGGAGAGATAGTTGGATACATGGAATCCCTCTACAACGACGCAGGCGTCCACTATAAAGATATTTATTATGAGAATGGACAGCCCGTGTACGGATACAACTATACGGAAGAAGGCATTTCAACTTATTTTGAATATTAAATTTAGGCGCGTGCACCTCTAAAACGGACTGCCAAAGGCTTGTTCTAAAGGGAGAGGCGGCGCCGACGTGGGCAAGGAAAATTCCTTGCCCGCTTTGCTTGCTGAATCTTTTTGCTTTCCCAGATAGTACCTTAGCCTTCTATTGCGTGGGTAGTCTTAAATGACGAAAAGATACAGTTATAATCGAAAAAAGCCTCCAAGATATATGGTTTTAAAACAGGTGAAATATGTATGATGTAATTGTTGTCGGCGCCGGTCCTGCCGGAAATACCGCCGCAAAAGCACTTGCTGAAAAAGGACTTTGCGTTTTGCTGGTAGAGCGGCATAAGCTCCCACGCTACAAATCCTGCTCCGGCGTCCTGATACAAAAAACGATAGACTTAGTGCGGCGCTACTACGGTAAGGACGTGCCGCTCTCTGCAACGTGTACTCCCATAGAAAACAAGGGGATGATTTTCACGGATGATAAAGGTCGGGAATTTCGTTTTGAGCAGGGCGGCTTGAACATCTGGCGCAGTTCCTTTGACAACTGGCTGACAGAGCAGGCGGCAGCGGCGGGTGTACAGGTCCGGGACAATACCAGTGCCATCTCCTGTGAGGAACGGCCTGATTCCATCACTGTCACGCTGCATGGGAAATCAACCTACACAGAACAGGCCCGCTATATAATTGACTGCGAAGGCGTTACCAGCCTGCTAAAGAGAAAACTGCTTGGCAACAGCCAGAACTTCATTACAACTTTCCAGACGTTCAACCGCGGGAAAATTCGAATAGACCCACACTATTTTTATGCCTATTTACAGCCGGAGCTGTCTGAGTACGACGCCTGGTTTAATGTGAAAGATGAAATGCTGGTGCTGGGTGTATCCGTGAAGGATACCAACAAAATTGGATATTTCTACGGGCAGTTTATCTCCTATATGGAAACACATCATGGCTTACAACTCGAGCAGCAGATTGGCGCCGAAAAATGGCTGATGCCCCATATTCGCCCCGGCTGTCCTATCTCCTATGGACATGGACGGGTCCTGTTCGCCGGGGAGGTCGCCGGGTTTCTAAATCCAATGGGCGAGGGCATCTCGGCTGGAATGGAGAGCGGGTACTGCGCGGCCCAAGCCATAGCAAATCACCCGGATTCTCTGAATATGATTTATGCAGATTATCAAAAGAACACACAACGGCTAAAGTCCTACATGGAACGCCAATGGAGTTTTGTCGGTCGGATGGCGGATACATTTTGGGAAATGATACTCTGAATAATACTGTCTACGGTCTAATGGCACAGTCGCTGCAGATGCATGATAGAAAATAAACATGGGAAAGCATAGCAAAAAGCCCCCTGCAGCATGCAGGGGGCCGACGGCCCGACAGAGAAGCATTCTATCATACATCTGCCGGACCGAGCTATTTTTATTTATAATTTGAATCCCTCGATCCGTAAATTGGCTGGCGTCATTCCTTATTCCAAAAGTCCCTGCACCAAGGCGGGAACCTTTGCGTAGTCCTCCTCGTCCGGATTCCAAAGAGACTTCACTTCATTTTCCACAACAGCAAAACCCGCGTCTGCCAGCTTTTCCTTCAGAATTTTCACACACTCGCCGCTCCAGCCGTAGCAGCCGAACGCGGCGGCCTTTTTGTTTTTAAACTTCAGCGACTTGACAAAAGCAAGCCATCCTGTTACGGAACAAAGAATGTCATTTCCCTCTGTAGGGGATCCGACAGCAATGGCCTTAGACTTAAAAATCTCCGTCATCACTTCGGTCTTATCCGACTTGGAAACATTGAAGATTTTAACTACCGTATCCGGGCTTTGTCTGGAAATTTCCTTTGCAATCGCGTGGGCAATCTTCGCGGTTCCATCCCACATGGTGTCATAACAAACGGTTATTTGATTTTCCTGATACGTATCTGCCCAAGCCGCGTATTTCTCTACGATCTGCATGGGATTTTCTCTCCATATGACTCCGTGACTAGGCGCAATCATATCAATGGGCAGTCCCATCTCCAAAATTTCCGGAATTTTTTTAGCCACCAATGGTGCATACGGATGCAGAATATTTGCAAAATACTTCATTGCCTCCCGCATCAACAGGCACTGATCCGCTTTGTCGTTATACAACTCCTCCACTGCAAAATGCTGTCCAAAGGCGTCGTTAGAGAACAGGATATTGTCCTCTGTCATATATGTTGCCATGGAGTCCGGCCAATGGAGCATACGCATTTCTACGAAAATCAGCTTTTTCCCGCCGCCGATATCCAAGGTATCCCCCGTTTTGACCACACGGAAATTCCATCCCCGCTTGCCATATTGACCTTCCAGACTCTTTACCGCATTGGCCGTGCAGTAAATAGGCGTGTCTGGAATCTCGTCCATGAGGGCTGTAAGCGCGCCGGAGTGATCCACCTCACCATGGTTTGCAATAATATAGTCGATTTTGTTCAAATCGATTTCTTTTTTTAAATTCTCCACAAATTCAAACCGATGGGGCGCCCAGACCGTATCAATCAGAACAGTCTTTTCCTCTTCAATGAGATACGCATTCTGGCTGGAACCATGGGCAATAGTATAGTCATCTCCGTGGAAAGTCTGCAATTCCCAATCAATATATCCCACCCAGCTTACATTATTTTTGATTTGACGTTTCATCGTGTAACAGTCCTTTCTTATTACAAATCTTGCATAGTTTCATACATCGGCTTTTATTTTTCCATTCAGGAAGTCTATGCGCACCGCAAACAACGGCTGCCCTCCCAAAGTCACCTCAAATTTTAAATCAACCAAAAACCTTTTCCCGCAGAATTGCAACCGCCTGAGATGGATCGCTCACTCCGGATACTGCCTGTTCCATAGGGCAAGGGCCGTCTCCCTTTCGATTGACAATCCTTTCCGTAATGGTTTTATAGGAATACTCAATGCCGGCCCCTTCCAAAATCGGCACAGCGCCCGCGCTCATTACTTCCCCATACACTGCCCGCGCACCGCCGTATACCGCTAAAAAAGCTGCTGCACGGCCTATAATTCGATCTGCAATGACAGCCCCCCGCATATACTTCTCATCTGCACGCAGCCACAACAGCAAAGGACGGATCCCCTTTTCGCGGGAGAGCTCTATTTCCCTATCAGGCCGCGCCAGCACACAGGTGGCCTCCCCCGTAAGGTGTTCTACAGCATCCGCCAGGATGCTTTTTATTTTTTCCATAATTTTATTATCCTATACATTTCCAACATCCAAGGGAATCTCTTCAAACTGACGAACCGCCACCGTATACAGGCTTTCCCAAGCTTCCTGCAGCAAAGCGTCCCGATCTAGACGCGCCTCCTGCTGCATCACCTTGGATAGTTCCGGACGCGTTTTGGGATGTCGGGGTGTAAATACCGTACAGCAGTCCTCATAAGGCAGGATAGATGTGTCAAAAGTGCCTATCTGACGGGCACGTTCTACGATTTCTTCCTTGTCCAGCCCAATACAGGGGCGAAGCACAGGATACCGGGCCACCTCGTCCGTAACGCAGATAGCAGCCATCGTTTGACTGGCTACCTGTCCCAGACTCTCCCCTGTGATCAGCGCCGTACATTCCTTTGCCGCCGCTGTCCGATTGGCAAGTTCCATCATAAACCGACGCAGCAGCAAGGTAAAATACTCTTCCTCACACGTATCCCGGAGCACCTCTTGGATATGGGTCAAAGAAATTACATGGACCCGGATTTCTCGGCAATATTCACACAACGCATGAGCCAATTCCAAAACCTTTTCTCTAGCCTGTTCACTGGTGTAGGGATAGCTTTCAAAATGGAGAGCGTCTATATAAAGCCCTCGCTTGGCCATCATATACCCAGCCACCGGACTGTCGATCCCGCCGGATAAAAGCAGCAGTCCCTTGCCGCCAGATCCCAACGGGATTCCGCCGGCTCCACGCTCCTGTCCCGCATGGATATACGCCATTTTGTCCCGGATCTCTACCCGTACAGTAATGTCAGGATGGGTCAAGTCAACGGAAAGCTCCGGCATAGCCTCCAAAATAACGCCGCCCACTTCAGCGGCGATAGCAGGACTCTTCAGCGGAAACATCTTATCACTGCGCTTGGCCTCGCAGCGAAAGGTCTTATACCCTCGTAATTTTTCAGGGAGATAGGCCTTTGCCGCCGCAAAAATTGCGTCCATCGTTTTTTCGCAGGCCACCGCTCTGGTTACAGACGCAAATCCAAACACCTTCTTCACCTGCTGATACATTTGCGTCACATCTTCCGCATCTGTTTGCGGTTCAATATATACAGTGGACTGGGCCCAACGAATCTGAAAATTTCCTATATGCGCGGCTCTGCGGCGCAGTTCCCGTATCAGCTGGCTTTCAAAGCGAGAACGGTTTGCCCCCTTTAAAATAAGCTCTCCGTATTTGCAAAGAATGACTTCTCTCATCGTTTCTTTTCCTCTCTATATGTTTACTGAGGGCGGCGGAGAATATATCCCCTGCCTCGCACAGACGTCAATGCGCCTGGGCCGGCGATTTGCTCCAATTTCCCCCGCAAATACGCTACATACACCTGACAGGCGTTGTTGCTGCCTTCGGTCCAAAGCAGCCTGGTCAGCGCATCCTTTGCAACCACTTCGCCTATTTGGGCATGTAATGCCTGAAACAGTGCATATTCCTTCTCAGTAAGCGAGACGGAGCGCCCACCATAGGTAAGTGTTCTGCTTTTATCATCACATTGATAGTCTTGCATCTCTATAACGCCGCCGTCCGCCGTAAACAATTCCAGAGCAGCGTTCAAAAACTGCTCTAAATCTAGTGGCCGGGGCAAAGCGACAATCCGCTCGCTTTGTGGAACCGCTTCATCACAAACCACCAAATATTTTCCCTGCGTTGAAAGATGCGGCAATTTCCCGTCCGCAGGACAAAGCACCGTTCGCGCCGCGGCGTCTTTAGAAATAGAAAAATATGGATCCAACACAGCGGCAAGCATGTTTTCCATAACAGGACTGTCTGCCTGAATACACACCTGTGGCCGGGAAGTGCGGGCATGAAATTTTATATCATTCATAAGTATATAATACCTATTTTTTTAAGATTTGTCAACCATGGCAAGGATCGGAGCACACCGTGTTTTTCATTTTTTTAGCCTTTTCTGCCGCAGTGTTTATTAACGGCGCCACCGATGCCGCCAACGCTCTCACAGGGCCTGTTGCCTGCGGCGCTATGAAGCTATCCAAGGCCGCGCTTCTCGCCGCGGGTATGAATCTGCTTGGTATGCTCACCTTCTCTGCCCTAGCCCCCAGCGTATATGATACCGTATCCGGACTTGCCTCCTTTCCGAGGGGGACCGGCGCCACTGCTGTAAGCGCCTCTCTGATTGCCGTAGTCCTTTGGGCGGGAGCCGCGTGGATACTAGGAATTCCCACGAGCGAAAGTCATGGTCTGTTTGCTGCCTTAGCGGGGGCCTCCATGGCCCTTGGAGCGCCGGCACCGGCAGGAACACAGTGGATTAAAGTAGCAGTTGGACTGCTTTTGTCCGTTTTAGGGGGAGGGCTCAGCGGATATCTCGCGGCACGCGGCCTGCAGTCCAGGCGAAAAAAATATTCCTGGAAAGGCGCTTCTATTTTAGGATGTATTGGAACCGCATTTTTGCACGGCGCCCAAGATGGGCAAAAATTTTTGGGACTGATGGGAGCGGCAGGACTCATGACGCGCAGCCGCGGCGCAGTTTTCTGCTGCGCCGGGCTGATGCTGTGCGGAACGCTGTTTGGCGGTAATCGTATCGTAAAAAAAATGGGACAGGAAATGGCGGACGTAGACGCTTTTTCGGCTGTTTGCGCCGATCTGGGCAGCGCCGCCTCTCTATTGGCTATGACCTTTTTCGGATTGCCTGTAAGCACTACCCATGTAAAAATGACTGCTATGGCCTGTGCGGCAGGGGGTGCTGGCAGACAAACCAACAAAAGCGTGATTCTACAGGTCATTCTTGCCTGGATCACTACCTTCCCAGGCTGTTTTTTATTGGCATATTTCATTACAAAATTATTATAAATTAAAAATAATTGTGCAAATATACCAAAAAATGATAAAATGATTCTACAGGACACTTCTTGCATAACGGTTTGCATCGTTGTATAATATGTATAACAACATTGGATTTTAACAGAATATTTTTATTCAGCAAATACAAAATTTTCTTCTCTGTTATGCAATGCAGTTCTGCATGAAACTATAGAAAAAGGAGCACAGCACTTATGTCCGAGATTACAACAAAAAACATCCGAAACGTATGCCTGCTGGGCCACGGCGGCAGCGGCAAAACCTCCCTTGCAGAAGCCATGCTTTTTTGTGCGGGAGCTATTGACAGAATGGGAAAGGTTACGGAAGGAAATACCGTTACGGATTTTGACGCGGAAGAAACAGCTCGTCACTACTCTATTTCTCTTTCTACCGCAAATTTTGCATATCATGATATAAAATTTAATTTGCTGGATACGCCGGGATATCCCGACTTTGTTGGGGATGAATTGGAAGGGATTCGGGCCGCGGACGCCTCTGTCATTCTGGTAGACGCTAAAACCGGACTGGAAGTAGGCACGGAACTTGCCTGGGAATATGCCTGCCGTGAGAAAATTCCCCGGGTATTTTTTGTAAATAAGTTTGATGATCCTGAAGCAGACTTCGCCAGGGTATTTGAGCAGCTGCGTGCCGCGTTCGGTATTCGTGTCTGTCCCGTACTGGTTCCCGCAAAAAAGAACGGGGAAATGGTGTTTGTCAATCTGGTGGAACGGATGGCATATACCTACGATGAGCGGGGGAAACGGACGGAAATGCCTATGGACAGCGAGCTGTCCGCCATCGTAGATCAATATAGCCAACAATTTAACGAAGCTATCGCCGAAACCAGCGACGTGCTTATGGAAAAGTTTTTTGCGGAAGAAGAAATTACAAAGGAAGAGGCGGCGGAAGCACTCCATGAGGGAATTATCTCCGGCAGCATCGTTCCCGTATACAGCGGCTCTGTCACGAAGTTATGGGGTGTGCGGGCGTTGATGACGTCTATCAAAGATTCGTTCCCCAGAGTCACCGCA
This sequence comes from uncultured Eubacteriales bacterium, assembly GCA_910586545.1. Lineage (GTDB taxonomy): Bacteria > Bacillota > Clostridia > Oscillospirales > CAG-272 > Avispirillum. The sequence continues at coordinate 40,050 of CAJUIQ010000003.1, forward strand.
AAAAAGACGGAACGGATCATGGACGGGGATACGGTAAAACCCTGCGAAATCGACCCGGAAGGAGACTGCGCTCTGTTCATTTTTAAAACGGTGGCCGATCAGTTTGGAAAGATGTCTCTGTTTAAAGTCATGAACGGGACATTGAAAAAGGATGCTCTTTTGACCAACGCACGGACCGGCGCGGTAGAAAAAATCGCTCATATCTACACTTTGCGCGGTAAAAAGCAAACGGAGACAGAAAGTCTTTGCTGCGGCGATATCGGTATGCTGTCCAAGCTATCCGACACCGCCACCAACGATACGTTGTACAGTAAAATTCCCGTACAATATCAGGGAACTGTTTTTCCAGATCCGTATATGACAAAGGCGCTGTCCGCCGCGGCCAAGGGAGATGAAGATAAAATCTCCACCGGTATTGCACGGCTGCTGGAAGAGGATCCCACCCTGCGCTACGTAAACAATGCGGAAACCAAGCAGCTTACCCTGTCCGGCATATCGGACATTCATTTGGACGTAGTCCGCTCCCGGCTGAAAAACCGGTATGGTACCAAAGTAATTTACACGGATCCAAAAATCCCATACCGGGAAACGATCAAAAAATCCGTGCAGGTAGAAGGGAAACACAAAAAGCAATCTGGCGGTTCCGGCCAATACGGGCATGTAAAAATCACTTTCTCCCCCGGCGCAGAAGAGGGGCTGACCTTTACGCAATCTGTTGTAGGCGGCACTGTTCCAAAGGGCTTCTACCCTGCTGTGGAGAAGGGGCTGCTGGAAGCCATGCAGAAGGGCGTGTTGGCAGGATATCCTGTGGTACACCTTGCGGCAGATTTGTTTGACGGTTCCTATCACGCAGTAGACTCCAACGAAATTTCCTTCAAGCTTGCGGCAAAGCTGGCATACAAAAATGGGCTGCCTCAGGCAAATCCCGTTTTGCTGGAACCGGTGGGGGAGCTGAAAATCTCCGTTCCCGATTCTATGGTGGGAGACGCGATGGGCGATCTGAATAAACGCCGAGGCCGAGTAATGGGCATGAATCCGGATGAATCCAGAAATGGATACACCATTGTGGAAGCAGAAGCTCCCCAAGCAGAACTGCAGGACTATACAATCATTCTGCGGGCAATGACCCAGGGACGCGGCATGTACACCTATCGATTCGTACGATATGAGGAAGTACCCGCGTCGGAGGCACAAAAGATTATTGCCGATGCAAAAGCACATGCAGAAGAAGAATAAAAACTCGATTCCCAGCATGGTCGTTTTTAATGAAAACACCCCACGAAATTTTTCGTGGGGTGTTTCTATACAAAGCGCCCGCCGGTATACCCGACGGGCGTTCTTTATACAATTAGTGAATGATAAAGTGCTCGGTGTCCTTATCGAACAGGTGCACTCTGGACGTGTCGAATGCAACACGGATTACGTCGCCGGCACGTGCTTTGGAACGGCTGGAAACCCGTGCGATCATGTTCTGTTCTTCGCTTACCAGGTACAGATAAATTTCCGCGCCCATCAGCTCCGTAACTTCTACATCTGTTTCTACGATGCTATCCGGCATTGCGGTAAGATACCGTTCTTCGTCATGAATGTCCTCAGGACGGATACCCATGATAACTTCTTTGCCGATATAATCCTTCAGAATAGGATTGCTTGCCTTTTCAGCAGGCAGCTTGATGGTGTTGGGACCAAAGGAAAGGAAGTACTGTCCCTTCTCTTCTTCCAGCATACACTCAATAAAGTTCATTTGAGGCGTTCCGATAAAGCCAGCCACAAACAAGTTTACAGGAGAGTCATACAAATTTTGAGGAGTATCTACCTGCTGGATCAAACCGTCTTTCATAACAACGATCCGGGTAGCCATGGTCATAGCCTCTGTCTGGTCGTGTGTTACGTATACAAAAGTAGTTGCAATTCTCTGGTGAATCTTCGTAAGCTCGGTTCTCATAGTTGCACGGAGCTTTGCGTCCAGGTTGGACAGCGGCTCGTCAAGGAGGAATACCATCGGCTTACGTACGATAGCACGGCCCAGCGCAACACGCTGTTTCTGACCACCGGACAGGGCCTTCGGCTTTCTGTCCAGAAGGTGCGTGATTTCCAAAATACGAGCGGCCTCTTCCACACGGCGCTTAATTTCTTCCTTAGGTGTTTTGCGCAGCTTCAGACCAAATGCCATATTGTCAAATACGGTCATATGGGGATACAGCGCGTAGTTCTGGAACACCATTGCGATATCTCTGTCTTTCGGAGCGACGTCATTAACCAGCTTTTCACCGATGAACATTTCGCCTTCTGTGATTTCCTCCAGACCTGCGATCATACGCAGTGTTGTCGTCTTACCGCATCCGGAAGGACCAACCAGAATCAGAAACTCCTTGTCTTTGATTTCCAGACAAAAGTCAGATACAGCTGTTACACCACCGGGATATTTTTTATAAATATGTTTCAGAGATAAGCTTGCCATTTATTCATCCTCCTTGGCAGGTTGCATACGGCACTGCCGTAATTTTTTCTAAATTATATTATATCAGTATTTTTTCCAGATTGGAAGAGGGTTTTCATCCAAAATTCTTTTTCGGCCTTTGTGCATTTTGCTAATCTTGTTCACAAAGATTCCAAAAAACGTACGAATTTCGATTATATTTATTCTAATTTTATTAGAATTTTGTTTGTGCAATTGCGCAAACCAACTCTCGACAAGCCTGTACATCTTTGTAATCCGCCATCTCTACACCGGAATGACAATAACGAAGGGGAATAGAAACACAGCCGGCTCTGCAGCCGGCACCGGCCAACTGTAGGGCGGCGGTGTCAGATCCGCCCACCGTTAAAATCTCCTTTTGAACGGGGATTGCGTGCGCGAAAGCAATGCTTGCCATTTTCTCTGCAAGGAACCCATCGCAGATTACACTTTTATCTTTCAATTTTATAGCCGCGCCTTTTCCAAGAGAAACGGCCATGGGTTTTGCCCCTTTCGTATCTCCCGTCATAGTCACGTCCACCGCAATTCCAAAATCCGGTTCCACATAAGAAGCCGCTGTCCGCGCCCCTCGCAAGCCAACCTCCTCCTGTACGGAGAAAACAAATGTGATATCGTTCTGAAAAGATGCCGCCTCCCGAGCCGCGGACATCAAAATTGCGCATCCCAGTTTATCATCCAGCGGGCGGCCGCAGATTCTACTCCCCGCCAGAGAAAACAGCCGGCTTTCCAAAGCAAAGCAGTCTCCCACACTAACAAGGCGCGCTGCGGCGTCTCGGCTTTTCGCGCCGATATCCACCACAAAAGCGTCCCCTTTATAGTCCTCTGGTTTTACGCCTTCTTCAGGAATGAGCACCCCAAACCGACCGTCTTCAAATACTACCTTAGAATAGGCAGCCGCGTGAAAATCGATTCCCCCAACAGGGGCGCACCGGAGAAAGCCGTCTTCTTCAATAAAGGTGACAATAAAACCGATTTCATCCATATGGGCGCAAAACAAAAGTTTCTTGCCCTCTCCCCTTTTGCGGCAGATTATATTCCCTAATGCGTCGGTCTCCACCGTATCAAAATAAGACCGCATCTCCTGAGCAATATACTTTCCAAGACATGCTTCTCTACCGGATACGGAAGGAATCTGCAGCAGTTTTTTTAAAATTGTACGCATTGTAGTCTCCATGCTTTCTTAGGTTTTGTGCTTTCGCGCAAAGCCAGCGTGAAAAAAGTGTACTTACAACTTCGTATGTTGTATTTTTCACGCAATCCTATTTATCTCCGTTATACAAACGGCTGATCACAGCCATCAACAGCTGTTCGATAGACGCTATATCTTTTTTTGCCACTACATTGGAAGCCGTATGAATATACCGGGCAGGCGCACTAATCGCAGCGCACCGCACGCCCGTTCGGGACTTATGGATGTGGGCCGCGTCATTGCCGCCGGATACATATTGCTTGATCTGACAAGGAATGCTTTCTGCCCTTGCCGTCTCTAAAATCCAATCGGTAAAGGGGCGGTCATAAATGGTGCTTCTATCCATAAGGGACAGGGCACCGCCCATGCCCAAACGGGCCACCTGCCGGTATTCCGGAGTACCGGAAATATCTCCCGCGGCTGTGGCTTCCAGAATAATAGCGTAATCCGGATCAATTCTGTACGCCGCCGTGCGTGCTCCGGAAATGCCAAGCTCCTCGCGACAGGTGAAGGCAAAATACAAATCGCAGGCTGGACGGCTTCCCATCTCATATACACGCCGCATGATACTACATAAAATGGCGCAGCCTAATCGGTCGTCCAAGGCTTTGCCCTTAATATACCCGCCGTCCCTGCCAAAGAATACAAAATCACTTTCAAAGGTGCCGAAATCTCCAGCGTGAACCACTTCTTCCGCCGCCTCTCGGCTTCCCGCGCCAATATCCACATACAACTCGTCTATATCCAGCGCATTGCCTCGGTCTGCACTTTTCACAAGGTGCAGGGGTTTTACGCCAAACACACCCCGTACCTGAAACGCAGCATTCCCCACCAGAACACGCCGCCCGGCCAGCACCCGGGTGTCGTTGCCGCACATGGAGGCAATTTTCAAAAGTCCCTCCTCCGTAATGGAGCGGATCATAAACCCTACTTCATCCATATGGCAGGACAGCATCAGCCGACGGGGCGATACCGTGTCTGCTTCCAATACGCCCGTTCCACGAATCCGCGCCAACACACCGCCCATGGGATCCGGCAAAAGCTCGTCGCAATACATGGCGATGCGGGAACGGATTATATCCGCAACCGCATCCTCACAGCCGGAGGGACCAAACGCGCAGGACAGTTCTTCCAGCAGGGACAAGGTTGTCCAATCTTGTTTCATGACTGCAGCCCTCCCTCTTTCGCGGCGGCGGCAAACAACGCAGCCGCCGCTTCTATATCTACAGTATCCACCGTCTCATTATAGGTATGCATGGAGGTAATCGGCACGCTAACTACCGCCGTTGGGATACCCGCTCCCACAAGTGAAAGCATCGTCGCATTGGTTCCGGTGTCGCAGGCATCCACGCAGGTCTGACAAGGAATCTCCCGCTGCTGACACAGCTGCAGGAGCCGCTCCGTCAGTTTGCGATCCGTCACTGCGGAAAGAGACAGTACTGGCCCGCCTCCCATTTTTCCGCTTTCATCCTCCCCAACACCGGGGGCAGCCGCAAAGGTAACATCCGTCACAATAGCCGCATCCGGTCGGATACGATACGCTGCGGCGCTACAGCCTGACGCCATACCTGCCTCTTCTCGGGCTGACAGGGTGACGTACAGATCCCATGCCATATTTTCCCTGTCCGCCATAGCGGCTCCCAGAACCGCCGCGGCGCAACAAGCCTTATTATCCATACTGCGCCCACAGATTCTGGAACCTAAGAGAGACGCGGTTTTTTCATAAAAGCCTACCGGGGTGCCGACATCTACCAGCGCGCGCAGAGTTTCTCCATCATATCCGGTGTCAATCAGCAGATCCTCGATTGCAGGGGCCGTCTTATGATCTCCTGCCTTTTGCAGATGCGGCGGCACTGCTCCGATCACGCCATACAGCGTCTCCTTCCCGTAAATCAGCACTTCCGCCGCCGGCAGGATACGCCGATCCAGCCCGCCGATAGAGACGACTCGAAGAAATCCTTCTTCCGTAATATCGCGCACCATCATGCCGATTTCATCAAAGTGGGCGTCCAAAAGCAGCTTTGGCGCGCCCTGCCTTCCACAACGCCGGACAAAAACATGAGTTCCGGAGGGATCCGGAATATATTCGTCAAAATAAGGCTGCAGGATATTACAAAGCGCCTCCCGTCCCCGCTCCTCCTGTCCGGATACGGACATAATAGAAGCCAAAGACGCTACCAATTCTTTGGTATCAGGATACATCATATACTCCAATCTCAAAGAGAATTTATAATTTCACAAAAACGCTCCCCGCGTTTTTCAAAGTTTGCAAACGCATCAAAGCTTGCACAGGCCGGAGACAGCAGCACGGCGTCGCCGGTTTTGGCGCTGCCTACCGCAGTATGCACCGCATCTGTAAAGTCCGGTTCGCAGAGCAGTTCTATCCCACTGTTTGCAAATCCAGGCTCTTCCAGAATCGCCTTTTTTATTTTCTCCATGGTTGCGCCTGTCAATACAACCGTTTTTACATTTCCATGGGAAATCAGCGCTTTTGCTAAAGGAGCAAAAGGAATATCCTTATCATAGCCGCCGCAGATAATGCGGATGGGACAGGTATGTGCGGAAATTGCCGCCGCTGTTCTGGTAGGTGAGGAATCAATGGAGGAATTGTAATACCGCACCCCATCCAGTTCCCGTACCAGCTCCATCCGATGCCGCACACCGCCAAAGGTTCCTGCCACAAACTTCGCCGCTGAGGCCAAAACAGACGGGGCGCTGTTGGTAAGTGCCCAAACTGCCGCCACCGCTGTAGAATAATTCTCCAAGTTATGGGCGCCGGGGAGTAAAATCACATCTGCGTCGAACAGGGCGTGCTCCTTTCCCGCTTCGCTGTCATACAAGGTAACCCAGCCGTCCTTGGGATATACGCCCCCTGCCTGACTTTTCAAAAACGTGTGTGGGATGGGACTGCGCGAAAACCATACTACTGGCGCGCCGCATCCCGCGCCTAAGGTACGGCACACACTGTCGTCGTAGTTCAGCACTGCTCTGCTGCAGCCAGCGAGAATCTTTGCCTTGGCCGCGATATACTCCTCCATACCGGTATGCCAATTTAAGTGGTTAGGAGTTACATTTTTAATGACGGCTACCGTCGGCGGCACACTGATGCTCATTAGCTGAAAGCTGGACAACTCTGCCGCCACCGCATCTTCAGATGCCATTTCGTTGATCCGATGCAGCAGCGGTTCTCCAATATTTCCGCCCAAAAAGACTTTCCTGCTTGCGGGGCTTCTCCAAAATCTTACTGATCAGCGTCGTGGTGGTGCTTTTACCGTCGCTTCCTGTCACTCCGACCACTGGACAGGGCGCGTGCTCCAGGAACATCTCCATTTCCGAAGTAATTACACAACCACCATCCTTTGCCTGCAAAAGCTGCGGCAGATCCGGCCGAAATCCTGGAGAGCGGAACAGATAATCTCCCTTTATATTTTCCAAATAATCCTCACCCAGAATCATTTGAGCACCCATGTCCTGCAGACGCGCACCGGCTTCTCCCAGCGCCTCTATACTTTTGCGGTCTCGGACAATCAGATGGGCGCCAGCCTTTATAAGTACCTCTGCCAAGGGCATATTGGACACGCCGGCGCCAAGCAATGTCACTGTTTTCCCTGCAAACATTTTTTGAAAATCAAAGCACATATGGATCCCTCCGATATACAAAGCGTTTCTTCATCATTATATACCGACTTTGAAAAATATGCAACCAAGTCCCGCAACTTAACTGGTTTATCTTTACAAAGCCAAAAAAATTTGGTACAATAGTTTATCTATTATCTTACTGTGCAATCCTAATTTAAGCATGCGAAAGGAGGCGGCACACTTGGAAACGCAAAAATTTTCGCTGTGGAAAAAGAGGCATACCCTCCCCACAATCCCCAAAAAGGCAGCCATAACGCTTTTGCTGCTGATTATCGCAGCCGCTCTCCTACTGCCGGGAGGCGTCTTTGGAGTGTTCTACGTAACGGTAGCAGGCGCTCTGCTGGCAATGCTGCTCACAGCCGACCGCAGCCTGCTTTGGCTTTTGTCCATCCCAGGCGTAGGCGTCATGGCATATCTGACGCACGCGCTGTTTGCAGCAGAAGGGATAAGCGCCCTCTGGAGTTTTGCCGCGTTTTTGTTTATCCCCATCGGTATGGCGCTTGCCGCCTGTATCTATAACCGGCAAAACCTAACTACAACCGTAGCCGTTCTCGCTGTAGTATTCGGAATCATTCTGTTCTCTCTAGCGGCGCTGCAGCTGCAAATGCAATACGGCGATATCCGTGAAGGCTTTGCAGTTCTGCGCGACCAGCTCCAGAACGGACTGACAAGTGTGCTCACCTCTATCGGACTGCCCGGCGAAGACGGCATCATGTATGTATATACAGAAAAGGAAGTACAGGGCATCGTTCAATCTATGATTCTGCTTCTCCCCGCAATGGCTGCGCTCACATGTCAACTTTTTGCATATCTTACTGCTAAAATATATCGGCTACTTGCGCTGGCATTTGGAGCAGACTTTCTCTTTGCAAGAGACAAATGGCCCCTGACTGCCAGTATTCCTGCCTACATCATATTTGTTATCAGTTACTTTTTTACAGTGTTTTCCTCTGAATCTTCTGTGATCAGTTACGCGGCTGTCAACCTTTTATATATTTTTCTGCCAATCACCTCCGCGGGAGGATTTCACGGGCTATTTCTCACAGGCAGAAGCAGTTCCGATAAAAGACGTACAAAAAGCCGCATTCCGCTAATTGTTTTGTGCGCGGTGCTTTTTATGCTGTCGCCGGTTTCTTTGTTTATTCTTTTGTCTTTTTGGGGTGCAATCCGTACGTTAGGCGCCGCCCTGCGTAATTGGCTGATGAAGCGTGGAAGTTCCGACTCTGAATAGAAAGGAAGGCTTATCTATATATGAAAATCCGGCATTCCTACAAATTTAGTCTTGCGGACATGCTTTTCTGCAGCATATTCGCACTTGTTATTATAGCAGCGCAGGCACTGCTGACCGCATTTTTTGGAAAAGCTCTTCCCACAGGAATCTTTCTGCTGGCAATATATGCGGCAGGTGTGTTTATCTTTCTCTATCTGCGTCGTAGGCCCTCCGAAACGCTGGGCAAAGACAATTCTCTTTCGAAAGTTGCCAGCGTTCTTTCCGACGCCGTCATTCAAATGGATATTCCAGTGGTAATCTGTCCCGCCAATGCGGACCGAATCATCTGGCACAACAAGGCGGCCGAATATCTCTTTGCAAACACCAAACAGGAAACCCACTTTGGTCAGCTGTTTTTTCATGTGCCAGAACCGAACGATGGAGGCGGAGAGCGGCGGCTTACCTGTAAAAACCAGATTTTTCAACCCAGCAGCGTCACCGCTGAGGGCAAGGACGGAAAGCTTTATCGAATTACTATTCTACACGATATTACCCTCCAAGCTGCCGCTGAAGCGGCAATGCGCGGAAAAGAATGCGCCGTAGGATATGTTATGGTGGACAATCTGGACGAACTGCTCAATTATGAACAAGAGGATTATCGAAACGCTTCCGGTAAAACAGAACAGCTGCTGCGCAGCTGGGCCGGATCAGCCGGCGGTGTGCTGAAGGAATACCAGCAGGACCGATACATCTTTTTATTTGAAAAATCACATCTTCAGTCCTTTATGGAGTCTGGTTTTTCCATTTTGGATGACATTCGAGACATTCGGATTGGCGAATCCAGCATTTCCGTAACCGTTTCTATGGGAGTCTGCGCCGTAGGCGCCACCCTTGCGGAAAAAGAAAAAAACGCCCAGATTGCCCTGGACACAGCGCTGCAGCGCGGCGGTGACCAGGTTGTCGTTCGTGGAGACGGTACACTGGACGTCTATGGCGGAAGAACCAAGCTTCCGCAAAAGCGGACGAAGGTGCGGGCCAGAGTCATTGCCAATGAGCTTATCTCCCGCATTTCTATCTCCTCTAATGTGCTCATTATGGCTCACAAATATGCAGATTTTGACGCTTTCGGAGCCTCTGTAGGTCTCGCCCGAATTGCTTTGTTCTGCGGCGTTCCGGTAAATATCGTTACTGACCCTGACGACACCAATTTGGACCGCTGCCGCGAATGGCTTGCACAGGAGAATGAATACAGCAGTATGTTTGTCAGCCCCCAAGAGGCACTGGATTTTGTCCGGTCAGACACATTGCTGATTATTACAGATGTAAATAATCCATCCCAGTTTGAGTCCCCAGTTTTAGCGGAGCACTGCAAAAATATTGTAATCATCGACCACCACCGAAAAACCATTGATTTTGACCATCCTCTGCTGATCACCTATATTGAACCATCAGCGGCGGCGGCAAGCGAACTGGTAGCCGAAATGCTGGAGCAGATTCTGCCCGGCGACATGCTGTTGGCCCATGAGGCGGATCTGTTGCTGGCAGGCATTCTTTTAGACACAAATCACTTCACGAAAAACACCGGCACGCGTACCTTTTCCGCTGCATTGTATTTGCGTGGCAGGGGAGCGGATGTAAGCGAAGTTCAGGAATTTTTCAAAACAGAGTTGGACGAGTTCCAGCGGGAGCTAAAATTTCATTCCAATGTGGAAATATATAAAGGGATCGCCGCTATCGCCTGTGCTAATACAGAATGCACCGTCAAAGACAAAGTGCCGGCTGCAAAGGCGGCAGATCGACTTCTCACAGTCGAAGGGGTTAAGGCGTCTTTTGCAATTGTTCCAATCGGTGATGAGATTCACATCTCCGCTCGCTCCTTAGGCACCATCAACGTACAGCTGATCTTGGAGGAGCTGAAAGGTGGTGGACACTTTGATTCCGCAGGAGCCCGCATGGAAGGGGTGTCTATTTCCGAAACCGTACAGCTATTGAAGGAAGCGCTGGATCGATATTTGAAAAGCGCCGACGCAGAAAAAGAACCGCTTCAAAGAAGCATACAAACCAATCGCTCATCCATATAAGGATATATCAGGAAAGGGAAACAAAAGCTATGAAAGTATTATTACTGGCAGACGTAAAAGGAAAAGGAAAGAAAGATCAAATCGTAAACGTATCCGATGGATACGCCCGCAATTTTTTATTCCCCAAAAAGCTTGCAGTAGAAGCTGACGCAAAGGCACTGGCAGATGCAAAAAACAAGGAAGAGGCAAAGGAATTTAAAATTGAGCAGGATAAAGCGGCAGCCAGGGAGCTGGCTGCAAAGCTTGAAGGTGTAGTTGTAAAAATCAAAGCCACTGCAGGGGCAGACGGCCGTTTGTACGGAAGTATTACCACCGCGGATATAGCCGCAGCGCTGCAGGAGCAGGCAGGAATTCAGCTGGATAAACGAAAAATCGTTGCAGACGGTGCAATCAAAGCATACGGTTCCTACTGCCTGACAGTAAAGCTTTATCCCGAAATTCAGGGCAAGCTGAATCTGGTAGTTTGCGACTGAGGAAGCGGCTGTGAACGTACAACTTGACCGAAAAATGCCCTTTTCTCTGGAGGCGGAGCAGTCTGTACTCGGCTCTATCCTGATTGATCCCGCTTGCTTGGATACTATTACTTCTATTGTATCCATGGAAGATTTCTATTTGGAAGAGCATCAGAGTATCTATGCCGCTATGCAGGGCATGTACTTAAAAAGCAAAAATATCGACGTAGTCACCTTAATCGATGAACTGGTCAAAGAGGGAGTATACGACGACGCTGGAGGGAAAGAGTATATTCGCTTGATTGCGGAGACGGTCCCTACCGCAGCCAACGTGAAAGACTACGCAGAAATTGTCCGGGATAAAAGTACGCTGCGTGCGCTGATTGGCGCCTGTGAGGATGTAACAGAAGCCGCATATACCGAAGAAGAAGAGGTAGAGCGACTGGTGGAAATGGCGGAAAGCAAAATATACGCCATCGCCGAACAGAAGGACAACAAAAACTTTGTCCACATCAAAGACGCCCTTCTGCAGGTTTACAATCATCTGCAGCAGCTGATCACAAACAGAGAAGAAACCCAAGGCATGAAAACAGGTTTTTCCGGACTAGACCGGGTACTGGTGGGGATGGGAAAATCAGACCTGGTGCTGGTAGGCGCGCGCCCTGGTATGGGAAAAACCTCCTTTGCCATGAACGTAGCTGTGTCCGCCGCAAGGCGCTCAGGAAAAGCCGTATGTGTATTTTCTCTGGAAATGTCTGCGGAACAGCTGGTGACACGGCTTTTGTCCAGTGAAGCCTTAGTGGACAGCTATCATTTGCGCTCCGGCGAACTTACCGACGAAGACTGGCAGAAACTGGCCCACGCATCTTCTATACTGTCTGATTGTCAAATTCTTATTGATGACACAACCGGCATGACGGTAACGGGTATGATGGCCAAGCTGCGCCGGGTGAAAAATCTGGGACTGGTGGTCATCGACTATCTGGGACTGATGCAGTCCGAACATCGCAACGACAACCGCGTGCAGGAAGTATCGGAAATTTCCCGAAATCTGAAGCTAATGGCAAAGGAATTTGAGGTTCCAGTAATTTGCTGTGCCCAGTTATCCCGTGGACCGGAATCCAGGACGGATAAACGGCCTATGCTGTCCGACCTGCGTGATTCCGGCGCTATCGAGCAGGACGCGGATATCGTTATGTTCCTCTACCGGGAAGAATACTATAAGGATAAAGAAAACCCGCAAAATACCGCGGAAGTTATTGTGGCCAAAAACCGCCACGGTTCCACCGGCAAGGTAGAGATGGGGTGGCTCGGACAGTATACGAAATTTACCACTATCGATACAGAAGAAAACTATTAACTTGCGTAAAAGAGACGCTCTAAGAAAAGCGTCTCTTTTGTTTTGCCTGTCTCAAAGCAGTTCTCCGGCTATTCTTTTGATACAAAAATAGAAGCAGGGGGTTCGATTTGTATAGAAGCTGCTATTACATTCATTTTTCGTTTACAACTCTATCGCAGTTTTTTTACATGGTTGCCTTATTTTTTTTGAAAAATTATTGTATTGCAGCCAAAATTGTGATATATTAAATTTGTATGCGTATGCTAAAAACCTGTATATAGGCTGGCATAATGTTTACTATTTACAGGGATTTATAAAGAAAGGATTTTGAAGATGACCTACAACAAAAAATCTGTCGAAGACATTGACGTATCCGGCAAGCGAGTGCTTGTTAGATGCGACTTCAACGTACCTATGAAAGACGGCGCAATCACCGATGACAAGCGTATTGTCGGCGCACTGCCTACTATTCAGTATCTGATGGAACACGGTGCAAAAACCGTTCTCTGCTCTCACATGGGCAGACCTAAGGGAGAAGTAAATCCCAAATACTCCCTGGCTCCTGTTGCGAAGCGTCTTTCTGAGCTTCTGGGCAAGGAAGTGGTGTTGGCCAACGATGTAATCGGTCCAGACGCCAAAGCAAAGGCTGCCGCTCTGAACGACGGCGAGGTTCTCCTGATTGAAAATGTACGTTTCCATAAGGAAGAAGAAAAGAATGATCCCGCCTTTGCAAAAGAGCTGGCTTCTATGGCAGATATTTTTGTAAACGACGCCTTTGGTACTGCACACCGTGCCCACGCTTCTACAGCAGGCGTTGCAGACTATCTGCCTGCTGTCTGCGGTTATCTGATTCAAAAAGAAGTGGATATCATGGGTAAAGCTCTGGCTGATCCTGCTCGTCCCTTCGTTGCGATTCTTGGCGGTGCAAAGGTTTCTGATAAAATCGGTGTTATCAACAATCTGATTGAAAAATGTGATACACTGATTATCGGCGGCGGTATGGCTTACACCTTCTTTAAGGCACAGGGCTACAATATTGGCACCTCCATCTGCGAGGATGACAAAATTGAGCTTGCTACCAGCTTGATGCAGAAAGCTAAAGAAAAAGGCGTTAGCTTCCTGCTTCCTGTGGACAACGTGATTGGTCGGGAATATAAAGAAGACACCATTTATATGACAATTACCTCCGACTGCATCCCCGACGGTTGGATGGGTCTGGATATCGGCCCTGTTACCCGGGAACTGTTTGCCAAAACCATTGCCGGCGCCGGCACTGTAATTTGGAATGGACCTATGGGCGTTTCCGAATGGGAACACTTTGCTGCTGGTACAATGGACGTGGCAAAAGCTGTTGCTGATTCCGGTGCAATTTCTATTATTGGCGGCGGCGATTCTGCAGCGGCGGTAGAGAATCTGGGATTTGCTGAAAAAATGACACACATTTCTACAGGTGGCGGCGCTTCCCTGGAATTCTTGGAAGGCCTGGATCTCCCCGGTATTTCCTGTCTCCAGGACAAATAATCGATTTCAACTTGCGCGCAGCTTGTAGCTGCGCGCACATAAATATCTCCGTATGACGCGGAAAGCCGGATATAAGAAAGGAATTATCATTATGAATAAAGCAACACGCAAGGCAGTAATTGCTGGCAACTGGAAAATGAACATGACTCCCTCCCAGGCAAAAGAGACAGTTAAAAAAACTGCCGCATTGGTCAAGGGAAAAGATGGCTGTGACATTGTTCTGTGTGTACCTTTTGTTGACATCGCCGCTGCGGTAGAAGCTGCAAAAGGCACTAACATAAAGATTGGCGCACAAAATGTACATTTTGCAGAAAGTGGCGCCTATACCGGTGAAATTTCGGCGGCTATGCTTCTGGAAACCGGTGTAGAATATGTAATTATCGGTCACAGTGAGCGCAGACAGTATTTTGGCGAAACAGATGAGACTGTAAATCAGCGGACTAAAGCGGCACTGGCAGCAGGATTGACTGTTATCCTCTGTGTTGGTGAAGTTTTGGAAGAACGTCAGAGCAACATCACAAACGAAATTCTTTCCATGCAGACGAAGCTAGCGCTGGCCGGTATTAGCGCAGAAGATATGAAAAAAGTGATTATTGCGTATGAACCTGTATGGGCAATTGGTACTGGTCTTACGGCAACGCCTCAGCAGGCGGATGAAGCTTGCGGATTGATTCGCAGTGTATTGGCAGATTTGTACGACGAAAATGCTGCAGAAGCCACAACCATTCAGTATGGTGGAAGCATGAACGATGGCAATGCAGCGGAATTGTTAGCCAAAGTGCATGTGGACGGCGGCCTGATTGGCGGTGCTTCTCTGGTTCCAGAAAAGTTTGACGCAATCGTAACCGCTGCACAGTAAATAGGATTATATGAAAAAATACCTACTGAAAATGCTTCAGTAGGTATTTTATTTTTATCAGTTATTTTTTTACTTATTCAAAAAGCCAGCCTGGCATTTTGCAATTCAATTCCATATTTGTACAACATAAAGAAAGCCTCACAAGATTGTGTGGCTTTCTTTTTCATCTTAACTTTAAGTCTGTATTAAGCTGCGATCATTGCCTGTAATGCCAGAGCATCTGCGGCATCAATCACACCATCACCGTTGATATCAGAAATCTCGTCTGCAACAGCAAAGTCACTGTTTGACAAAGCATGCCGCATCTGCTGCACATCCGCATTGTCAACACTCTGGTCGTTATTGATATCACCAAAATAGTAGCCATTGCTTGCAGCATACGCAGTAGACACCATTGTGGAAGCATCTACAAATTTAAGACCCATGTCCGCTGCATACTTCTGTGCAGCAGAATCTCTGGACGCACAGATAGTAGCATTACTCAAGATTACATCTCCTTCTGCCAGAGAAGCCTGGTATCCATAAGCACCTGTACCAATCTTCTTCACAGAATCAGGAATCTGCAGCATATCTAACGCCCCACAGCGTGCAAATGCATAGTTTCCAATAGTCACAACTGTATTCGGAATCGTTACCTTAGCAAGATCCTCACAAGCATAGAATGCACCGTAGCCAATTGCTCTTGTTGCAGCAGGTACTGTAAAATCTGTGAGAGCTGTGCCTGCAAATACTTTTCTGCCGATATCTGTCACATTATCAGAAGCGGTAACAGATGCCAACGCATCGCAATCCATAAATGTATAATCTTCCAAAACAGTTACACCATCGGGAATGGCAATAGCGGCAAGAGAGGTACACTCTCTGAATGCCGACTTATCCAGTTTCGTAAGCCCCTGCGGCAACGTCACACTGCCCAGAGAAGCACATCCACGGAAAGCAGCATTGCCGATAGCAGTTACATCAGAAGGAATTGTGATAGAAGAAAGCGCAGCACAACCATAGAACGCCATGTCGCCGATTTCACCTACGCCTGCAGGATAGTTCATAGTCGTAAGAGATTTACAACCATAGAACGCATTATCACCCAAAACCTCCAACGTAGCAGGCAGGCGAATACTTGTAAGAGACTCGCAGCTACCAAAAGCGGATCTGCCGATTTTGGTTACAGAATCGGGAACATTCATGGTCTTCAATCCTGTACACATAAAGAACGCTGTATCTTTAATTTCTGTGATACCATCATGCAGCGTAATGGATTCCACGCTGCGGATGCCTCTGAAAGTGTTTTCCGGCACAACAGTCATACCCGCAGGAACATTCAAAGACTTTACACCAGAAGCGAGAAATACATAATCGCCCATTTCCGTTATAGAATCGGGAAGATTCATTGCTTCCAGAGCAGGCAAATACGCAAATGCTCTTGTACCAATGCTTTGCAGTTTGGTATTGGTTTCTACCTTGCTGAGAACCGGGCAGCGATAAAATGCGTAATCGCCAACAGTAAGCAGATTGGCAGAAAGCTTCACGTTTTTAAGCTGTTTGGAATATGCAAATGCATAGTCGCCCACAGATTGAACGCTATCAGGCAATGTAATCGAAGTTATTTTGGTATTATAAAGAGCATATTCACCTACAGAAGTCAGTGTGCTCGGCAAGGATATGTACTCCAATCCTTCTGCATCTGTTGCCATGCGATTTCCAAGAGAAGTAACACCCTCTTCTACAAAAACTCTGGTAATTTGTTTGTAGTTGGTACCAAAGATGGACTGCTGTCCCTTCACCAAATCATACATATCACCGGTGCCGGAAATAACAGCCTCACGATATAAGGTTCCACCCTTCACCATTCTGTAGGTATAAAGGGTACATTTTACATTATCTCCTACATTTTTCGTACTCGTTTTTCTGTACTCGCTGACAATGCCCTTATTCACATCTTCCTCAGTTACCGGACCATGCTCCGGAGGAACGCGTGCAGGCTCGTTTTCAGCAGCTACGCCGATTGCCAGCACCATACTGCCCAAAAGCATAGCTGCCGTCAATAAGCATGCAATCAGTTTTTTCATCTTTTTGAATCCTTTCTGACTGTAAAAGTATCACAAATTATGGCAGATATCCACCACGGGCAGCACAGTGTAAATAAGCCAATAAGCGGGGAGCGGCAAATACTATAGGATACCACTCCACTATCTACCTTTTTTCATATTTAGCATATCACAACCCCATCTTTTTGTCAAGGTTTTTATGTAAAATTGCTAGGTTTAATTCAATACAAACCTCAAATTTTACATAAATTGTTGAGATTGGAAAGGAACGCCGCTCATTACCGCCATTTAGCAGTGAGCGAGGCAGGCAGGCGGGATATTAGCATTCCCCCTGCAAGCCCGATCACAATTCCGGCAAGCGTACCGCCAATTATCAGGATGGGAAGATAATAGACGATCTGCGTCGTTCGCATCACCGTAGCCGCCACTGCAATCTGTGCGGCGTTGTGGGATACGCCTCCGGCGACGCTTACACCTACCACCGAAAAGAAATGGGCCTTGCACAGCAACGTCATAACCAGAAGACTGAGCGCCGCTCCTGCAAGGCCGTAAGCCAAGCTCATCACATTGCCAAACAAAATGGAGACCAGGCCCACACGTACAAGAGACACTGCAGCAGCGGCCGGCCACCCAAAGCGGTACAGTACGAAAACAATTACCACGTTGGGCAGCCCAATCTTGAGTCCCGGCGTAATGGAGGGGATAAAGCTTTCAACATAGGACAGAATCATAGCCGCCGCTGTACATAAACCGAGCAAAGCTGTAGTTTGGGTTTTCTGTTTCATAGAAATGTTGTGCCTTTCTTAGCGTTATTCCCCACCGGATACAACAGACACCACTACTCTATTAGGCAAGCAGACGATGGTCTCATCGCTGCGGCTGATCCTATGCTGATGCACACACAGATTGTCCGGACAGCTTGCCTCTGTGACTGAGGCGCATCCGTCTGCAATTTCCAGTACATTATAGCCGCCTGTCTCCGTTTCAATACGGATAACTGCGCCTTTGTCCAAGGCATACCGACCCCATTCCTCACCGTCTACTTCTACCACTACCCAGTCTCCCGGAGAGCGAAAAAGCAGGGTCAGGCAAAGAGCGATGCCGGCAGCCAGCAACAGACTCAAAATAAGCAGTAAGTCTCGGTGAGCTTTAGATTTCGCAGGCATCATTTATGCCTCTGAAAATCGATGGCTGCCAGAACGGTCTGCGCTGAGAATACAGCCTACCGGGCAAACAGCCGCGCACTTGCCGCAGGCGATACACTTATCATAATCGATCCGGGCCAGATTTTCTTCTACCGTAATGGCGTCTGTGGGACATTCTTTTTCACATTTTCTGCAGGCGATACAACCATTGGTGCATTTCCCTCGCACCACCACGCCTGGTTCCTTGTTGCTGCAGGCAATCACCTCTCGTTTGACATCCGGAATCAGGGTAATAATCTGATTGGGGCACGTCTTTACACATAAGCCGCAGCCCACACATTTGGGTGTATGCACATGGGCGATTCCCTTTTCCAAATAAATCGCGTCATAGGGACAAATGGCAGCGCAATCGCCCTTTCCAAGACATCCGTACGTACACGCCTGCTGTCCGCCGTAGAGCATTTTAGCCCCGCTGCAGGTCTGCACGCCGCTGTAGCTTGCTTTCTGCATGGCGTGTTCGCAGTCGCCGCAGCAGTGTACAGCCGCCACCTGTTCCACAGTATTTTGAAAAGCTACCCCTAAAGCTTCAGATATTTGCTTCGATACCGCATCCGCTCCGGGGATACATAAATTGGTTTGTTTTTCCGTTCCATCCGACAACGCTCTAGCGTAGCCGTCACAGCCGGTATACCCGCAGGCGCCGCAGTTTACACCGGGAAGACAGGCCCGCAGTTCTTTTTCCAGTTTATTCTCCCGCACAGCCATAAATTTGGCCGCAGCAACAAGAATTACGGCGCAAAGCAGGCCAAGCCCGGCCACACAAGCTACAGCAGGCAAAATTGCTTCCAGCATTTTGTCTCCCCCTCACATAAACATGTTGTCGATCACACCGGCAAAACCATAAAATGCCAGCGCCACAATGGAAGCCGATATCAGCGTAATCGGCATACCTTCAAAGCATTTTGGCGGCTTCGCCGTTTCGATGCGCATCCGAACTCCCGCAAATAGCACCATTGCCAGCAGGAAGCCCAGACCACAGCCCAGCGCATTGGCCATCGCCTCTATAAACAGTTCATATCCTTCAGTAATATTGTTTTTCGCCACTCCCAGCACAGCGCAGTTTGTGGTAATCAGAGGCAAATAAATACCAAGGGAACGATGCAAAGCGGGCAAATACCGCTTCAGTATGATCTCCGCCAGCTGCACCAGCGCGGCGATGATCAGAATAAATACGATTGTCTGGAGATATTCCAGATGGAATGCTGTGAGCAAATAGGTATGGAGCGGCCATGTAGCCGCTGTGGCCAGCAGCATTACAAAGGTAACCGCAAGCCCCATGCCCACCGCAGAGTGCAGCTTTTTGGATACGCCCAGAAATGGACATATTCCTAAAAATTTCACCAGCACATAGTTGTTTACCAGCATAGCGGTGAAAATAATTACAACCAAATCCCGTATCATTTTCCACCCTCCTCTGCCGTATCGTCAGGGCCTTTTCCAGCCCCCGCACAATTATCTTTTTCAGCAGCGTTTTGCAGACTGCCGTCATTTGCGCCGCAAACTGCCGCGCCAGGACAGCCTGTACATCCAAAATCTCTGCCGGTTTTACGCTTTGTGACGGCGTTTACAATGGCAATCAATATACCAAACACAAAGAAGCCGCCGGGAGAATTGACAAAAATCGGAATGGTAAAGTCAGACAGAACGGGAATTTCAAAGCCCATCCAAGACCCGGATCCAAAAATTTCACGGATAGAAGCCATGGCAAACAAAGCCAGTGTAAAACCTACGCCCATTCCCAAGGCATCCACCGCCGAATCCAGAACCCTGTTTTTGCTGGCGTACACCTCTGCGCGGCCTAAAATGATACAGTTGACTACGATCAGGGACAAAAACACGCCAAGAGCTTCATATAAATCCGGCACAAATGCATGCATTACCATTTCCACAGCTGTCACAAAGCCGGCAATAATTACAATATAGCTGGGAATACGCACCTTATCCGGGATCATCCCGCGCAGAGCCGAAATAACAATATTTGACCCTAGCAGAACCGCAGTGGCGGCAGCGCCCATGCCGAAAGCATTGGCCACCGAGGTAGTGACAGCCAGCGTGGGACAGGTGCCCAGCAGCAAAATCAGCACCGGGTTTTCCCGAATGATCCCTTTCAGAAAATTATTCCACATAGATTTATTCTCCGTTCTCTGCTTATTCTGCCGTCAGGTTGTCAAATGCGGCAAACACATCCTGTATCGCCGTCCATACCCCGCCCGCAGTCATCGTAGCTCCTGAAATAAGGGTAACATCCTGATCCGCGGTCTCTCTGGTAAGCCCAATGATACCCGCAATATAGGCGGACTCATCCAGTGTATAATTGGAATAATAGTCGCTGTCCTGGATCAGTTCTCCGGACACACGCAGGCCGCTAATGGCGCCTGTGCTGTCCAGTACAAATATCAGCTTCATAGGTGTGCGGTATCCATAGGGACTGCACACCATGACATATGCGGCATTTTCTCCGCCGGACACAGCAAAAATGCTGGACACGGCGCCAAACTGACCGGACGCCGATACCGGTGTGAGCTGCGCTCCCTCCGGAAGCGCTCTGGCCGCCGTCGTCTTGTTTTTCTCATGCACGGCGTCGGTATTGCTCCATTCCATCGCACGCTGCACCAATGCTGCATGCTGCTCCGTTACATCTATTTTCTCCAGATCCACGCAAACCGCGCCGCCAGTAGTGCTGACCACAACGATGAGGGTCTCGCCGTTCTCTTCTATTACATAAAAATAGCCTACATCATTTTCCGCCTGCAGCGCCTGCTGTACAGATGGGTCAGGCAGAGTCATTTCTTTCAGTTTAGGCGCACCTGCCTGATTGAGCGCACCAGGAAGCAGTTCTCCCTTTAGCTCTTCAATAATCTGTTCATCCGTTTTATTGCCCTGGGCCACACCACCCAGCTCCACCAACACGGCAAAGGCGTCCTCTACCGCACCTCGAAAAGCCTTGGAAGAATATGTGACGCCGGCATGTACATCCACACCGCCAAGGGCGGAATCCTGCCCGATATAGGTATCAGGGTAATCTCCAAAATCCTTTGATTCTGCGTAGTTGGTCATTTCCACTCCGGTAATTTTTCCATCTGTACCCACACCCAGCGTAAAAGTCATAGGCGTGGCGGAATAAGAGGATACAGCAGACAGAGTCACAGCATAGCCGCTCCCGCCTGTATCTCGAAATACTCCGGTAACTGTTCCGGGAACTTCCCCCTCCAGCGTCTCTTCCTCAAAACCCGCCGCATTGGGAAGCACCGCATACAGAGACGCCTGGGCGCCGCTGACTGCAGATTTCTCTATAATCGGGGCAGTAATATGGTTCACCCCCGCCAGGAGAGCCGCCACAACAAGGCATATAACCGTTAAAACCACAATGCATTTTGGTGCTTCGTGTTTCATATGGACTACCGTTTCCTTTCCCGTATATTACGTTTTTTGTACTTTCTCTGCCCGCACAGCTCCGAATACTTTTCTAGCACAGAGCTTTGTAATATACGGGGTGAGGATATTCATCAGCAAAATAGCAAAGGATACGCCCTCCGGATAGGTTCCCCACAGACGAATCGCCGCAGTGATAATGCCGCATCCAATGCCGAACAGGAGCTTACCCCATCCGGTAGGCGGGGAGGTAGCATAATCGGTAGCCATGAAAAACGCTCCTAGCATCAGTCCTCCGGAAAGGATCTGATAGAGCGCAGCCTCCAGGCTGAAATCCCCCGCAAAAAAGGAAATCAGAAATACCGTACCAATAAAAGCCACAGGGGTATGCCAGGTGATTATCCTTCGAATCAGCAAATAGACCCCGCCGATAAGCAGCGCCAGGGCGCAGGTCTCCCCCATACAGCCCGCATGTTTTCCAAGGACAAGATCAAACAAGGAAGGCAGCTTTTCCGTGCCCTCCGCCGCCATAGCCAAAGGCGTAGCGCTACTGATCAGATCGCCGCTGGAGAAGCCTGTCGGCTTTGTCCAGTATGTCATAGATTGAGAGAAGGACAGCAGCAATACAATTCGCGCCGTAATGGCAGGGTTGGCAAAATTGCAGCCAATACCGCCGAACAGCTGCTTTACAATAACGATAGCCACTACACTGCCTACAATAGCCTGCCATTCCGGAATAGACACCGGCAAATTAAAGGCAAGGAGCATACCCGTAACCACAGCGGACAAATCCCCGATGGAGGGGGTACGTTTGGTGACCAATTGAAAAATCAGTTCAGACAGCACACATGCAAGTACGCAAATAGCCGTGATGTATAACGCCCGAGCGCCGAACAACCAAACAGCTGCCACAAGCGCCGGACAAAGCGCAATCACCACATCCAGCATAATACCGCCGGTGGTGACGCTGCTTCGAATATGAGGAGATACCGTGATCTGCAGTTTTTGATCCATTTTGCAATCCCTTTCCGTATCCTACAAAGTCACTTTTTCGATTTCTGCCATGCGGCCAGCGCCGCCTTAGCCAGTTTATTCTGCTGCACCAGCGGCCGTTTTGCCGGGCAGACATAGCTGCAACAGCCGCATTCCATACATAAATTCGCATGAACCTTTTGCAGCGCTTCCATATTGCCGCTGCCGTATGCCGTCGCAATAGAAACCGGGGCCAGTCCAATGGGACAGATATTGGTGCACCGGCCACAGCGGATACAATTGGTAGCGTCCACCGGCGCTGCATCTCGGACATCCAGAGCAAGCAGTGCATTGGTCTGCTTTAAAACAGGCATATGCAAGTCCGGCACGGATACTCCCATCATGGGACCGCCATATAAAACTTTTCCCGGCTGACTTTTGAAGCCGCCGCAGAAATCAAACACAGCCTGCAGCGTGGCGCCGATAGGCACAATCACATTTTGCGGATTCGCCACCGCGGATCCGTCTACGGTAACGCATTTCTCTACAAGGGGCATGCCCGTACGAATATAGCGGGCGATAGTCGCCAGCGTAGTACAGTTCAATACGATTACGCCTACGTCAATCGGCAGGCCGCCCTCCGGCACAACCTTTCCGGTAGTATGGTAAATGAGAACCTTTTCCGCGCCCTGAGGATAGATAGAAGGCAGTTCTTTTACAATGACTTTCCCGTCGCTGCCGGCAATCTGCTTCATAGCACGGATACACTGCGGTTTGTTCTTTTCTACACCAATAATAATTTTCTTCGCTCCAAGATACTTTTGGAGCAGATGGATTCCCTCCAAAATGTCCTGACTGCGATCCAACATGGTGCGGGTGTCGCTGGTAATGTATGGTTCGCACTCCGCTCCGTTGATAACGATTTCCTGAATTCGAGACGGATCTCCAATGTCCAGCTTCACACCGGTTGGAAATCCCGCGCCGCCCAAGCCAACCACACCGCTGTCCCGCACCGCCTGAACAAACGACTGTGTATCGGACACCTGAACAGGCGCCAGCCCAGGATCCGGAGTCATGGCACCGTCCGGCTTTATGAAGACGGCGGGCACATAGTTCCCGCTGGACAAAAGTACTTCTTCAATTTTCTCCACCGTGCCGGACACACCGGAATATATGGGGGAAGAAACAGCCCCAGCGCCTTCGGCAAGCAGCGTGCCCACGCACACTGTGTCGCCCTTCTTCCGGACAGGCGTCGCCGGCGCGCCGATATGCTGCGTCATAGGATATATGGCAATATCCAACGCTGTCATGTAGGCGGGAGCGCTGTCCGCGGTAGACTTCAAGTGGGGGACGCGTACCCCCTTCATCCGTTTCATTTCTTTGACCATACCTTTCTTGGCGTTTGCGTTATTTTTTGTAAAAATACTGCGCCATTTCACATAAATCGCAAATGAGAGTTTGTAAACAGCACACTCGCAAACCGCCACCTTTTTTTGCACCGTGCATACAAATTTATTTTATTATAAACTGCCAGGTAATAAATGTCAATTCCTAAGGGCATGATATAGTATTATAATTATAAAGATAATTTACCGTAAGGATTGCATATTGAAACACAACGTGCTATAATAGCGCTGCCTTGTGCATGACCTATTTATTCAGAGAAGAAAAGAGTGCTATAATCATGATTATACTGCTGTTTGTATTCTGGCTGATACTCAGCCAGCAAATCACCTTGGAAATCTGTATATTCGGGCTGCTGATTACCGGATGCGTGGCTGTTTTTATGTGTCGGCATCTGGGATATTCTCTGCGCACGGAATGGGAAATCTGGAGGAATATACTGTTAGGATGCGCCTATTTGCTGGTTCTGATACTGGAAATCTTAAAAGCCAACTGGACTGTGGCGGGAATTATCCTGGGGAGACGGAAGCGATATCGCCCCGCAATCGTGTGCGTGCAAATTCCCCTACAGCGACCGGTTCTGCAAGCAATTTACGCCAATTCCATTACCATTACTCCCGGAACGATTACCGTAGAACAAGAGAATAATGTCTACACCGTCCACTGTCTGGACCAAAATATGGCGGCGGGGCTTGCCGACAGCACCTTGCTAAAAATTCTGCAAAAAATGGAGGGAACAAAGGCATGAGTGTCGAAACTGCATATCGTCTGCTTTTTCAAGGTACATTGATCGTTCTTTCTGCTATGGTCATCGTAGCGCTGATTCGAACAGTCACCGGCAGGCTTACCGTAGATAAAATCATCGGCATCAACCTGATCAGCACCATTGTAGTAATTGCAATCTGCGTGCTTGCCGTCCTTTTTCAGGAGAATTATATTGTGGACATTGCCATGGTATATGTGATGATTTCTTTTGTAGCGGTGATGATCCTGTGTAAAATCTACATCAATCTGTTTGCCGCGCCTGGAAACAGAAAGCAAAGGAAAGGACGAGAACGACATGACGATTGAATGGATTCGCTTTTGGATTGTGGCAGTACTTACACTGCTGGGAATATTAACGCTTGCTATAGCCATATTTGGCACGTTTCGTTTTCAGTTTGCTCTGAACCGTATTCACTCCGCGGCGATAGCAGACACGCTGGCTCTGATTTTGTTTGTTGCCGCTTTGGCGTTGCATGAAGGCGCCGCCCCCATATCTCTGAAACTACTGCTTGTGGTGGGATTCCAATGGTGCACCAGCCCGGTTTCATCCCACTTGCTTACAAAATTTGAATATATGACAGACAAAACCCTGGCTCGGTACTGCATACTGCCGGACAACGAAAAAAGCAGAAAAGATGCGGCAAAGTAAACCCGGCGGGTAATTTTCTTTCCAGTTTTATAGAAAGGGGTTGTTTTAACAATGCTTCGTGAAATATTTTTACTGCTGCTTTTGGGCGGCCTGATTTTCTGCGCCGTAGCCACTGCTGTTTCCCGCAGACTGATGCGTACCGTCATTATTTTCATGGCGTACAGCCTGATTATGTCTGTGGTTTGGCTGCTACTGGAAGCGCCGGATTTAGGCATCACGGAAGCGGCGGTAGGTGCCGGCGTTACAGGGATTCTGTTTTACTTGGCATTGCGCAGAATCCATCAATTTGACAAAGACGCCGCGGATGCAGAAGTAAAGAACGAGAAATCCGATAAAGAAAACGGATCCGTTGAAGGGAAGTGAGACAGATGCGCAGGTCCTTTTTACAAAAGCTTTCCGCATGGTACAAGGGAAGCTATGATTTTACACTGAAAACAGCCGATCAAATAGACGCCCGCATGGCGCACGAATATACAGGCAAGGAGCATAAGCTGCGGGAAGTGGAGCGCAGGGAACTGGTGTTCTCCGGAGTCTTATACAATATCCTATGCGTACTGTTTTGCCTGATTTTTATCGGCGTGCTGCTGTGGTCCGTACTGTTTCTGCCGCCCCATGGAAGCCCAGACAATCCGGCAGTCAACGAAGTGATGGACAGGTATGTCGCTGCTGGCATGGAAGAAACTGGAGCGGTGAATACGGTGGCCGGTATGATTTTAGATTACCGTGCCTTTGATACGCTGGGAGAATCCTTTGTTTTGTTCACAGCGGTTTGTGCCGTAACGATTCTCATGAAGAACACCAAAGAAAGCGCGGCGGATGGAACGCCCATTCCCATGATTGTAAAACCGGGCATTGTGGAATATTCCAAAGACAATATCGTAAAAACCGTCAGCCGTTTTTTGATTCCCTTTATTTTGGTATTCGGCATATATGTGCTCCTCAACGGACATTTATCTCCGGGGGGCGGCTTCTCCGGCGGCGCGATCCTGGGAAGCGCGCTGATTCTCTATGCTATGGTATACGGAGAAGACCGGGCGGCGGCAGTATTCAGTGAGCGACTGATAAAAACAATCATACTCATATCCCTTAGCTTTTATGCCATCGCGAAATCCTACTCGTTTTTCACTGGTGCAAACCATTTGAAATCGATTATCTCTACAGGTACGCCTGGTCGGATTTTGTCGGCGGGTTTGATTCTCCCGCTGAATATTGCGGTAGGGATTGTGGTCTGCTGCACGATGTATTCCTTTTATATGTATTTTCGAAGGGGACGCATCCAATAACCGCTTTTATCATGTATAAATCATTGACAGAAAGGAACGGCTATGTTTACATCATTTAAAGATTTGTGGGTACATCTGACAGACAATTATATTGTCGTCGTCTCCATTATTCTGTTTGGAATTGGTTTTACCACCCTGCTTTTTTCCCGCAATCTTTTGAAAAAAGTGGTCGGACTGAATATTATGGACACCGGTGTATATCTTTTACTGGTCTCCATGGGGTTTATCGACGGCCGGCACGCACCGATTATTGCAAACGGAATTACGGATACCGCGCATTACATCAATCCTATCCCTAGCGGGCTGGTGCTCACAGGAATCGTCGTATCCGTCAGCGTGACGGCGATTATGTTATCTTTGATTGTCCGGCTTTACGAAAAATATCACTCTCTCAATCTGGACGTAATTTATGAACTTAGAAATAAGGAGGAGCATGCCTGATGCTGCGGGATCTATTCGCCTCCGATTTCATCCACAATTTTCCTCTATTTGCCATAATCCTGTGTCTGCTTTGCGCTGTAATTTCCTTTGTGCTGCGGAGCAGAGGTGCCCGAATACTTACCTATATTTTGGTATTGACAGACATGGTCCTGAACGGCAGTGTACTTTTGCACAACCTGATTACAGGAGAGCGTTTCACCTACATGATGGGTCATTTCCCTGCGCCTTGGGGAAATGAAATTGCCGCGGGATTACTGGAACCTGCCTTTGCCCTTTTGTTCGGCGTAGTGATTTTCTGTTCTATCACCGCCGGCAGAAATCGAATTTCCACCGATGTGCGGGCCGACAAGCAGCATTTCTACTATATCCTGGTGGATCTGGCTCAGGTGGCCATGTTTGCGCTGTGCTACACAAATGATATATTCACCGGATATGTATTTATTGAAATCTGTACACTGGCCTCCTGCGGTCTTCTGATGATCCGAAATGCGGGAAAACCGTTGGTTGCCGCAACCCGGTATATGATCTTCAACCTGATTGGCTCCGGGATGTTTTTGATGGGTATTACCATGCTGTACGGCGTGACAGGGCATCTTTTGTTTCCACAGCTGCAGCAGGCGGCCGCCTCTGCATGGAACAGCGGCGCATATCACGGGGTTATGATCATATCCATCGGCTTGACGGTTAGCGGGCTAGCTATCAAAAGCGGGCTGTTCCCTTTCCATTTTTGGATGCCGGATACCTACGGCACTGCTACGCCCGCCTCATCGGCCATTCTTTCCGGTGTGATCTCCAAGGGATATATTTTTCTGCTGATTAAAATTATTTACCGCGTGTATGGACATAGCGTGTTTATGGAAACAGGAATTCAAAACATCCTTTTCCTATTTGGTATTGCAGGCATGATCGTCGGATCTGTCTCTGCAATTCGGGCCGGTACCATTACCAAAATGACCGCATTTTCCTCAGCGGCACAAATCGGATATATTTTTATGGGAATCGGCATGGGCACCAGAGAGGCGATGATCGCCGTATTTTTCCATATCTGTGCCCACGCCATTACAAAGCCCGTACTGTTTCTTTCCAGCAGCGCGCTGATCGACGCGTCCGATGGTGGGCGTGACTTTGCGTCTCTTCGGGGCGCGGCGCATAGAAACCCTGCCGCCGGACTTGCCTTTCTATGCGGATCCCTCTCTATGATCGGATTCCCCATTTTCACCGGATTTATCTCCAAACTGTATTTCGCGCTGTCCGCGTTCGCCTTTCCCCACAAATCCATGCTTGTCCTGTTGGCTCTTGCTGTCAGCACAATTTTGAACGTCATCTATTTTATGTATGTTTCGGTGATTCTTTATACCGGGGGGCCGGATCCGGCAAAACGAATGGGATTGGGCCGGCAAAAAGCCTTTGCAGCTGCGGTTTTTTTGCTGATTCTTGTAAATGTAGCAATCGGACTGCATTCCCAGCCTCTCACCCAACTGTTTGAATCCGGACTGGACTTGTTCCTACAATTATAATAGAAGGGAGACAACAATGCATCTGCTTATACCCTTTTTCATTTCTCTTTTGGCGGGAATCCTGTTTGCTCTGATGCAGAAGGCTTCCAGGCGGCTGCTATGCACACTGGCCATCGTCATTGCCGCCGTGCAGGCAGTGCTTTTGTCCCTTCCGCTTCTGACCGACGGCGATGGAATCACGCTCTGGCGTTTTTCCGATTCTCTGCGGCTTTCCTTGGCCGCAGATGGAATCGGCGCCCTGTTCGGACTTCTCACCGGCTGGGGGTGGCTGCTGTGTGTGATTTTTTCCAGCACGTATATGAGCCACGAAGAAAAGGAGGCGCGGTTTTATGCGTTTCTGTTCCTGTCTCAGGCATGCCTGATCGGCGTATTTTTTGCAGACAATCTTCTCACACTGTACCTGTTTTTTGAACTGACCACCCTGGCTTCTATGCCTCTTGTACTGCACAGCGGAACTAAAAACGCCATAGCAGGGGGAATGAGTTATCTATTCTACTCCCTAGCGGGAGCGATCATCGCCTTGTTTGGTCTTATGGTTCTCTATCATGAAGCCGGTACGCTGGACTTTGCAGCCGGCGGATATCTGCAGGGAGATAGCTCCGATACACTGCTGCTGGCGGGCATATTCGCCTGTGTAATAGGCTTTGGCGCCAAAGGGGGACTATTTCCCCTGCATGCGTGGCTGCCTGCCGCACATCCACAGGCGCCGGCGCCGGCGTCTGCTATCCTCTCGGGTATTATCACGAAATCGGGCGTGATTGCAATTCTGCGCCTGCTCTTTTATGTAGTCGATCCTGCTTTGATTCGGGGAACATGGGTACAGTACACGTTGCTTGGTCTGGCGCTTTTGACGGTTATGATTGGTTCCGCGCTGGCCCTTGCGGAAAACAACCTGAAGCGCAGGCTTGCCCTCTCCTCCGTAAGCCAGGTTTCCTATGTACTGATAGGCCTGTTTTTATTAAACAGTGACGCGCTGTCTGGCGCGCTTTTACAGGTCATATTTCATATGATTGCCAAAGCTGGGTTGTTTCTGTGCGCGGGGGCGCTGATCTATCTTACCGGAAAAACCGATACGGGGGATTACGTCGGATGCGGCAGAAAGTATCCTGCCCTTTTTGTGTGCTTCACCATTCTTTCTTTATCTCTTATCGGCATCCCCCCCGCAGGCGGATTCTACAGCAAATGGTATCTGGCCATAGGCGCCTTAGAGGGAGCCGGTTCCTTTACCTATGTCATTCCCGCCCTGCTGTTGGTAAGCGCTCTTCTTACAGCGGGATATCTGCTGCCAATCGTCGGAAAGGCTTTCTATCCAGGCACGGAAATATCCGGTACGCTGCGGCGGGAGCACACCCCAGTAGGAATCTTAGTGCCGCTTCTAGTTTTTGCGGCGGCATCGATTTTGCCCGGAATTTTCTTTCCCGCTGTGGAAAATGGGGTTTTATCTCTAACTGCCGGCATATTCGGCTGATTTTATCTTCCAATGAAAGGAATGAATGACATGCATCCCGGATATTTATTGATCCCAATTCTATTCCCAATCCTGGCCGGACTTTTCACATATCTGCTTCCCCTCTCCAAAGCATGGATGCGCCGAATATATTTTATCATTGTAATATTCCTAAACGCAGGATTTATGTGGATGCTTTTATTTTTCTCTCCATCCGAGGGTCTTGTGCTCCTGGAATTTACCGATACCCTGCAGTTATCTCTGCGCTTGGACGGACTGGGAAAAATTTTTGCAGGACTGGTATCCGCGCTGTGGCCGCTTACCTTGCTGTACGGCTTTGACTATATGAAAAATGAAAAACATCAAAGGCGTTTTTGGGCGTTTTTCACTATGGCTTTCGGCGTTACCCTTGGGGTTGCCCTGGCGGCAAATCTTTTGACCATGTATCTTTTTTATGAAATGCTTACCCTTGTAACCATTCCTCTCGTAATCCATGAGATGAACAAGGAGTCCTTAGCAGCCGGAAAAAAATATATGATTTATTCCTTTGGGGGGGCGGCCTTCGCCTTTCTGGGGCTTGCATATGTCCTTTCCTTTGGCGCATCCGACTTCGTCCTTGGCGGATTTTTATCGGGTAAGGCCGCGGACAGTCAGGCCACGCTGTTCTGGTTTTTTGCCTTTGTTGGTTTTGGTGTGAAGGCTGCCCTTTTCCCGCTCCACGGATGGCTGCCTACCGCCTCTGTCGCACCGACGCCTGTTACCGCCCTGCTTCATGCGGTGGCCGTCGTAAAGGCGGGCGCTTTTGCCGCAATCCGTCTCACCTATTACACCTTCGGTACAGAAGGGATTCAAGGTTCTTGGGCACAGCGGGCCGCGATGACGCTGACGCTGATCACCATTTTGTACGGATCCGTCATGGCGTTGCGGCAAACCCATTTTAAGCGGCGGCTGGCTTATTCCACAATATCCAATCTGTCATATGTTTTATTTGGAATTACCATGCTGACCAATACGGGTATGATCGCTTCCCTGCTTCACTTGGTATTTCACTCTCTTATAAAAATCGTGGCCTTTTTTGCCGCAGGCGCCGTACTCCAATATACCGGGAAACAGAAGGTCTCTTCTTTGGAAGGAATTGGGCGGTATATGCCGCTCACCTTTACAGCCTTTACCGTATCCGCCCTGGCGCTTACCGGAATACCGCCGCTGAACGGATTCTTCAGTAAATGGTATCTTTCACTGGCGGCCCTGGATATTGGTGGCCCCCTGGAAATCGCCGGTATATGTGTGCTGCTGATTTCCGCTGTGCTGACCGCAATATATCTAATTACGATTTGTATTCAGGCCTTCTTCCCCCGAAACTATAAGGCGCTGATCTGTACTCCGGAAAATTGTCGGGAAGCAAGTCCGCTTATGACGGTACCAATGCTGCTTTTATCTGCATTGACCGTCGCAGCCGGTCTTTTTGCTCCGCAGATTGCCGCGCTCTTTACAAAGGTGGTGCTGGGATGATCTATATTCTTACCGTTTTTCTCTCTGTCTTGGCTGCCCCTGCAGCCTATTGGATCGGCAAAAAAAGCAGCCGCGCCATGCATGTGCTCACCATTGCCGCTTGCCTTTGTACCCTTGTACTGTCAGCTCTTCCGATTCTTCTAAAAGACAGTACAGATTTTTTTAGCTTATTAGGGCTGCGTATGTCCAGCGGCGGGCTAGGCGGCCTATATGGCGTGCTTACCGCGCTGCTTTGGACCCTGGCCGCTCTGTTCGCACCTAGATATTTTCATGGCAAAATCGACACCCCCCGGTATATCTTTTTCTTTTTGATCACATTGGGGGCCACCATGGGCGTTTTCCTGGCCGCAGATTTACTGACCTTGTTTGTCTTTTTCGAGGTGATGTCCCTTGCATCCTGTGCCTGGGTCGCCCATACGGAAACAAAGCAGGCGCTGGAAGCCACGAAGACCTATCTGACTATCTCTGTGGCCGGCGGACTGGTTTTGCTAATGGGCCTCTTTCTCTTGTACAGCAGCACGGGAACACTGGTAATTCGGGAGCTGCAGGCCGCCGCGAATCCCAATACTCTGCTGCCCGCCTGCCTATGCCTGCTATTCGGATTCGGCACAAAAGCCGGCATCTTCCCGCTGCATATCTGGCTCCCCAAAGCGCATCCAGAAGCGCCGGCCCCCGCCTCTGCCCTGCTCTCAGGCATTCTGACCAAGGCGGGATGCTTCGGCGCGCTTCTCCTTACCCTGCGTCTTATGGGGGGATCGCAAATTTGGAACCATATCCTGCTGGTGCTGGGCATGATTACAATGCTGACAGGTGCGATTCCCGCCCTGTTCGCAACACAGTTGAAACGCATTTTGGCCCTTTCTTCTTTGTCTCAAATCGGTTTCATTTTTACCGGTATCGCTATGGTGGGATTTGCCGAAAATCCCTCTCTGGCGGCACAGGGAACGGTTTTATATATGATCGGTCACTCCCTGGCAAAGCTGGTTCTGTTTCTGTTTGCCGGCGCTGTGTACTGTACCGCCCACACCTTAGATTTAAACGCCCTGCAGGGCTGGGGCAAGGGTCGTCCGCTGCTGCATATATGCTTTTTATCCGGTGCGCTTAGTCTTGCCGGAACGCCCTTTTTCTGCGGGTATCTTGGGAAGACGCTCATTCATGAAGCCATAGCGGAGCAAGTAGAGACAGGGGGAATGCTGTTTCATATAGCAGAGTGGATCTTTCTCTTTGCCGGCGGACTGACACTGGCATATCTTTTGAAAATTTATATCCCTCTTTTCCATATGGGAAAAAAGTGGCCAAAAAAAGAGGCCAAGCTGGGCGGCGCCGCAACCTTCGCGCTGATCCCTTGTACTGTTTTGCTGCCGCTTATTGCAAGCCTGCCGAATGTATGCGAAAAAATTGCCTCCATCGGACTGCAGGGTACCGGAATTTCGCCTCTGCCTGCGGACTTTGCGTTTTATTCCCTGCATAATCTATCCGGTATCGGAATCTCCTTTGTCATTGGCGTCTCTGTTTTTCTGGGAATTATTCTGGGGTGCCTATATCGAGAAGGAAAGTATCGTACTGTATCTTCTCCGCTGTCACTGGAAAAAACAATTTATATTCCCGTCTTTCGAGGGCTGAAAACACTCCTGATTCTGCTATGTCGAATTCTTTGCGATTTGCCGGCCGTACTTCTCCTGCTGTTCAAGCGAACCATACTGCGTCCGCTGGACAGCCCGCATGAGCGGCGGCATCGATTTCTTACCCGTGTTGGAGACGCGTATGACCGGATCAGAGGAAGAGACGCCCTTACCAGCGCCGATTTTCTTATTGACGCATATACGACGATTCAGGACACTACAGGCAGAATTCTCAGCAATTTTTCCTTTGCGCTGCTGATGACCTGTCTTGGCGTATGTATTATATTAATCTTCTTATTGGTAAAATAACATGGAGCGCCCCCTGCCGTCGGCAGGGGGCTTACTTATTTGCCGGTATTCCTTAAAATCCGTCAAAAATTCCCACTTTAAAAATGCAACCACTATATAGACGCTTCTTGCTTTTCTACGGAGAATATGATATAATAGCCGCAGGGCGGCTATTGATGATTGATTTGCAACGGCACTGCCGCCTGCCTCCGCTGTCGCGGCTGACTGCACTTCGTGCAGTCTAAAATCATGTAATAATAAGTACAAAATAGCTATGAATGAATGATTTGTGCAGAGGACTTGCTATGAAAGATATTTACATTGCATTTCTCGCATCTAATTATAAAAGCGGGAAATTTATACGCGCCTTTACAAGAACGCGATACAGTCATGTGGCGCTGTCCAGCAGTCCGCAGCTTTCTGAAATGTATTCTTTTTCCAGACAATATTACAACACCCCTTTTGTAGCCGGATTTGTAAGAGAACTGCCCTCTCGATATTTATATAATGGGACAGACACGCCGGTAAAAGTCTGTAAGGTTTCCGTTTCCGATGCGCACTATGAACAGATTTTGTCTACGATACATACCTTTATGAAAAATAAAAAGCAGATGAAATACAACTTTTTATCGGCTTTTGCTTATCCGCTCCATAAATCTGTAAAAATTCGCGACGCATATATCTGTATTGAATTTGTGCGTTTTGTTCTGGGAATCAATGACTTTTTAACCATTCCCCAACTGGAAAAGCGGCTAAGCGGCTCTGTCGTATATGAAGGCGGGATGCGTGCGCTCGTAAACACGAATGCGGATATGGACGATTACTTTGACAGAAAATCCTTTTTCTATCAGGTCAGTCACATAACGGCAGACCTTGCATTGCTGATCCGTCGGCTTCCAATTAAATAACTGCAAAAAAGTCAGCGCATAGCGCTGACTTTTTCTTTATAGCAGCTGCAGCATCTGGTCAATTGCAGCCACTGCTAAATCCGCCGCAGCTGCAGCAAATACTGGATAGTCCATACCGGAATCTGCGCTGGCACTGTCAGATATAGCACGTAAGATTCCGAAGGGAACCTGATTCAAATAGCATGCCTGCCCAATCGCGCCGCCCTCCATTTCGCAGGCCGCAGCATGAAATTGGTCCCGAATACGGCTACGCTGTTGTTCGGTACATACAAAGGTATCTCCTGACGCTACGACCCCTAGCATATGCTTCTTTTCTAAAATTTGAACACTGCGCTGCAACGCAGAAACCAGCTGCCTGTCACAGGGAAGCTGTATCATATCGATTCCGGACAGCAGCCCCACGGGATCCCCCAATCCAGATGTATCCATATCATGTTGAACAACATGAGAGGCAATCACAAGATCCAAAACCTGCAGTCCATCCGCCAAGCCTCCCGCAACACCGGTATTTATGATGCAGTCCGGCGCATATCGTAAAATCATAGTCTGTGCGCACACTGCTGCAAACACTTTGCCAACGCCGCATTTTGCCGCAATCACGGTTTTGTTGTGGAGCGTCCCCCTAACATACCGAATCCCGCTAACAATTTCTTCAGTTGGATTTTGGAGTTTTTCCCAAATTCCGTCTATTTCCATCTGCATGGCGGCAATAATTCCCACCGTCTTATATTTCTTCTCCATAAATCCCCCTGTGTATGTTTTTCCATATTGTACCCTGCAGGTAAAATTTTGTCAAGGCGCTGCGGCTGCTCTTGACAGCAGCATAGATTTGTGGTATACTGTCCCTTGCAAAACTAAATTGGGATATGGTGTAATGGTAACACACAGGACTTTGACTCCTGTTTTGTAGGTTCGAGCCCTGCTATCCCAGCCAAATCATAATAAACGGACTTTGGGGCGGTAGCTGCCGCTCCATACGGAGGCATAGCTCAGCTGGTTAGAGCGTTCGGTTCACATCCGAGAGGTCGCGGGTTCGAGTCCCTCTGTCTCCACCAAATCAAAGCGCAATCTTTGATACAAAAATAGCCTTCCATTTTGGAAGGCTATTTTTGCGTCTATGCTCGGGAAGCTTTCGTATCACTGGACTCCGGACTTTTTCTATTTTCAAAACAGGATAGACCTCCCTGAGACCTATCGCAGGTTCAAAAACCGCTGTTTTGGAACTCCCATCCCATATGGTTACATATATCACAGAAAAGTTTAGACAAGATTTGAAAAAAGGAGCCAGGGTGCGTAAATTTCCCTAAATAACCATTGAAAAGATGGGGGTTCTATGCTACAATGACCATATATAACAAAAGTGAGATAAAATAAAAAGATTTACAAAAAAGGCTTGATTTTATGAAACCACTGCCTATAATCGTGACAGACAGACAGACAGACAGACAGAGGTAACCTCTGTCCTTTTGGCGTACCCAAAATTAAACTTCGATCAAAAAGGCCTATTCCACCCACTTTATTGTGGGAGGGATGTGCCTTTTTGCATTTGAAAATAAAAATATTTTTGAAGAAAGGAAAAAATTGACGTGAAACGAAGAAAACAAAGTAAATTGTTGGCCGTTCTGCTGGCGATCGCAATGGTGATGACGATACTACCCACTGTAGTTTTTGCAGAAGGAAATAATGGGACAGACGCGGCGCCTGCAGCATCGAATCGTATGGAGCTATCGGATGACAGTTCATGGGAGGAGTGTGCGAATTGTTCGCAGGAAAATCCTCACATGATTTCTACCCCCGCCGATTTAGATAAAGTCAGAACGCATACCCACACAGATGGCGAGGTTACATCGATTACAGGATACTTTAAACTGGCAAACGATATCGTTTTTTTGGATGAAGACTTTGAAGAAAACGGTGCTTTTTACAACGAAGGGTGGGGTTGGACGCCAATTGGTCATAATAATAAACAGTCTTATTTTAGCGGCGCTAAGTTTTGCGGCGATTTTGATGGAAACACATACGCTGTCAAAAACGTGAAAATGAATCGTCCGGCGCAATACTGGTATAATGGTTTGTTTGCAGCTGTAGACGGCAATGCACATGTTTATAATTTAACACTGGATAGCTTCAACCTGGTTGGCGACTGTTCCGGAGCCTTGTGCGGACAGGGCTACGGCTCTAATATATGCATTGAAAACATTAAAGTTTCAAATTGTACTATCACCGCAATCAATACCGCTGCCAAGCCCTCTGCCTTTCTTATTGGAAATATGTTGGGGGGAACCGTTAGAAACATAGAAATTACGAATTGTTCCTATGATCGCGGAGCTAGCGCATGGAAGGGCGCCCTTATTACGACAGAGTGCACCGATGCTGTTATAGAAAATGTAATGATCACAGACTGCGATTTAAGAGTGTACGCCTATACAGGATTATTGATACCACATGTTGCAGGAGCTTCGACAATAAAGAATATTACAGTCAAAGGCTGTAATTTTGTTATGACGCATGGCGCTTGGAAATATCTTGTCTATGATGATTCGAGAAAGGCCGAGACGGATTCTACATTCTCAAATATAGTGTTTGATGATATTACGATTACCGGAAACATAAGTCCGGAAATTATGGCTGTTCCGCAGCCGAAAGAAGGTTCCAGCCAAATTCAGATGGATAATGTGTCTATTTCCGTTAAGCTAGAAAAAGACACTAACATCGAAACTGTAAAGGCTCTTTTTCAGAAGGACGCAATTTATATAAGTGAAAATATTCAAAACTTAAATGCGGGAAAATTAGTTGGAAACGCAAATCAAATTATTACATATCTGAACGGCGGCGGATTTGCAGAGAATACCGCGTTTACCGCCGGCAAGCTGTCCGTTCCCATCAAGGATGGGTACATCTTTGCCGGATGGTACGACAATGCGTCTCTTACCGGCGATGCTGTGGCTACTCCGGAAGCAGGCAACGCCTATTACGCTCAGTGGATTTCGATGGCGGATATTCCCTCCTCCATTACCATGGAATATGGTTCTTCTCAGACTCTCCCAAGTGTTGAGGGTGTTACTCTTGACTGGAGTTCAGATGATGAAGGAGTCGTGAGCATCTCTAACAATCAGATTACAGCAACCGGCGCCGGCGAAACCACCGTCATGGCTAAAGCAACCACACCTGCCGGCGGTACGGCAACTTTCACAGTCAAGGCGGAGGTCACGCCTCTGTCAATTATCTACGGTGCGCCAAAAGAAACGGAGGAAGGGCGTCCGTACATTGAATATACCTTGAACGCGGACGGAACAGCGCCTAAAATCAGTGAGCTGCTAGGTTTCTATCCGGTGAAAGAAGGTAGCCAAAATGGTACATATGAGGCGGATATCGATAAAGGAAGGATCACCCTCAAGCCCGGCATGGGAAAGGATGGTGACGTGGAATACACATACGAAAACGACGCCAGCGGTAATACGATCACGACCGACACCCTGCCGACTCATTCCACTCTGGATGCAGAGGGGAACCCGCACAGTATCCGCGTAGAAATGAAACTGAAAACTCCAAACTACCGTTTCCGCACTGTGGGTACAAATTGGGAACCGAAAGATACCATCGTGCTCTATGTCGCCTGCTATGAGGCGGATATGAACGAGGTGGATCTGTATTTGGCAGGAGACGACACACCGCTGAAAAGCTTTGAAGACCGCCATGATTACGTATATACCGGCGAGGGAATTGTCCCGACAGACCGAGATTTGACCACCCTGTATAGTAAGGGAGAAAACACCAGCAATACCATTACCAAGTTTACCGCCCACTTCCACGCGATAGAGGAGGGCACCGCCTTTACCGGGACGCACCTGACTGATGTGTCAAATAGTGAACTGACTGCGGAAGCGCTCAAGGCGATTGCCCCGACAGAACCGGGCGTTTACTCCTTTGTAATCAACGGATATAATCAGGATACAAAGACTTACTGCTACGTATCCCGGCGATACAGAATCGTTAAGGACACTCCCGCCGGCAGCCCCACCGGCGGCAACGCGGAAAGCGGCGCGACTCTATCGGAAGTCACCCTGTCCGGCACAATGAAAAACGCGGCAGGCGTTGCAGTGGAAGGCACTTTCACTTGGGACTCTCCGAACCAGATTGTGAAGTGTGAAACTTCGTATGACTGGACGTTTACCCCGAATGATACAGATCATTACAACACCGTAACAGGTTCGATAGTCGTATTGCACCACGACTTCACAGGAGATTTTGACGCATACGATGAAAACGGCCACTGGCATATCTGCAATTATGCGGATTGTAACGCAACAGACGAACCGCAAGTCCATATTTTCACCGACTATATATCAAACAATGACGCCACCTGTACAACAGATGGAACAAAGACAGCGAAGTGCGATTTCTGCGAGGAAACAAGCACAATTACAGATGAAGGTTCTGCAACAAAACACAACTGGGGCGAAACCACATATGTGTGGAGCGAGGACGGAAAGACCTGTACCGCCACCCATGTTTGCTTGAAAGATAACAGCCATACCGAAACGCTACAGGCCACTGTAACAGGCGAACAGACAAAAGCTCCAACCTGTACCGAGAAGGGCGAAACCACCTACACAGCAGCCTTTGACGCGGATTGGGCAAGTGAGCAGACAAAGACGGTTGTTGATATTGCAGCTGCCGGTCACAGGTATACAGAGGTTGTAACTGCGCCTACCTGTACGGAACAGGGTTACACCACCCATACCTGCTCTGGGTGTGCGGATACCTACAAAGACGCCTATGTAGACGCAGCCGGTCACAGCTTGGGAGAATGGGAAACTGTGACATCTCAAAACTGCACGGATAAAGGTAGCGAAAAACGCACCTGCTCCGTATGTACATTCACTGAAACAAGGGATGTTGATCCCAACGGCCACGACTGGGAAGATGATTACATCATCGACAAGGAAGCCACTTGCATCACCGACGGCAGCAAATCCATTCACTGCAAAAACTGCGAGGCTGTAAAAGACAGCACGGTAATTCCGGCTACCGGCCATTCCTACAGCGACAGTTGGACATCCAACACCGACAAACATTGGCATGAATGTGAATGCGGAGAAAAATCCTCTGTATTTGCACATACCTTTGCGTGGGTAATGGACAAGGACGCCACTGAAACAGAAGCGGGCAGCAAGCATGAGGAATGCACTGTTTGCGGCTACACGAAAGCGGCCGTGGAAATTCCAGCAACCGGCAGTACGGAACAACCGGGAGATACTGCCCCCAGCGGCGGGGATAACAAAAACCCATCTGGGTCGGATACAGACGTTCCGCAAACAGGAGACAACAGCAATATGATACTTTGGGGTTTCTTGCTGGCAATATCCATTGTCGGTGTAGGCGCAACTTTGGTAAATTCCAGGAAGCGCAGCGATTACAAAAATCGCAATAAAGCCTGATTGATCTGACCAGTTAACGCTTTAAAATGTTGACTGCTGTATTGGTCAAAGGTATCCATTCCTGTAAATGCAGCTTGTTTAGATTCGTTTTATCGAAAAAGGGAGAGACATTGTCTCTCCCTTTTCGGCGTTCTATTATTTTTTTACATTGATAAAACCATACTGGGTATTCACTTCCACTCTGGTGTCCTTTTTCACATGCACGTAGAGCCACTCACCCGCAGTTCCGTGGCCGGACAGCACATACGTGCCTTCCGCTACCAATATGTTTCCATTTCCATAAATCGCATCCGATGTAGCTACCCCATCTACGATGCATACCTCAAATCCATATGGATTTGTTCCAGTCCTTCCCTTTGTATAGGCAATCAGCTGATCCTCTCCTCTGCCTGTGTCTACGCCGTCCAGCGTTCTGCAGCACGCCTTCTGTACCTTCACCCAGTCGTCATAGACCCCTACGAGGTCTCCTTCCTTTATATTGGCATACAGCCACTTTCCTGCTTCTCCGTGTCCAGACAAGACATATCCCCCTGCGGGTATGGGACTGTTTCCTATATACTCCGGATTCTTTGCCGCAATTGCGTTTCGGTCAATAGGCACTTCAAACCCATATTCATTGGTGCCGGTGCTTGTCCCAGTATTATATCGGATTAGTTTGTCAGTACCTCTGCCGACATTTGTGCCATCCAAAATGTGATATAACGCTTCTACCTTTTCCGGTTCCTCAACGGATCCTCCCTGCAGCTGCTTATTCACTTCACTGGCGATATACGGGAATTTTCCCTGCAGGTACGGCCCGGGGCAGGCGGTCGCCGCAAACATATTATGCCGCGTCAGGTTCCCGCTGGCGTCTCCCGTATAATTCAGCTTGGAAATCCCGTTTCGCTTACAGATATCCACGCATAGCTG
>CAJUIQ010000004.1:0-31106 GCA_910586545.1 uncultured Eubacteriales bacterium
TCGCTTTTCTTGTTCGGTTTTTCAATGTCTTTCCTCCTCACCGCGGTTATTTGTTTTCTTGTTTATTAGAGCTTAAATTGTTGATTTGAGCTCTTTTTTTATAATGTATTTTAAAGTATGGGGCGCCATTTACCAATAAAATTAAACATCCTGAAATACTTCTTATCAAGTATTTCAGGATGTTTTTGTATATATACGATGATTGGATACTAAAGAATTATTGCTTTTGAAAAAAATCCTCCAACATGGGCGTGAGTACTTCACTCATCATGGTATATC
Organism: uncultured Eubacteriales bacterium; assembly: GCA_910586545.1. Taxonomy (GTDB): domain Bacteria; phylum Bacillota; class Clostridia; order Oscillospirales; family CAG-272; genus Avispirillum. The sequence continues at coordinate 280 of CAJUIQ010000004.1, forward strand.
CCTTATAATTAGGGTGGCAGCCTTCTCGACTAATTCCATCTTGAAGTGTGATTCCATCTTCTTTTACAAGATGAGAGTGATAGTCCACATATTTTGTACCATATTCTGCGGTGAGACGCTGAATCAGCTGGTTTATTTCTGTAATAAACCGATTGCGCAGATTCAAATTTGGTAGATTTTCTCCTGTAGGGAGACAGGAACCCATCCATAGTGGAAATTTATTTTCTTTTGCTTCTTCAAGCATACTGCGATAGCTTTTTTCCAGCAGAGTAAGTACTTTGTTTGCTGCACGCCTATCATACTGCCCCTTTTTGCTAATTTTGTTATCTAATTCCCATGTATTGTTTATACCAATCATTGCAATACACAAACGAGGCTTGAGCTGGGTCACATCTGCATGAAAGCGCCATGCCAGTATGTCGGCTGAGTCTCCGCCGATTCCCCGATTCAAAACTAAACCGAATTTGCCATAGTACAGGTTAACGTCCATAAAATGTGTGATTGAATCTCCGGTAAAGATAATGTCAACTGGTCGCCCACTATATAAAACTTCTCCATTTTTTAAATCAAATTCATCCCGTCTGGCATCTGCATCCACAGGCTTTTTATATCTTCCCGGTTTGATATAATTCAGTTCGTCCTGCATGGTAATTCCTTTCTTTATGTATACATTCAACTATAATATGAAACAGTATAGCATGAAGAATGAAAAATTGCAAGGTAGATGTAGATTTTTCCCTATTTCTATGTTAAGATGATATTACTATGATAGAATCCCAAAAAGAGGGCTGAAATGGATAAAAATTGCAGACTGGATCACAGCTTTTATAAAATGCATGCAGATGAACTTGCTCCGGCACTGCTGGGAAAGATTTTATGCAGAAAGAAGGGCGGCACGATAAAGCGCGTTCGGATTACAGAAACCGAATGCTATAAGGGAGAGACAGATACTGCCTGCCACGCTGCAAAAGGAAAAACAAAGCGAACACAGGTGCTCTATGAAGAGGGTGGAACCATATATGTGTATCTATGTTATGGTATTCACGAGATGTTCAATATAGTAGCAGGGGTTGCAGGATATCCTGAAGCGGTGCTTATTCGTGGAGTGGATACAATTTTGGGGCCTGGGAGAGTAACAAAATTTTTAGATATAACAAGGGAACTTAATGGTAAAGATTTATGCAACGGCGAGGAACTTTGGATTGAAGACGATGGTTTTTCCCTACCGTACCAGACTGCGCCGCGGGTTGGAATTGGATATGCTGCAAAGGAAGATCAGGCACGGCCATGGAGGTTTATTGCCGACTCATAATCGTCAGGTCCAGCGTGGGAGGGAACATATTTGAAAATACACATAGATCCACAGACCGGTGCGATACTTGTCAGCGCCCAGGAAATTTCTTTTTTTGCCCGCACACGAAAAGATTCCCGCCGGGGTAAACTGTCCTTTCTGCCGGTTGAAGAGGCAGAGAACCCACAGGGTGGGAAGGAATTGTCCCTTTCGGTTACAGAGTGTGATATTCCCTTTACTATGACAGGAACGGCAGATTTGTTATATCGCTCCAAAGCTGGCGTTACCATTGAAAAATTTCGTCAGATTGGGAGAATTACCAGCCGTACCAATCCGGCAGGAGACCCTACCTTCCTTGCAGAGGGATTTTTATGTGCATATATGCTGTGTCGTGAGGAATCGCTGCCTTCTGTAACGCTGCGGCTTACTTATACGGTACATGGAAAAGAAGGAACTGCCTCTTTTATCTGCACTCTATCTGAAACCATTCTTCGGCAGATGTCTGAAACATTGTTTTCCCGGGCAGCTCCGTTCATTTCCATACAGGCGGACAAGCATTTGCATGGATTTTCTAAGCTGGCTTCTATGGCTTTTCCATATCGAGAAATTCGTGCGGGACAGCGGGATTTTATTGAAGATGCATATCGGGCCGTCAAGCGTGGAAGCAACCTGCTTGTTTGCGCGCCTACTGGAATTGGAAAGACAATTTCTGCTCTATATCCGGCTCTGCGTGCTTTGGGAGCGGGATATACAGATAAGGTGTTTTATCTCACTGCGAAAACTGTTACGGGAAACGCTGCGGCAGAGGCATGTCGAGCCATGTCTATGCAGGTGCCATCGCTGCGTACAATCAGTATTGTTTCCAAAGAAAAGACTTGTTTGCAGGCATTAGGAGGACGCGGCGGAACTTGGCAGAAGCAAAACTGCTATATGTGTCCTTATATGGGGGAAATACAGAAACATTCTTATGAAGAACGTAGGGACGCGGCTATGCTGGAGTTATTGCAAAATCTTCATGTGATTGACACCGCCGCATTGATCGCGGCGGCCGAAAAACATAGCTTGTGTCCGTATGAGCTTTCTTTAGATATAAGTGAATACTGTGAAGTGGTGATATGTGATTACAATTATCTCTTCGACCCAATGATTCGCTTTAAACGATATTTTGGCACTGGTACCGGACGGTATGCCGTTCTTTTGGATGAGGCTCACAATCTTCCGGATAGGGCTAGAGAAATGTACTCCGCGGGTCTTACCGCGATTGATTTCATGCGGCTTTATAAAGGCTTGGATACATATTTTCCCGATCAAGTGCATCTGCGGGAGGCACTGGCGGAAATACTTCGTCTGCTGCAGCGCATAGCTGAACTTTGTCGCTCGGAAGAACAGTTGGACGCGGAAGGTCGGCATGTCGGATACTATTTGTCTGCTCGTGTGCCAGAGGATTTTAGTATAACTTTGCAAAAGTTTGTGCAGGTTGGTGGAGAAGTATTGCGGCAGGAGGATGATACAGGAGCACATGCTTTACTGGATCAGACTGTAACGCAGTGCAGCAATTTTTTACGCAGTTTGGATTTGTTTGATTCTGCGTTTGTATTTTATGCGGAGAGTATTGGCGGTGGATTGCATGTTCATATCCGCTGCCTGGATCCGTCAAAAGTTCTTCGGCATATGATGCGGCCGGTGAGAGGAGCGATATTCTTTTCAGCAACACTGACGCCAATGGAGTATTTTGCAGATGTGTTGGGGTGTCCTGACGCGCCCTGCTTGGAATTGGACTCCCCTTATGATCCGGAAAATTTGGGTCTGTTCGGCGTGGACTCTATTAGTACTCGGTATAGTGACCGAGAGCGTTTTGCACATGAAGTTGCAGAAATGATTTGGGCTGCGGCGGAGGCAAAAGAGGGCAATTATATTGTATATTTTCCCTCGTACGCGTATATGAAAAGTGTATATTCTGCATTTGCAGAAATTGCGCCGCATATGCAGACGGTGGTACAAAAGCAGGGAATGGGTCACAGAGAGCGCGATGCGTTTTTGCAGTCTTTTTCCAAGAATGGGGAAGCAGTGGTGGGATTTTGCGTACTGGGAGGCGCATTTTCTGAGGGCGTTGATTTGCGTGGAGAGCGGTTGATCGGAACGATTATTGTAGGAACCGGCCTTCCAAAAATCAGTGCGGAGCAAAATCTGCTCCGAGACTATTTTGAGAAAACCAGGGAAAGCGGCTTTGCATATGCATATACATATCCGGCTATGATTAAGGTACAACAGGCTGCCGGCAGGGTAATTCGCAGTGAGACAGACCGGGGTGTGGTAGTGCTGATCGATGACCGATATGCGCAGCCTCAGACATATAAGCTGTTCCCAAAAACGTGGAGGCACATCCGATTTGTACGGGATGCTTATACATTGAATGCCGCGCTGTCTGCTTTTTGGAAAAAGCAAGATAGGAAATGAGTATCGCGCAGATTTGCGGCGGTCCTTTAGCGAATTTATGAGGATCCGGAAAAATACCTTGCAATTTTTATTTATATGTGTTACAATACTCTGCAGTAGATAAAAGCGATGATGAAGCCGGCAAATGCGGGCAAACGGGTTTTCAGAGAGGTGTGTCACCGGCTGTAAGCACACCGCCCGTCGCAGGATGCCTTTCCCTTCGGAGCGCGGCAGGTGAACTTTATTAGTCTGCCGGGGGAACGCCCCTTATAGCGAGACAAGTGCCGCGTGTGTGCGGAATTTGGGTGGTACCGCGGATTCGTCCGTCCCGATTTTATGAGTCGGGACGGATTTTTTTATGAAACAATATAGAAAGGCATGATATATTATGAAAGAAACACTGCAAAAAATCAAGGAAGAAGCGCTTACGGCTCTTGCGGCGCTGGATGCGGACATCGAAGGACTACGTATTCGATATTTAGGCAAAAAGGGAGAATTGACGGCGGTACTTCGCGGGATGGGAAAGCTTTCTCCTGAAGAACGGCCGATTGTGGGTCAGATTGCCAACGAGGTGCGCGCACAAATAGAAGAGCAGCTTACCAAGCGTGCGGCAGAGCTGAAGGCTGCGGCGATGGAAGGGCGACTGAAAAAGGAAAAGCTGGATGTGACGGTGCCCGGTGAGAAGATATATATGGGGCATCTGCATCCGCTTACGAAAATGCGCCGGGAATTAGAGGACATTTTCAGCGGAATGGGATTTTCTATTGCGGAGGGACCGGAAGTAGAAACGGATTACTATAACTTCCAGGCGCTGAACACGCCGGCTGATCACCCGGCGAGAGATACCCAGGATACCTTTTATATTACAGATAACGTGCTTCTGCGTTCTCAAACTTCTCCTGTACAGGTCCGTACCATGGAACACATGCGTCCGCCTATCCGAATTATTTCTCCCGGCAGAGTATACCGGTCCGACACAATGGACGCCACCCACTCACCGTTGTTCCATCAGGTGGAGGGGCTTGTGGTAGATGAAGGCATCACGATGGGAGACCTCAAAGGCACGCTGGAAAGGTTTGCGCAGCTAATGTTTGGTGCAGATACAAAGGTAAGATTCCGGCCGCACCATTTTCCCTTTACGGAACCTTCTGCAGAGGTGGATGTGTCCTGCTTCCAATGCGGCGGAAAAGGTTGTCGCCTATGTAAAGGAGAAGGCTGGATCGAGATTTTAGGCGCGGGAATGGTGCATCCCAACGTGCTGCGGGGCTGCAATATTGATCCTAAAAAATACAGCGGATTTGCATTTGGCATGGGTGTAGAGCGAATTTTTATGCTTAAGCATCATGTGGATGATTTGCGATATCTGTATGAAAACGACGTGCGTTTCCTGACGCAGTTTTGATGGGGAAGGGAGAACAATATGAATTTACCAATGAAGTGGCTTGCGGATTTCACAGACGTGAGCGATATAGAGATCGGCACATATTGCGATCAAATGACGGACACCGGCAGCAAGGTAGAAGGATATGCCAGTGAGGGCAGTGCTTTTAGCAGTGTAGTTGTGGGAAAGATTCTTTCTATCATCCCCCATCCCAATGCGGACAAGTTGGTGATTTGCTCAGTGGATGCAGGTGGGGAACGCCCGCTGCAGATTGTGACTGGAGCCAAAAATGTATTTGAAGGGGCGCTGGTGCCCGTGGCGCTTGATGGTGCGCAATTGCCCGGAGATATAAAAATCAAAAGGGGAAAACTGCGGGGAGAAGTCAGCGAGGGGATGCTGTGTTCTTTTGAGGAGATGGGCCTCACCCTCCATGAAATGCCCGGTGCGGCGGAAGACGGCATTTTGATTCTGGGCGATGTGGGACTTGGAGACGCGTTGCCTGGCACCGACATGAAAAAATTGCTCACCATGGACGGTCATGTGGTGGAATTTGAAATTACACCCAACCGGCCGGATTGCCTTTCTGTAATCGGTCTTGCCAGAGAAAGCGCGGTTACTTTTAATCGTCCACTGCATATTCCCTCTCCACAGGTTCGTCCTCTTGGAGATGGGGACAGCGTGGAAAAATATTTGCGGGTAGATATCGATTGTGAGGAGTTATGCTATCGATACAGTGCGGCCGCAGTGAAAAATGTAAAAATTCAGCCGTCTCCCCTATGGCTGCGCATGCGGCTGCACGCGGCAGGCGTGCGTCCTATCAATAATATTGTAGATATCACCAACTACGTGATGCTGGAGTATGGTCAGCCCATGCACGCATTTGACTATGCTTGTCTGGACGGCAGTCATATTATCGTCCGCCGCGCCACAGCAGAAGAGGCATATACCTCTCTGGACAGCAAGGAGCATGTGTTAGATGAATCTATGCTGGTAATCTCCGACGAGAAAAAGGCAGTGGCTCTTGCGGGAATTATGGGCGGCGAAAACAGCGAAATTACAGACGCTACCAAGCTAGTTATATTTGAGAGTGCTTCTTTTAAGGGATCCAATGTGCGAATCACTTCTAGAAAGCTGGGAATGCGTACGGAAAGCTCCGCCCGTTTTGAAAAGGGAATGGACCCGGAGAACACCATGCCCGCATTGCTGCGTGCACTGGAATTGATCCAGCAGCTTGGCGCCGGAGAAGTGGTAGATGGGATCATTGACGTCTACCCAGGCAAAAAACAGCAGACTGTAATTCCTTTGGAGACTGACCGAATCAACCGCTTCCTAGGCGTGCAGCTAGAGCAGGCGTATATGGAACAGGTGCTGGAACGCCTTGGCTTTGTCTGCCGGGATGGAATGGTGGAAGTGCCTTCCTGGCGTGCGGATGTGGAATGTATGGAAGACCTGGCGGAAGAGGTAGTTCGTATTTACGGATATAACAAAATTCCCTCTACAGAATTTAAGGGGCCTATGACCCAGGGGGGACGAAATAAGAAACAGCAGTTTGAAGTACGTATCAGCGACGCTCTTTGCGATATGGGTATGGACGAGATTCATACATTCTCCTTTATCAGTCCCCGGTATTATGACAAAATCCGTATGGCGGCGGAGGATTCTAGAAGAAAAAGTGTAGTTATTAAAAACCCTCTTGGAGAGGATACCTCTGTTATGCGTACGACTGCCCTGCCGTCGATGTTGGAAGCCCTTGCCTATAACTATAGCCAAAAAAACCAGAATGTGCATCTATATGAGATGGCGTCTCTGTATCTGCCTGTAGAGGAAGAACAGCTTCCCCAAGAACCGAAAAGCCTGGTGCTTGGCTTTTATGAAAATAGCTTGGACAGTACGGCCTGTTTTTATCGGATGAAGGGATACGTAGAAGCAATTTTGGCGCTTGCCGGAATTGCAGATGCAAAGTATATAAGTGTAGAGGACAATAGGGCCTTCCATCCCGGACGCTGCGCTGCTGTGATGGTTGGTGAAACCAGACTTGGTGTATTTGGCGAGGTGCATCCATCTGTCTGTGAGACCTATGGATTTGGTGTGGCGGCTTATGGTGCAGAATTGAATTTTGACGCCCTGTTCCAAATGCGTAAAACAAAGTTTGAATATACGTCTTTGCCTAAATATCCGGCGTTGGAACGGGATTTCTCCTTTGTTTGCAGCGAAGAGCTTGCAGTGGGCACTATACGGGAGGTTATGCTGCGTGCCGGCGGTAAGATGGTGGCAGACGTATCCTTGTTCGACGTATATCGCGGTCCCCAGGTGGGCGAGGGTAAAAAGAGCGTTTCCTTTGCAGTGATGCTCCGGGCCGTTGACCGCACACTGACAGATGAAGAAGCGGACGCCATTGCAGATAAGATTATGAAGTGCCTTGGCGACGAGTATGGCATCGTACTGCGGGCGTAAAGGTGTGCTATGAAAAACGTATATGAATTACAGGTTGCCGGGCTGCGCCGTCAGCTGCCGCTATGCCCCCTGCATGATACTCTGTATATCGGTGCATTTGTAATTTTTGGGGATCCGGAGCTGACGAGTGCCTGTGCACAGGAGTTGCTGGAAATTGCGCCGGCGTACGATTATATGATTACGGCAGAGTCCAAGGGAATCCCCTTGGTTCATGAAATGGCGCGTCTCGCGGGCAATCAAAGATATTTTGTCGCTCGTAAACGGCCAAAGCTGTATATGACAGGCGTGTTTGAGGTGACGGTTCATTCTATTACTACCAAAGGGGAGCAAAATCTTTATCTGGACGCGGCGGATGCCGCTCAGATGAAGGGGAAGCGGGTCTTGCTGGTGGACGATGTAATTTCTACCGGAGAATCTCTGCGCGCTCTGGAGGAATTGGTAACCGCAGCCGGCGCCGAGATTGCGGGCCGTATGTGCGTACTGGCGGAGGGAGACGCCCAAAAACGGCAGGATATTCAGTATCTTGCAGGGCTTCCTTTGTTTGATAAAAACGGTGATCCGATTCAATAAAAAAGGAACAGGAAGGCGTAAACCTTCCTGTTCCCTTTTTTACTTTACGGATACTTATTTGCTTTTCAATTTATTCATAAGAATATAAATAGCAATGAGAACAGCCGCCGTACCGCCAATAATAATATACATTGTCGACAGTTCTACTTTACTTCCTCCAAAATAGAGATTACAATCAATGGAATTTTGCATTTCCGTTACAACCGCGGGAGGAATCCCCTGCTTTTCCATTTCTGCAAATACGCCGCGCAAGGCATGATTGCGAACAAGCGATGTGCCATAGGTTCCTGGCAGAAAAGAAATAACCTTCTGAAGTCCTTCTGAAAATTGTGAGATGGGCATATAGGCGCCGCAGATAAATCCGTATCCGGAGCTCACGATGGTTCCGACTGCCGAAATTTGTCCTTGTGATGACAGAAAGAAATGAATAATCGATGAAAGCGCGGTTCCAAACAACACAAGTAGAAGAATATCTGACAACAGCAGAGCGATATCCGTGATTGTTAAATACCACCCTACTACAGATAAATAAGCAAGGCATATACCAGCAGCCGTAAGACAAATAATAAGGGTGGACAGCAACGATGCAAAATAATAGCTCATTGCAAGTGTGGAAGATTTTACAGGAGCGGTTCTGAAATCTTTTATACATCCATTTGCCTTATCCTGTACCATCAGCATATTAGAACAAAAGGCTACGGTCACGCAGGATACTGCTAGAATTGATGAAATTAACTGCCCTCCTACGCAGCCGTCAATCAGCTTATCTGAAATCTTTAGGACATCTGGCAGAGCGGAGGTAAAACTGTTTCGATATACTTTTCCAAGAAAGGTTGCGTATAGTACAAGCAAAATAGCAGGCGTGATCAGGGAAGTAAAAAACATCCCTTTATCTTTGAAAAAAAGCTTTGTATTGCGTTTAATAAGCGCTGTACAGGTTCTCATTTTTCCCTTCCTCCCGCCAGATTTTTTCCTGTTACAGCAAGAAATACATCGTCCATTTTTCCTTTTACAATTTCATAGTCGCAAAATATTTCTGGATGCTGCAGAATCAGTTCGGTCGCCCTGGCCGTATTCGGGACAAATAATCGGTAGCCGCCGCGTATTGGAGTATATTCTATGCCAAGAGACTGAACTGCATCTTCACAAACACCATACAGCGTTATAAAATCTCCTGTATAGGTGTTTTTCAGTTCCAATGGAGTTCCTTTGGCAGCAATTTTGCCGCTGTCTAAAATTACAACATAGTCTGCTTCCGCAGCTTCTTCCATATAATGGGTAGTTAGAAAAACTGTCAGATTTTCATTTTGACGGAGCTGGGAAACTACATTCCATAGTATTTTTCTCGTCTGAGGATCCAGCCCTGTGGTCGGCTCGTCCAGAATAAGAATTTTAGGACTGTGCAGCAGCGCTCTTGCGATATCAATTCTTCTGCGCTGCCCTCCGGACAGCTTGCCAACGGTGCGTTTTAACAGTTCCTCGAAGTCCAGCATTTTTGCAAGTACAGCAAGTCTTTCTTTAAATATTTGGCCTGAAATATTATAAAGTGATGCGCGGCTCTCTAAATTATCATATACTGTCAATGCGCTGTCCAGCACTGAGTTTTGATAAACCACACCTAGTTGCCGCTTGATAAGCTCTGCATTATGGTCAATATTATGATGATCAATTACAACGCTCCCGCTGTCCTTGGATAGCTGTCCGCACATAATGTGAATGGTAGTAGATTTTCCTGCGCCATTTACACCAAGAAAAGCAAATAGTTCTCCTCTTTTTACATGGAAACACAAATTCTGTACTGCTTTTATTTCACCAAAGCTTTTGTTTAGGCAGTTTATTTCAATTATATTGTCCATTTTTACTCTACTACGGTGAAAGGTGCGAATGCCTCGCAAGTAGAATCTGGTCCGATATATAACCGGAAGTCGCCGGGTTCCAGCACTCGCTCCAGTTTTTCATTTAAGAATGTAAATCGTTCGGAGGGGATAGAGAAAGACACCTGAAGAGTCTGTCCTGCATCCAGAGATATTTTTTCAAAATCGCACAGCAGCTTATCCGGCGTTGCGATAGAAGATACTAAGTCACAGAAGTATACTTGGACAACCTCTTCCACAGAGGTATCTCCTGTATTGGAAATGGTCACACTCGCCCGCAGTGATTCTCCCGGCTGCAGATCCGGATTTTCAATGGTGATATTGTCATAAACAACCGTACTATAGGTGAGTCCATATCCAAAGGGATAAAGGGGATCGGCAGGACAGTCTCTATACCGGCGGGGGAAGAGACTTCTAGGACGACCGGCAGAAAGATTTGCATAGTAGATGGGGATTTGCCCGGTTGCTCTGGGGAATGTTACAGGCAATCTGCCGCTGGGAGATAAATCTCCCATAAGAAGCTGACGTATTGCGTTGCCCGCTTCTACCCCGGAATGCCATCCGAGGAGCAGTGCGTCGGACATTTCATCCAGTCGACTGCAGGCAAGCGGACGAGCAGTAAGCAATACCGAAACAATGGGCTTTTTCAATCCCTTCAGCAGCTTCAAATATTCATACTGGATATCTGGCAAATCAATATCAATCCGGCCGCCTCCTTCTCCTGCCCACTGACAGGGCTCGCCGCACACGTAAATGATGCCGTCACAGCCGGCGGCCAGGCGCGCGGCTTCCTTAAATTTTGCCCGATCGGTGCCTTCAAAGTCGCAACCTGCCAGATACACGATTTCAATACCGTCTTCTTTTTCCAATGCCATACGTGTTGTTACAACAGTAGCGGGGTCGCACCGTCCGCCCCAAACACCCATAGCTTCATACTGCGCGTCGGCCATAGGACCGGTAACCAGGTACTTTTTGCCGTCCCGTTTCAGAGGAAGGATATTTTCTTTATTTTTCAAAAGGACCATAGAATGCGCTGCAAGATCCCTTGCGGCGTCCCGGTACTCTTCTTTCAGAAACGCAGTGCTGGTGTCTTCATCCCGGTAGGGATTTGCAAAAATACCTGCAGCGAGCTTGACGCACAAAATGCGCAGCACACTTTGATCAATAGCTGGTAAAATTTCCGGCACTTCTTCGGCTAGAGCTTCCAACGTTTCCACATAAGCACACGAGTGCATATCCATATCACAGCCTGCCAAAAGTGCACGGCGGGCCGCATCTTTTTTATCCTGCGCTACCCGATGGTTTACCAACTCCAGCACACTGGTCCAGTCAGACACTACAAATCCGGCAAACCCCCAAATTTCCCGCAAAAGCTGGGTAAGATAATACTGGGAACCGGTTACAGGAATGCCGTTGAGAGAGTTGAATGAGGACATGCAGGTCATAGCGCCGGCATCCACCGCAGCTTTATATACAGGCAGATATTCTCCGTGGAGGGTCCGTTCGCTGATATCGCAGGATTCATAATCTCTGCCTGCCTCGCTGAGTCCATATCCACAATAATGCTTAAAGCAGGATACTACATAAGGATATCCGGTCTCCGGGTTGATCGTTTGAAATCCCCGTATTCTGGCAGCCGCTACAGCGCTGCCCAGCAGCTTGTCCTCTCCTGCGCCTTCTGCGATTCTGCCCCAGCGGGGTTCTCTGGAAATATCAATCATGGGAGAATATACCCAGTTGATTCCTTCTGCATATGTTTCCATTGCAGAAATGCGTTCGGAGTTTTCGATTCTGTCCATATCCCAGCTGGCTGCGCCTGCAAGAGGTACCGGAAACAGCGTTCTGTCCCCATGCACCATATCGTGACCGATAATCAACGGGATTCCCAGCCGGCTTTCTTCCACAGCAAGCCTCTGCAGATGGTTTGCGGTTTGCACATCCGGCACGTTCAAAAATGCGCCGATGGTACCGGAGCGCACCAGATCTTCATCCAAATTTCGCACAGTACCCAAAAGATGCAACTGGCCTATTTTTTCCTGCAGGGTCATTTTCTGCAGAATTTCCGTCGCCTTAGGCATATAAGGCGATGGATCAAACTTGTTGTGATATTCTTTCATATGTATAATAGTCCTTCCTACACGGTATAAACAATCACCCTATATTTTATCATAGCGAGCGGTAAAGTCAAGTGCGCAGCAGCATTTTTTTTACGTACCGGATATCGGTACGGGAGACAGAGCGGGAAAGAATTAGCAAAGCTGCATATACAACAACAGTAAAAGCGATTTGCAGGGGGAGCTGCAGGGATGTGTGTAGAAAGGATGTAAAAAGACGGACGCCGCTGCAGGCAGCCAGGGAAGACAATCCCGGCACAGCAACCCAGCGAAGCAGAAACCGGATTTTTGTGACAGCCAGCATCCGACTGATGCTGAGTGCGGCGTTTACCGTTTCCGTAATATATACACACGCTACGTATCCCCAAATACCAAAACGAGGAACCAATGTTAAAACCAGAATCAGGCTAAGTCCAGCATCCAGTATGTTTACCTTCATACAGTACACCTGCTGCCCCAGCCCCTTTAAAATGGAATCTACCGCGGTGTCTAGATACATCAGCGGTACCAGAGGAGCAAATGCGGCGATATAACGCCCTGCCTCGCTGCTGCTATAAACTCCCATGCCTAAAATGTGGGAAAAAGCTAGAAAAATACCGGCAACGCCCATGGAAAACCATAGACTGACACGCACGACCTTAATGCCAATTTCTCGTGCCCGGGCATTGTTATTTGTAGCTAAGCATTCCGATAATTCTGGTACCAGCAGAGAAGCGAAGGCGCTAATTACTGAGGAGGGAAAAAAGATCAGGGGGAAGGCCATTCCGTGAAGCACGCCATAGGAGGCCAGCGCGCCTTGCGGATCAGCGCCGCTTTTGCGCAGTCCGGAAGGAATGGCAAGATGCTCGGCGCACAGCAAACCCTGTCGCACATAGGACCCGGCTGCTACCGGAAACGCAATGGAGGCAGCGCGAGACAGCGCCCCCGTTTTTTTCTTATATGGAAGAGATGCAGCGCCGACATTCGTGCAAGTTTTCACGCCGCGGTCCGTTATGTAGAGAAATATGGCAAGAATCAGAGAAGCAATTTCTGAAATTGCGGCGCCTCCTACAACGGCAAGACAGGCATATTCAATTCCCCTTGGAGCGATGATTACCAGCCCGGCAGATACCAGCGCGATTTGTACAAACTGTTCACAGATGGAAATAGCTGCATTTTTGTAAACCTTCCGCAGTCCGGTGAAGTATCCGGCAAGGGCGGAAGACAGGGATATAGGGACAAGTCCTATGCTCAGTAATTGCAGAGAGGGAATCGTCCGAACGTCTCCCAGAACATAGGTCCCTAAAATGCCGGACAGCGTAAACAGCAGAATACCTGCGAAAAGTCCGAAAAACAAACTGTATCCGATACAGCCGGCCAACTCTTCTCGAAGTGCGCGGCGTAGCGCTTTTCCACAGAGGCCATTTTGCTCACATTGTGCCAGCCGCTCCGATGTCATGCGTACGGCGGCTAGATTGACGCCGGATACAGCCAGAGTGATAGCCAGGGAATATACGCTCATCACAAGCGTGAAAAGTCCCAGCGCCTGGGAGCCGATTTTTTGTGCTACAAATGCGTTGAAGCTAACGCCAATGGCTCGCAGTCCAACTGTTACGGCGGACAGCAGAATGGCGTTTAAGAAATATCTTTGCGATTTACTTGTCTGTTTCATATATATGTAAGCAGGCCGCAGGGCAGAGGCGGCTGTATGCTTTTCCTCCGTCCCTACTATATTCGAGAAAACAAAGAAAGAGAACCACCGCAATCTTAGCGATGGTTCTCTTTCTTTAATTTAGAAGGTTCTTACTGTTCTTTCTTTTTTCCGAGAATTACATTGGTGAGAATGCCCAAAATCAGTGCGCAGGCGACGGAGGTGAGGGTTACCTTTCCAAAGGTTACTGTCAGTCCGCCAATGCCGGAAATCAGGATAACAGAAACGACAAACAAATTTCTGTTTTCTTCCAAATCTACTTTTTGAATCATTTTTAGGCCGCTAACTGCAATAAAGCCATACAAGGCCATGCAAACACCGCCCATGACGCAAGAGGGAATAGAGTTTACAAATACAATAAAGGGATTTATGAAGGAAGCGATTATCGCGCCTACCGCTGCACCCATAATCGTGTAGAGAGAGGCGTTTCTGGTGATTGCAACACAAGCCACGGACTCGCCATAGGTGGTGTTGGGACATCCGCCGAACACAGCGCCTACCATAGAGCCTACGCCGTCTCCCAGCAGGGTTCTGTGCAGTCCTGGATCTTCCAAAAGATCTTTTTCAATAATAGAAGAAATATTTTTATGGTCTGCCAAGTGTTCGGCAAACACAACAAAGGCAACAGGAATATAGGCCACTGCAACGGTACCCAAATACTGCGCGTCCAGCTTGCTAAAGCCTTTGGCTGCGGTAAGGAAAGTAAAGTCCGGAACAGCAAAGAAAGTTTCCAGTGTTACCTTCCCATCTACAAGCAGGCGATTAAATATGGAAAAGTCAATAACTTTCAGCGCATCTACGTCAGCTGCGTTGCCAATTATGGTTAAAATGGCGGCAAAAGCGTAGCCGGACAGAATACCGATGATAAAAGGAATCATTTTAACGGTTTTTTTACCGTATGTAGAGCAGAGGGTGGTTACGGTCAGCGTGACCAGACCACACAGGATAGCGATCAAAGGAGACGCAGCGGGAAGCCCATCTATCCCTGCAACATTTCCTTTCATCAAGTCTCCCACCGCGTTGCCGGCAAGGGAAAGTCCGATTAGCGCAACGGTGGGTCCGATAACAACGGCAGGCATCAGCTTGGATATCCATTTTACGCCTGCGATTTTGATTACAATAGCGATCACCACGTAAACAAGGCCGGCGAAAATTGCGCCGATGATCAGTCCGAGATACCCAAGTTCGGGAGAAGACATGGCAATTGCCCCTGCGAACGCGGTGGACATTGGCCCGATAAAGGCGAAGGAGGACCCTAGAAATACGGGGCTTCTTCTCTTTGTAAAAAGGATGTACACAAGGGTACCGATTCCTGCGCCGAACAAGGCCGCTCCGGTACTCATGCCGTTGCCCACAATGACCGGAACGACCAATGTGGCGGTCATAATTGCAAGCAGCTGCTGCAGCGAAAAAATGATTAGCTGCCCGGCCTTAGGCTTGTCCTGAATGTTGTAGATCAGTTTCATAAAACACTCCGTTCTTGCCGCAGGGGCTTGTACGGCGCCCATCGCGGCATAAATTCTATTGAAAGCGGCAGTCGCCGCACATCAATCTTTTTTATTCTGCCTTGGCAAGGCAAACTTGCCATATTCCATCGATTTCCTGCACCATTACCTGGACAATTTCATCGTGTGACGTAGGCACATTCTTTCCCACAAAATCCGGTTTGATAGGCAGTTCACGGTGTCCTCTGTCAATAAGCACAGCAAGCTGAATACTTTTGGGGCGGCCCGCCGCAAATACAGCTTCAATGGCGGCGCGTGCGGTGCGGCCTGTATAGATTACGTCATCTACCAGCACTACTGTTTTTCCTGTAATGTCCCCTGGAAACAGCGTGTCCGCTGTCGTCGGCGCACAAGCCGGCGTCAGATCGTCTCTATATCGTGTAATATCCACATATCCTACAGGAACATCGGTTCCTTCAAATTTTTGCATATTTGCTGCCAGTATATAAGAAAGCGGCACGCCTCTGCGTTTAATTCCAATGAGACAAAGCGCGTCGCACCCCTGATTACGCTCAATAATTTCATGGGTAATTCTGGCCAGGCTGCGCGTCATAGCCGCTTCATCCATTAAGGTTGCTTTTAAAATCACTTTTGAACCATTCCTATTCTTTTCCATAAAAAAAGTCTTGCGCGCGGCAAGACTGCAGCACTGGCTGTAAATCTTACCGGCTTCACGGAACCGCTTAAAAATTTCACCTATGCGTTTCTTTTGTATTCTGTAGGCAGTATAGCAGAATTTGACTGAAATGTAAATAGAATATTGTAAAAAAATGAAATTTGATGTCGGGGCTCTATAAAATTTGTAAAGGCAGCAAACAATTTATTTAATAAAGAAAAAGGAAGCTTCTATGATAAAGGCTTTATCATAGAAGCTTCCTCTAATTGATTATATTACCGTTTAGCTGCCTCGCAGATCATCCGCGCCGCTGTGTCCACACCAAGGGCGGCCGCATTCAGCATCATGTCGTAGTTGCGTCGGTCGCTCCAATCCCATTCCGTAAAAGTAGCGTAATGACGCGCACGCCCCTTATCAGATTTCGTGATCACATCCAACGCCTTCTTTTGAGAATATCCATACTCGTCTACCGCACGTTTAATTCGATCTTCCATAGAGGCGTAGATGAATACTTTTAACAGATCCTGTCTTTCCCGCAGAATAAAGTCTGCACAACGGCCAACAATTACGCAGGGAGACGCGGCATATTTTTGGATTACCTTCTGCTGCGCCAGAAACACTTGCATTGTCAGGGGGACGGAATTGGTTCCACCCAGCCCCAGCATACCGTATGTATAGCTGTTGCCCATAGCAAGATTATACAAAAAGCTGCTGGTAATTTCCTGTTCATTATTTTCTATAAAGTCTGAAGAAAGTCCGCTTTCCTTTGCGGCTTCATCAATTAACTCCCTATCATAATACGGGATTTGCAAAAGTCTAGCGACTTCTTTCCCTACGGTTCTGCCTCCGCTTCCCAGTTCACGGCCAATGGTAATAACACGATCCATAATTAAACCTGCCTTTCCGCAAAGAGCATGTAACACATTTGCTGTATTTGATGCTCTTGTACATTTATATTTTAGCACATCTTCCAAAAAAATGCAATCTCTTTATAAAAAATCCTGTACTTCTGTTTTTCAGGCGCAGAATTTTTTACCGATACATACCACTGACCAAATGGAAAAGTTCTTCCCTGGACCGAGCGGCGCGCGCCCTGCAAATGATTGCATCCTGCTGCTGGGCCGTCATTTTGGCAAATGCATCTCTTGCCGCCGAATCGGCGGCAAGAGATGCGGCAAGAGATACAGGCATGTATCTTTTTTCCTCCAAAAAACTATTTATAGACACGATAACACCTCGTTTTTCATACAGCAAAGTTGCTGCAAAACAGAATAAAACAAATTCATGTTCTTTCATTACCACCTGAGCGTTTTTTACAGATATTGATTTATATTTATTTTACCCACAGGACAGCCCATATTTCGAGGCAATTTTATGTTTTGTAGCTGACAGCTATTTACATTTATGTGTTTTTTATATAAAATATAGAAATAGCAATACTAAAAAATAAACGGAGTTTGCCATGAATCTGACCAAAGAAACGAGAGCGCTGGCCGCGGAGGCCGAAGAAGCGCTTTCTGACATTTTTCAAAAAATCGATGAAACAGCACGTCTGCGTACAGAACAGCTTTTAGATATATATCGAGAGGAGCGGGTATCTGAGGCGTTGTTTGCCCCCTCTACAGGATACGGATACGGAGACAGAGGCAGAGATACTATTGACCGAATTGCGGCAAGGGTACTTGGCGCGCCTGCGGGATTTATGCGCCCATCTATCCTCAGTGGTACCCATGCCCTTACAATCGGCCTGTTTGGCCTGTTGCGGCCAGGGGACATTATGCTGTCAATTACCGGCGCGCCGTATGACACCTTGCACGGCGTTATTGGCATCAGCGGCCAAGCGGGATCCGGCAGCCTTGCGGATTTTGGAATCCAGTACGTGCAGCTAGAACTAGGCGCCGATGGCGGTATTGATCTGCCCGCAGTTGGCGCTGCGCTGGAGCAGTATAAGGATAAAATTCGTGTAGTATTCATGCAGCGGTCTAAGGGATATCAAAACCGAAAGACGCTTACTGTAGAGGAGATCGGAGAGACGGCGGCATTTGTCAAAAATCATGCTTCCTGGAATCCCTATGTGGTGCTGGATAACTGCTATGGCGAATTTACAGAGGAGACGGAGCCCTGCGCCCATGGAGTAGACCTTATGATTGGCTCCTTGATCAAAAACCCGGGCGGAGGTCTGGCGGACTGCGGCGGGTATTTGGTAGGAAGCGAGAAGGCGGTGGAACTGGCTTCATATCGTCTGACCTGCCCGGGAGTAGGTTTGGAAGTTGGCGCGTCTCTCGGACAAAACCGTAATTTGCTCCGGGGACTGTTTTATGCTCCCCATACTACTGCCCAGGCCTTGCGAACAGCGCACCTGGCGGCATACATATTTCAGAAGTTAGGGTATGCTGTAAATCCTGGTCCCTTTGAACTGCGCAGTGATATTATCCAAACTGTGCGGTTGGAACGTGGCGAAGCGCTGGTGGAATTTTGCAGGGGGATTCAATCTGCATCGCCTGTAGATGCGTATGTTTCTCCGGAACCATGGGATATGCCTGGTTACGACGATCCTGTAGTTATGGCGGCCGGCGCCTTTGTAGGCGGGTCTTCCATTGAACTGTCTGCGGATGGTCCCATGCGCCCACCTTATCTGGCGTTTCTGCAAGGGGGACTTACCTATGAAAGCGCTCGCCTGGGAATTATGGCGGCCGCCCAGCGCTGCGGCGCAAAAAAATAAAGCCCGGAGAGATTTCGGACTTTATCATACCTTACGTTTTCTTCTTCCATCGGGGACCGGCAGCCCGCCGTTCCCGGAAAAAGGCAGTCAGTATTTCAGCGCACGGTTCCTCCATTACACCAAAGGCAATCTGCGGCTTATGATTTACCGGAAAGGAACAAAGATCTATCATACTGCCAAAGGCGCCGCCTTTGGGGTCTCTTGCACCAATGATTACCCAGGGCAGACGCGCGTTGATAATAGCTCCCCCGCACATCGGACACGGCTCCAGCGTAACAAACAGTTCGCATTCGGTCAGATGCCACCCGCCCAGCGCCTTGCAGGCGCTACGGATTGCGGACAGTTCCGCGTGGGCCGTAGCGTCTTGCTCCCGCTCCCGGCCGTTGCCGCAGCGAGAAAGGATTTTATTCTCCCGCACAATCACTGCGCCTACAGGAACTTCTCCCGCACGAGCGCACGCGACGGCCTCTTCCAAGGCGATGGCCATATAATATTGATCCCGCTCTCTGTCCCTTTTTATCATATCTGCTCCTGATTTTTTTCTTAGTATACAACACGGGAATTTTCCTGTCAAGTTCCCCTGCGGAAAGGTAAAATCTTATGAAATATGATGCGGTTATTTTTGATTTAGACGGAACGCTCCTCAACACGTTAGAGGATTTGGCGGTTAGTGTAAACTATGCGCTGGCGGACGCCGGACTGCCTAGACGTACCATTGAAGAAGTACGTCAATTTATCGGAGACGGTGTGCGCATGCTGATCACCCGGGCCGCGGCTCCCGTAGAAGGTGCCGAAGACATTCAGTCTATACATCAGTGCTTTATCCGGCATTACAAAGAGAACTGTGAAAATAAAACCAAGCCTTATGAGGGTGTTTCAACCCTGCTGGATACACTGCGTCTCCATGGGATCCCTACTGCAATCGTCTCTAATAAAGCAGATTTTGCTGTCAAAAAATTGGCGGAACAATACTTTCCTGATAAGATTACCCTTGCGGTGGGAGACAGAGAAGGCGTTCCCCGCAAGCCCGCGCCGGATTCTCTGTTGGAAGTGATCCGGCTGCTTGGCTGTAGCCGGCCTTTGTATGTGGGCGATTCGGATGTGGATGTAATGACCGCCAAAAATGCTGGTGTAGAGGGCGTTTTTGTTACCTGGGGATTTCGCAGCAGGGAAGAATTGATTCGGGCCGGCGCCGTCAGCCTAACGGACAGTGCCTCTCAATTAGCCAAAATAATTCTGCAGTCGTAAAATCAGAAAGGATACATTGTGCATATCCCAAAATTTACTACAGATAAAGCAGATGTGCTTTCGTTTGCCGCCGCTTTCACTGCGCGCGCCTATAACGGATATAATCAGGAGCAGTGGCTATATGTTCCGGATTTTTATACGGAATATCGGTATATCCTTGGCACCATCGGAAAAAATCCGCTGATCGCCATTGGCGTCAACCCCTCGACGGCGGAACCGAATCATTTGGATAATACCCTGAAAAGTGTAGAGCGCATCGCCCTTGCCAATGGATACGACAGCTTTATGATGTTGAATGTATATGCCCAGCGGGCTACCGCGCCGGAGGATATGGAGCAGACCTGCAACGAATATCTGCACGGGGAGAATCTGCGCGCGTTGGAGTATGTGCTGGGGCTGTGTGCAAATTCTCCTTCTATTTGGGCGGCTTGGGGAACCATCATCGAGATGCGTACCTATCTTCCAAAATGTGTTATGGATATGATTCTCCTGGGAGAGAAATATGGTGCTCGCTGGTTTACTGCAGGCGCTCGCTCTAAAAAAGGGGGACATCCCCATCATCCGCTGTATTTGAAAAAGGATGCGCCGTTAGATCCGTTTGATGCTCGCTCTTACTGTGAAACTCTTATACATAAACATTGTATCTCGATCAAATAGAGCACAAAATACGTTGACTTTATTCCATGTATTGTATATAATTTATACAAATATATGGAAAGGGTCCCTTTGAAAATGAAAAAAACGACTTCGTGTCTCCTTGCAGTCATAATGATCTCTTCCATGATCTTGTGCACCGTTCCAGGCGGAGCTGCATCCGATGATCCTACTGCTTCGTATATTCCCCAAGAAGCGGCGAATGAGGACAGCGGTATCTCATTGTGGTTTGACTACAGCAGCAAAAAAATCAGCAGTGCTGATACGCAAAGCAGTGATATGGATACTTTTGCGGCCTATATGGCAAAAATGAAATAGAAAACATTCAGTTTGTTCTGTACGCCCAGGAGGGCCGCACGGATTTGGATGCACAGCTCCAACCATTTACCAACGAGAGTGGAGCTACCATTGACAGCGAATTGTTTATCCAGTACTATCATGACTGTGGTGTAAACGGAATGGTACCGGATGCTATTCCGCCGCTTTCGGCATATGGCTCTTTTGATTTGCCTGCCGGCAGATCCCAGGCCTTTCTTATTAAGTTGAAAACGACTGCGGACACCCCGGCAGGATGGTACTCCGCCGCGCTTACAGTCCGAAATAGTCAAGGCCAGGAAGTAAAAAAGGCAACGGTTTTTGCGTATGTATGGGATTTTGCCCTATCGGAAGAAACCGCCTGCGCCACAAGTATGAATCTGGATAAAAGTTATCTTCTGCGCGCCCATAAGGGGACGGCACTTTCCGAAACGGAACTGTATAAAGTATATTATGATTACATGCTGGAAAATCGCGTGTGCGCGTACAATCTGCCCTATGAGCTGTATGACACGGAGGCGCTGGAGTATATGGACAATCCTCGGGTGACCTCGTATCAGTATGCAATGGATAACACTGCAATCATGCAGATGCTTTTTATAGATGCTTTTAATGATCCGGATATGGGTGCTACTCGTTTTGACAAAGCGTATTATTTCAGCAATGTTGTGGACGCGGCGAAGCCTGCCGATTTAGAAGCGCTGCGGGAACACTATGACAAGATAGAAAACCAGGTTGCTTCTTATACCCCTGACTATGCCAAAGTTCCATTCTGGTTTATTTCTACATACATCAATGATATCGATTATCCTACTTCTTCTGGAGAGACCATTGACCAAATTCAATATTACAGTGACTTTGTTAATTTGTGGTGTTCTAAAACCTTTGCTTTTACCCGTAAAGAAGAGCTGTCTGTTCCCGGAGCGAAAGTGCTGCAGCCAGAGAAATGGGACAGTATATATGGAACCTTCCAAGAAAGAATGGCTGCAAAGCAGCAAGCGGGACAAAAGGTTTGGTGGTTCATTTCCTGGGATGTAGAGGCGCCGTACATTAACTACTATATGCAGACAGACGGCACTGCACAGCGTATTCTCTTTTGGCAGCAGTTTGACAATAATGTAGAAGGATTCCTTTATAATTTTGCAAACTTCTGGATTGCGGATGTGGAGAATCCTTATGAAAATACTGTATCGAACGCCGCATATCCCAACGCTTATGGGGAATCTGTTCTATTATATCCTGGTACAAAATATGGTATAGATGGTCCGGTCGGCAGCCTCCGAATGGAAGCTATGCGGGACGGTATTGAAGACTACCAAATGCTCACTATGCTACAGAATTACAGAGATTCTGCAGCCGTAGACGCTCTGATTGATCAGCTTACCACTGGAATGGTACAATATTCTACAAATGCGGAAAAATATTATTCCGTTCGTAAAGCCTTGGGAGAAGCGGTTGAAACCGCTGCCAGAATGGACAATTGTGTCCATGAATTGGCCTGTACCACCATTTTGCCAACCTGTACAACTGTCGGCAACAATACCTATATTTGCGACTTGTGTGGCTACACTTGTATAGAAGAGCTGCCCAAACTGGAGCATATTTATAAAGATGGTATATGTACCGAATGCGGTGCGCCGGATCCTAGCGTGACGCCTGACTATAGAAAGGGAGACATTGATGGAGATGGAGAACTTACAATCCGAGATATAGGACTCTTGCGTCTATCCTTGGCAGACAAATATCCGCAAGACGCGCAAATGCGTCTTGCCGGAGATATCGACGGAGACGGAGAGATTACGATCCGAGACGTAGGTATGCTGCGCCTATATTTGGCGGACAAAATTACTTTGGATTGATACCTAAAGAAGTACCGTGCATTGCACGGTGCTTCTTTTTATCATTTTTTGAAAAAACTATTGCATTTTTCAGAAACTTATGCTATACTTTTTCATGCTGGTATGCGGCCCGTTGGTCAAGCGGCTAAGACACCGCCCTCTCACGGCGGAAACGGGGGTTCGATTCCCCCACGGGTCACCAAATCCCGAAAGCTTTTGCTTTCGGGATTTTTATTATACGACAGTTAAACTGTCATCTCTTTTCCTGGGGGATTTCTTGACAAACATAGGGAAATATGATAGCATTCTGTAAGGAATATTTTGTAAAGCACGAAAGGAGAAGACCCATGAAAAAAATCCGGAACACTACAGCATGGATCTTACTGATTGTTCTAATTATAGGCTTGTTTGCAGGCTGCTCTAAGGAAGGAAATCCTGACGCGGAATCCGGTGAACCGGAAACTACCACGGCTGCGCAAACAACTGCTGTGGAAGAGACAACAAAGGTCGAACCTGGACAAACGCGCCCCATAACAGATCCTGACGCTCCGCTGGAATATGAGATCAGCTATACGAACGTATATTTATATGAGGTGGGCAGCGGGTCCGTATGGATACAGGCAATTGCCGAAATTACGAATACCGGAGAGGCGGCCCTGAGCTTGGACACTGCGACCTTCCATGTTAAAAATGATGCGGGAGAGACGATTGCCAGTAAAGGGAATATTCACTCTTATCCCACCGTATTAACCGCAGGAGAAAAAGGATATTTTTACATTGAAACACCTATTGAGGGTACGGACGTAAATGCTCAAATGACGCTAGATCCTCAAGTGGAGATTTCTAAGACAAGTCTGATCAGGCATACTTTCGAGGCATCCGACACAAAACTTTCTACGAACGCGCTGGGGGATTTAACCGTTACCGGAAAAATTGAAAATACTACGGATAAATCATTTAAGACTGTTTATATTGCCGCGATTTTATACGATAAGAATAATCTTCCGATTGGGGTGATTCCTTCAAGTTTATCTTACTCTCTTCTTGCAGGAGAGACGGCTGAACTGGAATGTTCTGCTTTCGCCCTGCCGGATACAATTGATAAAGAGGCTGTTGCAAGCTTTACTATATGGGCCTATGCAATCACAGCTACATAAAATATGAGATAGAACACATGTAAACGGACTTTCTTTTTTAGCGAAATCCGTGAAAAAGCTCCTGTTCGCCATTGGGCAACAGGAGCTTTTTTGTTTATATCTTATGAGAAACTCTTTTTATTTTTCAATTTCTCGATCGTATACAATATAGCTGTATATTTCCGTAGTCCCGCCAACAGACGCTGTAATCGTGACATATCCGGTGGACTGAAACTGTACAAGTCCGTTTTCGCTTACTGCAGCAATACCTGCATTGCTGGACGCGAACGAAGTGGCCGGGATAGATGGCTGCAGCTTATAGGCGGTATTGATTTGATGTATTTGTGGGCCGGATGCCTCGGAGTCCACAATACTTCCACTGGGGAGTACGGTGATAACAATGGCTGATGCGCGTTCTTCCTTTTCCGATTTTGCCAGAACCATAGCGGTGCCTGCGCTCTTTGCGGTGATATTTCCTTTGGGGTCTACAGATACTACGGAGGGCTTTGCGGAGCGATATTCCGCATCCGGCCAAAGACGCTTAAAGGAGCAAGTTTCGCCTATCCCTAGGACTTTTCCATTAATAACGGTAACGGTCTCGTAATCTTCGTCCGAAATGCTTGTTTTTACTATGCTATCCTGAGATGCGTTGTCTCCATCCATATCTGCGTCGGATTTTGCTTTTCTGCATCCGGCTGCCGTCAGAAGAACGACAAAAACAAGCAGCAGCGCAAATAATTTTTTCATAATAATCTCCATTCCGCCGCCCTGCGGCGGCACAAATTGTTCATGAAAATCAGCTGTGCCGACCACGTCGGCAGAAATGGGGTGGATTCCATTTCCTGTCGATTTTTATGTGTTACATATTTTTATTCCAAAACTTCTCCCTGCAGCAATTTTAAGAGCTGCGTCTCGTCAATTACAGGAATGCCAAGCTGCTGTGCGCGCTCCAATTTGGAGCCTGCGGCTTCTCCGGCAACCACATAAGAGGTTTTAGAAGACACACTGCCCGATACCTTTGCGCCTAAATGCTTTAATTTTTCTCCCGCTTCTGCACGGGACAGAGTGGGCAGCGTGCCAGTGAGTACGAAGGTCAAACCGCGAAGGGATTGCGCCTCCGATACATCGGCGTCCGCCTCCATGACAACACCCGCATCGGATAGACGTTGAATCAGCAGTTTTGTTTCAGGGAGAGAAAAGAAATCGATGACAGACTGCGCCATGATTTCACCAATATCCTCTATTTGACACAGCGCCGGCACATCTGTTTCAAACAGCGCGTGGATACTTCCAAACTGCTTGATGATAGCTTCTGACGCGGCGGTACCAATGTGATGGATGCCCAGTCCAAACAATAGCCGCGCCGGCCCGGCTGTTTTAGATTTTTCAATTGCGGCCATTAAGTTAGCCGCGGATTGCGGCCCCATCCGGGGCAGGGCGGCAAGCGGTCCAGGGGTCAGCTTGTATATATCGGCCGCGCTTTGAATCAAATCGTTTTCGATGAGCAGGCGCACGATTTGTGGTCCCATGCCATCGATGCCCATTGCACCTTTAGATGCAAAATGAATCAACCGACGTTCCAACTGAGCAGGGCAATCGGCATTGATGCACCGGGCAGCGCCTGCTTCTCCTTCGTCTTCTTTATCAAATACAATACTTTCCCCGCAGGAAGGACAGTGGGACGGAATTTGAAAAATTTGTTCGCTGCCGTCTCTTTTACTTGTTATACTGCCTGTAATTTCCGGAATAATATCTCCCGCCTTCCGAACGATAACCGTATCCCCGACGCGGATATCTCGCTGTCGGATAATATCAATATTGTGCAGAGTTGCTCTGGATACGGTTGTGCCGGCCAACTGCACCGGCTCCAGTACTGCATTTGGAGTCAGCACACCAGTACGGCCAACTTGCACCGCAATATCCAAAAGTTTGGTTTCTTTTTCTTCCGGCGGATATTTATAAGCTGCCGCCCACTTAGGTGTACTGCTGGTTTCCCCCAACATTTCCCGCTGCGAGAGGGCATCTACTTTAATTACAGCGCCGTCAATCCCACAGGGGAGTGCCTCGCGGCTACTACCAAGCTTTTCAATTGCTGCAAGAATCTCCGCGTCTTTTGTGGTGGTACAGAGAATATCTACGGTATGAAAACCAAGCGCGCGCATCCGTTCTATGGTTTCTCTGTGTGATTTCGGCGCATGGCCGTCTTCATACAGGTTGCCGGATTGAAAATTAAACACAAAAATATCCAACTTCCGTTTTGCCGTCTCTTCCGGATCCAGTTGCCGCAGGGAGCCTGCCGCTGCGTTACGTGGATTGGCCAGCATTTTTTCTCCAGCGGCTTCTTTTTCTTCATTCAGCTTGGAAAACACGTCCCTTGGCATATATACTTCGCCTCGTACAGTTAGAGACAGCGGTTCAGCCAACTGCTGCGGTATGGAGGCGATTGTGCGGATATTGGCTGTCACATCTTCTCCGGTTATGCCATCACCGCGGGTCGCGCCCAGAATCAATTCTCCTTTGTCATAGGTCAGGCTAACAGAAAGGCCGTCGATTTTTGGTTCGACAGTATAGAAAATTTCTTCGCCGCCTTCTGCAAGTTGCTGTCTGGATTTGTCTAAAAAAGCGGTTAGCTCTTCAAAGGAGAACACATCGGACAGGGAATCCATTTTTACCAGATGTGTAACTTTTTTCAGCCGTTCGCTTGCCCGTCCTCCTACTTTGTGGGTGGGAGAGGAGGGGCTGTCAAATTGAGGAAATTCCGCCTCCAGCTCTCCCAGCCGGCGAAACAGCATATCATAATCAAAGTCGGAAATTTCAGAGGCATCCAGTTCATAATATAGTTTGGAATGATGTCGAATTTCCTTGCGCAGCCGGGCGATTTCCCGTTTCGCGTTTTTTTCATCCATATATTATGCCCATGCCTTTCTCTTGCGTTCGCCCCTTTGCTTCGTTTACAGGGCGATAATTCTATTTTATACAAATATAAAATTATTATATCATGATTTTGACTGCGCGAAGCGCAGTCAGCCGCGACAGCGGATGGTAAGCAGTGCCGGTGCAAATCAGCCATCAATAGCCGCTTTTCAGTTATTATAGCATGTTGCCAAAATGAAAACAAGATTTTTTTCAATTTCTATTGACAAATCCAAATATATAGAATATAATGAACATATGAACAGTTATTCATTTGTTTGAAAGGAGAGCATATGGAAAAGGAAAACGATGCAATGCATGGCGATGACTTTGCAGCTGTGCGAGAAAGACTGCCGGATGAAGAAGTGTTATACGATCTGGCGGAGTTGTATAAGATTTTCGGCGATACTACCCGCGTGAAACTTTTGTATATTCTTTTTGAGGGAGAAATGTGTGTGCAGCACTTAGCGGAGCTTTTGCAGGTATCGCAATCGGCGGTGTCACATCAGCTGCGTATTTTAAAAGGGGCCAGGCTTGTGAAATACAGGCGGGACGGTAAGACAGTATATTATGCGTTGGCGGACGATCATGTTCGTGAAATTATCGAGTGTGGAATGGAACATATTACAGAATAGCGAGGAGACAAATATGATTAAAACATTCAAATTAACAGAATTGGACTGTCCGGTATGTGCAAATAAAATGCAGGAGGCAGTGGCAAAAATAGACGGCGTATCCCAGGCGCGGGTAGACTTTTTGGTGATGAAACTCACTATTGAAGCGGAGGAGAATGATTTCCCCAGAATTTTGAAGCAGGCCGGTAAGGTTGTGCGTAAGGTAGAGCCGGACTGTGAATTGATTGAAATATAAGAGGGAGGCGTGTGGTTATGCGGTTTACACGTTCTCAGAAAAAACGACTGTTTGCCATTATATCAGGTGCAGCGCTTTTTCTTGGCGGCGGTGTTCTTTCCTTACTGGATTTGGATATGGCAGCCGCAATCCTCTTTATCGCAGCCGGCGTTTTTGCCGGCGCGATGTGTGTGACCCAGGCAGTGCGAGGCATTCTGGCAGGAGATTTCTTTGATGAAAACATGCTGATGACCATTGCGGCAATCGGCGCGGTGCTACTTGGGGAATATCCTGAGTGTGCGGCAATTATGATTTTATATCAGGTGGGGGAGTTGTTTCAGTCTATCGCGGTGGGCAGATCACGCCGGGCAATCCGTGCATTGAGCAACTTGTATCCGGACACGGCGGAGTTGCTGGATACAGACGGAGAATTTCAGACCGTTCCTACCATAGAGCTTACCGAGGGGGATGTCATCCGTATTGCCCCGGGGGGAAGAATTCCGACAGATTGCGTGATTTTGTCTGGGAATACGGCTATCGACACTTCTCCGGTAACCGGAGAAAGTATGCCTAGAGACGCAGGACCAGGAGAGATTATATATTCCGGCTGTCTGAATAAAAGCGGGATGATTCAGGCCAAAGTTTTATGTCCTGTGCAGGATAGCGCAGCTGGTCGGATCATGAAACTTACGGAAACAGCGGGAGAGCGTAAAACCCGCTCCGAGGCATTTATCACCCGTTTTGCCAAAATATATACGCCTGCGGTAACAGGGATTGCCGCCGCCATTGCGTTTCTAGTTCCGTTGGCAATCTGCTTGGTATCTGGAACGCCTTATGGAGATATTTTCCCGGATTGGGGCAGACGCGCATTATCTATGCTGGTGATTTCATGCCCCTGTGCGTTGGTAATTTCTGTTCCGCTGGGTTATTTTTGCGGCCTTGGAAACGCGTCAAAAAATGGGGTATTGATTAAAGGAAGTGCTTTTTTAGACACAATGGCTGCTGTAGACATGGCTGTATTTGATAAGACGGGTACGCTCACTATGGGTACCCTGACAGTGGAAAATGTACGCACGGAAGGGGATATGACAGAAAGTCAGCTGCTTTCCCTTGCGGCTGCGGCGGAACAGTATTCTTCACATCCCATTGCAAAGGCAATTTGCGCAGCGGCGGGTAGCTGCGCACAAACAGTATCTGTACAGGAGACTGCCGGCACCGGGGTTGAGGCAGTACTTGCGGATGGACGTACTGTTCGGGTAGGGCGGCCTCAGGCGGATGTAGAACATACAACGGCGGTGCAGGTATGGCTTGACGATTGTCCGGCGGGGATGATTTTGCTTGCTGATGTTGTAAATCCTACCGCGAAGGAGGCGCTCCGCCAGTTAAAAAATGCCGGTGTGGAGCAGACTGCGATCCTGACGGGAGATAATGCGCAGGCGGCAGCCCAGGTAAAGGAATCGGTAGATGCCGATATCGTGTATGCGCAGCTTTTGCCGGAAGAAAAATTTGAAAAGATTGAAGCTTTGTGTGAGAGTGGAAAAAAGTTACTGTATGTAGGAGACGGGATCAATGATACACCGGCTCTGGCCCGGGCGGATATAGGCGTGGCTATCGGTGTGCTTGGCAGCGACGCCGCAGTGGATACGGCGGATGCGGTGCTGATGGATACAGATTTAACGCGCCTTGCATATGGTGTGCGGCTAGCCCGTAAAACATTGGGAATCGTTCGCTCTAATATAGCTTTTGCTCTTACGGCAAAGCTGCTGGTACTCCTTTTGGCGGCATTGGATCTGGTAGGTATGTGGGTTGCTGTACTGGCCGATGTAGGGGTATCTATTCTGGCGGTAAGCAATTCTATGCGTTTGCTCCGGTATGGGAAAAAAGATAAAAAGAGCGCCTGAGGCGCTCTTTTTTGTTATCATCATTTCTTTTGGCGGCCGGATGCGATTGCATTGGGAGGTGTTGGAGTCGGAGGATTTTCTGCAAGTGCAGTTTTGTTCTTTCGGCCGGACCATTTACGAAAGATATATTTATTGATTTCTGCTCCATATATTAAAATCATCATACAGATATATAACCACAGCATTAGGAATACAATGGCCGCAAGACTTCCATACAGATATGACGCGGTTGGAAAGTATCGAATATACAGTGAGTAGAAATAGGAGAATAAAACCCATCCCAGAGCGGCGAAAACGGCTCCGGGCATTTGAGCCAGGTATCCACGGGGGAGCTTGTTGGAAAGACCAATATAGGCATCTTTCGATAAGCGTTTGCCTTTTTTGGAAGCGGTATTGTAAATCAAAGCGAAAAATAGCGTAAGAATAATGATAAAAACTACGGTGCTGCATTGGATAATGATGTCGAAAATAATTGTGGCAATGGGATAGCGCCCCTCGCAGAAGCCGCGGATAGAATCTGCAAATACCAGCGCTACCAGCGAGCCGAGAATCGTTAGGATAAAAGAAAGGGTATAAAAAAGAGAGCGCAGAATATCAAAAAGAAAATTTTCGTTGATACGGATGCCGTAGGCCCCCCAGATCCCGCGAATGACTGCATTGACCCCGCGGGATGAACTCCACAAAGTGGAAATTGCAGTAATCGATACAAGAGAGATTCCCGCCTTTTCCGTTACTTCTGCTAGTACGGATTGCAGCATAGAACCAATATCACCGGATATTTGATTTTCAATCCAGCCGACAACCCAGTCTACATCGATCACATATTTGGCCAGGCTTAGAAGCAAAATAATGAAGGGAATGACGGAGATGATAATAAAAAAGCTGGCCTGCGCGGCGTAGACGTTGACCTGATCGCCGGCAATTTCCATTATAATGTCTATAATCTCCTGCCGAATTTTTGCAAAGGAGATCACCTTTGATTTTTTCATTTAAGAAAAGTGCCCTCCTTTATCAAAAAATGGCAAACAACTCTACTATATTATAATCTTTTCATCTTTTCTTGTCAATCGGGTAAACATTGACAGAAACATTCCTACATGGTATCATATACGCAAAAGATACAGCATTATGCAAGGTTGGAGTATTTATGTTTTATATTGGATGTCATCTTTCCGTTTCCGATGGATACGCAGCCATGGGAAAAACCGCCTTTTCTATTGGCGCAAATACTTTTCAATATTTTACCCGTAATCCAAGAGGCAGAGGATTTAAACGTCCGGATGCGGCAGATGTGGCAGAACTTGTTTCATTTATAAAGAC
>CAJUIQ010000004.1:31130-77658 GCA_910586545.1 uncultured Eubacteriales bacterium
GGCACACGCACCGTATACCCTGAATCCAGCTTCTGAAGTAGACCGAATCCGGGACTATACCAGAGAAGCTATGGCGGAGGATATTTCCGTGCTGGAGGAAATCCCTGGCGCTCTATATAATTTTCATCCTGGCGCCCATGTAGGGATCGGCGTAGAAGCCGGAATTGCCAATATTGCCGCGACCTTAAACGCGGTGATTACGCCGGGACAGAGCACCACGCTGCTTATTGAGACTATGGCTGGAAAAGGAACAGAGCTTGGCAGAACATTTGAAGAGGTTCGTGCGATTATAGACAGTGTGGACGCGTCTGTTCGCCCCCATGTGGGCGTCTGCTTGGATACCTGCCATATATCGGACGGCGGTTACGATATTGCTGGAGAAACAGATGCGGTTCTGGAACATTTTGATCATACAATTGGAATCCAACTGCTGCGGGCCGTGCACTTAAACGACAGCAAAAATCCGGTGGGCGCCGCCAAGGACCGTCATGAGAAAATTGGAGAAGGATTTTTAGGTCTTGCGGGAATTACAAACATCATCAATCATCCATTGCTGCGGAACTTGCCTTTTTACCTGGAAACACCCAATGAATTGGATGGATACGCGAGAGAAATCGCTCTGCTGCGCAGTCAGCGTACAGAATCAAAAGGTTAAAAAAGAGGGGATTTCCCCTCTTTTTTAACTAATTGTGTGCAAAGAAGATTGCATTATATGAGAGATATATACCCCAAGGAGTCGATTCTCCGGCAGCGCTAAATCCGGATCTACGGCAATTAAAGTTCCAGCGGCCTGAACGGCAGCAGAGATAAGAGTTGTATCACTGCAGTTGGCGGAAAATACTAGCGCCGGCCCTCCATGCTGCCGGAAGGTTCCTTCTGAAGAGAAAAAGTCTCCTGGTCCCCGCAGACGCAGATCCTCTTCTGCAATTTGAAATCCATCGTTGGTGCGGCACATGACAGATAGACGCTGTCTGGAGGTGTCTGTAACCGCATCGGATACCAAGACGCAGTAAGATTTCGCTTTGCCACGGCCAACTCGTCCCCGCAGCTGATGTAGCTGTGCGAGGCCAAAGCGTTCTGCGTTTTCCACGATCATCAAGGTAGCCTGCGGCACGTTGACACCTACCTCGATCACCGTTGTGGAGACCAGTACGTCTGACTCTCCTTTATAAAAAGCATCCATTGCCCGTTCTTTTTCTGCTGCCTTCATTTTTCCGTGAACCAGGCCTACGTTAAGTTCTGGAAGCATAGATTGCAGCATTGCCGCATGTTCTGTAGCAGACTTAAGGGGAAGTTCTTCTACTGCCTCTGTGAAGAAGTCAATATTGGAAAGCTCTTCTGTATTCTCTGCAGGTTTTTTCTTTTTTTGACTTTCTTCAATAGCCGGACACACTACATAGGTTCTATGCCCCGCTTCTTTTTGCTTGCGGATAAAGCCAATCAGTCGGGTGCGATAGCCTTCATTCACGGCAAAGGTGTCAATTTTTTGCCGGCCGGGAGGCATTTCGTCCAGGCGGGAAATATCCAAATCTCCGAAAAGAACCAGGGAAAGCGTGCGTGGAATAGGGGTAGCGCTCATCACAAGGGTGTGGGCTTGTCCTGCTTTTTCCCGGAGCAAGGCGCGCTGGTTGACGCCAAACCGATGCTGTTCATCGGTGATAACAAGACCCAGAGCAGAAAAAGAGACGGCCTCTGATAATAGAGCATGGGTGCCGATGACAAAGTCAACCCGGTCGGCATCACCAGCCAGAGCGGCATGAATTTTACGTTTTTGCGCTGCGGGGACAGACCCGGTAAGCAGGGCGACGCGATAGCCCAGACTTTCAAAAAGGGGCCCCAGTTCGCTGTAGTGCTGTTGGGCCAGAATTTCAGTAGGCGCCATCAGTGCGCACTGATACCCGTTTTGTAAGGCGATATAAGCGGCACAGGCGGCTACCGCTGTTTTACCGGAGCCAACATCTCCGCATAAAATTCGGCACATGGGCGTTCCGGATCCAAGATCGGCAGCAATTTCCTCTGCGGCGCGCTGTTGTGCGCCAGTAAGCTTATAGGGGAATTTTGCCAGAAGTGGGGCAAGATCATTTTTTGTTAGGAGAGGCGCAGCCTCTCCCCTTTTGCCGGTTTTAATATAAGCCATCGCAGCAGCGGTACAGAACAGTTCGTCGAAGGCAAACCGTCGGCGGGCGCTTTCTAATGCTTCTAAACTTTCAGGAAAATGAATGTTTGTAATAGCGAAGCCCAAGGTGCAGAGGTTATTGGCTTGAAGTACGTTTGGAGGGAGATGGTCTGTCATTTGAACCGCTGCCGCTTTCAGCCCATCTCGAATTAAAGAGGCCAGATATTTTTGGGTCAGACCTGCGCACAGGGGATATACCGGAACGATGGGAGGCAGGACTGTGTCCTCCGTCCACACTTCCTGAACGGGCGCTGTCAGTTTCAGAACGCCACGTTCCATGGTGGGTCTTCCCCAAAATCGGAAGGTGGACCCAGTGTGGAACACATCCCGCAGATACGGCTGATTAAAATAAGTAATTTCGCACACACCTGTTTCATCAAAAGCGCGAAACCGCAGGATGCTCATACCTCTTCGGATTACTTTATAAATAGGTTCCCCGGCAACGGTCAGAAGAAAAGCGCAGGGCGGCGCCGATAGTTTCTTTTCGGCGCCGCCCGGTTCTGCTGGCAGAGGCTGACTACAAAGGACAGCGGCATCTGCCAGCGTTTTTATGTCCGCCTTGTTTTGGTAAGCTCTGGGATAATAATGGAGCAAATCCTTTATTGTCACGATCCCGGCCGCGGCTAGGGAGGCGCTTTTGGCCGGCCCTACGCCGCGCAGGGTGCTGACCGGACTGTCTATACAAATTTTCAAAACGCTCTTCCTTCTGTATTTTAGTTTGTCTGCTGGCTGTTATTTATTTGAGCGACCTGCTGAATATTCCGGTTATGCTCTACAAGGGTTGACGCGTAGAAGGTCATTCCATTATTTGCAGAGACAAAATAATAATAATTGGAGTCCATAGGATATAGTGCATATCGGATAGCGCTGGCGCTAGGATTAGAAATAGGTCCCGGAGGCAGCCCATTGTGCAGGTATGTGTTATAGGGACTATCTGTGTTGTTGTTATCATCTGGGGTGATGGTTTTGGGGCGCTCTCCGGTGATCATCTGCATTGCGTATGCAGTACTTGCATCACTCTGCAGCTTGGGATGCAGATCCGGACGGTTAAGACGGTTGTGAAATACAGAAGAGATTTTTCTGTAATCGTCTGCTGTGCCGGCTTCCTTTTCGATTAAGGAAGCGATGGACAGAATCTGGTCTATAGAATATCCAAGTTCCGCGGCGCGGGTTCGGTAGTCTTCTACAAACACCTGATTAAACCTAGACAGCAGTTTGTCTATAACAGTGACTTCGCTGGAGCTGTTGTAAAATTGATACGTGTCCGGGAACAGATATCCATCTAGACGGTAGTATCGGCCCTCCGGAATACCGCCCGCTTCCAGTTCGTCAACAAACCAATAATCAAAATCATAATTATTGATAACATCTATATAGGTTTCGCGTTCACCAATTCCATAAGAAACCATTAAATCAATGATTTCATCAGTAGTATATCCTTCTGGGATGGTGATCCAACTGGTACCCTCTGCCGCTTTGGGTTTAAATTCTTGTCGTAGTTCGTCATAGCTCATAGAAGGAGAGACGGTGTAGTCCCCGGCTAAATAATCGCCGGCTTCTTTTTTTACCGCCGCATATAACTTGAAAATATTTGGATAGGAGATAATGCCGTTATCATATAAGATGGTGGCAATATCCTGGGTGGTGGCATCTTCCGGTATGGTTATATCCACTGTGTCCTCGCTTTTCACAAAAGCAAAGACATCATTGCCTACACGAATAACAAATATTGAAATAAAAATTGCTACTACCAAAACCAGCACGATGTAGGTAATGGCTTTTACAGAGTTGGCCATCATATCCGCGCCTAGCCGGGACAGACCTGCTTTTTTGTCTGCCGGCCTTGCAGCGGGCTGACTTTGAGATGGCGTTGGAGTTCCTGCACTTTCGGCAGCTCTGCGCGCGGCATAAGCTGGATTTTCCCGCTTCTTCGCCGCTGGTGCGGCGGGAGCGACAGGCCTTGGTGAAGCGGACGAAACAGGAGCTGCCTGCTTGCTTTGCACTGGCGTTTTTTGTACCTTTGCGGCGGTGTTGATTTTTACAGTAGGCGCTGCCGGACCAGACTCAGCTGTGCTATTTTTTGCGCCGTTCTGGCTAGCGCTGCGCCGATTGACATAGGCAGGGGCGCTGCTTTTCGGAGAGGAATTGGAGGCATAAATGCGAGAGGGCCTGTCTGCCTGTCCCACATCAGACGCCGGCTTGCCCGGAATATGTGCGGACTGTGAAGCGTCTGCTTTTTTCTTTTGGAAGAGCTTTTCGTTGTCCTCCCCCAGATTGTTATCCGGGCCTTGCTCTGGATTTTTGTACATAAGTTACCTCGTTTCTCCCGCCTGTTTGATTTAGCTGGCGGAACAGACATCAGTCGTTATAGAAATACAGTGAGAATGACTGCAAAAACAGCGAATAGAATAAAAGTCGGAGACAGATATGCTTGAGCCGGCAGAGAAAGCTCTCCAGGCTGTCTTTTGCGGATCATCGGGGATGGTCGATTCATAACTCCGTATCCATAATAGAGTTTTTCAGCTCTGCTGAAAAACAAAATAGCAGATACAAACATGATTACCCCGATTAGAAACGCAAGAAGAATCAGTCCGCCGCTGTGCTTTCCGGCAATACGGTACAGATATGTTTCAAAAAACAATACAAAGGTGTTATTAGCCGCGTGAATCAAGATAGAGGGCATTAAAGAGCGGGTGGCACCTGCAGTCAGAGCAAGTACAACGCCCATAAAAAAGTAAATCGGCAGTCGTACAAAACTGAAATGCATCAACGCAAAACATAGAGAACTCATAATTACCGCCACAGATGCTCCATACGAACTGTACTCGGCAGACAAGATTCCACGAAAAAGAAATTCTTCCAGCAGTGCCGGCAACAAGGCAAAGACAATCAAAAGATAAATCCGACTGGTGTCTGCATCTCCTGCGGTACTGGAAAGCGCAGACGCGATAAATGCCTCAGGAAAAAGATAATACATCACAAGGCTTAGCACAATACCGCCTGCTGTCATAAATAGAAAAGCCCATATTGTGATCGTTATATGACGGGTTTTCATCATTTTGATCCGCAGCTCCTTGCCATAGCTGCCGCCGCGCAATATACAGAAAAACGCAGCGGGTACGCCAAGGATAATGAGCTCTAACACCATGATGGT
This sequence comes from uncultured Eubacteriales bacterium, assembly GCA_910586545.1. Lineage (GTDB taxonomy): Bacteria > Bacillota > Clostridia > Oscillospirales > CAG-272 > Avispirillum. The sequence continues at coordinate 36,461 of CAJUIQ010000004.1, forward strand.
GAGATACACATTTGTGTTTTTGGATATAGCTTCTATATCAATGAGATTCGCCCCACAAAGCAGTGCGCTGATAACTATGAGCAACGCGGGGGCGGCATGTATTCCTTTTATTTTCACCGGGGGACCCTCACATTTTTCTCTGTCAGCAGGATATCGCACCGGATATCAAACCGCCCGCGAGGTACATCGGGGACAATACAGTCGCTGTAAATTACACCCACACGGCATCCATGGAAGGTGGAAAGATAGCGGTCGTAGAAGCCCATTCCGTAGCCTAAGCGATAGCCTTGCCGATCGTATACCAATCCTGGCACAAAACACACTGCGCTGTTGGAATGGGCAGCATGATCGTATATAGGCAGATCGGCCCGCGGTTCGCGAATGCCGTATGTTGATACGGAAAGCTCTGACAGAGAGGTTACAAAATGATACTCCATGGTTTTGTTTTGCTTATCGCATCTTGGAAATGCAATTTGTTTTCCTTTTTGCATTGCCGCTCTTGCGATAGGTAAAACATCAATTTCCTGTTCCATAGGGGCATAGAGCAGCACAATATCCGCGTAGCGAAAGCTGACTAAATCCAGCGCGGCCTGACAGATTGCATCGTCCCGCTGGGCGCGCTCCTCTTTGGAAAAGCTTTGACGCAACGCTTTGTACTGCCGGCGCATCTGGTCTTTTCTTTCTTTTAATGGGTGAGCAGGCGCATTGTTTTTCATGGATAGATTGCCTCGCGTACAGCGTTTGCCACATCTGAGCCCCGCAGCGCTTCAATCAGTGCGAGAGCAAATTCTCCCGCATATCCTGCCGCTTTCCCGGTGATAAACATTCCGTCCCGTACAACGCCGGTTTTTTCCAGGATAGCGCCATGCAGGTCCTTTTCAAATCCAGGATAGCATACGGCGTGTCTGCCCTGCAGCAGGCCCCGTTTGCCGGGAATCATAGGAGCGGCGCAAATTGCGGCAATATAACGGTTATTTTCTACCGCGAAGGAAAGCGCTGCCTGTACAATAGGGCTTTCATCCAGATTTTTGGCGCCGGGCATACCGCCGGGCAGCACAAGCATCTCCAGATCGGCTGGGCATTTTGAAAAATCTTGCTCAGTAACGTCGGTTTCTACCGGGATTCCATGAGCGCCGCAGATTACTTTGCCGCCAATGCCTACGGTGGTAACAGGGATAGACGCGCGGCGAAGCAAATCCACCGGCGTCAGCGCCTCCACTTCTTCAAAACCTTGGGCTAAAAATAAGTATACCATACGAGTGCCTCGCTTTTCGTAGGATTTACAGATTTATTCTGCAAGAAAATTTTTGGGAGCCGCCTTTTTTCTATTATTCTATTCTGTCTATTTTGCGGCTCCCTGGGTTTGCATTATTCCTGGGGATCTTCGCTTTTCAGTACGAGCTCCATATAATCCTGCTTGGTAATTAGCAGTTCGCGCGGCTTTTGTCCGTCCGGCGCGCTGACATACCCCATTTGTTCTAATTTATCAATAATTTTTGCGGCTCTTCCGTATCCAATAGACAAACGACGTTGGAGCAGGGAAGTAGATACCTTGCCGCTTTCAAAAGCCACATCCAGGGCGGAGCGGATAAGAGGATCATTTTCTCCGGCGTCTCCGGAGACTGCTCCACCACTGCCTTTTTTTACACCGCACATGGCAGCTTCTTCTTCAATTTGCTTCATGACGTCGTCGCTGTAGGCGGTGCCGCCTGCAGCGTTATATTGTTTGATATAAGAGACCACGGCGTCCACTTCTTTTTCCGATACAAAAGCGCCTTGCACACGCATTGGCTTGGACGCTCCTACCGGGCTGTAAAGCATATCGCCTCGACCAATTAGATTTTCCGCGCCGCTTCTGTCAATGATGGTTCTGGAGTCTACCTGAGATGCTACGGTAAAGGCGATACGGGAGGGGATGTTTGCTTTGATTACGCCCGTAATAACATCCACGGAAGGACGCTGGGTACCTATAATCAAGTGCATACCCGCCGCCCGGGCTTTTGCAGCCAGGCGGGCGATAGAGGTTTCCACGTCGTCCGGCGCGGTAGACATCAGGTCTGCAAGCTCGTCAATGACAATAACGATTTGCGGCATATATTCGTATTCCGGATCATTTTGGGTGATTTCGTTAAAGGATGCAATATCCCGCACGCCGACTGCTTCGATTAGTCCAAACCGGCGTTCCATTTCGTTGACGGCCCAGGTAAGGGACCCGGCGGCCTTTTTGGGATCGCTGACTACCGGTACCAGCAGATGCGGCAGCCCGTTATAAATATTGAATTCCACTTTTTTGGGGTCAATCAGAATGAGCTGCACTTCCGAAGGCTTGGCTTTATACAGAAGAGAAATCAGAAGACAGTTAATACAAACAGACTTTCCCATACCAGTGGCGCCTGCAATGAGCAGGTGGGGCATTTTTTTAATGTCCATAATCACTGGTTCGCCTGCCACATTTTCTCCCAGAGAGGTGGTGATCTTGCTGGGATTTTTCTGAAATGGCTCCGTTTCCAGAAGACTGCGCAGATATACTGTTTCCGCCGTTTTGTTAGGGACTTCAATACCTACAGCGGCTTTGCCGGGAATCGGCGCTTCAATCCGCACGCCGGTGGTAGCAAGATTGAGGGCGATATCGTCTACCAAATTGGCAATGGAGCGCACGCGTGTGCCCGCTTCCGGCAGCAGTTCATATCGCGTAATGGTAGGGCCTCTGGACGCGCCTACAATTTTCGTTTTTACGTTAAAGCTGGCCAGCACACTTACCAGGCGGGAGGCATTTTCATGCAGTTCTTCCCGGATATTATCGCTTTTTTTATGGTCTGCCGCGCTGAGCAAAGACAGAGGCGGAAAATGATATTCTGGCTCAGGCACAGGCTCCGGCTTTGCGGGCTCGGCTGTTGCCACAGTGTCGCGCTGCAAAGGCAATTCGGCGGCAGGCTCTGGATGCGTATTATTTCCATCATTTCCGTCGCCGGCCCCCAGATAGGCGTCGGCAAGCTGATCCAATAGTCCTGCACTGTCCGGATCCACTTGGGAAGCTTCTTCTTCAAATTGTTCTTCGTGTTCGGGTGCGCTTGTACACACATGCGATTCGTCTTCACCCTGGGCAAAAATTTCTGCTTCCGCCTGCAGTTCCTGCGGCGTTTTTTCTTGCCGTGTCCGTTCCAGCACTTCTTCAAAAAGCGCCGCTTCCGGATTAACCTGAGGCGCGTCTGCTTCAGCCAAAACAGCAGGCGATTCTGCAGGATCTTCAAAATCTATGGGTACGTCTGTCTGGAACTTCTTTCTTCTTCCATGCACTACGGGCGCCGGCGCCGGTTCAGGATATACGGTTCTGTCCGGAACACGCCGGGGAATTTCATCCGGATCCCGGAACGCGGCGGCTATGGCGCCGGACTCTCTGGCTTCTTGTCTGCGCAGACGGGATTCTTTGGCTTTTGCAGAAAAGTAAACGTATACATATTTGGGCGTGATTCCTGCGGCAAGCAGGATGCTGAGAATGAGCATGGCGATGATGAGTACGTAAGAACCCACCTTTTGAAAACATACAAGAAAGAATTCGCCCAGCAGCCCACCGATCATACCGCCGCCCAGCAGTTCCGCACCCCGACGATACATATTGATCATGCTGAAAGAATCTATGGGAGACATAATTTCCAGCAGCATAGATGCGAGAATTACGGAGGCAATAGCAAAACCAGTACGCATGCCTAAGATGGTGTCTGCTTTATCGGCCAGCCACGCAATAGCAATATATGCCAAAAATACGGGAATCACAAAAGCGGAACCGCCGAACAGGCCGGTGAGCAGTTTATAAATAAAGCCGATGACAATACCAGGATTTTCTCCCGCACCGCCTACAAAACAGACGATGAGAAAAATTGCGCCAACCAGCATGAGGTAGGGGGCAATCTGAGACCAAAGGGAGCGACTTTCCGTTTTTTCAGATCCTTTCTTTGGAGATGTGCTTTTTTTGCTTGCGCCCCGTGGGGCGGTCTTTTTATTCTTTGTTTTTTGCGCCATGGAACGACCATGCCTTTCCAAAATTTTATATGTTTGCAGATGTTTTTCATAAACATCCGACAATATGTGAATACTATGATTTGCAGGGGACTTTCTGCACCTCGAGCGATAATAATCTACTTTATATAATAGCAGAATTTGCCTGCAAATTCAAGGGATAATCAGAAAAAGGGTATAATTTTGAAAATAGCAATAGAAAAAAAGAGCGTATGCCGACTTGGCATTTTGGCAGCGGTAGGCAGCGCCGCCGGATTTATCAATGGCTTTTTGGGAGCCGGCGGAGGGATTTTGTTGCTTTATATGTTTCATCGGCTCAATCCCAACAAAGACAGCGAGGGGGCAAGAGACGATTTTGCATCTGTAGTGGCGGCGGTGCTTCCGCTGTGTGTGGTATCCGCTGTTAGTTACAGCAGTCGGGGCAGTCTGGACATGAATTTGTTTGTGCGATTTGTCCCGGGAGCGATTGCAGGCGGTATTGTTGGGGCATATCTTACGGATAAAATGGATACGAAGATTTTAAAAAATATTTTTGCGCTGATTATCGTGATTGCGGGAATAAATATGATATTTTAAAAAGAGAGGGGCGACTCCCCTCTCTTACCGTTCGTAGACAAACAGATCCCCACATTCGAAATATCGTGCAGAAATCCCACCAAACTTACCGTGTATTTTTTGGGCCAGTGCCTCCATGGCGAATTTTTCACTTTGCACATGTCCCAGCAAAAGCATCGTTTTCTGCATGCCAAATTGAGCCGCCTCCCGTACCGGTTCGCCAAACTGCCATTCGCAGGCTTCTCCACAAATGGCAAGATCTATATCATTGGTAAAAAAAGGTTCATAAACGCTTTCGTCTCGAGCTCCCAGAAAAAGCCCTATTTTTTTTACAACGCCGTCTCGGCGCCCGATTCTTCGCAGGCAGGGGAGCTGCAAAGCCTGACAAATATCTTCTATAATCTGTGCCGGCGAAGTGGGGGTATCCAATGTGAAATGCACTGCGCCATCAAAGTCGCCCTTCCAGCCAACAAGCTCCAGAAATACCTGACTTACATAGTCAACTCCCCGGAAGTGCATGGAGTTATGATATCGGTAAATCGTCATGCCCGTTTCTTCCACCAGCGCTTTTTTTTGATCCGACAGAGCCGATGGATGAAATTCGTCCAAATGATTATAGTAAGTAGGTTCATGGGTGATCAGCAGTTGGGCGCCCCAATCTGCCGCCTGCCGGAGTACCTGAGGCGTTGCGGCAAAGCAGACGGCAATTTTTTGCACTTCCCGCTCCGGCGTCCCCGCTTTGTAAGAATCTATCATTCCGTGCCAGCCTTCCATAAATTCTTTGCCGATAACCGCTTCCATAATTTCGATTGCTCTCATATAAATCTCCGCTTTGTCGTAGTATTTTTTCTCAGTATACCACAATTCGTTCCCATCGGCAAATTTTTCCCCAACCAGGCAGGGATGAATATACTGAAAACAAGGAACATACAAATTTTATATTTTGAAAGGCGGTTTACATATGAAAGTACCTTTTACAGGCTGCGGGACAGCGATTGTCACGCCCATGCGGGATGGGGGCGTGGATTTCGACGCCTTGGCGCGGCTGATTGAATATCAGATGGAAAATGGTGTGGCTGCGATTATTCCCTGCGGAACCACCGGCGAAGCGCCTACCCTTAGCGGAGAAGAAAAAAAGCGGGTGATCTCGTTTACGATTCGACGGGTAGATGGAAGAATTCCTGTGATTGCCGGATGCGGTTCTCCTTCGACGGAATACGCGGCGGAGTATGCGGCAGATGCAGAAAAAGCGGGTGCTGACGGGGTTTTGGTAGTTACACCATATTATAATAAAGCTACGGATCAGGGAATTTATTTCCACTACAAAACAATTGCAGACCAGGTCAAAATTCCGGTGATCGCCTATAATGTGCCGTCCCGTACGGGACTTTGCATCAGCGAGAGCTCTTATGAACTGCTGTGCACCATACCAAATTTATGCGGGATAAAAGAAGCTTCGGCAAATGTAGGCTATGCGGAGCGAATTGCTGTTGCCTATGGGAGGCAGCTTGGAGTATACAGCGGTTGTGACGAACTGACAGCACCCATTTATGCGGTGGGGGGATGCGGTGTTGTATCTGTACTGTCCAATATTATGCCAGAGGCTATGGTACGTCTGTGTGATTTGTGTGCGAGAGGACGGCTTCAGGATGCGGCAGCGCTTCAGCAGGAGCTGTATCCTATGATTCGGGCGCTGTTTTCTGAAGTAAGCCCCATTCCGGTAAAGACGGCGCTAAGCCTTATGGGACTGTGTAGCGACGAAATGCGCCTGCCCTTATGTCCCATGAGTCGGGAAGCGCGAGATAGACTGGAGCGGGAGATGAAGCGGCAGGGCATAGTATAATTGTTTTTATCAAAAAAGCAGCGAAAAACGCTGCTTTTTTGATAAAAACAAACAAAAGTTTGTTCAAACAAGTTGACAATGTAACAATAAATTGTTACAATTATGTTAACAATAAAAATAAAGGAGAAACACAAATGAGACAGCTTTGGAAAGCAGCGCTTGGCGTAATAATAATGATAGCCATCGTAGCGCAGACAATCCCTCTGGTAGGAGCGGCGGAAGCTTTACAGAATGAGCTTGCGGTATCAGAGGAGGGACAGAGAGACTATAAAACGGACCTTTTTGACGAAAGTATTTTTGAGGAAGCAGAAGAAGCCAAACTTCTTCCATATCCGATTGCGGAAATTACGGAAGAGAGAGATACGTATACAAAAGTGTTTCGTATGAGTGACGGCTCTTATACGGCGGCGGTGTATCCTCAGCCTGTTCACTTTGAACAGGACGGCGAGATGAAGGAAATTGACAATACGCTAAAACTTGTGACTGAAGATGGTCGAAGCTGGTACAAAAATCAGCAATCGTCCGTCCAATTTTCACTACCGGCACACATGGCGGCGTTTTCGCCGATACAGGTGGAAGCAGCCGACGGATCCCAAATATCGTTTGTTATGCGGACAGGACAGGGAAAGAGAGCGGCAGTTGCCATTAAGCCGGATATTGATGGACAGACGGCGAAGCTGCGGGAGTTTGTGGAGGCAGATACACTTTCCGAAGAACAGTTTGAGGCGGCATATCACAAAAGCCCCGCTCAGGTAGAAAATCCGGGGAACTTAACAAAAGAAGAGGCTCGAGCAGAACTGACTGAACTGGGGCTGCAGGTGGAAAAGAATACTGCTGCGGTGACTTATCGTGAGATGACGGAAGGGGTAGACTTACGATACAGCCTCCAGGGAACACAGCTAAAAGAAGAGATTATTTTAAACAAGCTTCCAATGGAAGAGCGGTTTATTTTTACCATTCAGTCTCCTACTCTGCAGGCGGTTTTGATGGAGGATGGAAGCGTCGACTTTATAGACGAGGCGGGAACGGCGCAAATGCATATTGCGGCTCCGTTCATGTACGATGCGGCGGGAGCATCCTCGGGAGCTATTGAAGTAGAACTGATTGAGGCGGACGGCGGTCTTTATTTTTATGAGCTTGTCCCGGATCGGACATGGCTGACCGATGCGAAGCGCGCTTATCCTGTAATCATTGACCCGCCTTTGCAAACTGGTGATGTAACTACTGTGAAAGATACCACGGCGGTATTTGGAACCAGCAAGGGCAATCTTGCTACCAGTGGGGAAAAGGTGTATTTGAAGGCGGGGCTGCGGTATGACAGCTCTACTGGTAAAAAAGCGGAAGTACAGTCTATGCTTTATTCTCCGCTGCCCGCCGCTCTTACAAAGCACAGCGGCGTACGCCTGCTGCAGGCACGTATTTATATACATGGATATAACATGGGCTTTGCGTCTTGTGCCAATACGCTGCAATTAAATGCATATCGGATTACAAAAGACTGGGATACATCTAATATGAACGACACGGATGTAATCTGTCTGGATGCGAACGGAAATGCGGACTATTCCGATGTTCTGGATTTTATTCGGGTGAATGACTCCGGACAAAATTACTTTGACTGGTATGCGATAGATATTACCAAAGCGGCGCAGCAATGGCTGGACGGCTTATCCCCCAACTATGGAGTAGCTTTGCGGGCCACAGGACTTGGCAGCTTGGAGAATTTTGCGCGTTTTTACGACAGCACCAATACCCAAACTGCCGCCGCGTGTCCGAAGTTCGCCTATCAATATCGGGACGCAAAAGGCGTGGAGGATTATTGGACCTTCACCTCTGTACAGGCGGGCAGAAACGGGACGGCCGCTGTGAATAATTTCAACGGGAACCCGGTAGTGGTGCAGGACCTGTGCGCCAGCACAGGTGAACGTATGCCTGTCAGCTTGTCCCTGATATACAGCATGAACAGCAATGAGAGCCTTAAAGCGGGTTTGGGCTTTTGGCGCACCAATTATCATATGTATATTGAGTCATGTGATATTCAGTTTCAGGGCGTCAAATATCCCTATTGCTTTGTGGACAGCGACGGAACGCGGCACTATTTATATGAAAAAGACGGTAAGTATATAGACGAGGACGGTCTCGGGCTGGAAATGACGGTGATCAACGAGGCGGATCATCGCTATAAAATGATCACTAAAGATAAAACAGAAATCAAATTTGACTGGTTCGGACGTCTGAAGCGGATTACGGATGGGAACGGCAATTATAACCGGGTTTTGTATGTATCTATGACGGATGCGGCAAATCATGCGATTTCTGCCATCGAAGAAGGCGGAAGTGGTTCTTCCGATATCCGGACTACCACCTTTTCCTATTCCGGTGCCACCGTGCGTATTACCCCTCCGGGACAAAACAACCTTGCTCTGGTTTACAGCGGTTCCAATCGGGCCTGGCTGGATTCTATTTACTATCCAGACAGCAGTGGTACCGCAACCGGCGGCGCAGTGGCGTTTACTTATAACACTGGAACCGGTGCATTGCTTACGGTAACAGATGGGTATGGCCGCAGTACGAAGCTTACCTATACAGCCGGCGGCAACCGCATCGCAAAGCTGCAATATGGCGGAGGCGGCGTCTACAGCTATACATACAATTTTGCATATGCCTGGAACGCAACTACGGTGACGGACCAGGACGGCCGTGCCGTTACATATCAGTTCAACAATGCAGGCCATACGGTAGGCGTGGTGGATCATACCTCTTCTATGGGACAAAGCTATGCCTACGGCGCCCCGGGAGGCACAAAAACCGGTGAAGAGAATAAGCTGCTGAGCGTGTCTAAAACCATTACGCCCAGTCAGAATCGAATCAACAGCGGCAGCTTTTTCTCGCCTGCTTCTGTAGAGCAGTATACGATTTATCCGGATAACGGGGGCTTTGCTAAAGCGCATGTATATGGCCCAGGCAACAGCAGTCCCAACAGTATGTATATGTCCAAAACAGCTGCATGCAACGAGGCGCGGTTTGTGTACGTAACAGTGCATAATCTTTCTGCCGGGAAATATACGCTGTCCGGTTATATACGTACCGACGGGGCGCTGTCGGGCAAAGGTGTGTACCTTGGCGCCAATATTTTTAATGCGAATGGTTACCGCAACGGAGCAGGTTCTGTTTATGTCAACGATACCGGAGGCGAGTGGGTTCGTGTCCAGATCCCCTTTCAGGTGCAGGCAGGGGATACCTATGCCCATGTAGGTATTTATTTCAATGAGGACACTCACGGCAGCGCATGGCTGGACGATATTCAATTGGAGTACGGCGATGGTGCGGGCAGCTTCAACTATGTGTATAATAACCAGTTTTTGAGCAGCTGCAGCGGCTGGTCCCGCAGCGCCGGCGTTACAGACGGCAATAGAGAAGCGGCAGCCCCTGCCAATGTGCACAGACAGGTAAACTTTACCGGCAGTTCTACGGAGGCAAAACAGATCGGCCAGCGGCTGTATGCAGGCGGCAATCAGGGAGATGTATTCATTTTTGGCGGATGGGCAAGAGCAAATTCCATTCCTCTGGACGCAGCGCTGCAAACTTCCAACACAGGACTTGCAACAAAAGCCGGCACGCCTACCTTTGCCCTGCATCTAACATTTTATAAGAGCGATGTAAAGGTGGGAGATACTGTCACGGTGCCTTTCAATCATGGCGTCACCGGATGGCAATATGTTACCGGCAAAGCTTTGGCTCCCGGAGCGTACGACAGCGTACAGTATGTCTTTTCCTACAACTATAATACCGGAAGCGTAGCATTCGGCAGTCCGTTCCTATATAAAGAAAGCTATGGCCAGAGCTATACCTATGACGGCTCCGGTAATGTGGTGTCCAGCGAGAGCGCCGCTGAAACCAACGCGCGCTTTGCTTATACAAACGAATATCTTACGAGAAGCCTCAGCCCCAGCGGAAGCGGATATGTTTACAACTACAACGGTAAAACTCATAACATGCAGTATGCCCTGTCATCTTCGGGACAGCGGGTGGATGTAACCTATAACAGTACGGGCGGCGCAACCAAAATGGAAATTTCCGAAATTGATATCGCGCCGCTGACTACCGGATCAGCCTGCTATATTATCAGCGGGAAAACAGGCCGTGCCTTGACCAATGACGGGGGCGTCGCAAAGATGCGGGACTGGAAGATCGGAGATAAGGATCAGCAGTGGTGGCTGTTTAATATAGCGGATACCGTCCATACGATACGTCCTGTGACCAATGGAGATTACGCGCTCTATGCCGGAAGCAGCAGCGACATGCGAGTTGACTACCTTGGATGGGGAGGAACCCCGGCTCAGTATCGGTTTGGGATCCATGCGGACGGAGACGGTGTATACCGTATAGTGGCGGGATACAGCGATTATGTGAGGCAGATACGCGAGGGAGAGGGACCGGACCCCGGCAGCGCAACGCAACCCCTGACCACAGGAACAGTCATATCATGGGGAACCAAATATCGTACACAGAATGAAGTATGGTATTTTGTGCTAGTAGACTCGAAAACTCCCCAGCGGATGGAAAGCAGCGCTGCGTACACGGCAGACGGGCATCACGTTGCCAGCGCAACAGACAGCCTGGGAAATACCACAGAATATACCTACAACGCGGGAGGGCTGTTGTCGCAGGTAAAGAACGCGAAGGGAGAAACAGAAGAGTATACCTATGACCGGGTAAACCGAACCAAAACAGTGGCGTCGGGAGGAAGTAAGGCAGAGTATACCTACGCGAAGGATCAGCTGACGGAAATCAGCATGAACGACGGAGAGGCGAAATACCACTTTGACTATGACGCGCTGGGGCGGAAGATCGCGACACAAACATCGCGGGCGGACAGCGGAAAACACTGGCTGGCAGAGTATACATATACGAAAAACAACATGACGTCGCAGAGATACAGCAACGGAGTGCAGGTGGATTTCGGATATGATAATCTGGACCGGCTGGTGGAGAAGCGATACGGAGACTTCAGAACCGGACCGATCCGGTACAGCTATGACCCGAACGGGAATTTGTATAAGGTATCGGACGGGCTGTGGAGCGTAGGAATCGAGACGGAATATACATATGACCTGGCCGGACGGATAGTAGGCGTGCGTGCAGCGGAGTATGGGACGCAGAATCACCGTGCGTCGATGGAAAAGAGGTATACGGACCAAAAAGGCACGGTGGAGAGTCAGCGAGTAGAAATATACGGGACAGGAAACCGTGCTGTGGAGACGGCGAAGTATACGTACCGGTATGGAGACTACCGTGCGCATGAGATGCCAGGGGTGGTGTATGACGTAGATAGAAACGGGGAAGCATTCCTGAAGTATACGTATGACGGACTGGGAAGAGTGACAAGCCGGCAGGTAGGAGGACTGACGGGGAAGGAGAGCTATACGTACAGTCCGGGACCGAATGGGACGGCGACCACACAGGTGCAGAAGTTCAGAGACCTGCAAGGGCTGGAAACTACCTATACGTACGATGCGAACGGAAATATAACGGCAGCGGACAGCGAAGAAGCAAACGACTGGTATGTTTACGATGCTTTAGGAAGAATGGTGCGCGCGAATAACGGCGACGGAGATGTAAGGCTGACAGAGACATACGAATACGATGCTCGAGGGAATATTGTGTCTCGAACAAGATACAGCTATACGACTGCGGAAACGCCGACAAGGCCGAAGAAGACGATCACGTACAAGTATGAGGACGACAGCTGGGCGGACCTGCTGACGGAATACGACGGAGAGACGCTGACATATGACAACATAGGGAACCCGCTGACATACCGTGACGGCATGACGATGAGCTGGAAGCATGGAAGAAGTCTGCGGGATATACAAAAAGGCGGAGAGACGCTGGGAACGTATAACTACAACGGAGACGGGCTTCGGACATACAAGAGTACAAACGGGAACGGAACGGTAGAGTATCATATTCTGGACGGAACGTATGTGGGACAGACGCAGACGATTAACGGGAAGACCTACCATACGCTGTATTTGTACGATGATACGGGAAGCATCATAGGACTGCAAGATAATGGAGAGACGTACTACTTTGTGAAGAACCTGCAGGGAGACGTAATAGGAATACTGGACAGCGCGGGAGAAGCAGTAGGGTATTATTTCTATGATGTGTGGGGAAATATAGCAAAAGTATACAAGAATTCGAACTGGGATCAGGTAAGCGACCCAGAACATATTGCCCTGAGAAACCCGTTCCGATACAGAGGATACATGTACGACGAGGAGAGCGGACTGTATTATCTGCAGAGCCGGTACTATGACCCTGTAATAGGTAGATTTGTCAATGCGGACAATCAGATAACTACTGGTAGTGATATGACCGGAACGAACCTGTTTACATATTGCGGGAATAACCCGGCGAACAGAATTGACCCTACAGGTGAAGCTTGGTGGCATTGGGCGCTTGGTGCTGTGGTGGTTGCAGCGTGTGCGGTAGCAACTGTTGTTACAGCAGGAGGATTTGCGGCAGCGGCAGGCGCAGTAGCGTCTGTTGGCAGTGGAATGGCTGCTGCAACAACGGCATCTACTGTAGCCGCTGGTGCTTTTGTTGGATCGGGAGCAGCGTTTGGAACGGCAGCGTTTGTAGCTGCTGGAACCTCCAATTCACCACAGGAGTTTGCAAGTAAAGGCAACTGGGGAACTGTGGCGGCAACTGCTGGTGGCGCTATTTTAGGCGGAGCAAATGCTTATACAATGACCACAAAAGGTTTCTCCGCGACTACAACAAAAGCAAAAACAAGCCAGTCAGCATCACGTGGCTCAACAGGTAGAACGCAACCGGTTAATTTAAGAGAACAACTTGCAATGGAACAGGTAAAATCAAATCCGTTTGAAGGTACATTGTTGAAAAAAATTACAATGAAAGATCCTCTTTGGCCCGCTTCGGAAGGATGGGTAAAGATGCAGCAAATTATTCCTACTTCACAAGGAGATATAAATATTCATTATGTCTATAATGAGACACTAGAACTGTTCGATGATTTTAAGTTTAATCCATAAAGTAGGGAGAGTGTAATTTTGAATGATTATATAGATATGAAAAAGCTTTGGTATGATAGCGAGTTGGCTCAATTAAAAATAGTGTGTTCAACAGAAGTAATCACTGCGTCGGCCCAAATATATGTAACAGATGCTTTAATTGATGATTTGATTCATCAATTAAAGCAATTTCTGAACGGGCAAGTTCAAGAAAGTTATTGGGCCAATGAAGAAAAAGGAGACAGTTCAACAGTATGTGTGTCTTTACGGTTTCAGCATAAAGACAAGTTGGGGCATGTCTCAATAGAAGTGTATATGGAATTAGATGATGGTGGAGCCTACAGCCGCCACAATTGCTGCTTTTATCTGAACACGGAGATTGGATTATTAACAAAATTTTGTGAAAAATTGCCTCATCTAAAGGAAAAAGTATCTGGAATTGAAGTTGTATTAAATGAAGATGCTTTACTTTGATAAGTCCGAAATTTAACCTTCCATATTAACGAAATGTTAAATAAGCTTGTACGATGATACGGGAAGCATCATAGGGCTGCAAGATAATGGAGAGACGTACTACTTTGTAAAGAACCTGCAGGGAGACGTAATAGGAATACTGGACAGCGCGGGAGAAGCAGTAGGGTATTATTTCTATGATGTGTGGGGAAATATAGCAAAAGTATACAAGAATTCGAACTGGGATCAGGTAAGCGACCCAGAACATATTGCCCTGAGAAACCCGTTCCGATACAGAGGATACATGTACGACGAGGAGAGCGGACTGTATTATCTGCAGAGCCGGTACTATGATCCAGTAATAGGCAGATTTGTCAATGCGGACGGATTTGTGAGCACGGGACAGGGTTTGATGGGCAACAACATGTTTGCCTATTGTGGAAACAATCCTGTCATGCGAGTGGATATAGTTGGTATGTCTTGGAGTTCGGTTAAAAACTTTTTTAAAGGCATTGGAGATGGTATAAGTGGATTTTTTACAGATACATATAAAGCTGTTAAAGATATTCCTAATAAGGTATCGAGCGCAGCTAAGGATCCGCTAAAAGCTTTAGGTGAATATGCCAAAACAGCAATTATAAATACAATAGATCCTTTTGGTGGTGGCAGGAAAATCTATAATTTTTCCAAGGCAATTATTAGTGGCGATGTTTATAGTGCTGGAAAAGTCGTAGGAGGCCATATTGCAGAAAGTGGTACGGCCGTGGCAACATATTCAATAGGAACAGTTGCTGGTAAAGCAGTTGATAAGATAATGCCTAAAATAGTGAAAGGTCCTATTTTTAGTATGAGGAATGGTTGGGGGATAAAGATTGGATCTACAGCTAAACCTCAGATAGGGAAGATAGATATGTTTTATAGAAATCCCGCAGTTGATGGAGGAACGATATTTAGTTTTAATAATTCAGAAGGTATAAGTAAATTTAGACTAGACTGGGATCCAGCACATGGATTTCATATGCATCCTCCGGGACATAAATAAGGAAAATGCTATGAAGGAAAAAGTATTTTTAAGATCAAAAGCGGATGGCTGCTGTTCCATCTGTGTTGATGGTATTGGAATAAATAATAAAAATCTTGAACCTTGCCTAGAGATCATTAAATCCTTTACATTAGGAGATACATTTTTTTTGGGATTTTTTCGATCAGATGGTATAAATCTTACGAAAGAAGAAAGGTTAAAATACAGTAAGGAAATACCAGAATATTTCCGAACATATGGGAAGTATTTAGATATTAAAATTCCTAATAAAAGGAATAAAACTATAGAAGGTATGCTGCAAGCAGCAATGGCACCGGTGAATGCTTCCACTTTTCATATAATACCAAAGGTTTTTCATTATTATCTGGAAACAATTCTATTTTGCCCTAAAATACCATGGGAGGAATTTGTAGCATATCATTCAAAGTTTATGGATAATGGTGCGTTGGGATATGTAACACAAGGATATACAGATTTTTTATTTAGCTACGGCGATAGCGGAGATTTTAGAATTCAATTTAATCCTGCAGTTTATGATAGACTGACTATGTATAACAGAATTTGTCAAATTGTTTACAATTATGTCGCTCATAAAAAGGAAGTTAGATAAATATGCGGTGAATTGGCCGGCTGGCACGCATTGATAATAACGACCCAGACATAGACGTAACGGAACTCTATGTAATACTAAGATGCTCGAGGGAATATTGTGTCTCGAAAAAGATACAGCTATACGACTGCAGAAACGCCGACAAGGCTGAAGAAGACGATTACGTACAAGTATGAGGATGACTGCTGGGCGGACCTGCTGACGGAATACGACGGACAGACGCGTGGATGGTATAACTACAAAAGAAAAAGCAGGGCGGAATCCGCCCTGCTTTTTTAGTCAAAATAGGTTTCGATCACTTTGCCGCATTCCTTTGGAGAATAACGCCAGTAGGACATGTGCTGCGTCCTTTCCGTATCTATATAATACTGTAGGGGCAGCTTCTTTGTGGCGGTATGGCTGTCGATGAGCACTAGTTTGATTTTCATCCGTTCTGGGATGATATTTTTTATGTATACAGAGCAGCAGTCCCCAGGGGATACATTTTCCCGCAATTCTGCAAGCCCTGCAAGGTTCGGTGAAAGCTCCACGAAAATTCCATAGTCTTCAATGCTGCGTACAATTCCGGACACGGTGCTGCACGGAGAAAACGCCGCAGCGTTTTCTTCCCATGTTCCAAGAAGCTCCCGCAGGGTCATATAAATCCGTCCGGTCTCCCGATCAACGCTTTTTACGACAGACATAATTTTTTGTCCTGCATACAGCCGGTCAGAGGGATGGAAGATTCGGGAAACGGAGATACAGTCGACGCAGATCAGAGATACGATTCCACAGCCGATGTCTACAAAAGCGCCGAAGGGATCCAGGTGGGTGACGGCGGCGGGGATAATATCGCCGGGGGTCAGCTTTTTGATAAACTGTTGGCTGCATTCTTCCTGGGCGGCCCGTCTGGACAAGATTGCGGTCGGTTTTCCACGGGTGTCTTGAATTTTCAAGACCTTGAAGCATACGGGCTTGCCTACCCGTGTAATCACGGCGATGTCCTTGCCTCCTTCAGGGGAGTATAGCGCTTCTTCCTTGGGAATGATTCCTTGGGCGAAGCCTAAGTCTACATGCAGGCTCATATCTGTACAGTCACACACAGTAGCCACTGCCTCCAGAATCCGCCCTTGCCGCATAGCTTTTTCCAGCATTCGCAGGGAAGAAGTGTACAGGATATTTGCGTCCGTATCGATCAGCGACCCCTCAGGGAGATAGAGATTTTCGTGTTTTTGCCGTTCCATATTGTTTTCCTTTCCATTTTCTATATCGCTTGTACGATACATTTTATGAAAGGGTTTTGGGAATTATAACCGTATATAAAACAAAGCGTTTGGAGACATACAATGAAGCTGAAAAAAGATACGATTTTTCCGCGGGTGCGGGAGTTTGCGGTGGAAGCGGCGGTTCTGCTGGTGGGCAGTGTAATGTTTGGCCTTTCAGTAAATTTGTTCATTGAACCGGGACAGATTACCATGAGTGGATTTACTGGTATCTCAACAACAATCAATCATTTTTTTGATACGCCTGTAGGTATTATGATGATCTTTTTAAACCTGCCTTTATTGTTTTTAGAGTGGCGCCGTGCCGGCGGCGTAGGCGTGCTTCGTACAGGAATCGGTATTTTATTTACTTCGCTTGCAGTGGACGGCCTGGCTTTTATTCGCTCCGATTTTACGGATCCGCTTTTGTGCGCAGTATTTGGCGGGCTGATAATGGGAGCCGGCGGGGGGCTTCTGCTAACGCGAGGATATACCACGGGAGGATCGGATTTGTGCGCCTTTCTTCTGACACGTAAGTTTCGTCGCCTGACTACCGGACGTGTAATTTTGCTTATTGACGTGGCAATTGTAGTAGGTTCCTCTGCTCTTATGCTCCGATGGACGGGATTGCTCTATTCTTTTGTAGCGGTGTGGTGCTATACTACGGCCTTTGACCGTGTATTGGAAGGGTTTGGCGGAGCAAAGCTGGTGATGATTATTTCAGACAAATATGAGGAGATTGCCCGGCAGGTATCGGAGCAGATGCGGCGAGGAGTGACGCTGTTGTATGGCGCCGGGTGGTATACAAAGACACAGCGCAATATTTTGCTGTGTGTAATTAAGCGCAGCGAGCAGTATGCCCTGACGAATCTGGCCCGGCGGGCAGATCCGGGAGCTTTCGTAATCCTTTCCAACGCGGCGGAGGTGCTCGGGCAGGGGTTTGAGGAAGACTGATGGCAAAATAAATGCGGACACGTTATTGAAAACGGAATGGAAATGCTGTATACTATACTGGAAGCTTAAAAACAACCCGAAAGGATCAATATAGATATGGAATACTACTTCTCAGACAAACTTGGAAAACTGAAACCCTCTGCAATCCGGGAAATTTTTAAAAGTCTGTCGGATCCGAGCATTATCAGCTTTGCTGCCGGCAATCCCTCTCCCCTTTCTTTTCCTGTTTCCGATATGGCGCAGATTTCGGCAGATATTTTTGCGAATGCCCCTGTGGAGGCCCTCCAGTATAGTGTAACAGAAGGGTACCCACCTCTGCGCGGCGCGGTGGAGGCACGCATGCGGGAGAAATTCTCCATTGGAAGAGATGGAGACATGACGATTATTACCTCCGGCGGCCAGCAGGGTATTGAGCTTGCCTGTAAAGCTTTGTGTAACGAAGGAGATGTGGTAATCTGTGAAGACCCCTCCTTTATCGGCGCGCTGAACGCATTCCGTTCCTGCGGCGCGAAAACAGTGGGACTGCCCATTGAAGGGGACGGAATCGATCCCCAAAAGCTGGAAGCGCTTCTGGAATGCACGCCGAAGGCAAAGCTGGTGTATCTGATTCCCACATTTCAGAATCCTGGCGGAACGACTATGGGACTGGAAAAAAGAAAGGCAGTCTACGAGATTTGCCGTCGCCGCGGTATTATGATATTGGAAGACAATCCTTATGGAGAACTCCGTTTTGAAGGAGAAGACCTGCCTACTTTAAAAAGCATGGATACAGAGGGAATCGTCTTGTATTCTTCATCTTTCTCCAAGATTCTTTCTGCCGGGATCCGGTTGGGGTATCTTTGCGGGCCGGAGCCTGTGGTGCAGAAAATGGTTGTTGCAAAGCAAAGTGAGGATGTACATAGCAATATCTTTTTCCAGATGCTTACCTATCGGTATATGACGGAACGGGATCTTGATGCGCATATTGCCGGAATCAGAAAATTGTATCGGGAAAAGTGTGCGCTGATGCTGGACACACTAGACCAGCACATGCCGGACACTGTTACTTACAGTCGTCCCCAGGGAGGACTATTTATATGGATGACGCTGCCCGATTCCATTGATATGATGGCCTATGTACGCGCTGCTTTGGACCAGGGAGTCGCAGTGGTACCGGGCAATACATTTCTATGTGATACAGAAAGCGCTATCAATGCGGTGCGCCTGAATTATTCTACTCCTTCTGATGAAGATATCGTGCGGGGATGTGAAATCCTTGCAAAGGTCGCGCGGGATATGCTGGAGACAAAATAAGCTTATATACCTGTAAAAGGAGATTCAATTTATGAATATATGGCATGATATCAATCCGGCTATGGTTACCCCGGACAGCTTTTCCGCCGTGATCGAGATATCCAAGGGCTCTAAAAACAAATATGAACTGGACAAACATACAGGGTTGCTTCGTCTGGACAGAATCTTGTATACGGCAACCCATTATCCTGCGAATTATGGGTTTATTCCTCTAACCTATGCAGATGATTTTGACCCCTTGGATACCATGGTACTTTGTTCCGAATCTATCCGCCCTATGACCCTTGTACAGGTGTATCCAATCGGCGTGATTCGTATGACAGACGCAGGATATCCGGACGAGAAGATTCTTGCCATTCCTTTTGCAGATCCTATCTATAATGGGTACAAATCGGTGTTTGAGTTGCCAGGACACGTTTTTGACGAAATATGTCACTTCTTTACCGTGTACAAACAATTGGAACATAAAGAAACGGTAGTGGATGAACTTTTGGACGCGGAGGATGCAAAGCGAATCATCGTACATGCTATGGAAAATTATAAGGAGCTGCGCCGGCAGGACAGCTCCTGCTGAATTGGGAGAGATACATGTTTATTGATAAAATAGAGATTTATGTGCGGGCCGGTAACGGCGGCAACGGCGTCGTATCTTTCCGACGGGAAAAATATGTAGCTAACGGCGGCCCTGATGGAGGAGATGGCGGTAACGGCGGTAATATTGTTTTTCAAATAGACGAGGGCGCCAATACGCTTCTTGCCTTTCGGTATAAAAGAAAATTTGCAGCAGAGCACGGAGGCAATGGAGAGGGCGGCAAACGTCATGGGAAGAACGGCGCCGATACGGTGATTCTAGTACCTAGAGGCACGATTATTCGAGATGCAAAGAGTGGCAGGGTCCTGCACGACATGTCTGACGGCGCCGCTTATGTAGCATGTCGCGGTGGTCGTGGCGGCTGGGGGAACAAGCATTTTGCCACCGCTACACGTCAGGTTCCCCGTTTTGCAAAGGATGGACTGGCAGGCGAGGAACAAACCTTACTTTTGGAGCTGAAGATGATTGCCGACGTGGGCCTTGTGGGCTTGCCATCGGCAGGAAAAAGCTCACTTTTGGCGACGGTTTCCGCGGCCAGACCCAAAATTGCCGAATATCATTTTACCACGCTGGAGCCCAGCCTCGGTGTGGTGGATTTGGGCGAAGAACGTGGCTTTGTAATGGCGGATATTCCGGGACTAATTGAAGGCGCTGCCCAGGGAGCGGGACTTGGCCATGATTTCCTCCGCCATATCGAGCGTTGCCGTTTGCTTCTTCAGGTAGTAGACGTTTCGGGACTGGAAGGCAGACTTCCGGCAGACGATTTTAACACCATTTCCGGGGAGCTGGAGGAGTTCTCCGAAGAGTTGGCCAGCCGTCCACGAATTGTCGCGGCAAACAAATGCGATCTGCTTCCCGACGGAACAGACACCCCGGAAATTGCTGCGCTGCGAACCTTAACAGAGGCTATGGGTTATCCGCTGGTGTTTATTTCCACAGCCACAGGCGAGGGAATCCGTCAACTGCTTTTGCTGATCGAACAAACGCTTTCCACACTGCCGCCCATAACGGTATATGAACCGGACGCGGTACCGTTGGAAGAGGCTGCGGAGGAGGATCCGCGGGATACGGTGATCCGGCGGGATGCGGACGGAGCCTATGTTTGCGAAGGAAAATGGTTGGAACGACTGTGCGGACGTGTATATTTTGACGACCGGGAATCCCTCATGTATTTTCAGCGTTCTTTAAATAATGCGGGCATTATCGAACGTCTGCGAGAGGCGGGCTGCGAAGAGGGAGACACGGTGCGTATTTTCGATATTGAATTTGATTTTATGGACTAAGGGGGCTGCGCGAATGCAAGAAATACCCAAAGCATTTTTATCCCGTATGCAGACACTTTTGGGAGAAGCGTATCCGGCTTTCCTCCGGGAGATGGAAAACGCTCCTGTGCGTGCCCTGCGGGGAAATCCCTTGAAATGTACTGCATTTTCTGCGCCAACCGATATAGAAACAGAGCCGCTGCCTTTTTCAGGCGGCGGCTATATCTTCTATTCCGACTCTATCGGGCGGCATCCTCTGCATCATGCGGGAGCATTTTATGTACAAGACCCCTCCGCTATCAGTACGGTTGCCGCCGTCACATCTCTATTGCGGCCAGGTATGCGGATTTTAGATTTGTGCGCGGCTCCAGGCGGTAAATGTACCCAGCTTGCAGGGGCGCTTCATGAAACGGGAATGCTTGTAGCGAATGAAATTTCCAGAGAGCGCTGTAGAATCCTGCGGCAGAATATTGAACGTATGGGCGTGCGAAACGCAGTCGTCACATCGTTGGATTCGGAAAAGATTTTGGCGTATTATCCTTCCTTTTTTGATTTTGTCCTGGTAGACGCTCCCTGTAGCGGGGAAGGGATGTTCCGCAAATATCCCGAAGCGGTGGAGGAATGGAGCGAGGATAACGTGGTCATGTGCGCCCGCCGCCAGAAGAAAATTTTGGCAGATGCGGCGGGTACTGTGGTTGGCGGTGGGTATTTGCTTTATTCTACTTGTACTTTTTCCCTGGAAGAAAATGAGCAGGTAATCCATTGGTTTTTGGAAACGCATCCGGAGTTTACCCTCCGTCCTGTATCGGCAGATGTAGCCGCTGTGACGGCCAACGGAATATCTGTGGGAGGACAAGACTTGTCGGCGGCAAGGCGATTTTATCCCCATTTGATTTCCGGCGAAGGCCAGTTTCTATGTTTGCTGCAAAAAGAAGACGGGCTGCGTGGTGAGACACAGTTTCAGAATGCATTGCGGCCACTTACGAAAGAGGAAGAAAAAGCTGCGCGGGTATTTTTTACAGACGCGCTTGGATATATACCGCAGAGACTGTCAGGACTTCGGGATAACGTGGTTTGGATTCCTGATGGGATGGATGGTTGTCCGCCGGGGGCATTTTGCTGCGGCGTGCCGGTTGGCAATGTGACGAAAGGAAGGCTGATACCACATCATCATCTGTTTAGCGCTTACGGCGGCAAATTTTTACGCAAAGTAGACTTGCCGGCTGCTTCTCCGCAGTGCGGTGCGTATTTACGGGGCGAAGGATTCTTGTGGGACGATGGCGTCGACAACGGTTGGTGCGCCGTACATATTGACGGGATCCCCTGCGGCGGAGGAAAAATTGTAGATGGATATGTAAAAAATCATTATCCAAAAGGGCTGCGAATAAAATAAAGAATCCCCGGATATGCCGGGGATTCTTTATTTTATTTAGATACTACGCTTACACCGGCTGCATCAAAGCGAGATTTCACCGATTCTACAAGATAGGGCTGGATGTCAAAGTAGTTGTCTCTGTCACACCAGACACGCAATCTGTATTTGGTATAGACAAAATTACTTTCCAGCATATCCGCCTTAGGGGTAGGATCCTTCAAAATCAGCGTGCTAGATGCGGCCGTGTCCAGCAGCAGGGATTTTACAGTATCTGCATCAGCCCCATAAGCGGCACGAAATTCCAGATCCAGTCGGCGGACCTTTTCTATGGAATAATTGACTACCGTGCTGCTGGTGAGAACGCTGTTTGGCATAATGATTCGTACACCGTCTCCGGTGACCAGGCTGGTGTGGAACATTCCAATAGAATTTACCGTGCCGCTG
The DNA here is from genome assembly GCA_910586545.1 of uncultured Eubacteriales bacterium. GTDB lineage: Bacteria > Bacillota > Clostridia > Oscillospirales > CAG-272 > Avispirillum. The sequence continues at coordinate 59,182 of CAJUIQ010000004.1, forward strand.
CTGGAACCACAGTCGATATAGTCGCCTACGGAAAAGGGACGGAAGAGCAAAATCATGATCCCGCCGGCAATATTGGAAAGCCCGCCTTGGAGAGCCAGACCGACGGCAACGCCGGCGCTTCCCAGTACGGTGATCATAGAAGCCATAGGCACGCCTAGATAAGCCGCTACTGTAATAATCAGCACGATTTTCAAGGCGATATTTACAAAACTTACAAGGAAGCTTTTTACGGACGGATCTGTATGTTTAGCATTTTTCGGATTTTTAATTTTTTTTGTAATAAGCTTTATCAACTTAAATCCGACAATCAAAATGATTTGAGAAATGAGAATTTTTACCCCAGCGTTCAGAGCAAAGTCGGAAACAGTATCAATGACTTTTTCCAGCATGGCGCCCTCCTTAATAAGCATGTTATTGTATAACATTACTATAGCATGAAGCGCTGGAAAAAACAAGTACGGAATAGAAAAACCTGTACTGTTTACGACAATTATTGCTTTTTTTAGTGAAATATGTTAATATTATAAAAACACTGTAATGTTATGGAGTATCTAATGGAGAAAAACAAGAAGCAGATCCTTTTCATATTGATTCCCGTATGCGTGCTAATATTGGGATTACTCCTTTTTACGATATTTATGGTATATTCTCATAAAGAAAAGGAGGGCACGGAGCAAACTTCCGACATAAAAACAGAACAGCATACGCGGACAGAACCACCGGCGACTACGACGCCCGATGCACCTGCGCCTTCCACCGATAGAGAAAGTACTGGCGCACCGCAGACAACAGATGCAAATTCGGGCGTACAGTTTCGGGAGGTAAATGAGCAGGTGACAGCCAAAAATGAGGTGAATCTGCGCAGCAGTATGGAACAGGGCGGCAATGAGAATGTGGTGCATTGTCTGGTAAATGGAGAAGTCGCCCAGAGAACCGGTATTAGTGAGAACGGCTGGTCACGGGTGGTATATAACGGACAAATTCTGTACTGCGTCAGCAGTTATCTAACAGCGGATTTAAGCTATGTGCCGCCTGCCGCTGAAACAGATTTATTTAGAACCAAGTTTGCGCCTGTGAGTGAAAAAGTGACTGCCAAGGAAGCAACCAACCTGCGCGACCGTCCAAGCGTTTTAGAGCCCTCTCAGGTGGTGGTGCAGCTGCAGCATGGTCAAGTGGCGGTGCGAACAGGCATTGCAAACGAGGGATGGTCAAGGGTGGAATATAACGGACAGATTTTGTACTGCATCAGCAGTTATTTGGAGCTTGTTGAAGAATAGCAAAAAAAGAAGGGGGATCCCCCTTCTTTTTTATGGCAGGTGCGGTTTTGACGGCTACTGTTCGGAATTACTTTTTACACGCAGCCGCGCAATCGCACGTGCCAGTGTTGTCTGCGCCGTATGATATTCACGAATGCCCTGTTTTTGCAGCAACGCCTCCTTTGCGGCGTCGGCCGCGTGCTGTGCACGGTTTACATCGATATCCTCCGGCCGTTCTGCTGAGTCCACAAGAACGAGCACCTCGTTATTCTCGATTTTTACCAACCCCGACGATACGGCGGCTATCTGATCAGGCTTTCCTGGAATCCGGTAGGACATCATTCCGGGAACTACGGCGCTGATTGTATTGCTGTGTCCCGCCATAATTCCGTACTGTCCCTGGGGTGTCGGTACGATTAGCGACTCACACTCCCCGTCGTAAAAAGTATTAGATGCTGCCAGTATATGTACTTTAAAGCTGTTCATATCATCCCTCGTTGGCGAGCTGCGCGGCCTTTCGGACAGCGTCGTCTATTGTGCCCACGTTGTAAAATGCCGATTCCGGATATTTGTCCATTTCACCGTTTATGATGGCCTGGAACCCACGGATTGTTTCGGATAATGGTACATAGACGCCTGGTGACCCGGTAAACTTTTCCGCAACGTGCATGGGCTGTGACAAAAATCGCTGTATTTTTCTTGCGCGGGTAACGATTTGTTTGTCCCCTTCGCTTAGCTCATCCATACCCAAAATTGCAATAATGTCCTGCAAATCGTTGTATTTCTGTAATATTTCCTGGACTTTTCGTGCAGTTTCGTAATGAGCCTTTCCAACGATATTTGCTTCCAAAATCCGTGAGGTTGACTCCAGGGGATCCACTGCCGGATAAATGGCCTGTTCGGCAATTTTTCGGCTTAAAACCGTAGTTGCGTCAAGATGTGTGAATGTAGTTGCAGGAGCCGGATCGGTCAGGTCATCTGCCGGTACATAGACTGCCTGTACAGAAGTTACAGAACCGCTGCGCGTGGAAGTGATGCGCTCCTGCAGCGCTCCCATTTCTTCTGCTAAGGTTGGCTGATATCCCACCGCCGACGGCATTCTGCCGAGAAGCGTGGAGACCTCGCTGCCAGCCTGTACGAAACGGAATATATTGTCAATAAACAGCAGCACATCCTTGTGCTGCACATCGCGAAAGTACTCTGCCATAGTAAGCCCGGACAGTACTACGCGCATACGTACCCCCGGCGACTCGTTCATCTGCCCGAAAACAAGGGCCGTTTTGTCCGATACACCGCTTTCGCGCATTTCATGCCATAAATCGTTTCCCTCGCGGCTGCGCTCACCCACACCGGTGAATACGGAATAGCCACCGTGTTCCATTGCGACATTATGGATGAGTTCCTGTATCAGCACAGTCTTGCCGACGCCAGCGCCGCCGAACAGGCCGATTTTCCCGCCCTTGGGGTATGGTTCCAATAAGTCTACGACTTTAATACCGGTTTCCAAGATTTCGGCTGCCGGCTGCAGTTCATCAAATCCAGGAGCCTTTCTGTGAATTTCCCACTGCGCAGTATCTGCAGGCACATCATCGTCGCCGTCTATTGGCTGTCCCAGCACGTTGAACATCCTGCCCAGGGTACGTTCTCCCACGGGTACGCGTATACCGCTGCCGGTTGGAGTGACTTCCATTCCGCGCGCCATATTTTCACTGGCGTCCAGCAGAATGCAGCGTACCTTGTCTTTTCCTATATGCTGCGCGACTTCCATGATACGTTTTTGCCCTTTTACAGTAACGGAAAGCGCCTCCTTTATTCTTGGTAACTCTCCAGGATTGAATCTGCAGTCAATGACCGGTCCGGATATTTGTACGATTTTTCCGACACTCACAAATTATACACCTCCTCGTTCTGCCTTTTTTCAAATTTTCTTTTTTGTGCCTTTGCGCCGGAGGAAATCTCCGTGATTTCTTGGGTGATAGCCGATTGTCTTAAACGGTTATACTGTACTGATAGCTCGGCAAGTATTTTTTCCGCGTTTTGATTGGCGGAATGCATTGCCGACATTCTCGCGTTCTGTTCACTGCAAAAGCTGTCTACAAGCGCGCTGTAAATATATCCCGCAACGTAGCTTGGGATAATATTATCAAGTACCTCCCCCACGGAAGGGGTGAACTCAAACGGAATTTTTACAGTTTTTTCTGTCTGATTGGAGGCGAAAACTTTTCTGTGGAACGGCAGCAATCGCTCGGCTTTCGCTTCCTCGTACATGCTGTTTTTTATATCCGTGTAGATAACATATATTTTTTCCACTTTCCGACTGTCAAACAGTGCAAGCAGTATCTCGCTGATTTCACGCGCGCGGTGCATCGTTGGATTTTGCGCCGTATACAAAAAGCTTTGTTCCACCGGAATGTGGTGATGTGCAAAATACTGTCTGCCATATTCGCCGACCACAAACAGCTTTGTATCTGCATGGTTTGCAAGCATGCGTTCGGCTTCCTTTATTACGTTTTGATTGTACATCCCCGCCAGTCCCTTGTCTGCGGTAATAACAAGACAGGCGTAAGTACCGTTCAAAGCCGGCATACCATCTTCAGGATAAAAATAACGGCTTTTTACATCCTTTACTGTACGAAATATTCGTTTGATCTCGCCTTTTAGCGCGTCAAAATACGGCCTTGTTCCATCAAGCTCGGCTTTAGCCTTACGCATTTTTGTAGATGCGATCAGATACATGGCATTGGTAATTTTTTGGGTATCTCGTACGCTTCTTATGCGGATTTTGATTTCTTTCGTGTTTGCCATTTGCGTACCGCCTTATTCTGCAGTTTCCATCTGCTTTATAAATTGCCGTGCATAGTCCAGAATTATTTGCCTGTCTTCATCGGACAATTGTCCGGCACAGTCGATTTTGGCGCAAAGCTGCGCAAGATCGGCTTGGGCGGCGGCAAGCAGTGCGTGGCTGTATTCCGTGAGTTCATCGGCAGGGATGTCTATAAAAACGTGTCCCAGCGCCGCCACCAGTAAAATGATCTGTTCGTGCTGACAATACGGATGATACTGCTCCTGGCGAAGAAGATGCATCAACCCCTGGCCATATTTTAGCTGCCGTTTTGTGGCGTCATCAAGATCGCTGGAAAATTGCATAAATACTTCCATTTCCCGATACTGCGCAAGATCCAGGCGAATGGAGCCGGCAGCCTTTTTCATGGCCTTTGTCTGCGCCGCACCGCCCACGCGGGACACGGACAGGCCAACATTTACGGCTGGGCGCTGTCCGGCATGAAACAGATCGCCCTCCAGAAAAATCTGTCCATCGGTAATGGAAATAATATTTGTTGGAATATATGCGGACACATCGCCTGCTTGTGTTTCCACAATTGGAAGCGCCGTCATACTGCCGCCGCCCAGCTCACTTGAAAGATGCGCCGAGCGTTCCAGCAGACGGGAATGCAGATAGAAAACATCGCCCGGATAGGCCTCGCGGCCCGGCGAACGCTCTAGAAGCAGGCTTAAGGCGCGGTATGCGATGGCATGTTTAGAAAGATCGTCGTAAACAATCAACACATCCTTACCCATACCCATGAAATATTCGCCTATTGCACAGCCGGCATACGGTGCAATATACTGCAGTGTAGCGGAATCGCTTGCCGCAGCATTGATAATTATCGAATAGTCCATTGCGCCATGACAGCGCAGCGTCTGCGCAAGCTGTGCGACAGAAGAGGCTTTTTGGCCAATGGCAACGTAGATGCAAATCGTTTCTTTCCCCTTTTGATTGAGGATTGTATCCACCGCGATTGCGGTTTTGCCGGTTTGCCGGTCGCCGATAATCAGTTCGCGCTGCCCGCGTCCGATTGGAAACATGGAGTCGATGGCAAGCAGCCCAGTTTCCATGGGCTCGTTTACCGGCTGGCGGTCGATAATGCCCGGCGCAGGATTTTCAATTGGATAGTAATCGGTTTCTTTGATTGCGCCTTTTCCGTCCACCGGATTACCCAGCGCGTCAACAACACGCCCTAAAAAGTCCTCGCCTACAGGAATTCCGGCGACTTTTTTTGTACGGCGCACGATACTACCCTCGACGATTTGGCTGCTGTCGCCAAATATAATGCATCCTATCTCCGTTTCCCGGAGTTCAAGGATCATGCCTTTTATACCACACGCGAATATTACCACCTCGCCATATCCGGCGTGTTCGAGTCCGTTTACCGTGGCAATCCCGTCGCCTACAGTCAGTACCGTGCCTACTTCTTCTGCTAATGCAGCTGGTTCAAAATTTGCAAGTGTCTGTTTTATCAGCGGCATGACGTCTGTGCGGCCCTTTATTGTCTGTATAATCTGCTCCTTTAGCTGCTGCCCTTTTCCTGCCGCGCTCCAGTCATAGATTTTCTCAGGACTCCATTTATGTCCCGCGCTGTATGTGCCAAGTTCTATACGGAAGCCATTTTTTACAGACGAATCTTTCTTCCATACAATATCCACGTTTTTTTGATATGCATGATTCAAAAAACGCTGCAGACGATTTTTTTGCTGTTCTGTGGGCGCATCATGGCTGTAAAAATGTGCCTCGATCCCGCTCTGGGAGGTTTCTAGATCGGACATCGGTCATCCCTCCTTTTCTGCGCGGTCAAGAAATTTGTCTAAAGCGTTTTCTTCGGAAGAAGCAAGCATTTTATCAATTGCGTCCGACACCAGATCCTCAATTTCTGCGTTTGCTTCCTGCATAATTTTTTCTTTTTCAGCCAGCGCAGCCTTTTTTGCCTCGTCAATCATTTTATGCTTTTGTTCTCTAGCTTCTGCAAGGTATGATTGAGCCGTTTGTTCGGCATCCTCAAGTGCCGCCTTTTTCATCTCTCCGATTTCAGACTGGGCGTCTGCCAGACGGGCTGCGTATTGTTTTTCCATAGTTTCTGCAGCCGCCATTTTTTCCTTTGCGGCATCGTCCATATTCTTATAATATGCTTCGCGTTTTTCCATAAAGCGCTTTACAGGTTTATAGAGCAAGAGATACAGCCCACCGGCGAGGAATAAAAAATTGAACAAATGGAGCAATATCTGCTGCCAGTCAATGTTTAATGGTATTCCCATTTTCGGCCTCCTTACAGAACGAATATAATCAGGATGGCAATGATCAAGGCATAGATGATAGCGGTTTCAATAAATACCAGGCCGAGCATCAGACTTGTACGAATATTACCTGTAGCTTCAGGCTGACGGGAAATTCCTTCAGCCGACTTAGCAATCGCGATACCCATGCCGATTGCGGCGGCAGCGGCGGCAAGTCCTACACAGATTGCGGCGGCAATCGCTTTATCGCCGATAGAATCGGTATCATTCGTTTCTACTTCCACTGTCGCGTCCGGAGCGATTGCACCGTCTTCCGTTGATGCGGCAAAAGCGGTCAGACTGCAGAACATGCAGATGAATACGGCAAGAATGCTCATAGTAATGATTCTTTTTGTGGTCTTTTTCATAATTTACTCCTTTTAAATATACCTTTACTTATTTTTTACTTTTGTTTTCAAGTGCGGTTCGCTGACCTCGCCGTAAAACAAGGCTGTGAGCATTGTAAGCACATAAGTTTGTATCAGCGCGTGCAGCAGGGTAAACATGACGCCTACGGCTACAGGGAGTACAAAACTCAAATTTATGTAGTAGTAAACAAGCTCTGTGACCAAAAGGCCGCTGAGCAGTGCGCCGAACAGACGAAAGCTCATAGAGATGGGCAGAGAAAAGTCTTTCAGCGTATTACCGACTCCTTTTAGTCGGTTCCCGGCAATGCCGCCGGACAAAATCACAAGGTACGACAAACATCCAAGCGCGATTGCTCCGTTGATATCGGACAGCGGCGCGGGAAGGGTGACAGACAGTCCTTCTGTAGTTACTGCCTGCAAACCGAACAGTTCAAACAGGGTCCCGATAAAGATATAGATCCCGGCGGCAAATATGTAAGCGCCTAAAAAGCTGTTTCGATGCGGGCTGTTTGTTTTGGCAAGGTTGTCAAAGAAACGCACCAATTCTTCCAGCGCAAGCTGAAATTTTCCAGGCATTACTTGGAACCTTGGAATGATAAATATACGGACTATGGCGGCAAATACAAGCAGAATACCGGATACGGTCATGGCGGATACAATTGCCGGATTGACATTTTTTATCCCCAGCAGACTGATCTTATTGCTTCCATGCAGTACAGCGTCACGCACAACCTCTTGAATCGATTCGTGCTTGACACCGCCGCCTACGGCAAAGGCGGCAATAAGAACCAAAGCCATTAGAAGAATCCATACGGTAATGAATACCGCACGTTTTCTTTTGCTCATATGCATCTTCCTTTCTTCAATAGTGTTTAAAAATATTCAAAATCCTTTTATCGGATTATGAGCATTTATGCATCGGTGGAAAAGGTATACCCTATACAGCATACGGCTCGGATGTATTGGTTGCTAAGTTATCCACACGAATGCCTTTCGATAAAATGGCCTCCCTTTTTTAGGAAGGCTTTTTAATAAAAATGGCAAAGCCCCCTTCCTGCGCAGGAAGGGGGCTTTTGCAGGGCAAATACGTACAGGATTTGTCCCCAGGCTGGCGTTTATTGTTCTTCCGCGTCTTTGGCGCGAATTTCCACCCGGCGGATTTTTCCGCTGATGGTTTTGGGAAGTTCTTTTACAAATTCCACAATACGAGGATACTTATAAGGCGCCGTGTGCTCTTTTACATAATCCTGCACCTCTTTTTTCAGTGCGTCGCTACCTTCCTTGTCTTTTACCAAAACAATAGTGGCTTTTACAATCTGTCCCCGTACCGGATCTGGAACAGGCGTAATCGCGCATTCCAACACATAAGGCAGTTCCATGATGACGCTTTCGATTTCAAAGGGGCCGATTCGGTATCCAGAGGATTTGATCACGTCATCGGTACGGCCTACATACCAGATATATCCCTCTTCATCCATCCAGGCGGTATCGCCTGTATGATAGTATCCATCATGCCATGCCTCGCTGGTATGCTCGTCATCGCGATAGTATTCCAAAAATAGACCAGGAGGGGTCGCCTCTTTTGTATTGATGCAGATTTCTCCTGTTTCTCCAGCAGGACAGCGGGTACCGTCGGGGCGGAGAATTTCCAGTTGATACATGGGAGAGGGCTTGCCCATGGATCCGGGCTTGGGCGTGCTGCCCACCAGGTTCCCGATGGACAGTGTTGTTTCCGTTTGGCCAAAGCCTTCCATGATCGTGAGCCCTGTAGCTGCTTTAAACTGATAGAATACTTCGGGGTTCAGCGCTTCGCCCGCAGTAGTTACATATGAGAGAGAGGACAGATCGTATTTATTCAAGTCTTCTTTAATAAAGAAGCGGAACATGGTGGGCGGTGCGCAGAAGGTAGTAATATTATATTGCTTGAACAGAGGCAGAATATCATGCGCGTCAAATTTATCAAAGTCGTAGGTGAAGATGGCCCCTTCGCACAGCCACTGGCCGTAGAGCTTGCCCCAGAGCGCTTTGCCCCAGCCGGTGTCAGAAATAGTGAAGTGAATGCCTTTTGGATCGATATTGTGCCAATACCGAGCAGTGATATAGTGGCCGATTGCATACAGGAAGCTGTGGGCGGCAATTTTAGGATATCCAGTGGTTCCGGAGGTGAAAAACATAATCATGGGCTTGCTGCCACAAGCGTCTGGTACACGCTCCATTGTTTCGGGGGCATTTTGGATTCCCCCATCAAAATCCAGCCATCCTTCTGCTGTGCCGCCGGCCATAATCAGTTTTACTGGCTCCTTGCTTTTTTTGGAAGCGGTCTGGGCATGCAGGTGTGTATCTCCATCTGCGGTGCATACGATGGCACTGACGCCGGCCGCGTCATACCGATAGACAAAGTCGTGCTCAACCAGCATATGGGTAGCGGGTATAGCTACAGCGCCCAGCTTATGAAGCCCCAGGATAGCCGCCCAGAATTGCCAGTGGCGTTTCAGAACAAGCATGACCCGGTCACCTTGTCTAATTCCTACGGACCGGAAGTAGTTTGCAGCTTGATTAGACAGCCGGCTCATATCTCCAAAGGTAAACCGCCGTTCATTTTTATGATGGTCCAAGTGGACCATCGCTACTTTGTCCGGGCATTTTTTTCCAAGGGCGTCTACTGTATCATAGGCGAAATTGTATTGTTCCAAATTGGAAAATTGAATGTTCTGGAGCAGTCCCTGGTCATTTTCAGTGCATTGGATAAAGGGTGCGATTACCGGGTCCTTTGGTAAAGCGTGGAGTCCTGCTGTTTCAAATGCTGTAGAGTTCGATTCCTCTGTAGTCATGGTGTAGGCTCCGTCGCCATGGTTCATCACCAGGGCCAGAAATTCGCAGTCTTCATCTACGGCGATCATCCCATGGGGGAGTCCGGAGTTATAGTAGATGGAGTCGCCTGCGTGGAGAATTTCCGTTTTGCCGTCTACCTCCACCTTTAAGGTGCCTTTCAAAATCAGGTCAAACTCCTGCCCGGCGTGGCAACTGGTACGAATTTTCGCTGTCTGCTCTTCCTCACTGTATTTTGCCGTAACGTAAAAGGGTTCGGCAATTTTATCTTTAAACAGAGGCGCCAGGTTATTATAATGGAATCCCTTCCGGCGTACAATCGGGAGTCCGTCGCCGGCACGATTTACGTAATATTCGGAGAGAGTAGGGCTAGATCCCTTTAAAATATCGGTAGGATCCGTGCCTAGTCGTTGGGCGCATTTATAAATAAAAGTAAAGGTAAAATCCGACTCTCCCGCTTCCAATGCCTGATAGGCCGTTAGTGTGGTGCCGGTACAGGCAGCCATTTCTTCTTCCGTAACCTCGCAGCTTTCCCGCAGCGCGCGGATACGTCCTGCAACATCCCGAATAGCGGTGTTTACATTGTTTTCCATAACTGAATCCTTTCAAAATAGAAATTTTTTGATGGAAGGGAGACGGATAAAAAAAGAAACCCGCCTCAATCTTGAGACGAGTTTGTAAACCCGCGGTACCACTCAAATTGCACAAAAATGTGCCACTTTACGGGCTCCATCAAGCCCCTTGCCGTTACGCCGCAATCACGAGAGACATCTACTTGTACAGCACTGCCGTAGGTTCGGGTCTCCGGCTCGGAAGGGATCGCTTCAAGGCCTCATACCTGCTCGCACCAACCGCAGGCTCTCTGCAATGAGGAGACTTGTTGCCGTCTTCGTCACAGCCTTTTATTTAATTATTCACAGTATACGCCGGCTTTTTTTATTTGTCAATAGGGTTTGAAAAAAATCATGAAAAAATTTCTAAACCGGGCAATTGACTTGTCTGTAGAGGAAATGTATAATGATGAGAGGATACGATGCAGCGGATAACTGTGTCTGGTTTTCAAGTTATCATTGAAAGGATCAATCACTATGGCATACAAATATAAAACGGAAATGCACTGCCACAGCAAATATGTAAGCTCCTGTTCCGATGTAGGGGCAAAGGAAATTGTAGAACAGTATCTGGAGTTTGGATACAGCACAGTGGTAATTACGGATCATCTTCACGAAGGCACCTTCCAGTATTGGATTCCGGAAGCGAGTTTGGAAGAGCGTATCGAATTCTTTTTAGATGGATACAGAAAAGTGAAGGAATACGCTGGAGATAGACTGAATGTGCTGCTGGGTTGTGAGATTCGGTTCCCCAATACGGGAGGAACAGATTTTCTGGTATATGGCGCAGATGAAGCATTCTTCCAAAACAACCCCGATATGTATCGGCATGAACGCTACTGGATGGGCGCTCTGGTACACAACAACAATTATATGTTTTTCCAGGCGCATCCCTTCCGATTTGGCATGATGCTGGCGGAAGATTATGTGGTTGACGGGATCGAGGTGTTCAACGGCCACCCCACGCAAAAATCCCACAATCGAATGGCGCAGGAATGGATGCAGGAATATCCGCATTTTATAGGCATTTCCGGAAGCGATCACCATGAGGTAGCGCATCATCCGGATGCAGGTATTTTGACAGAGGAACCCATTACCTCCAACGCGCAGCTATTGGAGGTTTTGCGCAGCGGCGCTTTCCAGTGTATTCAAGATACCGATACGCAGGAAAGCTGTCGCAAGCAGATTTTGGGAGAACAGGTATAAAACGCTGTCAAAGTCGACGCTTGTTCTGTTATTTCCAGAATGAAACAACGCGTTTAATCAGGGAACATAATTTGTTCCGGATGTGAAAGTATAGGGGAGATTTCAGGAGAAATCGGCAGATAAAAAGAGCAAATATAATATTAAATTGAAAAAATGAAAATATTTTAAGAAAATCTATTGACATGCCTATATTTATTTGCTATAATGCAACTTGCTGAAAAATTAACCAAATTGCAAATCGGAGGATATCTTATGTCTACTTACATGGCAAAGAAAGAAACCGTTGAGCGTAAGTGGTACATTATCGATGCGGCTGGCAAGCCTCTCGGTAAAACTGCTGCGGCAGCGGCTACGATTCTTCGTGGAAAACACCGTCCTGAATTTACACCGCATGTTGACTGCGGCGAGTTTGTTGTAATTGTAAATGCAAGCAAGGCTGTTCTCACGGGGAAAAAATTGGAGCAAAAGTTCTATCGCCGTCACTCCGGCTATATCGGAGGACTCAAGGAAGTTTCCTACAAAACTTTGATGGCGACAAAGCCTGAGTTTGCTATGGAGCACGCTGTCAAAGGCATGCTTCCTCACAACTCTATCGGCGCAAAGGCGATCACCCGTCTGAAGGTGTACGCAGGCGAAGCTCACAAGCAGCAGGCCCAGAAACCTGTTCCTTACGAAATCTAAGAGGAGGATGAACGAGATGTATACAAGTGCAAAACCTTATTTTTACGGTACCGGCAGAAGAAAAAGTTCTGTTGCCCGCGTTCGTCTTTATCCTGGAACAGGCAGCATAACCATCAATGGTCGTGATATTGACGAATACTTTGGCCTGGAAACCATGAAGCTGATCATCAATCAGCCTTTTGAAGTAACAGGTACAGTTGGAAAGTTTGACATTGTTGCCAGCGTAAAGGGCGGCGGATTTTCCGGCCAGGCCGGCGCGATCCGTCACGGCGCTTCCCGCGCGCTGCTTTTGGCAGACGAGACCTTCCGTCCTGCACTGAAAAAAGCAGGCTTCCTCACTCGTGACCCGAGAATGAAGGAAAGAAAGAAGTACGGACTCAAAGCGGCTCGCCGTGCAAGTCAGTTCTCCAAGAGATAACAACATTATGGAATATCACACCCTACAGACTTTTGCCTGTGGGGTGTTTTTCTTGTTGTTTCGAAGAATGCGCAGTTGCTTTTTGCGTTAAAATACAGTATACTATAGTCATATTTTTCAGAGGGAGGAAGAAAGTGTGAAGACTGTCAAACGTGTAATCAGCGTAATTTTGACGCTATTGCTTCTGCCGTGGACCGTATTGTCTGGCACAGCAATATCGGATCCTTCCTCTGTTTCTCTCGATATATTGGATCCCCAGCTTTGGGAAGGAACCGATGCGGTACAACAGATTCGTTCCCGCCCTTCTGGGGAGGGAAGCATGCTGTATGTGGCTGCTGCCGGCACAGGAGAGGAGACGCTTTCCATAACCGCTTCTTTAGACCAGCCTTTAAATCTTACGTCTTTGCGGGAGCTTGCTTTTTCTATGTATATCAGCGGCAGCGGCGACTGCAGCTTTACCGTGACATTTTTGTGCGGCGGCATATATTACAATGCCTCGACGAAAGTATCTGCGGGGGGGAAGGCTATGGCGTATATAGTGCTTCCCCAGCAGGTCAAGGGGTCTGTGGATGCTTTGGCGCTTACATTGACCCGACAGGATGAGCCGATTCAGTCTTTTTCCATTTTGTCAGCATCAGGAGACGAGCGGTACAGCTATGCGCACGTGGAGCGCTTTATGAGCGCAGGTTTTGAATCGGTGACAGGGGCATTGCGGGAAGAGGAAAATCAGATTTTTATCGATACGGAAAACGGCGGCGCTTCTTTTTATCCACATTATATCAGCAAAGGAGCGGGGGACGAGGATGCCACAGTATGTCTGCGCATACGCAGCGGGCATGCATCCGGGACGATTGCTGTGGAAGGCGTATCTGGTACGGCGCCGCTGCCATTGGTATCGGGAGAGCATACGTATGTTTTTGTTATTGAAGGGCCCTATTCAGATTTGAAATATGTTTTGAATGGCGTGACAACCACGCAGGAGGAGCCTCTTGTAATCACCGGTGCGGCAGTTTATCCATCCAAAGCTTCTGCAGCGGAAAAAATTGGCGGTATTACATCCTGCCGGTCCGACGGGAAAACTGTTACGGTAAAAGGGACGATTTCTTCAGAAACCGTTGTGGAGCATATTGAGGGCCAGCTGGCATTGTATATGATACCGGTTTGGGAAGAGGAAGAAGCAGTACTCCGGGAGGAACCTGCGGCAAAGATGAGCATATCTACCCGGTTTGAATTGTCCGCAGTACCGGAGAATTTGGATGTGTTGTATAAATATAAAGTAATGATTTTATCAGGCGATAAAAAAATATCTGTGGCGCCTGCAGCTTTTTTAAACAGCGGCGTGGCGGTTACGGTGGCTGACGCTTCCGTAACCGGCGTTCATGGAACAGACACGGTGGGGGTTTTTGAATCCAACGTTTCCAATGTGATTTTAGATGTGTATGCGGATCGCCTTTTAGAAACGGACGATGTATATGCGGCGCTGTTATACAATGCTGGCAGATCTCATTATTATTTTAACCGTTCTTACGTGGAAGAATTGGATGCACAATTTTCTGTTCATAAATCTTCTGGAACGCATGTGTATATCCGTTTGTTTTCATCACAGGAAAATGGATTTGTCTATACAGCAGCAGATCAGGGAAGCGTATTGCAAATGTATGCGCTTACCTCATTTTTGACAGAACGGTATCAGGGCGCTGCAGGATTTATTATGGGCAGCGGCGCAAATGTGCAGTATTGGGACAATGTGGAAGACCTTGCAAGTCTTACGGCTATTTTTGCGGAGATTGTGCAGAAGAAATGTCCGGGAGCGGCGGCGGTAGTTCCTGTGGACAGCGTATATGACGATGCGAATGCTGTAGATTCCCCCACGGGGCTTTCTCCGAAAGACCCGGCAGTGTTTCTTGGCAGGCTATCCTTTACACTCAGTCGGCGGCGTGCCGGCAGTATTCTCCTTGTTTATGAAAGTGTTTCTCATCCCGAGGGGACAGTTTTAGAAGCTTCTTATCTTACATCTCTGATAGCGGCATGTGGACATGCTTGTGACGGCGGCATGCTGTTTTGGCAGCCCGATATAGGAAGTGATGCGGATATAAGCGCGCTATATGAAAGTCTCTGTGTGGAAGCGATGCAGACGGGCCTGCGCAGCGTGGTGTTGTCTGTTACAAATTTACATGAATCCAATTTGTTGTTTGACCGAATTAAAGAAACTGTTTTTGACAATACGTCTGCGCAGTTGTTCCAACGTATGGCAGCTGTCAATAATACTGCTGCCTATAGGGGAATGTACCCTTTATGGGATTTTACAGATTCTTATGATATTGGAGGTTGGGTATCTGGCGGCGGATTTGGCAGAGTCATTTCTGCAGGCGTAGAAATTACTTCCGATCGGGCACTGCGAACCAGATTGGAAAATGCCGGCGGGGAAGCGGGTCTACTGCTTTGTTGGCTAGACAGACCATTAGATCTTTCCGAAAGCAGTGTTGTATTTTCTTTCGGTCTGCACGACATAGGACAAGAAGGAGAGCTTTCTGTTATTTTTGGCAGCGGAGATTCCAGAGCGGAGTATTTACTCTCCCAGCCACAGGACATATATTTTACAGTGACCTGCGATTTGGCAGATTTTTCTGCCGCATCTGCTGTGGAGTATATTGCCATTATTCTGCGGGGAAAGAACGGCGCTACACTGGAAATTTCCAATGTGAATGTTTGCAGTATGGTTAAAACAGAGCAGCAGCTCCAGCAGCTTGTAAAAGGAGGGCAGGAAAAGACACAGCCTGCCAATCCGGCATATTATGTCATTCTTGTTTCTATGACAGCAATAACAGTTGCGATATTTTCCATATTGGGCAGACGCGGTGCGCGAAGAGCACACAAAAATACGCAGCAAAAGGGATGACGTGAAATTTATGTGGAGCAAGTGTAAAGAGAGCCCCCTGTTTTTCGTTTTTTGTCATTCTTTCTATTGCAATGCAGCGGTATGCATTATATAATAAAAGAGTACATTTTGTAAAAATATACAGAACCGAGGAAACGGTGTACGTATGTTTTGCATGGAATATACGCCGCTTTGCGCGGTATGGGAGGATTTATGGAACGCAAGATTGGAACTGTATCAAGGGGAATACGCTGCCCTATCATTCGTGAAGGAGATGAACTTTCATCTATTGTTGTGAACAGCGTTTTGCATGCTGCGCAGCAGGATGGATTTGCATTGCGTGACAGGGACGTTATAGCAATTACCGAGTCCATTGTTGCACGCGCACAAGGAAATTATGCTTGTGTTGCGGATGTTGCGGCAGATGTGAAAGCGAAACTGGGCGGTGAAACCATTGGCGTCATTTTTCCGATTCTTTCCCGGAATCGTTTTGCGGTCTGCCTGCGGGGAATTGCAAAAGGGGCGAAAAAAATCGTTTTAATGCTCAGTTATCCCAGTGACGAGGTGGGAAATCAGCTGGTTACTTTGGATCAGCTGGATGAAGCTGGCGTCAATCCCTACACGGATCTTCTTACACTGCAGCAATACAGAGACTTGTTTGGAGAAAACAAACATCCTTTTACCGGTGTGGATTATGTGCAGTACTATGGAGATTTGATCCGCCAGTGCGGTGCGGAATGTGAAATTATTTTTGCTAATGATCCCCGACGGATATTGGATTATACAAAGGATGTTCTTCACTGCGATATCCATTCTCGCGCCAGAACCAAGCGGTTGTTGATGGCAGCTGGGGCTCAGCGCGTATATGGCTTAGATGAGATTTTGAACGCGCCTGTAAACGGCAGCGGCTGCAATGAACAGTTCGGGCTTTTGGGCTCTAACAAATCTACGGAGGACAAGATCAAGTTGTTCCCAAGAGATTGCATGCCGCTGGTAATGGAAATTCAAAAGAAGATGCTTGAGAAAACCGGCAAACATGTAGAAGTGATGGTATATGGGGATGGAGCTTTTAAGGATCCAGTAGGGCATATTTGGGAGTTGGCGGATCCGTGTGTCTCCGCGGCAAATACGCCCGGCCTGGAAGGCACACCCAATGAAATTAAACTGAAATATTTAGCGGACAATGATTTTGCCTCCCTTTCCGGAGAAGCGCTGCAAAAGGCGATTGAAGATCAAATTAAAGAGAAAAAAGATAATTTGGTAGGCGATATGGCGTCTCAAGGCACGACGCCGCGGCGCTTTACCGATCTTTTGGGGTCTCTCAGCGATTTGACCAGTGGATCCGGAGACAAGGGAACGCCAGTAGTTTTGATCCAAGGCTATTTTGACAACTTTACCAACATATAAAAAAGGAGCAGGGCTATATGAAACAGGACATGATCCTCATACTTGATTTAGGAAGTGAACAAAATCCCCAGATTGCCCGCGAAATTCGGGCTTTGGGCGTGTATTCTGAAATTTATCCTCACGATATTTCTGCAGATGAATTGGCGGCGCTGCCAGGTGTGAAGGGAATTATTCTCAATGGCGGTCCCAATCGCGTAGTGGATGGGGTGGAGATTGATGCCTGCGCAGCGGTGTACGCGTCTGGCTATCCTCTCCTGTGTGTAGATCATAAAAGCGAACCCGGATGGCCTATAGACGAAGCAGCCCGGAAAGAGATGCTTTCTCATTTTATTTTTGACACATGTAAAGCGGAAGCCAACTGGAATATGGAGAATTTTATCGCCGATCAGGTGGAACTGATTCGCCGGCAGGTTGGGGACAAAAAAGTGTTGCTGGCATTGTCCGGGGGTGTGGACTCTTCTGTTGTTGCCGCACTGTTGATTCGGGCAATAGGCAAGCAGCTTACCTGCGTTCATGTAAACCATGGTCTTTTGCGCAAAGGAGAGCCGGAGCAGGTAGTAGACGTATTCCGCAACCAGATGGACGCCAACCTGATTTATGTAGATGCGGTGGACCGTTTTCTAGACAAGCTGGCTGGTGTGGCTGACCCGGAGCAAAAACGAAAAATTATCGGTGCAGAGTTTATCCGAGTATTTGAAGAAGAGGCCAGAAAGCTGGACGATATTGAATTTTTGGCACAGGGTACGATTTATCCCGATATTATTGAATCCGGCACGAAAACAGTAAAAGCGGTGAAAAGCCACCACAATGTAGGCGGCTTACCCGACGATTTGCAGTTTGCATTGGTAGAACCTCTGAAAATGTTATTTAAGGATGAGGTGCGGGCTTGTGGAACCGCCCTTGGACTTCCGGATGAAATGGTATATCGGCAGCCGTTTCCTGGCCCTGGACTGGGCGTGCGGTGCCTTGGCGCGATTACTAGGGAGCGGTTGGAAGCCGTGCGGGAATCTGATGCAATTTTGCGTGAGGAATTTGCTAAAGCTGGCCTGGAAGGAAAAGTTTGGCAGTATTTTACGGTAGTTCCTGATTTTAAATCCGTAGGTGTGCGGGACAATGCTCGCACCTATGAATGGCCTGTAATCCTGCGTGCGGTGAACACAATTGACGCAATGACTGCTGCTGTGGAGGAGGTTCCCTTTGCCTTGCTGCAGCATATTACGGAACGGATTACCACAGAGGTGCAAGGTGTTAGCCGTGTGCTGTATGATTTAACGCCAAAGCCGTCCGGAACAATTGAGTGGGAATGAGCGTCAAAACGGCGCAAACCCGCATGAATACAGGGTTTTTGACCTGTCACTTTGCCTTGTGATACTGGATTGATACTATTCGTTTCAACCCGGTCACACAAGAGAATGATTGCAAAGGGCAAGCGAACCGCCCTGCTGAACGACAAATTCAGCAGGGCGGTTTTGCTTGCCCTATTTTTCTTTTCTCCAAGGAACATAGCTGTCAAACCGTTTGCTGTCATCGCAGGTACACGGCCAGTTGAGTTTCCACTCAAAGTATTCCTCCCTGGTAATCTCCCCGGCGTGTAGCTCCTGCTGGCGCAAGAGCCATTCCCTCATAAACTCATCCACAAGGCCATAGTTGAAGTAGATACCCACGGGAGGTTGAGCGGGCCAGTCGTCCGTGTCGTTGTAGCGGACGGCGGTAT
>CAJUIQ010000005.1 GCA_910586545.1 uncultured Eubacteriales bacterium
ATGATTTTTGCAGCCGGAGGCGTCTATGAACAGAGGAGATAAACTGTACCGAATCTTTATTTATGTGGTGCTGATCCTTTTTGCACTATCCATTATTGTTCCTGTGGGCTGGGTGTTTCTTGCCTCTCTTAAGGAAAACGCGGAGTTTTATCAAAATCCTTGGTCTTTGCCGGCCGGTTTTTATTTTGAAAACTTTGCGCGGGCCTGGCGAGAGGCTCATATGGGAGAATATTTCCTAAATTCCGTAATTGTAACCGCGGTAGCGCTGGGAATCCTATTGGTGGTAGCACTGCCGGCGGCATATGTGCTTGCCAGATACAAGTTTGGAGGGCGGCGGCTTTTGCGCACGCTTTTTATGGGCGGGCTGTTTATCAATGTCAGTTATATTGTTGTACCCATTTTTTTAATGTTGGTTGACGCGGGAACCCTGGTAGGAGCGCCGATTTTTTTAAACAATCGGTTTGTGCTGGCCCTGGTTTATGCTTCTACCGCATTGCCGTTTACGATCTATCTTCTCTCCGGATATTTTCAAACACTGCCAAAGGAATATGAAGAAGCGGCGTACGTAGACGGCAGCGGATATATGCAAACGATGATCCGGGTGATGATTCCCATGGCGCGTCCTTCCGTTATTACGGTAATTCTATTTAACTTTCTTTCCTTCTGGAACGAATATATCATAGCTATTACGTTGATGACGCAGGACTGGGCGAAAACGCTGCCGGTAGGACTGATGAATCTTATGAAAGCGCAAAATGCCGCCGCACAATACGGGCAGATGTACGCGGGGCTTGTAATCGTCATGTTGCCTACGCTGATTTTGTATATTCTGGTGCAGAAAAAACTCACCCAGGGTATGAACGTAGGCGGATTGAAAGACTGATTAGAAAGGATATCCAATAGATGAGAAAACATGGCCGTTTTACAATTCCAACCCAAGCGGGATTTTTGGAGGAGACAAAAGAGCTGATTCGCCGCTGGGGAGCGGATGCAATTCGAAACAGCGACGGAACGGATCTTACAGATGAGACTGCGGCACTCAGTCCCGCAAAAGTATATTCCACCTATTTTGTCGCTAGAGGATACAACGCCTTTGCACGTGAACATCTGGAAGAGCGGCAGCGCATTTTTTTAATGAGCAGCCGGCACACTGCTGTAGGTACGGAACTTACCTTTCCCATTATGGAGGGCTATTTTGACCAGCAGTTAGAGCCGGACTATGACTGGGATCCGGATCATAACTGGGAAGTACGAGATCGAACGCAGGGAACAGTAGTATCGAGAGAATGTTTTTTCATCGATAGAGAAGAAGGCACGGTAACTATTGAAAAAACGGTGCCGGGCCATGTGTATACGCTCGCGTTTCCCGCTTTTATCAATTGGGATCCTACTCAAATGTACAATTATATTACCAACGAGTGGCAGGACAGGGAACGGGATATTCCTTTTGACGCCCATGGAGAGCTGTCTTGGGCGTATATGAAAACAGCGCTGTCCCATTGGCTTGCGCAGAATCCAAAGGTGGACGTAGTACGGTTTACCACATTTTTTTATCATTTTACTTTGATTTACAACAATTTGAAAAAAGAAAAATATGTAGACTGGCTGGGATACGGCGCTGCCGTCTCTCCAGGAGCGCTGATTGGCTTTGAAAAGGAATACGGATATAAGCTGGAGCCAGAAGATTTCGTAGATGAAGGATATTACAATAATTCCTTTCGTACGCCCCGCCGACAGTATTTGGACTATAT
Source organism: uncultured Eubacteriales bacterium (assembly GCA_910586545.1). GTDB lineage: Bacteria > Bacillota > Clostridia > Oscillospirales > CAG-272 > Avispirillum. The sequence goes on from CAJUIQ010000005.1 coordinate 1,752, forward strand.
GGAATATACGCAACGCTTTGTATGCGAACGTGCGGCGCAGTTGGTGGAAATTGTTCATGAGGCCGGCAAAGAGGCAATGATGTTTTTGGGGGATAACTGGATCGGCGCGGAGCCGTACGGAAAGCACTTCCAAAAAATTGGTTTGGATGCCGTAGTGGGTAGTGTAAACAGCGGCGTTACCCTGCGTATGATTGCCGATATCCCTCATGTAAAATATACGGAAGCTCGTTTTTTGCCTTATTTCTTTCCAGATTCTTTTTATCCGGGCGCGCATCCCGAAACGGAAGCTATGGAAAACTGGATCGCCGCCCGTCGGGCGATTTTACGCAGTCCTGTATCCAGAATTGGGTATGGCGGATATTTAAGCCTTGCGGCAGAATTTCCTGCATTTGTAGAATGTGTGGAAAACATTGCCGGAGAGTTTCGCGAAATTTTGGATACTATAGAGGGACAAAACCCATATGCACCTGTTACGGTAGCAGTGCTGAATTGCTGGGGTGAGATACGGTCTTGGCAGAGTTATATAGCAGCCCATGGTATGGTATATAAGCAGACCTATTCATATCTTGGAGTGCTGGAAGCGCTTAGTGGAATGGCGGTCAACGTACGGTTTCTTTCTTTTTCCGATATTGTAGAAAATGGGATTCCTGAGGATATTGATGTAATCATCAACGCAGGCGACGGCGGGACTGCTTTTTCCGGCGGCGCCTGCTGGAGGAATGAAGTTCTGGTAGAGCGGTTGCGAATGTGGGTATGGCATGGCGGCGGATTTATTGGAATAGGGGATCCGTCAGCATATCCTTATCAGGGGCGTTACCTGCAGCTTAGCGATGTACTTGGGGTAGAACAAGAACGAGGCTTTACAATAAACGAGGATAAGTATTATATAAAGCCGGTAAAGGTGCATTTTATTACGGAAGATATGTCGGGGCCGATTGATTTTGGCGAATGCAGAAGAAATGTATATGCTCTCACTCCAGACTGTGAAATTTTGGAATATTCCAATGGAGAAGTGCATCTCAGCGCCCATGGGTTTGGAAAAGGCAGAGGCGTATATATAGCGGGCCTGCCCTATAGTAGTGAGAATGCGCGCCTGCTGCTGCGCAGCATATATTATACTGCGGGTATGGAGAAAGAGCTGTACAAATTTTATGCCCAGGATCCTTGCTGCGAAGTGCACGGGTACCGTAGCAGCGGTAAATACGCACTGGTGAATAATACAATGGAAGCCCGCAGTACAAAGTTTTGGGACGGCGCTGGTGCGGAGCATACGGCGGATCTCGCCCCCGGCGAAATTCGATGGATGCACACAGAAGAAGGATAATGGATGCGAATGAATAGAAAGGCATGGTCATAACGATGAAAGCGATTCGATATATCCTCATGACGGCACTTTTTGCAGTATGTATTTCGCTGATTGTAGTATTTCAGCGGCATATCGGTGCGGTGTATGCTGGGATCATGCTTCTCGGCATTGGGGGACTTTTGTTTTTGCTCTGGGTGTACAATCGGAAATATAGATAAAAAATTCCGCAAACGCTATTACGCGTTTGCGGAATTTTTATTTTTTAAAATTGACTGTGGCCATCAGAGTGACTTCCTTCACATCATACAGCTTGGAAAGCTGCCGTACCATTTGCGTTTGAATATATGCGTCGCCTCTGGATACGATTAACATTCTGGAAAACTGAGGATCCGCCGTTTCGTTCACATTCAGACTGTCAATATTATATCCCCGCCGGGCGTACAATCCGGTAATCCGATTAAGGACGCCGTAACGGTTTGCAACAATCAGTTCTATTGTAAATTTTTCCATATACAGCATCCTTTCTAGGAAGTGATAATATCCTCTACACATCCCCCGGGGGGAATCATGGGAAGTACCTTTTCATCGATATCAATAGGACAATCAATTACAATGGGGCCGGTTTTCGGCGCATGCTGCAGGGCCTCTTCCAGTTCTTGCAGAGTAGCGGCCTTGTATCCCACAGCGCCAAACGCACCGGCAAGGGCGGCAAAATCTGTTTTTCGATGGAGGGTAGATTGTGAATAACGCCCCTCGTAAAACATAGTCTGCCACTGACGAACCATACCCAGGGATTTATTATTAAGAATTACTATAATGATGGGAAGCTCCTCGGAGACCGCGGTGGCAAGCTCTCCCAGATTCATTCCAAAGCTGCCGTCGCTGGTAAAGAGCACAGTTTTTTTGCCTCCCATGGCGATACAGCCGCCGATGGCTGCCCCCAATCCGTATCCCATTGTGCCAAGCCCGCCCGAAGTGAGGAGCGTGCGGGGCTTCTCAAAGGGATAGTACAGCATAGTCCATATTTGGTGCTGGCCTACATCCGTAGCGATCAGAGTATCGGCGCTGCAATACCGGCTTACGGCTTCAATGATATTTTTGGGAGAAAAGCTGTTCGGGGACAGTGTGTTTTGCATAGCTTTTAGCTGTGTCACACGCGCCTGCCACACATCGTTTTTTCTTGAGGGAAGGGCGGCCAGCAAGGAACGCAGCACTTCTTTTATATCCCCGCAGATTCCAATTTGAGAGGGAATGTTTTTATCAATTTCCGACAAATCAATATCTATATGCAAAATCGTTCTGTTTTTCCGATAGGCTTCAATGTCGCCGGTGGCGCGTTCAGAAAATCGTACGCCGAGGGCGATCAGCAAATCGCTTTCTGATTCAGCGATAGCGGCGGCATGTGTGCCGTGCATTCCGCACATACCCAAATTCCATTGGTAAGACGCAGGCAAAGCGGTTATTCCCATCATGCTCAACCCCACAGGCGCACAGATACGCCTGGAGAACTCCAACAGTTCTTCTTGTGCGCCGGAGGCAACTACGCCGCCGCCTGCATAAATATAGGGTCGTTTGCTTTTTGCAAATGCCTGAAGCGCCTCCTGCAAATCACCATGCTTTTGTATAGGCGCCGCGGTATCCGCCGGTTTCATTTCCTGATAGGTACAGAGCTTTGTCTGAATATCTCGTGGTATGTCCACCAGCACCGGTCCCTTGCGGCCGCTGCCGGCGATTCGGAAGGCTTCGTGCAGGATAAACTCCAATTCTTCGATATCTCGTACCACAAAATTGTGCTTTACCACAGGCTGGGTGATGCCCACGATATCTACTTCCTGGAAGCTGTCTTTTCCAAGCAGGGGAACGTCTACGTTTCCGGTGATGGCTACCAGCGGTACGCTGTCCAGATAAGCGTTTGCGATACCGGTAACGATATTGGTGGCGCCAGGGCCGCTGGTAGTAATGACTACGCCGGTTTTTCCGCTGGATCGGGCATATCCGTCGGCAGCGTGGGCCGCGCCCTGCTCATGTGCGGTGATGATATGACGGATACGATGGGCATTTTTATACAGTTCGTCATATAGGGGCAAAACCGCGCTTCCCGGGTATCCGAATACGGTAGTCACGCCATGGGCGCACAGCTGTTCTATTATAATTTGCGCTCCGCTTCGTTTCACGTAAAGTCCTCCCGAAAGAAAACCCCTTGCAGCGGATGCCGCAAGGGGTGGATTCAATTTCTACCCTTAATCAGCACGACGCAAAACAACATTATCACATAAAATGATAATGCCGACGACAACGATCATGCCAAAGGTTATCAATGTCATAGCAGCGTCCTCCTGATAATTTCTTTTATCATATCACAAGGCGGCTTTTTTGTCAATCTTTTTTACTTGCGTCTTGCTTTTGCGTGTTCATATGTGTACAATGATAGCAGAACGAAAATGCGTAGAATGGGAGGAGCAAGTTTTATGCGCAGAAGGGATCGTGAGGTAACCGAAATCGGAGAAATATGCGCCATTCTGGACGCCTGCAAAACCTGCTATGTGGGAATGGTAGATGGGGTGGAACCGTATGTTGTGCCCCTCAGTTACGGCTATACGATGGAAAACGGCGTCCTGACTCTATATTTCCACAGCGCCGTGGAAGGACGTAAGATGGATATATGGAAGCGGGAGCGGGCGGTATGCTTTACCGTTGGCATGGAGGGCGCTTTGCGCGCCGCGCCGTCTCCATGTGGATATGGATACGCCTATTCCAGTGTAATGGGTCGTGGTATGGTAGAATTTATCGAGGACACGGCGGGGAAATGCCGCGCACTGGAAATTTTGTTTCGACATCAGACAGGGGAGGCAGCCGCGTTTACGGCACAGCAGGCGGAGACGGTGTGCGTATATAAAATTGTCTGTCGGGATTTTACGGCAAAAAGAATGCGGTAATCGTATTGACTTTTTTATTTTTCTGCTGTATACTTGTTTACACAAAATAAGAAAGAATCTGCCACCGGGTAGAGAAGCGAAAGCATTCGCTGCACATCGTTAGGTCTTAGAAGATGTGCGGGCGGATGCTTGTTTTGTCTTAGAGGTATTGTATATGTCCTATAAAAAGTGGAAATCCGTATTGCATTATTTTAAAAAGGAAGAAATTGCGCTTTGGTGCGCGTCGGTATCGCTTATTATCGCGGCTTTTTTTCTGTTCGACAGAGAGAATTGCGGCACGCTTGCCGCTTCTTTAATAGGAGTGACGTCGCTGATTTTCAATGCTAAAGGAAATCCTATCGGTCAAATTTTGATGGTCGCATTCAGTGTTTTATACGGCGCTATATCTTTTACATTTGCCTATTATGGAGAAATGGTTACATACCTGGGAATGACTGCCCCAATGGCTGTTTTCGCGCTGATTTCGTGGCTGAAAAATCCGTACAACGGAAACAAAACGGAGGTAAGAGTCAATCGGCTGAAACGAAAAGAAATTCTGTTTATGCTCTTGTTAGCAGCGGTGGTTACAGTGGTATTTTACTATATCCTGGCGGCGTTTCATACCGCAAATTTGATTTTGAGCACGATTTCGGTTACAACAAGCTTTATTGCGGTGTATCTCACGTTCAGAAGAAGTGCGTTTTACGCCGTCGCTTATGCCGCGAACGATATCGTCCTCATTGTTTTATGGATACTCGCGTCGTTTTCCGATGTGTCCTATTTGTCTGTGGTTATTTGTTTTGTGGTATTTTTCGCAAACGATATTTACGGATTTTTCAGTTGGTGGAAAATGCAGCAGCGACAAGAGGCAAATCACAATTGTGTTTGATGGAAGTCTTCTATTTGTGATTTCGCATAAATATATCGCTGTCGTAGTCTTCATCATTTTCATTGGGATATCCGCAATCTTGCAATGCGCCGCATTCTTCTGCGCAAGCGTCTTCCAGATCCTCCTCATATTCCTCTGGGAAAGGCGTGTTCTCCCGCGCTGCGTCCATGCCGCTGTAGCAGGGCGCTTGATCCGCTCTTTGGATACACTTTTGACACAAAAACAGATTGCCGACCTCTTTCACGTGCAGCACCGACCCGCAAATGCAGCATCTTGGCTGAAACGGCTGGAGAATCAACATTCCATCCACCTTTGTTCCCATAATTTCCATACCCGGCTCCCAGTCCATGATCCGGCTTACTTGTGGAGAAAGCGCAATATGCCCATATGGTCCTACGGCTGCGAGATACGTTTCTTCTAAATTTTGTTCCATAATTCTATATGCTCCGCATAGAAAATTTATATGTAAGATGTAAAGTCCTCATTTGCGTTCTTATTCTCATAATTGTCTAAGGCGTATTTGCAGCATTGCAAAACCATCGAATTAAAAGAGACATCATTTTCTGTGGCAATTATGTTTAACTGTTCAAATAGTTTTTCTGTAAATCGTATTGTTCGAGATATATTTGGTCCCTTAAATTCGTTATTTACCTTAAACATATGTACACTTCCAACAAATTCATTATCTATATTGTAGTAGATGAAGAGGACAAATAATATAACCATTTTTGGGTTCTTTTTTAGGTTTCACTTTATGTTACAAAAGTAACTCCTCAATAAATTTAAAGAAAGCAAATAGCCCCCATTGAGGCATCTCGCAGGCAAGTTGCGGATGGATTTTGCCATAGGCAAAAGTATGGAGAGAGACAAAGCAAAGGAAAAATTGAAAAATTTATATTTAATTTTGCAAAATAAAAAAGACGTTCCAATTAAAATTGGAACGTCTTTTTTGTCCAAAAATTATCGCAAATAATCCGATTTGTTTTGCAAAAACTAAATGGGAAAGGAGGCGGATTTTTTGAAAAAATTTGTTACATTTTTGCTGCTTGCCGCTTTTCTGATTCTGCCGGCGTCCGCCGCATCCGAAAAACAGGAGGAAGAAGTGCGGCTTCCTATCGTTATGTATCACCACTTGTCTCCAAAAGCCCGCCTGCAGGGAGATTATGTGCTGTCTCCCGATGAACTGGAGTCCGACTTGCAGTATTTGCAGGAGCATGGGTATGAGAGCATCACTACTGAACAGCTGATTCAATGGAGCAAGGGGGAAGCGGAACTTCCCGAAAAACCTGTGATGATTACGTTTGACGATGGGTATGAGTCCACATTGGTATACGGCGGCCCCCTTCTGGAAAAATACGGATTTCAGGCAGTGATTGCGGTGATTGGCAGCGCGGCGGACCTGTTCACGGAAAAGCGGGATCACATGCTGGATTATTCCTATCTTGCATGGGACGCGGTACAGGAAATTTCCCATAATGACGTTTTTGAAATTCAATGTCACACCTATACGATGCACAAATTGAACACCCGCAAAGGCTGCGGTAAAATCACCGGGGAAGACTACTCCAACTATAAGACAAAGCTGGCGGAAGACCTCACCCGGTTTCGGGACAAGTGCGCCGCGGAAAATGTGCATCTTGTAAACGCCATTGCTTTTCCTTATGGAGTATATTGTGACGACACCATCTCTATTATAAAAGAGCTTGGATTTGAAGCTGCGTTTACTTGTACCGAACGGATCAATTATCTCAAAAGAGATCCGGACGAGCTGTTTGAACTGCGCAGGTTCAACCGTCCCCACGGGATATCCAGCGAGCGATTTTTCAGCAAATGGGAAGACTGATTTTTACAGAAGGTTTTTTCTCTGCCAGGCGGGGTCTTCCGGCGTAAGATAAGACAGAGGAACATCCAGCACGGTCATCGCGCCCCGTTTTCCTTCCCGGTGCAGGCGCACAGCGGCTCTGGCATATGCGGTGAGCACACTTGCGGTAAATTCCGGGTTGGAATCCAGCTTCAGAGAGAATTCCATTACGTGCTGATTTTCACCGGTGCTTCCACTGCGGATGACCATGCCGCCGTGGGGCATTTTGCTGTGACACTGTTTCAGCTCTTCCATGGAAACGAAGGTCACTGTGGTGTCATAGTCGGCAAAATAGTTGGGCATTTCTTTGATCTCCCGCTCGATGCGAGCTTTGTCCGCACCGTCTTTTGCTGCCACATAGCATTCCCGCAGGTGCTTCTGGCGAGTAGTCAACGTAGGATTTTTACCGTCCCGCACAGCCTGTACTGCTTTTTCTATCGGCACGGTATACTGAATGGCGCCCTCTACTCCGTCAATTCGGCGAATGGCGTCGGAATGGCCCTGAGAAACTCCTCTGCCCCAGAAGGTATAGTCGTTGCCTGTGGGAAGTGCGGCTAGGGACAATTGACGCATAATGGAGAACAGCCCGGGATCCCAGCCCACAGACAAGATGGAGAGGGTATCTTTTGCCGCGTCCTGCATGGATGCGAAATAATCAGGAATTTTGGCATGAGTGTCAAAGCTGTCGATGGTGTTGAAAAGATGGGCGAAGGCAGGGCCCTGTTTGGGCAGATCGGTTGCGGAGCCGCCGCAGAGGATTACGATGTCCAGCTCGCCCTGCATTTTCTGCGCATCTTCCACAGACAGAATTTTTGCGTTAGGAGTATTCGTCTGCAGCGCCGCTGGATCACGCCGGGTAAAGAACGCGCAAAGTTCCATGTCCACAGCAGCGTTCACCGCTTTTTCTACGCCCCGGCCGATGTTGCCGTAGCCCGCGATTCCAACTTTGATTTTTTCCATAATATATATTCTCCTTATTTAAAATATCGAATTTGAAGAGGCAGACACATTTTCAAAAAGAAAAGCCACACACCAAACAGTGCGTGGCTTTTGGGGCAGCGTACTGCCGCTGGCCTGTCTGGCAGGATTTGAACCCGCGACACCTGGAATCGGAATCCAGTGCTCTATCCAGCTGAGCTACAGACAGATATAAAAAATACAATAGACGATGCAGCTTTTTGACTGCCCGCTTATTATAGCACAAACTTTTTGCTTTGTAAACCCATTTTTTATGAAAAGAAAAATATTTGCTATTGCGGATAAGTTGTGGTATACTGGTAGTAGTTTATCAGGTGAAATGAGGGATACATATGCGCACAGATATTGAAATTGCCAGAGCGGCCAAAATGCGGCCTATTGGAGATATTGCGGAAGAGCTTGGAATTTTGCCGGAGGAACTGGAGCCATATGGCCGGTATAAAGCGAAAATCAGCGATGATTTTATTCGGCGTACCGCAGACCGCCCGGATGGAAAGCTTGTTCTTGTTACGGCTATCAACCCGACTCCTGCGGGAGAGGGGAAAACCACCACGACGGTGGGCCTTGGGATGGCCATGAAGAAGATTGGCAAAAATGCCGTAATCGCCCTGCGGGAACCCTCTCTTGGTCCCGTTTTCGGAATTAAGGGCGGCGCTGCCGGCGGCGGATATGCGCAGGTGCTCCCTATGGAGGATATCAATCTGCATTTTACCGGAGATTTTCATGCTATTACGGCGGCGAACAATTTACTGTGCGCTATGATTGACAATCATATCCAGCAGGGAAATACATTGGATATTGACGGGCGGCGTATTTTATTCGGCCGGGTAACGGACACCAATGACAGAGCTTTGCGCAACGTAGTGGTGGGACTTGGAAAACCGGTAGACGGAGTTCCAAGGGAAGACCACTTTATGATTACGGTTGCCAGTGAGGTTATGGCGATTCTATGTCTGGCAAGAGATTTGACGGATTTGAAACACAGGCTTGGCAATATTCTTGTTGCATATACAAGAGGGGGCGCGCCCGTATATGCTAAGGATATTCAGGCGGATGGAGCCATGACGGCTTTGCTAATAGATGCGCTTAAGCCCAATTTGGTGCAGACCATAGAAAATACACCTGCTATCATCCACGGCGGACCGTTTGCCAATATCGCCCACGGATGTAATTCTGTCCGGGCTACCAAGCTGGCTTTGAAGCTGGGAGATTATGCCATTACCGAGGCGGGCTTTGGTGCGGATCTGGGGGCGGAAAAGTTTTTCGATATTAAGTGCAAAATGGCGGGTCTATCTCCGGCGGCGGTGGTTTTGGTGGCTACCGTACGTGCTTTGAAATATAACGGCGGCGTGCCCAAAGATGCGCTTGCCAAAGAGGATGTAGCGGCGGTACGGCGCGGCGGCGTCAATCTGGAAGCACATATTGAAAATCTGCAAAAGTATGGGGTGCCGGTTGTAGTTGCGGTGAACCGTTTCCATACAGATACGGAAGCGGAGCTGGAGGCTGTACGCGACATTTGTGCCGCAAGAGGCGCCCGGTGCGCTATGTCGGAGGTTTTTGCAAAGGGCGGCGAAGGCGGCAGGGAGCTTGCCCAGGCAGTTGTGGCAGCATGTGCGGAGCCTGCAAACTTTGCTCCGATTTATGAAGACAGTTTGTCCATTGAAGATAAGATTGGGCGAATCGCAACAGAGATTTACGGCGCCAGAGGCGTTCAGTTTGATCCGGCGGCACGTAAATCAATCCGGCAGATTATGGAATTGAACCCGGAGTATGGGAAGTTCCCGGTATGTATGGCGAAGACGCAGTATTCTCTGTCGGATGACCCTGCAAAGCTGGGGCGGCCTACAGATTTTGATATTACTGTGCGGGAAGTGCGTCTGTCGGCGGGCGCGGGCTTTATTGTGGCGTTGACGGGCTCGATTATGACGATGCCTGGTTTGCCTAAAGTGCCGGCAGCCTGCAACATAGATGTAGATGCACAGGGAAATATTACAGGACTGTTTTGATGATAGAATATATGGAAACCCATTCTCCTGCGGATACGGAAGCGGCGGGAGCGTATCTTGCAAAGCTTCTTACGCAGCGGCGTCCGGACAGACGCTGGTTTATTTGCCTGGAGGGAGATCTGGGCGCGGGGAAGACGGCTTTTGTCCGTGGCTTTGCCTCGATAGTGTCACCGGGCAGCAGAGTGAAAAGTCCCACCTACACCATAGTACATGAATATCGGGGAGGGGGCGTACCGCTTTTCCATTTCGATTTATATAGACTGGAAGAATCAGAAGACGGTCTGGAGGAGATTGGGTTTGACGACTATGTTGCCGGCGGCCATTGCATTGTGGAGTGGAGCGAATATCTAATGGAGCGGCCCGAAGATGTAATTACCGTAACGATTCGAAAAAACGGAGCGTGTGACCGGCAAATTGAAATGGAGTGGGATGGATGCTGACACTTGGACTGGATACCACGGCGGGTACGGCTACTGCTGCTATTGTGCAGGATGGAAAACTGCTTTGCGAATATACGATGAATTCCAGAAACACCCACAGTACGACGCTGCTGCCTATGATTGAAAGCATGCTGCACCTATTGGGGATAAAACCGGCGGATATCGGTTTGTATGCTTGTGCGGTAGGCCCGGGGTCTTTTACCGGAGTGCGTATCGGTACGGCTACCGTAAAGGGACTGGCACAGCCCTACAATACGCCTTGCGTGCCTGTTTCTGCCTTGGAGGCGTTGGCGCAGAATTTGGCCGGACACAGGGGTATTCTTTGCCCGGTGATGAATGCAAGACGACAGCAGGTATATACGGCGTTGTTTGATGCGGATGGAAGTAGTATCCGTCGTCTGCGGGAAGACTGTGCAATGTCTATAGAAGAGCTTTCCGGTCTGCTTCGAGAGATGGAGAAGCCTGTATATTTCATGGGAGACGGCTATGAGTTGGTTTCTGCACTTACAGATCAGAGTACTCCAGAGCGACTGCGATATCAAAGCGCGGCTTCTGTGGCATTATTGGGCTGTAAAATTTACGCAAATGCAGAAAATAAAGCGAGCTATACAGGAGATGCTCTATTACCCACTTATTTACGCAAGCCGCAGGCCCAACGGGAACGGGAAGCGCGGCTTGCAATAGAAAATATGGAAAAGGAAAGATAGTGTGAGGGTGATTGTAGTTACCCTATTTCACACCTAAAATCAGCTTGAATATTCTGCCGACATCGTCGGATAGCTGGTTTTATGAACAATTTGTGTCGCCGCAGTACGGCGGAATGGAGATTATTATGAAAAAAATAGCGATAGCATGTGATCACGGCGGATATCCGCTGAAACTTGCTGTAATGCAGTATTTGGAAAAAGAAGGATATACATGCCAGGACTTTGGCTGTGACGGTCCCGAAAGCGTAGATTATCCTGACTATGGTGTGCCGGCATGTGAGGCGGTTGCCGCAGGCACATGCGACCGGGCGATTCTAATTTGCGGAACGGGAATTGGTATGAGTATGTGTGCCAATAAGGTGCGAGGGATTCGGGCGGCATGCTGTTCCGATACTTTCAGCGTACGGATGACCCGGTTGCACAATGACGCAAATGTGTTGTGTTTTGGGGCACGAGTAGTAGGAGAAGGCCTGGCACTGGACCTGGTGGAACTGTTTCTAAAAACGGAATTTATGGGCGGATATCACTGTGGTCGAATTGAGAAAGTCATGAAAATCGAAAATCGATAAATCTTTAAATACATTTAGTGCAGAGGGACGAGTTCTTCGACTCTATTGTATTGATTTTTTAAAACACCAGTAAAACTGGTGTTTTTTTCTTTCTCTGCCGCATATATTTTTACAGCATTTTATTTCCGGTTTAAAGTCGGGAAATTATGGCATAAATGCGATATTCCCATCTGTTTTGAAAGAGGTATGGCAATATGATACGGGAAATTAGAAGTGGAAGACAGAAAAATGACGCGACGTCAATATCTGTTTCCAGTACAAACGATACGGCAAAGGCAAGAAAGAAAAGCCGCGCTGCAGATGCGGCTGCCATTATTTGCGCGGCATTGTGCGCGCTTTCCATCTGTATGTTTGCGGGGCGGGGAGATGCTTCATCTGCGGACGCTGTGTATCAGGCGGTAGGCAGCAAAAATCTTGGTGCGATTACCTACACTCCGCCGGAACAGCCGCAGGAGTGGAGTTTTTGGGAATACTTTGCGGATGTAATGGCCGGTGTATTCGGCTACAATGGCTGAATATGGCGGGACTTCTTTTTTTTGCAGCCGCTCTTTCCATGTGTTCCTCACCGGTGCAGCTTCTTTTTGCGGTTTTACTGCATGAGTGCGGCCATCTGCTTTGCGCATCGCTTCTGCATTGGTGCCGGCCGGCTGTACATTTGAGCCCGGCCGGTATCGCTCTGCGTTATGTGGGTGTACATCCTCCCTGGCAGGAACTACTTGTATGTATGGCAGGCCCGGCAGTCAATTTTATAGCGGCAGTTTTTTGTCATTGGAGCGGTATGGCTGCGGCGGGATCCGGGCGTCTTTTTCTTTTTTATTGTATAGGGCTTGGAACTGTAAATCTCTTGCCAATTCAAGGGCTGGACGGCGGCGGAGTTCTTAACGGACTATGTGCTCTGCTGTTTATGCCGGACCGGGCATATCGAATTTGCCGGATGGGATCGCTCCTGTCCGTTTTGTTTTTATGGATGGTCAATGTGTATATCCAAATGAAAATCGGATTTAATTTGTCACTTTTTGCTGTTTCTTTGTATTTGACAGTCACCGTTTTGCCGGAGAGTGCATAAAATTTTATCATGGCAGTAGACTGCACGACCTATGAAAGGGGATGAAAATATATGAATGATCAAAGCGGAGCCGGATGGCTTCAGGTAAAGGTAGTGACCGCGAACGGTGCTTTTGGAATTGAAGACGCGCAAGTGCTGATCTTTGGAGTAGATGAAACAGGAGAAGACAGCGGCGTGATATATTCTTTGCGTACAGATCCGTCCGGTTTGGCGCCCAAAGTGAAGCTAAACGCACCGCCGCGAGAACGTTCACTTACACCGGCAGAGGATGGCGTTCCTTTCGCGACGTATCATGTGAAAGTGTCTAAAACCGGATATAACAGTGCCGAAATCGCAAATGTTCCTGTTTTTGATGGAATCACATCTTTACAAAGTGTCAATCTTACTCCAGAAAACGAGTTTTCAGCCTTGTCACCGGGATATCCAAAAGAATTTACGAAAATATATGATGTGCCGTCATCGGAGTTGCAGTTATGATTACCCAAAGATTACCTTTTATCCCAAATGAGATTACAGTACATCTGGGTCCGCCGGACTCGGCAGCTCCAAATGTTACGGTTCCTTTTGTTGATTACATAAAAAACGTAGCGTCCAGCGAGCTATATCCTACCTGGCCGGAAAATGCTTTGCGTGCCAATATTATTGCACAGGTTACTTTTGCGCTGAATCGTATTTATACAGGGTATTATCGTTCCAGAGGATATGATTTTGATATTACCAACTCTACAGGTATAGATCAGGCGTTTGTAGAAAACAGAGATGTATTCGAAAATATCAGCAATTTGGTGGATCAGTTATTTAATGTGTATATTAAACGCGAGGGAAGTGTTGAGCCTATTTTTGCCTTGTATTGTGACGGGATACGAGTTCAGTGCGACGGTCTCAGTCAATGGGGAACGGTAGACCTTGCGGAGCAAGGGTATACCCCTTTTGAAATTCTACAGTACTATTACGGAGACGATATTAACCTGAATTTCAATACGCCTACCCAGGATATACAAGAAACCTTCCCCGGCCGGGTTCTCAGAATTGGTTCTATTGGTAATGCGGTAAATGTTGCGGAGACATGGTTGAACCGCATTTCCAAAAATTATCCGGCTATTCCCAAAATAACGGAGCTTGGCGGTGTTTATACGGAACAGACTGCTGAAGCCGTGCGCACGTTCCAGCGGATTTTTTCTCTTCCCCAAACCGGGGAGATTGATGAGGCGACTTGGTACGCTCTGCAGCGCATCAACGCCGCCGTGAAACGCTTGTCAGACCTGGATTCGGAGGGGGTTTCTATTGAAGAGGTAACCGATTTGTTCCCAACTCAGATTGGATTGGGGGCAACAGGAGAAGCCGTGCGGCTTATACAGTATTATTTGAATTTTGTTGCGTATTACAACAATCGGGTTCCGTCAGTCAATTTCAATGGAATTTATGACAATCAGACAGAACAGGCCGTGAGAGCTTTTCAGGCGGAATATGGACTTCCTGTTACCGGCGTGGTAGATATTTATACCCTTAGTATGCTGTATGATATGTATCGTACTTTCAGAGACAGCATTCCTATCGGATATTTTGAAGAAGGCCCTGCTCCATATCCTGGATTTCCTATTGGGCTTGGGGAAACAGGGAATGAAGTGCGGTATTTGCAGGAATATCTTAACTTTATTTCCAACACATACACCCAAATTCCAAAGCTTACCGTGGATGGTATATTCGGACCAGCCACGGAAACAGCGGTACTGGCGTATCAGAATATATTTGGATTGGAGCCCACAGGCATTGCAGATATTGTAACATATACATCAATTGTAAAGACGTTCCGCACCTTGCGGGAAGGACAACAGACAAGCGCCGGATAGGTAATGGCGGCGCATAAAGAGAGAGGCGAAATAGAAATGGCTTATATTGATATAAATAACGACGAAGAGCGTATTCGTCAAATGCAGAATTATCTCAGAAGGCTGTCCCGCTGGACAGGTGATCTGGCGCTATATGTAAGAGAAGACGGTGTATATGGGGCTAATACAAAAAGCGCGGTGCAGCGTTTCCAGCAGACACAGGGGATTTTACCTACAGGAGAGGCAGACCGCGCTACTTGGGAGGCGCTTTGTGCCGCACATGATAAACAAAAGGAATATTATGAGGACAGCAGATCTATTCGTCCATTTCAAGGAGGACCCGGGGATCAGATTGAAATGGGAGAACGCAGCAATTTGGTGTGCATTTTGAAAATCATGCTCAACGAAATAAAATTGTTTTACGACTGTTATGCCTATTTGCCTTTGAATCACAAGTATGATCAAGCAACTGCAGGCGCTGTTATGGAATTTCAGCGGGTGGTCGGATTGGAGCCTACCGGTATCGTAGATAAGCGTACCTGGAACCGACTGGCAGAGGAATATGATTTAGCTGTGAAGGAAGGCGGCGCACAGTAAAAGAGGGCGCGTACGCGCCCTCTTTTTTGATAATCCTTTTTCGAAATCTTGCTTTTTTATATACGGTTTGTTATAATGTTACATTATAGATATGCTAAGCAATTTCGGAAAGGGATTATATTATGGAAACATTTGAAAAAAACGACAAGCGAACGCATTACTGCGGTACCTTGTCCGCTGCAAACGCAGGTGAACATGTCTGTGTGCTAGGCTGGTGCCAGCGTCAGAGAGACTTGGGCGGACTGATTTTTATCGATCTGCGGGACCGAACGGGAATCGTGCAGCTTGCCTTTGATGAAAATACAGATAAAGTCGTTTTTGATAAAGCCTTTTCTGCACGTTCGGAATTTGTGCTGTGCGCGAAGGGCGTTGTCCGGCCCAGAGGAGAGGGCGCTGTCAATGATCAGCTTGCTACCGGACAAATTGAAATCGCAGTGGAAGATTTGAAAGTGTTGTCAGACGCCAAAACGCCGCCTTTTCCGATTGTGGAAAATAGCACTACTAACAGCGAAACGCGCATGCTCTACCGCTTTTTAGATTTGCGCCGGCCTGATATGCAATATAATATCATGGCCCGTAGTAGAATCAGCGGCATTGCCCGGCAGTATTTCGCGGAAAACGGTTTTATAGATATCGAAACGCCAACCCTGATAAAGCCGACTCCGGAAGGCGCTAGAGACTATTTGGTACCTTCCAGAGTACATCCCGGATGTTTTTACGCGCTGCCCCAATCGCCCCAGTTGTACAAGCAAATGTTGATGTACGCTGGGTTTGATCGATATTTTCAGATTGCACGCTGCTATCGGGATGAGGATCTCCGTGCAGACCGGCAGCCGGAGTTTACACAGATAGATTTGGAAATGTCCTTTGCGGATGAAGAGGATATCATTCGTCTAAACGAAGGCTTTTTAAAACGTGTCTTTCAGGACTTTATGCAGCTTCCTCTGGAAACACCTTTTCCCAGAATCACTTATGCAGAGGCGATGCGCCGCTTTGGAAGCGATAAACCGGATACCCGGTTTGGCATGGAACTATGTGATTTGTCCCATGTGGTAAAGGATTGCGGATTTTCTGTTTTTGCCGATTGTGTGAAAAACGGCGGAAGCGTGCGCGGTATCAACGTGCCCGGCGGGGCGTCTATGTCCAGAAAGGAAATAGATTCTCTGACAGAATTTGTAAAGACTTACGGTGCGAAGGGACTTGCCTGGTACAAAAACGCCTCGACGCCGTCGTCCTCTTTTGCAAAATTTTTGAGCGAAGAAGAAACAAACTCGATTTTACATACTATCGGTGCTGGCGCAGGAGATCTGGTGCTGATCGTAGCTGCAAAGGACAAAGTGGTGTTTGATTCTTTAGGAGCGCTTCGCTGCGAGATTGCAAAGCGTCTTAGTATGATCGAAAAAGGCCGGTACGATTTTCTCTGGGTTACTGAATTTCCTTTATTTGAATATGATGAAGAAGACGGCAGATACTATTCCAAACACCATCCTTTTACTATGCCTATGGAAGAAGATATGGAGAAACTTACATCGGATCCCGGCGCTGTTCGTTCCCGCGCATATGATATAGTGCTTAATGGTACGGAACTGGGCGGAGGTTCTGTCCGTGTACATACTGTGGAGCGGCAGAAGCAGATGTTTGCGGCGCTTGGCATTTCTGAAAAGGAGGCGGAGGAGAAGTTCGGATTCCTTCTTCGCGCGCTTCATTACGGTATCCCGCCTCATTTGGGACTGGCCTTTGGATTGGACCGTTTAGTGGCGCTGCTTTTGGGCACGGAGGATATCCGTGAAGTAATCGCGTTCCCAAAGGTGCAAAATGCATCGGAACCAATGTCCGGATGCCCAAGTGCGCCTGATGATGCGGCGTTAGAAGAGCTTTCCCTGCAGATTTGTACTGAAATGGAAAACATATGAAATTAGGCAAATAAAAATGCAGGAAATTATTTCCTCACATTTGCTGGTTTATGAATGTAATGAAAAAAACTTCAAAAAAAGCACCAAAATATATTGAATTTTTTGACTGACCATGGTATAATTCTACCATACAGGAACAGTTATTAAATTTTGTTGTTCCGATTATTATTAGGAGGATTAGAAAATGAGAAGATCTTTATCTCTCGTTTTAGTAGCGGCAATGCTGCTGTCTATGGTGATTTTCACTATTCCCAGTGCATCCGCGGCTACAGAAAAGCCTAAGCTTGACTGGGGCAATGCTTATGCCACAGCGTATCGCTTCGGCGGAGAAGTATATTATTATGAAGTTACCGGGGCAGGTAGCTATGCTGATGCTAAACCTTCCAGTGACGGCGAGCTGGTTAACGATGAAATTAGTCCTTCAACAGATGATGTAATTAAGTTGGACGGCGCAATTGATGAAGGAGAATGGGGCAAGCCCGCTCTTTCCATTAGCTCTGAATATGCTTCTCAGTTTAGTGGTAAGAACGGTCAGAAAAATGTGAATATTGATTCTCCTTCCAAGGAAAATACATATTTCCAAACAAACTTTAAGCATGCTCAGCTTAAGAATCTTACTTTTGACCCTCTGCAGTTTGACGCGTATTTCCTGTGGGATGATGACTATTTCTACATGGCTGTAGACGTTTTGGACTTGGACGGCCATATTAACTCAAAGGATTCATCAAAAACGGAAGGCGCATGGAACGGCGATGCTGTTCAGTTCAGACTGGACCCGGACGGCCCGAACTCCATTAAAGATGGTGAAGGCTATGACGGAAAGCTCAATCCCTTCCCTTGGAAACGTATGAAGTATAATTGGCAGGATACCTATTCTGAATTTCCAAACTTTATCATCTCTCTTACGCAGGATATAAAAACGCAAAAGGTATTTGTAGAGCGTTGGGATGCTGCTAAACGCTACAATGTTGTGGAAGTTCCCCCGGCTAAACCAGGAGACGAGGTGACCTATACAGGTTCTGAGTCGGATGTTTCACAAGGTGTAGGCGAGTATGGATGGGGTCCTGTATATGCTTCTGTAACAACAGTAGAGGATCCTGATTATGATGCTGAACTTTGGTTCCGGACCCGCACGCAGTATGAAATCGCGATTCCGTGGGAATACATGGACAGCGCTAAGGAGATTATTGAATCCGGAGAATATTTTGAACCGGAAGTCGGTATGCAGCTTGGTATGTCTTTGGCGTTGATGAACGGACAGTTTAGTGTTGGCGGCGACTATGACTCCGATTTGGAATGGGGTAATGGTGTAACGAGAGATGCAAGCTACCATCACTACGAAGTTGCCGGCGGCTCTAACTGTTTGGTACTGGATGGTACAGATTTCAGAGATGCAGACATCTGCACCCATGAAACTTTTAAAGCTCCTACCTGTGAAAATGGATACAAGTGTACAAATTGTGGATACGAAAAAGGTCATAGTCTTGGCCACGTATACGAATACTCTGAAGCAGCGCTTCCTACGGCTGATACTGTGGGTGGCATGACAGGTACTTGTACAAGACCTGGCTGCGGATATATTGTTAAGAAGTTTATTCCTAAGACACAATATGAAAAGATTGGCTCCTTTACCGAAGACCAAACGAATTTGAAAGCGCTGCCGGATTACTTTGATGTTTCTGATACAGAAGAAGGAGAAACCGGCTGGAACAAACTGTGGGCATATGCAGATGGTTCTTTATACAAGGATGAAAACGGCAAGACAAGAGGTTCTTACGAAGTTTGGAACGGTCAGGCTGTGTCTAACTTGACACAGTTGAACTTTACAGGTACGGCTTTCTGGGAAGACGAGGCCGACGACATGCTGTCCTGGAGCTATTCTATGGATGTAAACCTGCAGGGCTACAGCTTCCCGAAAGCGGACGATCCTCAGGATGCCAATACCAACAATATGGTAGGCGAAAGTGGATATACTTCTGGTATCTATATGTGTTATGGCGGAAATGAAAAGAACGGTTATTATGGCGGTCTTTGCTATATTCCTGACGAGGATCAGTACTATTTTGCAATTTTCCGCGGAAACCGTACGGAATCTACAAAGGTTCATTCCACAGAGCAGATGGAAAAATGGGCAATTGCCTATAATAAAGTTGACAAGGCCACTGCTGAAGAACTTATTTCCTTTAATGAATGGCACACCCTGAAAGTCGTTTATGATGATATCACCCAGTCCTCCTTTGTATTTTGGGATGGTGAACTGATGGTATCTGCATTTACTGAACTTAGAAAGCATGTCAGAAACGATAATAAGAACGCTCCGGTTATGAGAACATTTGACGTTCAGTTCTATGCAAAGAACATTGAAGTTGAACGTCTGCGGAGTGAAGATCCTATTCCTGACTGGAACAATAAGCCGGAAGAACCCGGCCCTGGTGGAGATTACACAGTAACGATCAATGGCCAGGAGTCGAATTATTCTGCTGGAGATCAGGTAACCATTAAGGCAGACGCTTTCTATGTAAAAGATAAGCTGGGTTATCGTTTCGCAACTTGGAGCGGTGATGTAGACGCACTTGCTGATGCAACCCAAAATGAAACTACTTTTACAATGCCTGCAAAGAATGTTACAATTACTGCAGAATATATTTTGATTGGCGATACGAATGGTGATGGAGTACTTGCTCCCGCCGATGCTCTTCTAGTTGCCAGAATGGCAGCAGGAAATATGCCGATGGCATCTGCCGGCGATATTAACGGCGACGGCGATGTAACTTCTGCGGATGTTATTCTCATGAAACGCTATCTCGTAGATAGTTATATTCCTACAAAATAAGTTTTGCAAACGAAAAAAGTTCCCACAGAATTTTTGTGGGAACTTTTTTATTATCGTTTTCGTTTGTCGCGAAAGCAAATTGCAGCAAGTAAACCAAAGATCAGCGCAGCGGCAATGCCTGCGGCAGCGGCGCTGATTCCACCGGTAAGCGCTCCCATAAGGCCATTCTTATCTACTTCTTCTCGAATCCCTTTTGCAATCAAATATCCAAATCCGGTGAGCGGTGTAGACGCACCTGCCCCCGCAAAATCAATAAGATATTTATAAATTCCACATCCGCCTAAAATTACACCGGCAACTACATATGATACTAGAATTCGGGCAGGCGTCAGTTTCGTTTTATCAATCAGGATTTGTGCGATAACACATAGAAGTCCCCCTACCAGGAAGGCCCAAATATATGGTAGTATAATATCCATTATTTTCTCCTTTACAGTATATCTGACGAGATATGAACCAAATGCGCAATTCCAGGAATAGAAGCACCCTGCTGAATTGCGGTAGGATTCATTAACGCTCCAGTTCCGATAAATAGCATATTTGCAACCTGTCCTGTGCGAATCCCTCGCAAGGCCTGTGCTGCCAACACAACAGCGCTGCATCCACATCCGCTGCCGCCTGCATGCTTGTCCTGCCCGGCCCGATCATAAATAATCAATCCGCCGTCGCAGTGTACGGCAGATATGTCCAATCCCTCCGCCGCTGTTAAGTCACATAAGATTCGGCTGCCTTCAAATCCTAAGTCTCCAGTCATGATAATATCAAAGTCTCCAGGATGACTGGACGATTCTTTGAAATAGCGTAAAAGTGTATCGGCGGCTGCTGGAGCCATTGCGGCGCCCATATTATTTGCGTCTGTGATGCCTGCATCAATGGATTTTCCAATGCATACATCAGAGATTATAGGAACCGGACTACCATTGTAGGATGTATTGACAAAATCTTCCTTGTTATTGGAAAGAATAAATGCGCCCGATCCAGTAACAGTCCATTGTGCTGTCGGCGCCCGCTGTCCTCCATATTCCAGCGGATATCGAAATTGCCGCTCCGCCGATGCGTTATGAGAGGATGAGACGGCAGCGCACCGGTTCATATGAGAGGAACAAAGGAGCGAAGATAATAGCAGTGCTTCGGCAGCTGTAGAACATGCGCCGAATAGCCCTAAAAAAGGAGCGTCAAAGTTAACTAGACCGTAGCAGGAGCCGGCACATTGATTAAGGAGATCACCTGCTAATACTGCTTCTAGGTCGCTGTCCTTTTTTACAGCGTAGTTGAGAGCGCGGGAAAGGGCTAGCCTCTGCATCTCGCTTTCAGATTTCTCCCAGGTATCGCATCCGAAGGTATCGTCAGCATCCCCTACTATATCGAAGTATTCCCCAAGCGGCCCTTTTTTTTCATGCTGACCCACTACTGTTGCAGAGGATAAGATATAAACTGGTTTTGGTATTTGAATAATATTTCCCATTTTTTCTCCTATTGCAGAATTGCGTCAATTATAGAATCAATGTTATGATATAATATATCACACCATAAATAGCGCCGGCAGTAATGCCATACAAAATTACAGGGCCGGCGATGGTGAAGATTTTTGCACCTACGCCTAAAATAAATCCCTCTCCTTTGGCGTCTAAGGCAGACGAGGCTACAGCGTTGGAAAATCCGGTAATAGGAACGAGCGTTCCCGCACCGGCATGTTTGGCGATTCGGTCAAATACGCCGATTCCGGTTAGAAGCGCCGCGATGAAAATTAACGTAACAGAAACCAGTGTAGCGGCATCTTTTTCCGTTAGAAACATCATATAAAGATTCTTTAGTCCTTGGGCGATCACACAGATAAAACCGCCATATAAAAACGCATTGATACAGTTTTTTGCGCAGGGCGACTTTTGGGCTCTGGCGTCGGCATATTTTTGATAGGACTTTTTATCAATTTGCATAAGCTATGCTTCCTTTCAAATGAGCTGTTATGAAATAGTATTTTCCAATGTGGGCACTTTTAACCGTATGGTCATGAATATTTCATTGACATTCATTTTTTACTTGTGTATAATGGACGTATAGATCAAAGTGGCAGTATCGCTGTTTTGATTGATTTTGTTAAGAAAGGCATGGAGGATATTTATAATGGCACTTTGGGAGGATATTGCAAAAAGCGCAAAGGATGCGGCTGCATATACTGTGAAGAAAACAGAGGAGCTGACGTCTATTGCAAAAATTAAAATGTCTATTCGTGGTGAAGAAAACAATCTGGATAAGTGCTTTTCTGAAATCGGCAGCTTGTACTATGCGTATCAGCGGCAAGGGGAGGATCATACGTCTGAAATTGCGGCTCTTTTAATGGAGGCAGATCAGGTGCGGGAAAAAATCAAATGCCTGCGTGATTCTTTGGCTAAACTGCAGAAAAGTGTGATTTGTCCGGGCTGCAGCGCACAGGTGACCACAGAATATGATTTCTGCCCGCTGTGCGGCGCAAAACTGAAGAATGCTGCCGCGGCGGAGGAAGAAAAAGACACAGAAACCGAAACTTGAGTTGATGGAAAATGCATGCCGCACTTGACAAAAAGACTGCGGCATGCTACAATTTATAAAAATACAAAGGCTGGGAAGGGAAGAGTACTTCGCATGTGCTGCTTTCAGAGAGCGGTAGAAAGCTGAAAATACCGCAGCAGACGGCGCAGGAAGGTAGTCCCGGAGCCGCAGAACTGAAAAATTTAGTAGGTTCTGTCGTATCCCGCGTTAAGGGAAGGGAAATGATTGTTTCCAGTTAAGCGCGCCTTTGGGCGAATGCAGGTGGTACCGCGCGTAATTGCGTCCTGATTTATCAGGGCGTTTTTTTATTTTATATGTGCGTAAGTATATCATTTTCATACAGCGAAAAACGACATAGATGTAAGAAAGGAATGCATATCAAAGATGAAAAAAGAACTGCCAAAAACCTACGCCCCCGCGGAATTTGAAGAACGTATTTATTCTGCCTGGTGTGATGCGGGATACTTTGCTCCTGATAAGGACAGAACAAAGCCTCATTACTCCATTGTGATCCCCCCTCCGAATATTACCGGGCAGCTGCACATGGGACATGCCCTGAACAATACCCTGCAGGATATTCTGATCCGTCACAAGCGTATGTGCGGTTATAATACCTTGTGGATTCCGGGAACGGATCATGCGTCCATTGCAACAGAAGCTAAGATTGTAGAGCAGATGCGCAAGGATGGTGTGACGAAAGATGATATTGGCCGGGAAGGATTTCTGGAGCGGGCATGGGACTGGCGTGAAAAGTACGGTGGCCGGATCATTGAGCAGCTGAAAAAACTGGGCTCCTCCTGCGACTGGTCCAGAGAACGGTTTACCTTGGATGAAGGTTGTTCTAAAGCGGTACAGACTGTTTTTATTAAATTGTACAATGAGGGACTGATCTATCGTGGCGAGCGGATCATTAACTGGTGTCCGAAATGTCTCACCTCTATTTCTGATGCGGAAGTAGAGCACGAAGAACAGGCGGGGCATTTCTGGCACATCCGGTATCCCTTTGAGGATGGCAGCGGGTATGTGGAGATTGCTACTACTCGTCCGGAAACATTGCTGGCGGATACAGCTGTGGCTGTCCACCCTTCTGATGAACGGTATAAAGACCTGGTTGGAAAGACATTAGTGCTTCCGCTGGTTGGGCGGAAGATTCCCCTGATTGCCGACGAATATGTGGAACGGGATTTTGGAACCGGATGTGTAAAAATAACGCCTGCCCATGACCCCAACGATTTTGAGGTTGGCCGCCGTCACAATCTGGACATGCCGGTGATGATGACGCCGGATGCGAAAATTACAGAGGATTACCCCGCTTATGCCGGCATGGATAGATATGAGGCACGGCAGGCGATCGTAAAGGATTTGGAAGCGGGGGGATATCTGCTTCGAGTAGAGGATCACAGCCATAATGTAGGTACCTGTTATCGTTGCGGTACAACAGTAGAACCAAGAGTGAGCCTTCAGTGGTTTGTAAAAATGGAGCCCCTTGCGACGCCGGCGATTGAAGCAGTGCGCAGCGGCAAAATAAAATTTGTTCCTCAGCGATTCCAGAAAAACTATTTCCATTGGATGGAAAATATCCGAGACTGGTGCATTTCCCGCCAACTTTGGTGGGGCCATCGTATCCCCGCATATTATTGTGATAATGCATCCTGCGGGCACCTGGAAGTTTCCGAGAACCCCCTGCAGACTTGTCCAAAGTGCGGCGGTCATATGACTCAGGATCCGGATACGCTGGATACATGGTTTTCTTCCGCGCTCTGGCCCTTCTCTACATTGGGATGGCCGGATCAAACAGAGGATCTTGCATATTTTTATCCCACCAGTACGCTGGTTACTGCTTACGATATTATCACCTTCTGGGTATCCAGAATGATTTTCTCCGGTCTGGCTTATATGGACGAAATTCCCTTTGATACCGTCCTGATCCACGGTCTGGTGCGAGATGCGCAAGGAAGAAAAATGTCCAAGTCCCTTGGGAACGGAATTGATCCGCTGGAGCTGATTTCGGAATATGGCGCAGATGCGCTGCGGTTTGCCCTTGCAACGGGAAATAGTCCTGGAAACGATATGCGTTTCTCTACAGAAAAAATTGAGGCAGCCCGTAACTTTGCAAACAAGCTTTGGAATGCGGCTCGATTTGTAATGATGAATTTGGACATAGATGAAATTGTGCTTCCTGAGGAAAACGAACTGACGTTGGAAGATAAATGGATTCTCTCGCGGTTCAATGCAGCGGCGAAAAACGTCAATCTGAACTTGGAGCGATATGAAATCGGTATTGCGTTATCTACCTTGTACGATTTTATTTGGGATGAATACTGTGACTGGTATATTGAGCTGTCTAAACCTTCCGTATCAGGAGATGATCCGGCGAGATCCAAGACAGCGCAGCGCGTACTCGCATGGGTGCTGTCTGGAATCCTGCGTTTGCTCCATCCGTTTATGCCCTTTATTACGGAAGAAATATACAGTGGCTTGCCGGGGATTACGGAGAGTATCATGACACAGGCTTATCCTACCGGTGACGAGGTGGCGGACTTCCATAATGAAGCAGCTTCGATGGATAAGGTGATTCAAGCAATTCAAGCGATTCGTGCCCGCCGCGCGGAAATGCAGGTGCCTCCCTCCCGCAAGGCCGCAATGTATATCGTGACTGGCGATAAAGAAGCTTTTGGCCCTGGAAGCCATCCCTTTTTTGCCCGACTTGCTTCTGCATCCAGCGTTACAGTTACGGATACCTATGCAGACGACACTGCCGTACGTATCGTAACAGATAGTGCGACCATTTATATCCCTCTGGCAGATATGGTGGATTTTGCGGCAGAAAGAAAGCGCCTGGAGGGAGAAATGGCCAAGATCGCAGGTGAGATTAAACGCTGTGAAGGAAAGCTGTCTAACGAAGGGTTTACCGCCAAAGCGCCTGCTGCGGTAGTTGCGGCAGAAGAAGCAAAATTGGAAAAATATAAAGCACAGCTGCGCGGTATTGAAGAAGCACTTGCGGCACTGCCTCAATAATAAAGAAATAACTCCCGGATTTCCGGGAGTTATTTCTTTATACGATACGCAAACCAGGGATGACTGGAAGGGGTGCGGCGCGCAGTTGCCGCTACTCGTTTGGTACGTGCGATGGAGATGGGAAACACTTTTTGTGCGCCGCCCTGTTGAAGGAGCCTGGCACATGCATTTATAGTTGCGCCGGTTGTAATAACGTCATCTATAAGCAGTACATTCTTTCCTTGAATTTGGCAGTCCCGCAATGCATATGCCCGCTCTGCATTGACACGCCGTTCCATAGAATTCAGTGTTTTTTGCATGGTATGGCCTTTTCTTCGAAGACACGGCATCCATGGGATTCCTGTGTATCGAGATATTTTTTTAGCAAGCTGTCGACTTTGGTCAAATCCATATTTGCGAATGCGTTGTCTAGTACCGGGAGGATAAGTGATGATCCAATCTGCCGGCTTTTCACCAGCAGCATATAGAAAACGGAGCGTCACCGCCGACAATTCTCTGGCGCAGAAGTTTGCGGCGGCCCTGTTTTCACTGCGCTTGGTTTTATAAACAATGATCCTGGTTAATTTGTCCTCTATTTGTTGGCTGCCTGGCTTCCCAAGAAATATAAGAGACAGCATAGGCCGCCGTCGAAGCAGATCCGTGGAAAACATGGAAAGAGGACGACAGGTGCAGGCCGGCGCTGTTTTATGACATCTAGGACAGCGTGTCTCTCTAGCGTTTGTCCAGATGGCAAGACAATCCGGACAGATTTCCCCTTCTTTTTCCAAGGTCTTTCCACAGGCGATACATTTGGGCACTGTTACCAGCCGGAGCATAAAAGAGGCTATCCGGCTTGCCAAAATAGCAAAATCAAATCTTTCCATATAACAGTTATCCCTTCAAAAACTGCTTGAGTCCGGTATACCTGGCGGTGTGGCGGTTATTGTTTACCATGGTGGACAAAACACTTTTTCGGCCAACCAAAATTACCATTTTGGAGGCCCTGGTAACAGCGGTGTATAATAGATTTCGAGTGAGCAGCATCGGCGCGCAGTTGTACAGCGGAAGGATTACCACTGGATATTCACTGCCCTGACTTTTATGTACGGTGATGGCGTAAGCATGCTCCAACTCGTCCAGCCCGGAGAAAGCATATTCTGTCATGCGGCCGTCAAAATCGATAAGCATGGACTCTGCGGCACTATCTATAGAATCAATTTCTCCAATATCGCCGTTAAAGACGCCAAGCCCTTCCAACCCTTCTTTCGTCCATTCTATAGAGTAGTTGTTTTTTATCTGCATGACACGGTCTCCGTCTCGAAATATGACTCCATGGGCGCTGCGTTGTATTTTTTCAGGAGACGGGGGATTCAGGATACTCTGCATAAGTAGATTTAACTCTTCTGTACCTGCGGCGCCTTTACGGGAAGGGGTAATTACCTGAATCCCGGCGGCAAAGTCAGCGCCGTAGGCTTTGGGCAGACGATTTTTTACAAGATCAGCGACGGTGGCCGCAATAGATGTATCCGTATCCCGAGAAAGAAAGAAAAAGTCCGGCGCGTGATTGCTGATATCCGGCATACGGCCTTCATTGATAGCGTGTGCGTTTAAAATAATCATACTTTCACTATCCTGACGAAAGATTTCCGTCAGGCGCACAGTGGAAAAACAGCCGGATTCAATAAGATCTGCCAGCACATTTCCGGCTCCTACGGAGGGAAGCTGGTCGATATCCCCGATAAAAATAACCCGCGCCCCAGGCTTTATCGCTTTCAACAGCCCCTCCAGCAGCAAAATATCAATCATAGAAGACTCATCAATAATCAGGACATCTTCTTCCAGATAGTTTGAAGCATTTCTGATAAAAACAGGATCGCTGTTGTCGTTATGTTCCATCTCCAACAGGCGATGAATGGTTCTCGCTTCGTATCCGGTCGCTTCACTCATCCGTTTGGCTGCCCGACCGGTAGGCGCGGCCAAGGCAATTTCCATACCGAGCGCGGCAAATATGGAAAGTAGTCCCTTAATAATTGTTGTTTTACCCGTGCCAGGGCCGCCGGTAAGGATCAAAATTCCTTTGCCAAGTGCGGCAGACAGTGCCTGACGCTGTTCTACCGCATATTGGATGCCGGAGAGACGCTCCGTACGGTCAATAAATGCAGAGATATCCTCTGCGTCAACTTTAGGACATTGCATATGTAGCTGGATTAGCTTGGACGCGCAGTATATCTCTGCGCTGTGATAGCGGGGCAGATAAATATAAGAGACGGCATCCCGTGTCTCGCTGATCAGCTCTCCGCATTTGATTAGATTCTCTAATGCGGAGGAGATTACTTCTTCTGCTACAGAAAGCAGCTGTTCTGTTTCCTGAATCAGTTCGCCGCGCGTAAGGCATGTGTGCCCACTACCAAAAGCAGCGTTTGTTAAAACGTGGGAAAGACCTCCTGCAATACGCGCATCGCTGTCGATTGCAATGCCGCAGGTTCTGGCAATAGCGTCTGCGCGGCGAAATCCGATCCCGCTAAAGGAGTCGCAAAGGCGATACGGGTTGGACCGGATCATATCAACAGCTCGTCCACCCCATTTTTTATAAATTTTCATTGAGGTAGACGCACCAAAAAAATCTGCGCAGAACATCATTACGTTTCGTGCACCGGCTTTTTCAATAAAGCTTTCCGATATTTTTTCCGCCTTTTGCAGGCTGATCCCTGGGATTTCTACCAGCCATTCCGGATGCGCTTCCAGCACATCGAAAGTGTCTTCTTCAAATTTGTCCACAATACGGGCGGCTGTTTTGGGGCCAATGCCGGATATAGCGCCGGAGGACAAATAGCGTAGGATTTCATCTTTTGAGGTAGGAAATTGTTTTTCATATGTTTCTACACGAAACTGTCTGCCATAGGTAGGATGGGTTGTCCATCTTCCAGACGCGTGCAGAATATCTCCTTCGCCAATGTAGGGAAGCGTGCCGACTGCAATCACAGGCAGTCCGGTTTCTTCTTCTACTTCACATACCGTATAACCGCTGTCTGGTGAACTGTATATGATGGAGCCTACGGTACCATGAAGTGTTTCCAAGACATCTTTTTCTGTATGCTGCATGTTCCACAGGCTCCCTTCTCATATTATTGTTTAGATATAGATGTACTTTCTTTATTATACGTGTTTGGAGTATAGTTGTCAATTTTTTCATTTGTTCTTTTTTTGCGCCGAAGGGCGCTGATGATACAGCGCCAAATTTCTCTGAAGGCACAGTATAAGCCAAAAACGAAAAAAATGGAGACAATGATTTCCCCAATCAAATGCAGCATAATGATCCCCCTTGTAAAGCCGCTTGATTGTGTACAGGCTTTGATTTTTGGAGAGCGAAACGCTTCCCTATGCATACAGTGTATGCATAAAAGGCGATGAGAGATAAAAAGAGACCGCGTTGCGGTCTCTTTCATATTTTAGCTGTAAATAAAATATAATGGGACATACATCAAAGAGAAAGTCCTGCCCGAATAGATGCTGCAAGATCCGTCTTTTCCCAAGGGGCGTTCAAATCCTCTCTGCCCATATGCCCGTATGCCGCAAGGGATTTGTAGATGGGGCGCCGTAAATCAAACCGCTGGATGATCGCGTCGGGACGCATATCCACATTTTGCATAATGTAGGCGGACAACACCTCGTTTCCCACAAGTCCGGTTCCAAATGTATCGATCATCAATGAAACGGGTTTGGCCACGCCGATGGCATACGCCAACTGTACCTCGCACTTTTTTGCGGCGCCTGCAGCTACGATATTTTTTGCAATGTAGCGCGCAAGATATGCTGCGCTGCGGTCCACCTTGGTAGGATCCTTTCCAGAAAAGGCGCCGCCCCCGTGACGCGCGTATCCTCCATATGTATCTACAATGATTTTACGCCCTGTCAGACCTGTATCTCCTGCTGGTCCGCCTACTACGAACCGACCTGTAGGATTGATATGAATGATGGTGTCTGCGTCCATCATATTGCCTGCTATCGGCTTTATAACGGTTTCCAGGATATCTTGACGGATGGTTTCAAGGGATACTTCCGGATCGTGCTGCGTGGAAATAACGATTGTGTCCAGACGCACCGGCTTGTCCCCGTCATATTCCACGGTTACCTGTGTTTTCCCATCTGGACGCAGATAGGACAATATTTGCTCTTTTCTCACCTGCGTCAATCGTTTTGCCAGCTTATGCGCCAGGGAAATCGGCAATGGCATCAGCTCAGGCGTTTCATCACATGCATAGCCGAACATCATACCCTGATCTCCCGCACCGGTGCTTTCCCCGTCTTCTCCGGTTTTTGCCTCAAAAGATTTGTCCACGCCCATAGCGATATCCGGGGACTGTTCGTGAATGGAACTGAGCACACCGCATGTATCGCCGTCAAATCCATATTTGGCACGATCATACCCGATGCCCCGGATCGTCTCACGTACAATGGCGGGAATATCTACATATGCCTTTGTGGTGATCTCCCCCATCACATTTACAAGTCCTGTGGTCGCAAAGGTTTCACATGCAACCCTTGCCGCAGGATCCTGCAGGAGGATAGAGTCAAGTACAGCGTCTGAAATCATATCGCAAATTTTATCCGGATGCCCTTCTGTAACAGATTCAGATGTAAATAGTTTTTTCATGTCAATCTCCCTTTCTATATTGTTGTTTTTCTGAATTATTTATGTTTCTTTCCGAAAAACTTTTTCTCGTTTTTGGCAATTAGTTTGTTTAGCATCCTGGGAAATGGACGCTTTTGCGGAGGTTGTGGATCAGGAACATCGTCATCCAATGTAAGTTCGGGAACGGGCGTATCCTTATCGATAAATACAATACCCGGGTCCAGCCCGTCGCTGCATGGTGGGTCTGTTTTATAAAACTCTGTATGTACAGGGGCATTTTTGTGCCGCAGCCGATTTTCTACAAACTGTTTGAACAGTACATACAAAACGGCAGTCATAGGAACGCCCAGCACCATACCGGTAAATCCGAACAACCCGCCGGCAGCGGTAATTGCAATGATTATCCAAAGGGAACTGATTCCAATGGAATTTCCCAAAATCTTAGGCCCCAGGATGTTACCATCAATTTGCTGGATGGCAACTGCAATAATCAGCACCCATAAAAAATCGGCTGGGGACACAATCAAAATCAGAATACAGCAAATAATGCCGCCTATTATTGGGCCAAAGAAAGGTACTATATTTGTAACTCCTATGATTACGCTGAGCAGTGGATAATATGGGATTTTGAAAAGCCAGAGAACCAGCAGGGATAAAAGTCCGATAATAAAGGAGTCCAACAGCTTCCCAACGATAAATCCACCAAAGGTTTCATGCGTAAATCGAGCGAGGCGTATCGTATTTAAATAGGTTCTTCTCTTGAATAATGCGGCGAGGATTTTCTTCATCTGCGCGCAGAGCTTCTCTTTGGAATACAGGAAATAAATTGCGAGGATGATGCCGATGGCAAAGTTTTTCACTTCTCCCACCAACGCGCCCCCATAGCTTATGACATAATTAGCGCCGCTTTGAATAAAAGTATAGTATTGGGTAAAAAGGTCTTTGATATTTAGGGAAATATCATATTCAGCAAGAAGAGAGGCCAATGTATCATGATGTTCGCCCAAAATAGTACCGGAGTGCTTTTGCACCAGTTCATCTGCAAAAGTCTGCACATTTTTTATATAAATGTTCATCTGGCTGCCTAAATCTTCAAAGCTTTCCACAGTCTGTGGAATGATGGCGTACAGAATGACAGAGATAACAGCGATGGCAGTAAGCATTGTTAGAATAAGAGAAAGCGTTCTGCGTACGGCGCGCATATTCTTCTTAGCATTTTTAAAAGATAATATGGTTCTCTCATAAAAGCACATAATGGGATTACACAGGTACGCAACAATAAACCCATAAGTAAAGGGGGAGAGTGCAGCAAAGATTTTACGAATCGTCTCCGTTACGGTATTGAAATTTAATATACATAAAAACACCGCCGCAGATGCGGTGATAGTTAAAAATGCATAAAATGCAATGGATGCATATTTCTCATTTCTTTTAAATGGGAGCATAAATCAGACCTATTCTCTCTGGCGTCGGGCCGGTTTACAAAAACTTTTCTTCCTTTATTTTATAACAGAACTTCCATGGGGTCAAGAGCATTCTGCCGAAAATGGAGAAAAAAGTCATGCTTTTATTTGTTTATGGTAGGCGGGCGCGCCCATTATCAAAAACTTCTAAAATGAAGGACAGTTTTTATACAAAAAAACTGTCAAATATCCGAGAAGATTGCTGCTCAAATTTAACAAGCAAATTTGTGTGTTATGATGAAAAAAATGTATAAAAAGATAAATAACAAGGAGATAAGTTGTTGTATATAAACAATAATAACGCGTTTTTCAAAAACAAAGCAAAAAACTTGTTATATTTTGTTCATAAAATATACTACATTTTTCAAAAAATGATGCTATAATACAAAAAGAATAAGAACGTAGGGGGAAGTATGCCCACCTGCGTCTTTCTCCGCGCGGGGCGCGGAAACTTTCAAAGGAGGATGGTGCTGTAGTTCATTGCAGCTCCGCAGAGCGATGCTAGAACGGATCTGGGAATACCTTACGCGAAATATCAAGATCGCATGGAAAAGTGTATTTTTTAACTTTAAACAGTATTGCGTTTTTTTCGCGGCAATTTTTATTGTGCAATTGCTGTACGGAATGATGGCGATTTCCGCCACGAATAACAATTCCGTGGCATTTCAGCAGATCAAAGAGGAATACGATTATCACTATGTGATTCGTAACCTGACGCTCAGTCAGTACAACTATCTGAAGGAATATAAAAACGCAGATCGCGGTACGTTTGACGAGCAAAAGCAATTATATGTCATTGTAGATTACGACAAACGGGTAAATGCGAAAGACGATAAAGAAGTGTATGATATTTTCCTGCGTTTCGGTAAAGAAGGCGCAGATGAGAGTATCGTTCAAAAGTACGCCCGTGAATTTGAGACGGATTATCTGTCCGTGCTTTCTAATATTGAAGCGTATCCGTATCAAAACTTCCAAAACGACGCCACGTTGCTTTTGGAATATAACGATCGGGTTGACAGCAACAATACCACCTTCTGGATCATTACTCTGCTTCTCATCGTGCTGTCGGTGTTCTTGCTGATGTCTATTTATAACATCCGGATGAACCAGTACAAGTTCACTTACGGTGTGTACATGACCTTTGGCGCGGATTTCAAAATGCTGTTTGGTACGGCATTCTGGGAATTGTTTGTGATTATGCTGGTGACGTATATCCCGGCGGTAATCGCATCTACCGTAATCGTGTATTTCATCTATGCTCCTTCCGGATTCACTTTCGCGTTCTCTGCATTGGTGTTCCTGCAGGTATTCGTATTCAGCCTTCTGGTTGTTTTGGCTTCTGTGTTCATGCCTATGCGTGTCACATCTATGCGCCAGCCAATGTCGCTGATTGTTACGGAAGACAACTCCAACTTGGTAAGCTCCCCGAGAAAATCTTTCAATCTGCTGGGCAAAAAGTTCCCGCTGCAGTATGAGCTGTATTCCATCTGGCGGTTTAGAAAGTACAATTTGCAGTTGCTGACCACCGCAATTATATTCTGCGCGTTGTTTATCTGCGGATTATACCTTGCAAACATTTATACAACAGACTTAAACTATCCCCGTGCCCAGTATCAGATGGAATTGGATTTGGCAAACACCTACATTTCTTATGATTCCATGCTCAGCAAAGATTTGAATGAACTGAATGAATCTTTTCTGAAAGAATATGGCGAAGACTTTGATGAAGATTTCAAGGCGCTGAATGGAATAGAAACCACAGGTAACGCAACACCTACAGCGGAAGATCCCGATGTGCTGCAAAGCCCTGTCACAGAAGCAAAGTATATCAATTCCTTTATGCTTGTAAATAAGAAGGATGTGAAACCTTTTGCCTCCGGATTCTTTGTATACAGAACGAAAGATGCTTACTCTCCTTATACAGGTGAGGGCAGTTATAAAGTGACAAACGACGTGCTGTATAAAGCGGTGGATCCAAACAACTATGAGGATCTGTTCAACTTCTTACAGCAATATGATGTGGAAGGCGATCCCACAAAGATTTTGGAAAGCAATGGCGATACGCAGTATGTCATTGTTGGCGACTCTAAGAGCAACATTAAAACCTACAAGTTTGACGTAGGCGATAAGGTTGCAGTCAGCACCTATAAGAACGCGGTTACCCAGGTAGATTCCAACTTAAGTGGAAAATCCCTTCTGCGTCGTCAGATCAAGAACTATGAGTATACATATACCGATCTGGAAGTTTGTGCGGTAATTAAGGATATCCCTTCTGGAAGCGTGCCAGTATACATGCTGAACGATACATATCAAGCTGTTACCGGAAGAGAACCGACTGTGACACAGCTCAAACTCTATACGGATCCGAATTTGGATGATGAGCATATCACCTTTATTGAAGATGAGATGCGCACTATGCTGGTCGAGGAAAATGAGGGTGACATCGGTGCTGTATCTATCAAAAATATGAATACACTTGCGGAAAATAATATCAAAGCAGACGAACACTACAACGAGCTTTATATTGCAATTTCTATTCTGATTCTTTGTGTTTCCCCGATCATTTGGTTCTTCTCTCAAACACTGTATTACTTTAAGCGTGAGAAAGAATTCAATATTATTCAGTCCATGGGTGCCAACGGAAGTGATATTCGGATCATCTATCTGCTTGGCGGACTTAGTATGGCGGTTATGTCTCTGATAGTAAGTATCCTGCTTAGTTACTTGGGCAGCTATCTGATGTTCTACGCATACAACGTCATCGTTCCAAACTTCTCGAACGAATATGTAAGGTATACCTTCTATATGCCATGGTATGCGTTGGTCATTTCTGTAGTAATGTCTGTGGCGTGTGGATTCTTCTCCGCATATCTGCCCTACAGAAGTTACTTCAAAAATCGCTATTCGCTGGAGAACGGCGGTAGCGGTGTGGAACATGAAGAATGATCCGCCTCCCGGAATATTTAATATAACCTATGATTGGGCAGCGCTGCTGCCAGGAAAGGATGCAATAAATGGCTACCAATACAGAATATATGCTGCAGACGGAAAGTGTCATTAAGCAGTACAGACAGTCCGAATCTGTAATCACGGCAGTAAACCGTGCGAATATCAAAGTGGAAAAGGGCGAGTTTGTGGCAATTATCGGGTCTTCCGGTTCCGGTAAATCCACCTTCCTACACATTTGCGCCGGATTGGACCGAGCAAATGCCGGACGTATTCTCATAGACAATGTAGAAATTACCAAGATGGGTGCTGACCAGCTAGGTCGTTTCAGAGGGGAGAACATGGGCTTTATTTATCAGAGGCACAACTTGATCCCTCAGTTTACTGCATTGGAGAACATTCTGCTCCCTACAGTTATGTGTAATAAGCCGGATATGTCTTATCAGGAATCTTTACGTGAACTGGTAGAACATCTGGGCTTGAGTGAGCGTCTGCATCATTTGCCCAGCGAGATGTCCGGCGGTCAGTGCCAGAGAGTTGCGATTGCTCGTGCACTGATTAACAACCCCCAGATCTTGTTTGCGGACGAACCTACAGGTAACCTGGACCGAGCAAATGCGGATGAAGTGCTGAAACTGCTTCTCAAAATTCGTGAAACCAGAGGTCAGACCTTGTTGATGGTAACTCACGACCTTAAGATTGCAGAAATGGCGGACCGTATTTTCCGTATGGATAACGGTGTACTTACTTTGGATCGCGATTATGTAGGCGGTAATAAGAAAACAATAGACACATATTAAAAAGTAAAAAAGGAGCCATTGGCTCCTTTTTTTATAGATTTATTTGCTGACGAGGAAAGAAGCAAAAAGTGTCTATCCAAAAGGCGGTTGGCAGAAAGCATAAGATCGGTTAGCGGCACAAAATGTTTTTTGTAAAAATATCATATAAAAATCGGGAAATCTATTGAAAAAAATTGTGTATTGTGTTATTATTTTAATAACCTGTGAACACTTCATAAAGTGAAGAGAAGGAGAACGGAATGAAGAAATTAATTTCATGCATGCTTTTGCTTGGAATGCTAAGCGGCATGCTGAGTATCGGTATTGCAGCACACGATTTTGTGGTGGACGATACGTTTACTTTAGGCGACGTAAATGGAGACGGCGTTGCGGATCCCACAGACGCACTGGAGGTAGCTCGTTATTTGGCAGATGTTGAGGGTGCGAATGTAATACAGGACGCCGCAGATATGGATGCGGATGGCCAGGTAAGCGCATATGACGCATTGCAATTTAAAATGTGTATAGCTGGCGCAAAGAACTTTTCCGATTATGAAAAAACAGGAAATGGGGAAGCGTTGTATAACTTTACCATTGCCGGCAATCCCATTGATTCATATAGTCTGGTAGTTCCGGAGAATTTACCGGACGATACGGATGAAAACAAAAATGTATATGGGATGAATGCCTATTTTGCGGCGAAGGAAATGCGCAAATACATTCAAACTGCTACTGGTGTAGATGTTCCGATTGTGAAAGGGACCTGGACGACGCCGGGTGCCATTGCTTTCCACATTGAGGATGAGACTGGAGAGCTTGGAATAGAGGGATATATCTATACTGTAGAGGATGGACAGCTGCATATTTATGGAACGCGGCGCGGCTGTATGTATGCGGTGTATGACATTTTGGAGGAGTATCTTGGCTATCGTTTCTATAACAGCGATGAAACGATGCTCTACAAAAAACGTACAGCGGATATACCGGAAGGGGTATATGAAAAGAAGATCCCGCTTATGAGTTTCCGGGAAGTAGGCCAGACGTTTAAAAATCGTGATGAGTATAGCTTCCCACGAAAAATAAACGGATCTAATTCTACATATTCCTACTATAACGGAACCTCAACAGGACCGCATTTTATCAATGCGCATTCTTTCCAATATCAGTGGCAGATGTACTCCGGACCTGTGGCGCCGGAAGGAACAGAGCGTCCCTTATCGTATCGGTATGAAAACGGAGATAAAAGCAGAGGCGACCTGGTATGGAATCCCTGCTTTACAGACGATACAATTTATGAACAATTATTCGAGGGACTTGTACTTATTGCAAAAATGATTACAGAGGAGTGGGGAAGCCATATTTTCCGCCCGGAAACATCTAGTCTGTCGTTTTCTCCGAACGATACGGACGGTTCCACTGGAATCATGTGCAAGTGCGCAAACTGCGCTACAATTTATGCCGAAAGTGGCCTTATGGGTGCTATTGTAAATATGGCAAACCGCGCCGCCGTGGATATTCAGGAGTATTATCCTGGTATGAAAATTATGTGCGGCATGTATGAGCATGCTATGCCCAACAACATTTATCCGGACAAAAATCTCATAATTTACTACTGGGGAACCGGATGTAACAATCATTTGGTTGGAAGCGGAGATTGCGGAGACAACGTAAATCTTTTGGGTAAAAGCAATACCTTGGATGAAAAGTGCTTAAAGGCATGGGGCGATGCCTGTGCAGAGACCGGCGCTGAGTTGTGGTTCTGGTATTACCCAGTAACGTATAGTTATTATTTGGTAGGATGCCCTAATATTATTAATATTTATAATGATTTAAAGTTCTTGGTTGAAGAGTGCCACGTGACTGGATTTTATCATGAAGGCGGTGGCGAGGATTACAACTTTGAAGCACTGAAAGCGTATCTTTCTGCACGTATGATGGAAGATCCAGATATGACGGAAGAAGAATTTATTGGCATTTTAAAGGAATATCTGTACATGTACTACGGCGGCGGATATGAGGAATTGTATCAATATATTCTTATGCAGAATGAAGCAGGAGACCGGGCAGGCTGTTTTATGAACAACTATGACCGTCCGCGTCAGATGTACGATTTTGCGTATATTGATGAACATTATGAAGAAATGAGAACGCTGCTCACAGAGGCACGCCAAAAAGCAAAAACAGCGGAACAGGAAACAAGAATTGATACTTTGCTTGCATGCTGCGACTTTTTAGGACTTTCCTGCGTACATCATCGATATTATAAGAATGGGACAGAGGAGAGCCGTGCTTTATACATGGAGAGATATGACAATATGTATAACTATATTAAGAACAACAATATGGTTGTTTTCCCGAGTGAGAGCGTATACAAATTGCCGGATACGATTAGCTATACGGAAGACCCCATGTATCAGATCTATGGAAATGAGCGTCCTGGCGTTAGCAGATATCCAGAAAAATAAAAAGTGGAAAAGGGCTCCCTATGGGGGCCTTTTTTGCAGCTTGTTTGTCATAAGACTCCATGTGTTGTATGAAAATGCAGATTTGCCATTCAGTCTCGATTTAAATTTAATTTATGTAATTATAACAAAAATATAACAAACTATTGAAAATATTTATATATTATGTTAACATATAAATGCCTAAATACAATCCTTGTGAAGAAAAGGAGAAACCGGATGAAGAAATTATTATCACTGGTGTTGCTTTTTTCGTTGTTGGCAGGGATATGCAGCATCGGAACGGCGGCACAGAATTTAGTGGTAGATGACACATTCACTTTGGGCGATGTAAACGGGGATAGAGTTGCTGATCCTACAGATGCGCTGGAAGTGGCCCGCTATCTGGCAGATGTGGAGGGTGCGCATGTAATACGGGACGCCGCGGATATGGACGCGGACGGCCAGGTGAGCGCATATGATGCATTGCAGTTTAAAATGTGTATAGCTGGCGCGAAAAATTGGTCCGACTACGACAGCAATTATGCATTATATGCTTTTACAATTGGCGAAAGGCCTATTCAAACATATTGTATTGTGGTCCCTGCGGATACCAATGTGGAAACAAGTAATGCATATTATAGCGCACAGGAGCTGCAAAGATATGTTCTTATTGCTACAGGATGTGAATTGGCAATTTGTTTTGGAGAAAAAATCACGGAAAACGCCATCACTTTCCATCAGGAAGATGAAACCGGCGAACTTGGTATCGAAGGTTACATATATAGCGTAACTGACGGACAGTTGGACATTTACGGCACCCGCCGGGGAAATATGTACGCTGTTTATGAGATTTTGGAGGAATATCTGGGTCTTCTCTTCTATAGTGGAGAAGAGACGTTGATTTATAAAAAACGCACATCCGATATTCCAGAGGGAACATATATTGAACGGCAGCCCGCGCTTACATTTCGTATGGTGCGGGGCGGAACTTTTGGGATTCCCGGCGCTTTGCAGTATTATTTCCCTCGAAGAAATAACGGATTTCAGCTCATGGCTTATGAGCAGGAAAAATATGGAACGCTAACAGGCTCACATGCATTTAACGCGCATTCGTTCCACTACTATTATCAAATGTATACGGGGCCAGAGGATGCACCTACTTTGTTGGAACGTTTCGAAAATGGCGAACGGATAAATCAGTTGACTTGGCAGCCGTGCTTTACAGACGATTCTATGTATCAGCAGTTATTTACCGGATTGGTGCTGTACAGCGATTATCTTTTTAAAGAAAGAGAAAAGAAAGACCATATATTCCGGCCGGGGACGTCCTCTGTGTCCTTTTCTATGTGTGACAATACGGCTTACTACTGCAAATGCTCCAACTGTTCCACCATATATGCTACAGACGGATATGCCGGTGGCAACGTGTATATTGCCAACCGCGCGGCGAAAGACATCCAGCAGTATTATCCAGGAATGCAGATATACTTTATCATTTACGATCACACAATCCCGCAAAACATTTATCCGGATAAGAATTTGATTGTTATGTTCTGTGGAACCGGCTGCAATAATCACTTTATTGGCAGCGGCGCGTGCAAAGATAATACCACACTGCTTGGCGGAAACAATACCTATGATGAAAAAGCATTAAAAGCTTGGGGGGATATTTGCATACAGACAGGAGCGCAGCTTTGGTTTTGGTACTATCCCTGTAATTACAGCTTTTGGCTGGTCGGATGCCCAAACATTGTCAATATTTATGAAGACTTTAAGTTCCTCGTAAATGAATGCAACGTTACTGGTCTGTATTTTGAAAGCGATGAAATTTATAATAATTTTGAGGCTCTAAAAGAATATCTCGCTTCGCGCATGATAGCGGATCCGGATATGACGGAAGAGGAATTTTATGAGCTAATGAAGGAGTATTTGTATATTTATTACGGAGATGGATACGGGGAACTGCATGATTATATCATGATGCAGAATGAAGCGGGAGACCGTGCGGGTTGTTTCATCAACAACTTTGACCGGCCCCGTCAGATGATTGATTACGCATATATTGATGAACATTATGAGGAAATGCGTGCGCTGCTTGTAACGGCTAGAGAAAAAGCGAATACCGACGAGCAGGCAAAACGAATTGATACACTAATAGCATGCTGTGACTTTTTGGGGCTCACTTGTGTCCATCATCGTTACTATAAGGGAGATGATCGTACATTGCAGGAATTGTATATGGAACGGTATGACGCAATGTACAATTATATAAAAGATAACAACATTTTGATTTTCCCAGGGGATCAGTATGGACTTCCGAATTCTATCGATTATGGAGAGGATCCGATGTATCAGTTTTATGGAGAGGAACGTCCAGGCGTCAGCAGATATCCGGAAAAATAAAAAGGGGCGTCTTGCGGCGCTCCTTTTTTGGACTTACACAATTCTATTTTTGCGATTTTTATAAAATTTTATCTGGCAAATACATTTGTTAAAGTATTTTCAACAACAAATGTGTACAAAATTTCAAAAAAATATTGAAAAATATCGTACAATATATTAAAATTATAATATGATTAAAAGCTTTTACAAAGAGAGAGGAGAAGTTGGATGCGAAGAACATTATCATTAGTGCTGCTGATATCAATGTTGGCGGGGATGCTTAGCATCGGCGCTGCGGCAGGAATGGTAGTAGATGACACATTCACTTTGGGCGATGTAAATGGGGATGGAGTTGCTGATCCTACAGATGCGCTGGAAGTGGCCCGCTATCTGGCAGATGTGGAGGGCGCGAGCGTAATACGGGACGCTGCGGATATGGACGCAGACGGCCAGGTAAGCGCGTATGACGCACTGCAGTTTAAAATGTGTATAGCCGGCGCGAAAAATTGGTCTGACTACGAAACCGAGGGGGCGGCCCTGTACCGGTTTACTATTGGCGGCAATTCCATTGACACATATAGTCTTGTAGTTCCGGCAGATACAGATCCGAAAACCAGCAACGCGTATTACGCTGCTGAAATGATGCAGAAATATGTTAAAGAGGCTACCGGCTCTGCACTGCAAATTGTTTACGGAGAGAAGACCACAGAAAATGGTATTTATTTTCACGCTATTGATGAACTAAGTGAGCAGGGGCTGAAACTTGGATTAGACGGGTATATTTATGAAGTTGCGGATGGACAACTGCATATTTACGGTACCCGCAGAGGCAATATGTATGCCGCTTATGAAATAATAGAAGAATACATAGGTTACCGGTTTTTCAGCGGAAAACAAACCTTGCTATATAAGAACAGAACGTCGGATATACCGGAAGGTATATATACAAAAGAAGTACCGCCGCTTTTCTTCCGGTATTGCATGCAAACCTTTGATGTCAGTGGCGCTGAGGATTATTTTTTTCCAAGAAAATTGAACGGATCGCAGCTGTACGGCTATACGGAAGAAAGATTTGGCACGCTGACCGGCCCCCATTTTATCAACGCCCATTCTTTTGGTTGGTACTACAGAATGGCTACTGGTCCGGAAGATGCGCCTACGCTGAATGAGCGTTACAAGCAAGGTGTACAGAAAGATGAATACTCGTGGCAGCCTTGCTTTACCAGTGAAGACGATTACAATAAGATGTTTACCGGATTATATTTGTGTATTAAGATGATTACAGAGGAATGGGCAAACAACGTCTTGCGCAGAGAATCCTCGTCTATGTCGTTTTCTATTTGTGATAATATTAAGTTCTGCAAATGTGCCGACTGCGCTACACTCTACTCTACAAATGGCTATGCAGGCGGAAGTATATATATTGCTAACCGTGCGGTGGAGGACATCCAGCAGTATTATCCCGACTTAAAGCTGTATTTGATTCTTTATGATCATACGATTCCGCAGGATATTTTTCCTCATGAGGATCTTATTATTATGTTCTGTCATAATGGCTGCAACAATCATGTGATTGGCAGCGGGGGCTGCGGAGACAATCTGACACAGCTGAACTACAGCAATAAATATGAAGAGGCGGCTCTGCAGGCATGGGGAGATATCTGTGCACAAACCGGAGCTGAACTGTGGCTTTGGTACTACCCGGTAACGTGCCACTATTATCTTGTGGGCTGTCCGAATATCTACAACATTTGGGCGGATATTGTGAATGTG
Organism: uncultured Eubacteriales bacterium; assembly: GCA_910586545.1. Taxonomy (GTDB): domain Bacteria; phylum Bacillota; class Clostridia; order Oscillospirales; family CAG-272; genus Avispirillum. The sequence continues at coordinate 43,607 of CAJUIQ010000005.1, forward strand.
GTGGAAATGTACAATGTTACTGGTATATATTATGAAGGCGGCGGTCGCACATACAATTTTGAGGCCCTGAAAGCATATATCGCTTCCCGTGTTATCGTGGATCCGGATATGACGGAAGAGGAATTTGTTGAAATTGTAAAAGAGTACTTATATATGTACTATGGTGAAGGAAATGAGGAATTATTCGATTTCATTGTGATGCAGAATGAGGCAGGCGACCGTGCAGGCTGTTTTGTCAATAACTATGACCGTCCGCGTCAGATGTATGATTACGTATATATTGATGAACATTATGAGGAAATGCGTGCTCTTCTGGTGGCAGCGTTGGAAAAAGCGCAGACAGATGAACAGCGTGATAGAGTTGAAACGTTGATTGCCTGTTTTGATTTCCTTGGGCTTACTTGTGTGCACCACCGCTATTATAAGGGAAATGACGAAGTGCTTCGGAGCTTGTACATGGAGCGGTATGACGCAATGTACAATTATATTAAAAATAACGATATGGTTATATTCTCTAACGATGAACCCTACTCAATACCTGGCAGCATCAGCTATAAAGAAGATCCGATGTTCCAATTCTATGGAGAAGAAAGAAACGGCGTTACCCGGTATCCGTAATTTGTTAAGGCAAGGTAATAGCTTCACTATTTAATAAGGAAAGAGATTCCTGCTTTGCAGGAATCTCTTTTTTGGATGGCTTTCTTTTATTACAAACGTATATTCAAAAACGATGCATTTTGTTCACAAAATAGAAACAATAATTCTGTGATTTTTGTACAAAAAAATCAAAAAAATACTTGATTATGTATAACTAATATGGTACAATAAGCACAGATATACGATAAACTCGTCTATTAATGCAAGGAGAAACCAAATGAAAAAAGCATTATCACTAGTGTTGTTGCTATCGATGCTGGCAGGGATGCTTAGCATCGGTGCTGCGGCAGGAATGGTAGTAGATGACACATTCACTTTGGGTGACGTAAACGGGGATGGAGTTGCCGATCCTACGGACGCGCTGGAAGTGGCCCGCTATCTGGCAGATGTGGAGGGCGCGAGCGTAATACGGGACGCTGCGGATATGGACGCAGACGGCCAGGTGAGCGCATATGACGCACTGCAGTTTAAAATGTGTATAGCCGGCGCAAAACAATGGTCTGACTACGAGGTTACTGAAGGATACGGCCAAGCGCTGTATAACTTTACCATTGCAGGCAATTCGATCACTACATATTGTATCGTTGTGCCCGAGGGAACAGATTCTGAAACCAGCAACCTGTACTATGGTGCGGATATGCTGCGTAAGTATACCCGGATGGCAACCGGACACAATATGGAAATCTGTTTTGGTACGCCTTCGACGGAAAATGCCGTCTATTTCCATCAGGAAGATGAAACCGGCGAGCTTGGCATTGAAGGTTACATCTATGAAGTGAAGGATGGTCAGCTGCATATCTATGGTACCCGCAGAGGTAGTATGTATGCTGCCTATGATATCTTGGAAGAATACCTGGGCTATCGGTTCTTCAGTACCGAAGAGTATCGTGTGTATAAGAGCCGTACCTCTGATATTGCAGAAGGTACATATTTCAAGAAGATTCCTGAACTTGTTTTCCGTATGGCAAGACAGACAGCGGCAGATAACAATGAAGAATTTGCGTTCCCCCGCAGACTGAACGGACGTGGATCTGCGTTTTCGGATGATGAGCGTCATGGCACGCTGACTGGTGCTCACTTTATCAATGCGCATTCTTTTGGTTATTACTACAGAATGGCTACTGGTCCGGAAGATGCACCTACTTTGCAGGAACGTTATCAGCAAGGTGTACAGAGGGATGAATATTCGTGGCAGCCTTGTATGACTGGTGAGGAATCCTACAATCAGATGTTCACCGGATTGAAGCTGACTATGGATATGATTTTTGTTGAATGGGCTCAAGGCAACAGTAGACCAAGCCATGTATTCCGTAAGGGTACATCTTCCATGTCCTTCTCTATCTGCGATAACATCAAGGGATATTGTAAGTGTGCGGACTGCTCTACAATCTATGAGACAGATGGCTATGCAGGCGGAAGCGTGTATATTGCTAACCGTGCGGTAAAGGATATTCAGCAGTATTATCCCGGAATAAAATTGTATTTTATCATATATGATCATATCATTCCGCAAACGATTTTCCCAGACAAGGATCTAATCGTATTGTTCTGTGGAACCGGCTGTAATAACCACTTTATTGGCAGCGGCGAATGCGGAGATAATCTTACCTCCCTTGGCGGAAATAATACCTACGATGAAAAAGCATTGAAAGAGTGGGGAGATATCTGCCGAGATACAGGTGCGGAACTATGGTTCTGGTATTATCCTGTAACCTATCACTACTATCTGATAGGTTGTCCTAATATCATAAATCTGTACTATGATTACAATTATCTGATCAACGAATGCGGCGTCAGTGGTATATTCTACGAAGGCGGCGGCACGGAGTATAACTTTGAAACCTTGAAGGAATATCTTGCGATCCGTCTGAACTGGGATCCCGAAATGACGGAAGAAGAATTCTATGATCACATAATGGAATATCTGTACCTGCAATATGGCGAAGGAAACGAAGAGTTGTTTGACTTCATCATGATGCAGAATGAAGCGGGCGACCGTGCGGGATGCTTTATCAACAACTATGACCGTCCTCGTCAGATGTACGATTTCGAGTATATTGACCAGCATTATGAGGAAATGCGTGCCCTTCTGGTGGCAGCGTTGGAAAAAGCGCAGACAGATGAACAGCGTGATAGAATTGAAACGATGATTGCATGTTTTGATTTCCTTGGCCTGTCTTGTGTGCACCACCGCTATTATAAAGGAAATAATGAAGAACTCCGGAAGCTGTACATGGAGCGGTATGACAACATGTACAACTATATCAAAGACAACGGTATGCGTATTTTCTCGGCAGATGAGCCGTATTCGCTGCCTAGTAGCATCAGTTATACGGAAGACCCGATGTTCCAGTTCTATGGAGAAGAAAGAGACGGCGTTACCAGATATCCGTAACTTTTTGTAAAAATAAAAAGATCCGCCTTGGGCGGGTCTTTTTTTGCAAAGAAACTTTAGTAATTTACTTGACTAAAGTAGAAAGGCGTGCTATACTTAGTAGTGTGAGATGCTTGCGGAAGTGTTTTGTATGTGGTATAATAAAGAAAAGTTTTATTACATAAACTTCCACACTTTTATTTTTGTATAATAAGCAACTGCAAAACTTGTTTGGCAGCTTGCTTTACTCTATAGAAGATAATAAAAAAAGAATGGAGACCCTACATGACAATTTTAGATTTATTGCGTGAGGAAGAAAAATATATTTTAAAAATGCGGCGTTTGTACGAGCTGTATGGATATAAAAAATATAAGATGAGTAAGTTTGAACATTATGATTTGTACCTGGAAAACAAAAGTTTTCTTTCCAGTAGCAATATTCTTACTTTTACAGATGCTGGCGGAACATTGCTTGCGCTAAAGCCGGATATTACGCTATCTATCGTGAAAAATGCTCCAGAGTCTTTTTTTGAACCAGAAAAGGTGTATTATTGTGAGAATGTCTATCGCAGCACAGATCAGTCCAGTGGAATCCGGGAGATACTACAGGTGGGCATTGAATATATCGGCGAAATGGATACTTATGCGCAAGCAGAAGTGCTGGCCTTGGCGGCGAAAAGCCTTCGTGAAATTTCATCTAGTTCCGTGATTGGTATCAGTCATATGGGCTTGGTGACGGCGCTTTTGGATCAGGCAAAATTGGAGGGAATGGCCAGACGAGAGGTGTTACGTTGTCTGGGCGAAAAGAATGTTCATGAACTTCAGGCAGTGTGCCGGGAAGAGGCCGTTGCAGAAAAAGATATAAACAAGCTTACATCCGTTGCAGAAGTTTACGGCCCTTTGCAAGCAAGCCTTGCAAAACTTGCTGATTTGCTTGCAGATACGTCTGCAGGCGATCCCGCGCGCCTGGCTGTAGATGAGCTGGCGCAGTTATATCAAGTATTGGATGCTGTCGGCTGTGGCACACAATTTGTATTGGACTTTTCTGTGACAAATGATATGGACTACTACAATGGAGTTACCTTCCAAGGATTTGTGGATGGAATTCCTGCCCACGTGCTCTCCGGCGGACGATATGATACCCTTGTGAAAAAGTTTGGTAAACAAGCGGGCGCTATTGGTTTTGCAATTTATCCGAATCTTTTGGAACAGTTTAGTGAGGATACACGGGACAGCGACCTGGATGTGTTAATTACATATGGCAGCGCAGATCCTGCCGCCGCTGCCGCAGAAGCCCAGAAACTGACAAATGAAGGCTTGCAGGTGCGTGTGCAGAAAGATACGGTTAGTACTGTTCGCTATAAAAAACATGTGCGTATGGATAAGAAGGAGGGAGGTGCCGCTATATGAGAAAGTTGAATATTGCTCTCCCTAAAGGAAGACTTGGAGAAAAAGCATATAAGATTTTTGCAGACATTGGATATGGCTGCCCGGAAATTTTGGAAGACAGTCGGAAACTTATTTTTGAAAATTCGGAAAACGGCGTCTGTTATTTTTGGGCTAAACCCTCTGATGTAGCTATTTATGTGGAACGCGGCGCAGCCGATGTAGGCATTGTTGGCAAGGATATCCTTCTGGAAGGCGGTCATGATGTATATGAACTGGCCGACTTGCAGATGGGAAAATGCAGAATGGCAGTAGCTGGTAAAAAGGGGATGCAGCCCAGTGGTGAAAGAACAATCCGCGTTGCTACAAAGTTTCCCCATATTGCCAGAGATTTTTATGACAAAAAAGGCTTGGATATTGATATCATCAAGCTGAATGGATCCATCGAAATTGCGCCTCTATTGGGACTATCCGACGTAATCGTGGATATCGTGGAGACAGGAAAAACCTTGTACGAAAACAATTTAGAGCCTTATGAAACCATTGTGCCAATTAGTGCGCGGTTGGTAGCCAATAAAGCAAGCTTCCAGTTTAAAAATGCTGAAATTTTTGCCATGACAGAAAAAATTCAAAAAGCGATTGCAGAAAGGGAATAAGGAATGATACGCATTATGGAATACGCTCAGTGCGCAGAGGAAATTCTCAACCGCAGCATTCGGATGGTAGATCCGGCAGTGGAACGCGCTGTAGCGGAGATCATCCAAAATGTGCAGACGGAGGGAGACGCCGCTCTGCTGGCATATACAGAAAAGTTTGATAGGGCAAGTCTGGAGAGCCTTGCTGTCAGTGAGAGCGAAATCGAAGAAGCTGTAGCCGCTATGGATCCCAAGTACCTTCAGATTTTGCGGGAAGCGAAAGAGCGAATCTGGGCGTTTCATGCCAATCAAAAGCGCAGCGGATTTGTTCTGACCGGTACTGCCGGAGAAGTGCTTGGACAGCGCGTGATCCCTATGGAACGCGTAGGCCTATATGTACCTGGCGGTACGGCAGCCTATCCTTCTTCTGTGTTAATGAATTGTATTCCTGCCCAGATTGCCGGGGTTGGGGAAATTGTGATGGTAACCCCACCAGGACAGGATGGAAAAATCAATCCGGTAATACTTGCAGCGGCAAAAATCGGCGGCGTACAGAAAATTTTTAAAGTTGGAGGGGCCCAGGCTGTGGCCGCACTTGCATATGGTACACAGTCCGTTCCCCGAGTAGATAAAATTGTAGGCCCCGGAAATCGGTATGTAGCGGAGGCTAAACGTCAGGTTTTTGGCGCAGTGGCGATTGATATGATTGCTGGGCCAAGCGAAATCTTGGTAATTGCCGATGGCGCATCGAATCCGGTGCATGTAGCTGCGGACCTTCTGTCTCAGGCGGAACATGATGTGTGTGCTTCAGCAGTTTTGGTTACGGACAGTAAAGAGCTGGCTGAGCAGGTGGCCCAGGAATTGGAGCGGCAGATTCCACTGCTGGAGAGACGGGATATTGCACGACGCTCTATTGACGACAACGGGAAAATTATCATTGCTGATTCCATCTGTCAAGCAGTAGAAATTTCTAACGCCTTAGCGCCGGAACATTTGGAGATTTGTACAGATGCTCCCTTTGATTATCTTGGTCAGATAAAGCATGCTGGAAGTGTGTTCCTGGGAAGATACTGCCCTGAGGCACTGGGTGATTATTTTGCGGGACCCAACCACACTCTTCCTACCAGCGGAACAGCCCGTTTTTCCAGCCCTTTATCCGTAGATGATTTTGTAAAGAAAACCCAATTTACCTATTATACGAAGGAAGCTTTGGAGCCGGTTTTTGAAAAGGTCGGATTTTTTGCGGATCAGGAGGGGCTTGGCGCCCATGCGAACTCTGCACGCATTCGTTTTGCAGAAGATCAGAAGTAAAAGTTGAGGAAGCATGAGCAGATTTTTAAGCGAGCGTTTTGCTGAATTGGAACCGTATACGCCGGGAGAGCAGCCGCAAGACCGGGTATATATCAAACTTAATACCAACGAATCTCCGTATCCTCCCTCCCCACAGGTACTGGAAGCGGTAAATCGAGAACAGGTATCTTTGCTGAACTTGTATCCGGACCCTACTTGCCATGTGCTGCGGGAAAAGCTTGCAGATACGTATGGCGTTGAAGCGGAAAACGTATTCGTTACTAATGGATCAGATGACATTCTCAATATGGCATTTATGGCCTTTTGTGATCGGGAGCATGGAATTGCATTTCCAGATATCACCTATGGATTTTATTCCGTATATGGGCAATTTCATGGTGTTCCATGCCATGTGGTTCCACTGACAGAGGATTACCGCATCCATGTGCCGGATTATGAAAATATTGGTATGCATATCGTAATTGCCAATCCCAATGCGCCTACAGGAATTGCCCTTCCATTAAATGCGATTGAAAAAATTGTTCGGAGTAATCCGGATCATGTGATTATGATCGATGAAGCCTATGTGGATTTTGGAGCAGACTCCGCTCTATCCCTAGTGGGGCGCTATGAAAATCTATTGGTAATACGCACGTATTCTAAGTCCCGTTCTTTGGCTGGAGCCCGTCTAGGATTTGCTGTCGGCAGCAGGGAATTAATTCAGGACTTGGAACGGATTAAATACTGTATGAACCCCTATGATGTAAACCGATTAACGCAGATTGCCGGAATTGCATGTTTGGAGTCAGATACATATTATAAGACAAATGCAGAAAATGTTATGCAGGTACGGGAGTATACAACAAAAGCTTTGAAGGATAGGGGATTTGTGGTACTGCCGTCAAATGCCAATTTTGTATTTGCGAGAAAGCCCGGGATAGAGGGAGAAGCGATTTACCAACAGTTGCGCGCAGGTGGTGTGTTGGTCCGCTGGTTTAGTGGGGCGCGTATCCGAGACTTTGTTCGGATCACCATTGGAACCAAGGAACAGATGGACCAACTGTTGTCTGTTTTAGATAATGAAAGAAGTTAGATATAAAAAGACAAGTAGGGCATAGACATGCAGATATACTAAGGAAGGTATGGTCATAAAAATGCGCGTTGGAGAAATTAGCAGAAAAACAAAAGAAACAGATATCCGATTAAAACTATGCCTAGATGGCACAGGTCAGGCACAGATCGATACAGGCGTGGGCTTTTTGGATCACATGCTTACTCTGTTTGCCGCCCATGGTCGGTTTGATTTAAATCTCACTTGCAAAGGAGATTTGCAGGTGGACTGTCATCATACGGTGGAAGATATCGGCATCTGTCTAGGTAAGGCGTTTGCCGAAGCGCTGGGAGATATGGCGGGTATTTATCGCTATGGAAATATTACGCTTCCTATGGATGAAGCGCTTATCTTGTGCGCTGCCGATTTTTCGGGGCGTGCGCATCTTTCCTATACAGTACAATTGCGTGCAAAAAAAGTGGGATTGTTTGATACGGAACTGGTGCAGGAGTTTATGCTAGCATTCGTGCGCAATGCCGGATTGACTCTTCATGTACAGCAGTTGGCTGGTTCCAATACGCATCATATCATTGAAGGAATTTTTAAAGCGCTGGGTCGAACCCTGCGCCGCTGTGTTGCGATAGATCCCCAAATGGTTGGAGAGATTCCTTCCACTAAAGGAGTGCTGTGATATGATTGCCATTGTAGATTACGGAGTCGGGAATTTATTTTCTTTAAAGTCGTCGTTTGCCTATATTGGAGCAGAAGCGATTGTAACTGGAGACCGGCAGCGTATCGAATCATGTGATCGGATTATTTTGCCGGGCGTGGGTGCTTTTGGAGATGCGGCACAAAAGCTACGGGAGGCAGGACTGGATCAGGTAGTGATTCGTGAGGCTGAGAAAGGAAAACCTCTGCTGGGTATCTGCCTGGGTATGCAGCTTCTTTTTGACAAAAGTCTAGAATATGGTGAATATACGGGACTTGGGCTGATCCCTGGGAAAATTGTTCCTATGCGCGGCGTTGTGCCGGATACATATAAAGTACCACATATTGGTTGGAATGCACTGCGTTTTCCGAAGGAGAAGCCATGCAGCCCTTTATTTAAGAATGTTCAGGAAGGGGATCATGTATATTTTGTGCACTCCTATTATGCAGCAGAGTGCGATTCTTGGGTCAGCGCGTGGACAGAATATGGTGCGCTTGTGACGGCGGCTGCAGAAAATAAAAATGTGTTTGGCACCCAATTTCATCCAGAAAAAAGCGGAGCGGTGGGGCTAAAAATACTAAAAGCCTTTTGTGAAATCTAATGGGAGTATGGAGAGAAAAGCATGAATCTGTTTCCGGCAATTGACTTATATGAGGGAAAAGCAGTCCGCTTGGTAAAAGGGGACTATGCGCAGATGACCATTTACAGCGAACATCCGGAGGAACTAGGCGTGGAGTTTCGCTGTGCTGGTGCAAGGTACCTGCATACGGTGGATTTAGAAGGAGCGAAGGATGGAACCACGCCAAATTTGGCAGTGGTAGAAAAATTGGTGGCGACCAGCGGATTGAAGGTGCAGGTAGGCGGAGGTATCCGCAACCCGGAAATCGTGCGACGCTATTTGGATGCCGGTGTACACCGTGTAATTATAGGGACGGCTGCGGTAACCGATCCTTTGTTTTTGCAGGAAATGGTAGACAGATATGGTGAAAGAATTGCGGTGGGCGTAGATGTGCGAGACGGAATGGCGGCTATCCGCGGTTGGCAGGAGAAAAGCGCGCTAACTTGTGACGCGCTTTTTCGGCGGTTGACTGAGGCAGGCGTACAAACGGTAATCTGCACGGATATTTCCAAAGACGGGATGCTTGCTGGGCCTAATATGGAAATGTATAAAAGTCTTTCGGAAAAATACTCCGTGCGTCTTATCGCTTCTGGTGGGGTTACTACGCTGGAAGACGTGAAAAAACTGCGGGATATGCATTTATACGGAGCAATTTTAGGGAAAGCCATCTATACAGGTACGATTGATTTGGCGGCGGCAGTGCTGGCTTGTCAGGGCGTACTTTAATGGGAGTATATTGATGATAACAAAACGAATTATTCCTTGTCTGGATGTACGAGACGGACGTGTGGTTAAAGGCGTCAATTTTCTAGATGTGAACGATGTGTCCTCCCCTGTTACACTGGCGAAGTATTACAGTGAAGGGGGCGCGGATGAGCTGGTATTTTATGATATTACCGCATCTTTTGAGGGGCGGCGGCTTTTTACAGATATTTTAACAGAGGTTGCCAGCCAAATTTTTATTCCGCTTACGGTGGGCGGTGGCATTAACACTTTAGATGATTTTGACCGTGTGCTAAAGTGCGGTGCAGACAAGGTGAGCGTCAATTCCGGCGCTCTTCGGGACCCCGGCCTGATTCCTGCAGCGGCCCAAAAATACGGAGATCAGTGTGTGGTGCTTTCTGTAGATGTACGGCGTGTGGACGGCCGTTTTACCGTATTTGCTAAAGGCGGCCGGGAAAACACCGGGATGGACGCCCTAGAGTGGATTCGGCAAGGTGTAGAAAACGGAGCAGGAGAAATTGTTCTCAACAGTATCGACACGGACGGTGTAAAGAATGGGTTTGACTTGGAGATGTTGTCCGCTGTATGTGAGTTGGTGGATGTACCAGTGATTGCTTCCGGGGGAGCTGGCTGCATGGAAGATTTTACTACCTTGTTTACACAGGTACCTAAGGTGGATGCGGGACTGGCCGCTTCTATCTTCCATTTTGGAGAAGTCTCTATCGGCGATTTGAAAAGAAAGCTGCGGGAAGATGGAATCAATGTCCGCTTATAATTGAGAAAATAGAATGTTGGAGGGTATTTAAAAATGAAAATAGAAGATTTAAAATTTGACGAAAAGGGTCTTATCCCTGCCGTGGTGATTGATAATAGGACCAAGAAAGTCCTGACGGTTGCTTATATGAACCGGGAGAGCCTCGCAATTAGTTTAGAAGAAAAGCGGACCTGCTTCTGGTCCCGTTCCAGACAAGAGCTCTGGAGAAAGGGAGAAACTTCCGGCAATGTGCAGCATATTGTACGCATTGATACGGACTGTGACTGTGATGCGCTGACTGTGTATGTTCTGCCGGAGGGCCCTGCCTGCCATACCGGCGAAGAGACCTGCTTTTTCAACAGCGTATATAATGCAGGCGAGGAAGAACCCTTTTCTCTGGATGGTTTGATGCGGCTGATTGAAGGCAGAAAAACAGAGAAGAAAGAGGGATCGTATACTACCTATCTTTTTGAAAAGGGAATTGATAAAATTTTGAAAAAAGTGGGAGAGGAGTCTACGGAAGTAATTATCGCCGGCAAGGCGGATGATAAAGCAGAAGTGATTTATGAAATATCCGATCTCACCTATCATGTACTGGTGCTGATGGTACAGATGGGAATTTCTGTGGATGACATATATAAGGAACTGGCTTCTCGTCATGTAATCGACCATAAAGTGAAGCAGGAGAAGATGACGAAATGACGTCTTCGTCTAATTTACACACCCATACTACCTATTGCGATGGAAAAAATACAGCCCGGGAATTGATCCAACGAGCGATTGTATTGGGATGGGAGTCTATTGGGTTTTCCGGACATGCATATACCTCTTGCGACACGGAGTACTGTATGTCCAGGGAAGGGACCCAGGCATATCAAAGGGAAATCCTGTCTTTGCAGCAAGAATATAAAGATACCATACAGGTGTATCTTGGAATTGAACAGGATGTTTTTTCTGAAGAGATCTCCTTTCCTTATGATTATATCATCGGTAGTACACATTATATTCGGTGCGACGATGGCGCCTATGTGGCGGTAGACGCATCCCGAGAAAAGACAGTGGCTGCAGTGAAACGATACTTTGGCGGAGATTATTATCGGTACGCGCAGGCCTACTATCGGCAAGCCGCCCAGGTTGCGGCGGTAACGGGATGTGATATTGTAGGACATTTTGATCTAATTACGAAATTTAACGAGGGCAGCTGCCTATTTGATGAATCGGATCCCCGGTACCGTAGTGCGGCGCTGGAGGCGTTGGAACAGGTGACACCAACTTGCCCATTATTCGAAATCAATACGGGAGCGATGCTGCGGGCAGGTCGTTCCGCTCCCTATCCAGCAGCATTTTTACTGCGGCATCTGCAACATTTAGGCGGGCAGGTGATCATCACCAGTGATTGCCACCAGCTTAAAGGCTTAGACTGGAATTTCTCAGAGGCCGCGGAACTTGCCAAAAGCTGTGGCTTTCGGTATGGGAAAATTTTGCGCAACGGTGTATTTGCTGATGTTTTGCTTTAGAAAGACAGATGATACCAATAAGTAAGACCACTTTGAAAAGATATCTTTCAAAGTGGTCTTTGTATTTATTATCCTCTACATGGAAAGAACTGCTAAACCGTGTTCTTTTTGTGGCTTGTCATAAGTTTTATCAAGAATAGAATGCCAAGCAAAAGAATGATCATGAGCGGTAGCAGGATATACCATTGCTTGATAAAAGCAGTTAGTACGTAGCCTATAAAGGACACTGAAGCTGTCAGAAGCACATAAGGCAACTGTGTGGATACGTGGTTAACATGATTGCACTGCGCACCTGCCGAGGCCATAATGGTAGTGTCGGAAATAGGAGAACAGTGGTCGCCGCAGACTGCACCTGCCAAACATGCAGAAATTACGATTACCGTTGCAGATCCGGTAATTCCCGCTTTTTCAAATATATCCAGCGAAATCGGAATCAATATGCCAAAGGTACCCCAAGAAGTGCCGGTAGAAAATGCAAGTCCCAGTGCTACCAGGAATATGACGGCCGGCAGCATATTGGTGGAAAATCCTGTGTCATGGATCCAGTTTGCCACAAATTCACCGGCGCCTAAATGGTCTCTGCAAAGTCCGCCGAGGGTCCATGCAAACATTAAAATAATAATAGAAGGAACCATTGCTTTAAATCCTTGAGGAATCGATTCCATACAGGATTTAAAGGAAACAATTCGACGGGGCAGATAAAGCAGCAAAGTAAAAATAAGACTCACAAATGATCCCATTACCAAGCCTACCGAAGCATCGCTGTTGGAAAACGCGGTGACGAAATCCGTCCCGTTTCCGTTGAAAAATCCACCGGTGTAAATCATTCCTGTAATACAAGAAATGATCAGAACAATTACAGGCAGAATCAAATCAATTACTTTTCCTTTCCCAGAAACAGAAATCTCTTCTGCGGAGGAATATTCTCCTTTTCCAGTGGTGAATAGATCCCCGTTTTGCGTTGCGTTTCTTTCATACTTTTTCATAGGGCCAAAATCAAAATCCATTAGGCTCATCGCAATGACCATTACAATTGTAAGCAGGGCATACAGATTATAAGGGATGGTTTGAATGAACAGAGAAAGCCCTTCACCTTCGGTAGTATAAGAAGAAACCGCAGCCGCCCAAGAAGAGATCGGCGCAATAATGCATATAGGCGCGGCGGTAGCGTCTATGATATAAGACAGCTTGGCTCTGGAGATTTTATGCTTGTCCGTTACAGGCCGCATTACCGAGCCAACTGTGAGACAGTTAAAGTAGTCGTCAATAAAGATAATTGCACCTAGTACGAACGTGGAAAGCAGTGCTCCCCTGCGAGATTTAATCCGCTTTGTCGCCCAGCTTCCGTACGCGGCAGAACCACCAGACTTTGTAATCAACCCCACAATAATTCCAAGCATGACCAGGAAAATTAGAATTCCCAAATTCCACGGATCGCCTACATATTCAGTCATTACTTTGAAAATAGATTCCAGTGTGCGGACGATATTAAAATTTGTAAAGAGCAGTGCACCCGCAATAATCCCTATAAATAAGGAAGAGTACACTTCCTTAGTAATCAGCGCTAGGACAATTGCAATAAGGGGCGGAAGCAGAGCTAGAGGGGTTCCGTAGAATTTGGAGGGAGAGCCCAATTCTGCCTCTGCGATGTCTATATCGTCTACAGAAACAGCATCGTCTTTTTCAGGGAGAGTATCTGCGGCAGTAATTTCAGTAGTATCCGCCGCTGTATTCGACTCTGCTGCAAAGGATACGCTTGTAAAGATACAGATGGAGGCAAGGAGCGCAGCCAGGATACAGAGCATTTTTTGACTGGTTTTCATAAGATTTCCTTTCCTTCAATTATAAAATAAAAACAGACGAAATTCTGTTAATAAAAATATACCAAAATAATAATAAATTGTCAATAAAAAAAGAATAAACGCCAAACGTATCTCTGCACATATAAAACAATATTGAGAAAAAGCAACAAATATTTTGTTACATTTGTAAAAAAATAAATTGTCTGTAAGGCGTTTCATAACTAAGTGTATTGTGAATTTTTTTGGAATAATACGTATAATTTTCGTATGAATTTTTTATGAATCTCTTGACAATTGTATACGGGAAAAGTATAATGTAGGTACTAATATTTTAGGAGGTTAGCCCATGAAAAAACTATTATCGGTTTTTGTGGTAGTAGCTTTGCTCGTGACAAGCCTGTGTTCGGCTTTTCTCGTGATTGCTGCTGACAACGAGACCGCGGGCAACGAAACGCATAATTATGATGCTTTCACCATCCATATGGACAATGCTACCATATATGAAGGTGAAACAAAAGCAGATGTTGGGCTTTATTGGGATGGCAATACTGCCGAAATTAACCCCGATGACATTATGGGAGCAACGCTGCTGATTTACTATCCTAAGACCCTGACTTTTGCTGGTTTTAAAACATCTGACGGTATTCCTCAGGGAGATTGGGAAAACTGGGAAGCAGATAAGGTGCTCAACCAGGAAAATGTACAGGCAACAGCAAATGCTGCTGGCGCTTTTGAAGCTTGCAACGTAGATGTTCCGGCTGGACCGGATAGCGATTATCGTTTTGTAAAGTTGCTGCTGGACCGCAATATGAAAGATGCTAGCTATTACAATGGTTTGCTTGGCACTCTGAGCTTTGATGTTGCGGCAGATGCCGAGGTTGGTACATACGAAATCGGTATCGCAACAGCGTCTAAGTACATTATGACTTTGAATCCGCTGACTTACATTGATCCTGTTCTTGTAAAAGGCAGTGTGAGTGTTGCAGAGACTCCTGTAGATGGCGCGACTTTCTCTGTAGGTTCTGCAACAGGTGTAAATGGTGGAGAAGTCACTGTTCCTGTGAAATTGGATGCGAACTCTGGCTTGTTTATTGCAAGACTGGGCCTGCAATATGATGCCAGTGTATTTACTGTAAAAGAGATTACTGCCGGCGATATGATCGGAGCGAACCACTTCCTTTCCAGCATAGACGATCAAGGAAATGTTATGCTGTATTTTGAGGCGGGTGAAGCTGCAGACTTTACAGGCACAGGTACGATTGCTAATGTAACCTTTACAGTAGCAACACCTGATAAGGTAGCCGGAGAACATCAGATCGCTCCTACGGTAGTAGAAGTTCTTACTTATGAGGAAGAAGCTCTTGAAACTACATTGGTTCCCGGAACCGTAACAATTGAGGTTTCCGAAACCATGAAGATTGAAGTTGCTGAAGTATCTGGTCCCCGCTTCCAGGAAGTTACGGTTCCTGTTAGCGTTGGCAGAAATACAGAAGGCATCTGGGCAATCCGTGCAGAATTTGATTATGATACCACCGCTTTGGAATTTATAGGCGTGGAAGATGGCCTCTTTAGTATTGCAAATGGATACAGTGAACTGGATGGTAAGATTACTGTCTTCATTGAAAAAGATGCAATGCAGAATGTAACAGATGTAGATGGTGTTTTGTATTCTTTGAAGTTCAAAGCACTTGTTGAAGGTGAAACGCCGATCAGCATGGACGTGAAGGAAGTTATCAACTTGGATGAAGAAAATGTTGATTTCCTGCCTGCAGGCGGTTCTGTTACCGTAACTCCTTGCGAACACGTAAGCGGTGAGACTTATACTGCTGTTACGAAGAAGCCTACAATGTATGAAGAAGGCGTTCTTTCTACACTCTGTAAGGAGTGTGATGGAGAAATCAGTACAACATCGATTCCTAAGGTTGCTGGTTTGTCTCCTGAAAAGACAGAACAGTATGCTGGTCAGCAGGCAAAGGTTCCTGTAAAGCTGTTGAATAATCCTGGTGTTGTATCTGTGGGCGCAGAGTTTGTATATGATCCGGCTCAGATGACTTTTGCTGGCTTGGAGAGCGGACTCTTTACAACTGACCAATTTAGCGTAAGTGATAAAGATGGCACGTTGACCATTTTCGTAGAAAGCCCTGAAGTGGCAGATGTTACAGAAGACGGCGTAGCTTTCTACATGCTGTTTGATATTCCGGACAGCGCGACTATACTGGATGAATATACCTTTACCGGTTCTTCTATCGATAACTATAACGTAAATGCAGACGAAGAGTATGTTAGTATTGAAGTTGACAATGGTATTGTCAAAGTGAAATGCCCGCATACGGATAAACTGCCGCCTGAAACAGTTGAACCTACTTGTACTGAACCTGGCTATATCGAGGAAAAGTGTGCACTGTGTGGTGAAATAGTGACACAGGACGTAGATCCTGCACACCCTGACGCATTAGGCCATGATGAGGGCGAGCCTGTTATAGATCCTGCTCCTACTTGTACAGAGACAGGTATGAAATATGTATATTGTGAGCGGTGCGATGAACTGCTGTCTTCTACAACAGTTGACGCAACTGGCCACAAGGATGGCACTCCCGTTGCAGAACCGGCAGCTACTTGTACAACAACAGGTACGCTGAATACCTACTGTGAGACTTGTGGAGAGTTGACCCATACAGAAACCATTCCGGTTATTCCTCATACTGAGGATGCTGGTGTCGTAACAAAAGAAGCAACGTGTAAAGAAGAAGGCGTAAAAACCTATACTTGTACTGTTTGTGACAATGAAGTACGCACTGAAACAATTGAAAAAATTCCGCATACTCCTGGTGAATGGTTAACAGTTAAAGAACCTACCGAAACCGAAACAGGTTTGAAAACACAAAGTTGTACTGTTTGTGGAGATGAGCTGAATAGAGAAGTGATACCTGCTAAGGGTACAGACACAACAGTGCCTGATCCCGAGGACACTACAGATACTGGCAATACGCAGGAACCTGCTGATACTACAGCTCCTGACGTAACAACCGATGGCGATGGTAGCAATGAACCGGCTGATTCTACAACCCAGCCCGGTAGTGGTAACAATCCTCCGAAGACAGGCGACTATATGGTTTATATCATTATCGTTGCGGTTGTTGCAGTGGTAGGTTGTGCAGCAGTAATCATTATTAGAAAGAAGAAAACTTCTGTAAAATAATGTATATGCATTATTTAGGCACAGGTAGTCCAGAAGGACTAAAATAAAGAAATAAGGCATGGACTGCTTCTGTAGAAATACAGAGAGTCCGTGCCTTTTCTTATGCTCTCTAATTATAAGAACAAATAAAAAGTCCCAGGAATATTTACCTGGGACAAATACATAATTATAACTTTTTTGTAAGTTTTCCAAGAAAGGGAAGTTCTTTTGCTTTCCCTTGCAGCACGTTGGATATTCCAATAACAATTAAGGCTAAAATAGCCAAGCCCAATAGAGCGTGGAGGAAAACTAGAAGAAAACCGATTGGACGAATCCAGCTAAGTAAGGATCTCAGCGTAGCCATAATAAGATTAATTACCACTTCAAAGAGAAAGAGAATCATCCCTTGCTTTGCATGAAATTGGCTAAATCTCGATTTTTGTGCGGTAAAATAGGGCACAATGAATAAAATTCCCAAATAGGCTAAAACTCCCATTCCTTTGTGCTCTTGTATATCCCTGGGCTCGAATGATTCAGTATAATCTTCAGCAGTGCCGAATGCGCCTGTAGATTTTGCATAGGATTCTTTAAACGGATCATTTTGATTGGCTTGAGTTTTACATGAAAAGCATAAGGCGCCATTCCCTTCAAATTGAGCGCCACATTTTGTACAAAAAGGCATATGGAGTCTCCTCTTGCGTAGATTATAAATATGTTAGCATATAAAATACCCTATGTCAATATTTTATGTAAAAAAGCGCTTTATCTTTATTTGATAAAGCGCTTTTTTATGCATGTTAGTCTTCTACGGCCTCAAATTGTTCTTTGCCTACAGCACATAGGGGACAGGCGAAATCTTCAGGAACATCTTTCCATTTAGTCCCCGGTCCAATTCCCATATCAGGCGCTCCAGTTTCTTCATCATAAACATATCCGCAAACAGTACAAACATATTTTGCCATATTTTTACCATACCTTTCTTTGGCTTGTGCCATTGTATATAATTTTACTTTTTATTAGTATATCTAAATAAATAGAATTTATATGTGATAAAATTACGTAATATAATAAATCTTTTTTGAATGGTGTCAACGTAACAAATATAAATAAAATAGCTATCATTTGTATATGCTTGTATAAATGACTTCTTCTTTTTTATAAAAAAAGGTTGACAGAATACTGTTTTCTGTGTATAATAAAAAAGCTGTTAGAAATGATAGTTCCATGCAGGCTGAACGGAGAAGTACTCAAGTTGGCCGAAGAGGCGCCCCTGCTAAGGGTGTAGGTCGGGTAACCGGCGCGAGAGTTCAAATCTCTCCTTCTCCGCCAATGCTAGAACCCATGTAAAAGCTTAACTAGCTTTTACATGGGTTCTTTCTTTTTATCTTGAAATAGGGATAGAACATATTTGGGGGCGCTTTCCCTATCTTAAGTTTTTTCTAAGACTAGGTACGGAAAATTTTCCAGAAGAATAGTGGGTTTCTCAACTATATTTCCATAGAGATGGAAACTGCAAGATATCTTTTCATTATCATACACATATCGAGATTTATATCTGTCTACCGAAACCATATTTTTAGCCATTTGATAGATAAAAACACCACTGAATCTGCCTCCTGTATGTTGATCACGGTGGGGTTTTCTTTATAAAACAATTAAATTTTTTATGTTGATGCTAACCTCAAGATGATATTTTCCGATACTAAGCTCCATTTCGGTAAAATGACCGTTATGGCAGGTAAGAGAAGCAAATATATACCTTGTACAATCAACTTTCTATAAATTGGACAGTACTTGGCCGGTTTCTCCTTTATGATAAAGCATCCCAAATATCATAAAGGAGAAACAAATGAAAGATTACAAGAAAAGAACAAATGCGTTGGAACAAGAAACGCCCAGAACGGATGATGCGCCAGGAAAGCTAAGGCTGGCAGAAAAAGAGGCCGTTCCTCTTTGGGAAGACATGTCGCGGCGCGGTAAAAATAGGAAAGTCTATACCCGAGACGGCATATGGAGAGAAGCGGTGTATTTTGCCAATCCAGTACATACGCTGCAGGCGGACGGAGCCTATGAGGAAATTTCGGAATGTGTTCATTTGGAAGCAAAAGAAGCGTATTTTGAAAATAGTTTTGGCAGATTTCAGGTGCGGTTTAACAGAAAAAAAGAGTTTGACGAAATATTTCGAATGGAAAAAGAGGGATGCTGTCTTACTGTTTCTCCGCTTAAGCGGAGTCGTGGAAATAACTATTTGGAAGCCCCCTTGTGTCACGAAGAAGGAAACGGAGAGTATCTGCTGTATGAAAATGCCGCAGATCATGCGGATTATCGATACTCTGTAACCGGTGACCGCGTGAAAGAAGACATCGTCATTCGGGAAAGGGCAGACAGTTACCGATACGGATTTTTGCTGGACACTATCGGCTTGAAAATGCAGTTTCAAGAAGCAGAACGCATTCTAACTTTCTCCAGCTTGGAAACCGGAGAAGAGGTATTTATGATTCCTGCGCCTTTTATGACAGATGGTGCAGGAAATCGTAGTGACGATGTTTACTATGAAGTACGACCTGTAAACGAGGCGCAGACGGCGCTTACAATCATTCCTGACAGCGCCTGGATTGATGAAAACGACCGCGTTTTTCCGGTAATTATTGACCCGCAGGTGGTGTTGTCCGGAGAGACGGATATGCAAACATACCGATGGAGAGACGGTAATATGATCAAAGACAGCGGAACGATTTCCGTTGGAAGTGTGCAGGCGGGAAGTTCCTGTTTCGCAAGCCGTATGTATATAAAGCTGGCGATGCCGGATATTCCGAAGCATGCACGGATTCAAAAGGTAACACTGGATTTGCACCAGCAAAAGTGTGTGGGAAACGCGCCACGTCTATGTTTGTATCAAGTCACGGGGGATATTACGGCTGGCACTTGTACGCCCAGCGCTCGTGTGGATATGCTGGATTATGCGCAGAATACTTCTATAGGAACAGCGGCGTTGTCCTTTGACATTACTGCTTTTTATGACAGCATACGTGGGGGAGAAGCTTCTTATAGAAGCCTGATGCTGCGAGCGCAGGATGAAAGCGGCAGCCGCATATCTTATGTGGATATCTATGGATCAAACGCGGCAGCCGCAAATCAGCCGAAGATAGTCGTAACTTATGAAATCGGCGGGGTGGTGAGCACGTCGGCAAGCGTTTCTCATAATTTAGGGGCGTTTGGCCGCGCGGATATGGCGCTGCAAACCGGTTTGCTCAAGGTAGAAGCGGAAGATTTGGCATGGCAGGGAATTCGTATGCCTGTGTCCATACGGCACACGTTTCATAGTGCGCTGGCTGGATACCAGTATACACAAAACGCTGAAATAGATTTAGATACCGCAAATTTTAGCGCCATGCGCCTAGGCAACGGCTGGAAGCTCAACTATATGCAGAGCATTGTGCCTAAAACTTTTATACACGACGGCACGGCACGCAGCGGATATGTGTTTATGGACGAATCCGGCGCCGGAATTTATCTTGTAGAAAGTACAAAAGAATATTTTAAAAAGACGTATACAACCCTGTTAGGTACAAAGAAAGAATACTATTTGTGTGAGGATCTGGCGGAGTCTGGATATATGTATGATCCTCATAAACGGGAACTTTACTACTGCGCAGATACGTATACCTTTGATACCGCAGGCAGACTGGTTTCCATAGAAGATCAAAACAAAAACAAGCTGCAAATCGTCTATACAGCGGACAGAATCACGTCCATTATAGACGGCGCAGACCGTGTGTTTGCTTTGGATTGGGCTGCTTCGGGTACTCTTACTTCCATTACGGGACCGGATGGAAAAAAAGTGCAGTACCAATATACAGGCGATAATCTTACCGGTGTGATCGCGCGGGACGGGGCATATACAAAGCTGGAATATACAGACAATATGCTTACTGCCGTAAGTTCCTATGATACACAAACAGCATCTGCATATACAGACCGAATCGAGTATGCATACGACAATGCAGGCCGTGTCGGCAGCATAAGCGAAAAGGGGAAGGAAAACCTGGAAGGTGAGACTGTTTCCTATACCTATAATATTGCCGCCCGGAAAACCACAGCGGAAAATACCATTGATCATGAGGACAAAACAGAAAAAATTTATACCGTTTATACCTTTGACAACGATGGAGCTATGCTGGGCAGCTACGCATATACGGAGAATGGGGACAAAGTGCAGATCATTCCCTCCGGTACGGGCATCAACCCCTATATTAAAGGCGTTAACTATAGCAGCGGCGCGGATAATCTGCTGCAGAATCATTCCTTCCAAACGCTGAACGGATGGGCCACATCTAGTGGAGAGTGCCCGACGCTTCAGGTAAGCGCTTATTCCACATCACAAAATGCGCTGTATGGAAATACCGTGCTTCGTATGGAAGAAACGCTTTCCAGTTCCGGCAACGCTGGCGTTTGGCAATTGACCGATACTCTGCCGGCAGGAGAATATGCGTTTTCTGCCTATATTCGTCTGCTGTCGGATGTTGTCGGTGAAAACGATACAGCGGGCGTGTTCCTGCGGGTTACAGACACATCGGACACAGTCCTTGCACAAAGTGAACGGATTACGGAGAAAAGCGCGGAATATGTTCGCCTGATTCTTCCTTTTGCCTTGGCAGCAGCGCAGTCCGTCAAAGTGTGGATTTGTGTCAATGGACGCACAGCGCTTTATGCCGACGGGGCACAGCTGGAGAAAAACAGCTTTGCCAGCACATATAATTGTATGGAAAATGGTGGCTTTGAGCGGGGGGCGTCAAATTGGAACTTGTCTACAGGCGCCGGCGTCAATATGGCGGACTGCTTTAGCGGTTCTCGCAGTCTCTTCATCCAGGGTAATTTGGATAGTCGGCGTACTGCAGAGCAAAGCGTGGACGTTCATTGCTATACCGATGTACGGGAAAGTTTTACTCTCAGCGGCTTTGCCAAAGCAGTCGCTCTGCCTGAAAAGGAGCGAACCGGTGGGAAACCAGCACAGCTGCGGTTAGCGGCAAAAATCATATATGCAGATAATACCGAAGAAGAACATGCCGCAGACTTCTCTCCGTCTACTACGGACTGGCAGTTCGGATTTGTACGCTTTTCAAAGTCAAAATTCAAGGCCATGCGGTCTTTAAAGGTATTTTGTGAATATTCTTATAATATAGGAATAGCGCGGTTCGACTGCATTCAGCTTGTCCGGGATAACTATGAAACCGGACTGACAAAATACGCATTTCCCGCAGAATATGATACGGAGGAAGAACAGGAACTGAGTCCTGCAAAAAAAGCGGAACCTGATACCGCAGCCTTTGAGGAAGCCGTAGATCCGTATGGCAACCGCATTACGGAAACCATCTTTCAGGAGGGGAAGCACGGCACCATTTACCGCTCGTTCGGATATAATCAGGATGATGCAGACGCACCGGGCAACAACGCCGGCAACGACCAGATTCGTACGACGGATGAACGGGGATATAATACATGGTTCAGTGTAGACAGAGCGACCTCTCGTATTGACAGCGTCCTGGATCGCTGCGAAAATTTAACCAAATTTTCCTATGGGGAAAACGGCAGACTATCCGAAATGTCTGCATATGGCCAAAGTTCTCTCCCTCTTGCTACCGTATCCTATGCGTATGACAAAGCGGGCAACCTCGTCAAAATGGATCGGGGAAATGGAAATTACGTTACATATTCTTACAACAGTTTCCACAAATTATCTAAGATTGCGTCAAACAGTACAGGCTTTGACGTTCGATATGGATATAAAAACAATAGCGGCAGACTCAAAACGATTGGTATGATCGACGGTTCGAGCGTGGCATATGTATACAATCGATTTGGTCAGATTTTGTCGGAAACATGGAAGAAGAACGGACAACAGACCCATCGGTATAAATACGCGTATGACAGCAGCGGACAAATCGTTCGCGTGATTGACATAGGGAATAAAAGGGAGTATAATTATACCTATAAAAAAGGAAGTACGATAGGACAGGTAACGGAAAACGCCGTAGAACTGGACGCAAACGAGATGGTACGCTCGAGAGAGCCGGTATGTACGGTGGGATATCAGTACAATGGAGCGGATACCCTGACGGGGAAACGCATCCGAAGCGGAGCGTTCTCGCAGGAATACAAGTATGCGATAGAACCGGACGGGACACGAATAGTAACGATGCCGGGAGGAGGGAAAAGTCAGTACAATACAGACCACTTTGGAAGAAAAACAACGGATGAAGTGAAATTTTCGTCAGGGTATTTGACGAGAAAGTATACATACCTTCCGGGACAGGTGACCGCGGAGCATATCCAGAATAAAAAAGTAAAGTCAGAGGCGACAACGCGGCTGGTGGAAACGATTACATACAGCAGTTCGAGCAGGAATGACAATGCGCTGGATGGAAGAATGATTCGGTATACATACGATGGAGAAGAGCGAATCACACAGATCACGGACAGCGTGGAAGGGATCACACAGTATACGTACAACGAGCTGGGACAGTTGATAGGAGAACATAAAGACAATCCGGTGGAAGGCAGCCAGGTAAGCACGGCGATAGAATACGACGCATACGGAAATATAGTGAAAAAAGGAGGGAAGGAATATCGTTACGATACGCTGTATAAGGATCGACTGATTGGATATGGAGAAGAGACAATAGAATATGTAGGAAGATATCCGAATCCGAAAGTATATCGAGGATGGGAGCTGACGTGGCACAAAGGAGGACAGCTGGTAGAAGCAAGCCGGGAAGGAAAGAAGCTGACGTTTACATACAACCTGGGGAATGTGCGAACGGAACGAACGGTGAACGGGAAGCGATATCGATATATCGTGGACGGGACACGGATACTGTGGGACAAGTACAAGGGAGCAGAGTACGTATACGACAGCGAAGGCAAGGTATGCGGAATGGTGTACGAAGGAGAGACGTACTACTTTGTGAAGAATCTGCAGGGAGACGTGATCTCGATAACAACGGATACGGGAATGGAAATCGTCCAGTACAGCTACGACGCGTGGGGGGTATGCAAAACGAAAGCGGCGCCCGCGTGGGAAGGAGTTGCAAAGGCAAACGTATTCCGGTACCGGTCGTATGTATATGACGAAGATTTGGGGCTGTATTATCTGCACAACCGGTATTATGATCCGGAGGTAGGGCGGTTTATCTCGGAAGATCCCGCAATGGATGGGACGAACTGGTACGCATACTGCGGAAGCGACGCGGTGAACTATGTGGACCCGGAAGGACTGTGGAGGCAGGTGAACCTGGGATATCAGGCGCAGTCTGGAGATACGCTATGGGGACTTGCGGAGAAGGTATTTAAGGGACAAGGATGGAAATGGCCGGACCTGGGATATCCGTATGATTTGGGAAAGAGGCCGCTGCAGGCAGGAGACATCATAGGGTATCAAGGGGGGGCTGATCGAGTATGAGAACGGGGTACCGTATGCGCATGTGGCGATGGTGGTGTATGAGAACAATGCGTATCACACCCCGGAGAAAATGCCGGAACCGCAAAAGCCAAAACCCCCGGAGCCAACGGCTTCGGGGGGAGGGGCTAACTCCAACCCCGGCAGCGTTAGCAGTACGAGCGGACCGGGAAAGGGGACAATTGGTACATCAATGTCTGCCCAAAAGACTTTATCCGAGTCATTGAAAAAGAATTTAATTCCTGAAGAGACCAAGGATATAGTCGTATCCTGGTATAAAATTATGGATGAATATAATATTAAAAAGAATAATTATTATTCAAGTAATACCAATATTCAAAGTGACCTGGATAAAGTTCTTCTTAATGCAACGTATATATACAAAATGCTCTGCGCAAATTGGACTATAAACGCAATTTGCGGTATGTTGGGTAATATGTATATCGAAAGTGGAATTAATCCAGGAAGATGGGAGAGCGGCATCCCAGGCGGAGATAGCGGATATGGCTTGGTACAGTTTACTCCTTATCCTATGGGTGTTGGAGCTCCAAATCCATATATAGAGTGGGCTGATTACTATACTTATCGCCATGACAGTCTGCTTTTTCAAATGCTATATTTACTTTTAGCATTACAAGATGGCCATGGATTTTGGTTTCATAATAAAAAACATCCCGAATATTCTATGACATTTGAAGAATTTAAAACATCTACGCAATCCCCTTCGCACTTAGCTGCAGTATTTCAATTTTGCTATGAAAGAGGAGGATATGGTTCAATGTCAATGCGGCAATATAATGCGGAGGAATTCTATAAATATTTTACAAATGGTACTACTCCGAAGTTAAAAGATTCATTGGGTAATTATGTTCAATATATATATTTGTAAAGGAGGCGTAAAGAGTGAAACATGTATTTTCTGCAATTCTAACTCTTGTACTTTTACTTACCAGTTGCGCTGTTCAAACTAAAGAAATAACAGAAAGTACAGAGAAAGACGACCAAGTTTTAGAAGAAATTCCATATGATCAATATAATAGTTATGAATCCATATTGAAAGAATATCAACGATTTGCAGTTTATGCAATAGAAGACCAGGAACAAGTACTGAAAGGTGAACCTTGGTATGCTTGTGGGTGGTTAGGAGGTCTAATTGTTCAATACAATTCGGGAAGAATGCTTATGAAAGACGACTTTGGATATGCAATACAAGACTTAAACGGAAATGGAAGTCCAGAATTAATTTTACATATAAATTACACTGTTTTGGCAATTTTTTCAATGGTAAACGATAAGCCAATGCTACTGGACGATTTTGGACCACGGCACTATTGTGCAATAGATTCTTCTGGAATGATTTACACTCATACGAGTGGTGGAGCAACTACTTGGAGTTACGCAATATATAAGTTATCGGAGGACGATAGCCAGCTGTTGCTTGTTGAAGAATACGGAGAAAATGGGAATTTTTCTGGAGAGGGATATTATCAGAAAAAGGATGGGGAATACACAGAACTCGATAAAAAAGGTTTGGATGATTCACTTAAGACGCTTTTTTATGATTTTAGTATATCTCCAACAGAAATGACGAAGAATTCGAGTCTTTCATTTGTCGCACTATTTTGAGCTACAAAAACCCAGGCAGGGAAATTCCCTGCCTGCTTTTTGTTGACAGAAGAGGAAAGATGATGTAATATGGGGGTAGAAAGACGGGACGAACTGGTACGCATACTGCGGAAGCGACGCGGTGAACTATGTGGACCCGGAAGGACTGTGGAGGCAGGTGAACCTGGGATATCAGGCGCAGTCTGGAGATACGCTATGGGGACTTGCGGAGAAGGTATTTAAGGGACAAGGATGGAAATGGCCGGACCTGGGATATCCGTATGATTTGGGAAAGAGGCCGCTGCAGGCAGGAGACATCATAGGGTATCAAGGGGGGGCTGATCGAGTATGAGAACGGGGTACCGTATGCGCATGTGGCGATGGTGGTGTATGAGAACAATGCGTATCACACCCCGGAGAAAATGCCGGAACCGCAAAAGCCAAAACCCCCGGAGCCAACGGCTTCGGGGGGAGGGGCTAACTCCAACCCCGGCAGCGTTAGCAGTACGAGTAAGCCGGGTAATGCAAACTCCACGGGCATGAGTTCTGGGGGACTGAAACCGGGCGGCGGTCAAACGCATGGATTTGGGTTGGGAGAAACTGGAAATCTGCCAGAACTGCCTAAACCATATATTCCGCCAATAAATGTATTTTTTGTTTATAACAAAATAGATAGTGGCTTTAAAGAGCAGGCAGATTATATGGCGGAAAAGAAGTATAGAGATCAAATAAATGAATTTATCTATTTTACAAAAATTCATGAGTTTGTAAATGAATGGAACAGTTTGGTCGATACCCGTATAAATGATATTCTTTTATTTTTACATGGCGGCGCAGGAAAGTTGTACTTTGATAAAGAAGAGATGCAGTACGATGATTTTTCTCAATTAAAAGAATTAAGCATCGATGGAAGGGCATATTTATTAGCATGTAACGGTGGAACAGAATATGAAGGGACAACGATTGCCTGGAAGTTTTCAGAGTTATTACATGGGAAAAGAGTTCGTGCTGTGGTAGACGGGAAAGTATACTACCGAGACTGGTATCAGTTATTCAAACGCTGGCCGCTAACAAAAGAAGAGGGCGCATATTGGGCGGATTTTTATTATGTCAGAGGCCTTACCAGCCGCAGGAAATTGCAGCTTGAGGGTGGATTCTATGGAAAAATGCCTTGGCCGGAATAAAGTCTTTGCAGACAGAAGAGAAAAGAGGTTATTATGAAATATCGTCAAATTTTAAAAGCGCTGATTATAATATTAGGAATAATGCTGTTCATTGGAGGGGGAGTGTGGATGATTTATTCAAGAACATTTAAAAGTATAGAGTTTGAACAAGTATGCGAAAGGGAGGCTAATTTAAAAAAAGAGAGAAGCATTATATGGTTTACGCTTCGTTCTTCTGAATACTCTGGCTTCTATTCCGAAGGATGGTTGGATACTTTAGGGGTGGAGAATTACGATGATATAATATTTGATTATGACCGCTATACCTATGTAGTCACTATTGGGCATGAACTACTCAATATAGAGTACAGCAGAAGTGACATGAAGAATCGGATTTATGGAATTTTTGGGAAACAATATGTTGGACATGTAACGCTGAAAGAAAAGGCCACAGATAAAGTATATATTTACAGAATTAAAAAGATGGATATAGACTGTGATTATCACGAACCGGAGCGAGATGTGACCTTTTCCAAATAAAGGCGCATGGAACATAATGTAAACCCAGGCAGGGATCTATCCCTGCCTGGGTTTTTGTTGACAGGGGAAGAAATATGTTGTAATATGAGGGTAGAACCGGACGGTACACGGATACTGTGGGACGAGTACAAGGGAGCAGAGTACGTATACGACAGCGAAGGCAAGGTATGCGGAATGGTGTACGAAGGAGAGACGTACTACTTTGTGAAGAACCTGCAGGGAGGCAGTGTTGCTGTTTATGCTTTAATTGATTTATCGGATCACGAAAAAGCACTTTACAATCTTCTGTGTTTATGTTATATTATAAATAGTGGTATTTTATAGTGACCAAAGGACAATGGAGTTGCTGTAAGAATGCGCACCGCACTGCCTTTTGGACGCGTGGTAGACGGTATGAATGCGTTGCTTTTTCTAAAAAATACCCGGCTTGTTATTGAATCGTAAGAAAGGACGATTGAATTTTTTCAATCATGTGCGTTTATGGAACAGACAAGGATATCTGAGCTTTCCGAAATTGCCCGCAAGGTACGTGTTGGGGTAGTAGACGCTGTATATAGCGCCGCGTCCGGGCATCCGGGCGGCTCCCTGTCCTCTGCGGATATTCTTACATATTTATATTTTGAAGAATTGCGTATTGATCCTAAAGATCCTACCGGAGCGGATCGGGATAGAATGGTTTTATCTAAGGGGCATGCCTCTCCCGTGTTGTATTCTGTTCTCGCCAATCGAGGATACTTTTCGGTAGAAGAGCTGAAAACCTTTCGAAAATCGGATTCTCGTTTGCAAGGCCACCCAGACCTGAAAAAAACGCCTGGAGTGGATATGACTACCGGCTCTCTTGGCCAGGGAGTTTCCGCTGCCTGCGGTATGGCGCTTGCTGCAAAGCTAGACGGATCCAGCCGTCGCGTGTATGCGTTAGTGGGAGACGGAGAAAGTGAAGAAGGACAGGTGTGGGAGGCTGCAATGTTTGCCGCACATTACAAGCTGGATAATCTGTGCTTTATCTTAGACTGGAACGGGCTGCAGATAGACGGAGCTATTGACGATGTAATCGGACCGGCTCCTTTTGATACGAAATTTGCTGCTTTTGGCTGGAATGTAATTATGGCTGACGCCCATGATTTTGTATCCTTGGAATCTGCATTCCAAGCTGCCCGCTCACAGCAGGGCAAACCCAGCGTAGTGATTGCTAAAAGTGTAAAAGGACGCGGCGTCTCCTTTATGGAAAACCAGGCTTCCTGGCATGGAAAGGCTCCGAACGCTGCGGAATATGAAACAGCGATACAGGAGCTGCAGGCGTAAAAATCCTGCTACGATATATGTAAAAAGATGCCAGAGAAAGGTATGGTCTGAGAAATGGCTGATATGATCGCTACAAGAGATGCTTATGGTAAGGCGCTGGTGGAATTTGGCGCCAAATATGATAATTTGGTTGTGTTGGATGCGGATCTTGCCGCTGCTACGAAGACAGAAATGTTTAAAAAAGCATATCCTGATCGATTTTTCGATTGCGGTATTGCTGAAAATAACATGATTGGCGTAGCTTCCGGTATGGCATTGAGCGGGAAAATCCCCTTTGCTTCCACTTTTGCTATGTTTGCGGCAGGTAGATCCTTTGAACAGGTGCGGAACTCTATTGGATATCCCCACACCAATGTAAAAATTGGCGCCACACATGGCGGAATTACCGTGGGAGAAGACGGCGCAACGCACCAATGTCTGGAAGATTTTGCATTGATGCGCGCTATCCCCGGCATGACGGTAATTTGTCCGGCCGACGCGTGTGAAGCACGGCTGGCTGTAGAGGCCGCTATTGAATACAACGGTCCTGTGTATTTGCGGTTTGGGAGAATGGCTGTTCCCGTACTGTACGACGATACATACACCTTTGCTATCGGAAAAGGCAATCGTCTTTTAGAAGGGGACGATGTGTCCTTGATTGCAAACGGTGTGGAGGTGGAGCAGGCGCTGGCTGCCGCTGCACTTTTGAAAAATGAGGGGATTCATGCTTCCGTTGTCAATATGGCAACGATTAAGCCGCTGGATCGTGCGCTTGTTTTGGAAGAAGCTGGCCGGTGCGGCTGTATTGTGACCTGTGAGGAACACTCTGTAATCGGCGGTCTGGGCGGCGCTGTGTGCGAGCTTTTAGCGGAAACAATGCCTACTCCTGTACTACGAGTGGGAACCAACGATTGCTATGGCCGTTCCGGTCCTGCAAAAGAATTGCTTCCCCTGTTTGGATTGGACGCGGCGGCGATTTGCGAAAAGGCGAAAGCTGCGATACAATTAAAAAAATAAGACGGTGAATGTGCACCGTGCTGATAGAAAAAAGGCTGCGGGCAACCTGTTAAAAGAGACAAGGTGCTTTGCGGCCTTTTTCATAATTTTTTTGTCTGTTTTTGTTGAACTGTGAGGGGTTCATACATAGTGCTCCATATTTTTGGAGCGCCTAATATTTACGCGAAATCAAATGAGAGGTATTATAGAAAAATGAACAGAGCGCATGCCTGTGATATATATAAAAAATGTGGAGGATGTCAACTGACAAATTTGAGTTACCAGGAGCAGCTTAGCTATAAGATGCGCCGCGTGATCACGTTACTGGGCAGATTTTCTAGGGTGGACGAGATCATCGGTATGGAAAATCCACTGCACTATCGCAATAAGATGCAGGCCGCTTTTGCTTTGGATAAGCGGGGGCGGCCTATATCTGGCGTCTGGCAGTCTAAAGAGTATCGGATAGCCAAAACGGATGCATGTCTTATTGAGGATGAGGTGTCTCTGTGGATTGTGCGTGCTGCACGGGGCCTTCTTCCTGAATATAATATATCGGTTTACAATCCGAAAAACGGGCGGGGAATGCTTCGGCATATTATGGTGCGCAGGGCTCATGTGACTGGAGAGATTATGGTGGTGCTGGTAACCGCGTCTTTGAAAATACCGGGTGGAGAAGCGTTTGCCGAGGCGCTTGTTCGCCGATTCCCCCACATCCGTACGGTTGTCCAGTGCGTAAACGATACAGACACGCCTTTGTGGATGGAAGAGGAACGGACCGTATTGTACGGAGACGGGTATATTGAAGATGTACTGTGCGGGTGCTATTTTCGTATTTCTCCTCGTTCTTTTTACCAGGTCAATTCTGTACAGACTGAGATTTTGTATAACAAAGCTTTGGATTTTGCCCATCTACAGGGTGTGGAAAATGTGATTGACGCGTATTGCGGAATCGGTACTATTGGTATTATTGCGGCGGCGGAGGCACAGCATGTAATTGGCATCGAGTCTAATGCGGATGCAGTGAAAAACGCAATAGAAAACTGCCGCCTGAATCATACAGGCAATTATCGGGTATATAAGGGAGATGCCGGGACTGTAATGGAGGCTTTAACAAGGGCAGGGCGGCAGGTGGATGTAGTGTTTGCCGATCCGCCTCGGGCTGGATGTTCCAGAGCTTTTTTGGACGTAGTGCTTCGAACGGCACCGGAAAAAATGGTATACATCTCCTGTAATCCGGAGACTCTGGCGCGTGACTTGTCCGTTCTTGTAAAGGGAAAATATAAGGTAAACAAAATTCAGCCGGTAGACATGTTCCCCCATACGAAGCATATTGAGTGCGTAGTGTTGATGTCAAAGGAAAAGTCTTGATTTTACAAGTTTTT
Source organism: uncultured Eubacteriales bacterium (assembly GCA_910586545.1). Taxonomy (GTDB): domain Bacteria; phylum Bacillota; class Clostridia; order Oscillospirales; family CAG-272; genus Avispirillum. The sequence goes on from CAJUIQ010000005.1 coordinate 74,725, forward strand.
TCAGATGTTAACAATTTTATCTGCTCGACTTTAATTGTAATTTGGGGTTTGAGGAAATGAATCTATGCGGGTTTCTGTTTGTTGAAGGTTGAGTTGATAAGATGGATACAGGAGAATTTGCGAATTGATATGATTGATGGGAGGGAATTTTTTAATAGATGGAACTAAAAATAATGACATGGAATATAAAGGGAGAAGCATCTCTTGGATGGAATAATAATTACAAAGTAGTTAGTGAAGTAGTTGATAAAATAATAGATCAAGAAACGCATATTATTGTTTTGACAGCATTTGTTGTTGCTAGAGGACTTGATTATCTTTTTGAGCGTTTACATAGCGAAGGATATATTTGGTTTATTTCAAATCGCTCAGGTAAAAATGGAATTTTGATTGCTATAAAAAAGGAGCTTGTTGATTACAAGAAGCTTATAGAAAATATATATAAAGAAAATTCTATTTCATCTGTAATAGCAGGATGTAACATTTTACAGGTTTCGTTTCCATTAAAATGTGGTAAATCTCTTGATATTGTAGGTTGCAGAATGGAAACAGGTGGTTTTGATAGTTTACAAGAACAATATGATTCTGAAAGAAATGTTTTTGATAAAGTGTTATTGCCAGTGGTAAAAGATAGAAATTGTGATTTGCAAATTGTTTGTGGCGACTTTAACAATGCACGTTGTCTTGGAAATTTGAAAGAAAAATATTGTTTTCGAAATTATGTTGGTAAGGCACAATGTAATTACAATTTGAACATCATAAAAGATTCCTTTGAAGAGATTGGATTTATTATAATAGATATTGATGAAAACGGTAATTCGTTTCCTACGCATAATGGATATATTCCGGATGATCACATTTTTGTGCACGGAGGCAAATGTGAAGAGTGTACAGTGATATCCGCTGAAGGATTGTCGGACCATGATATTGTGAAAGCAACTGTTAATTTTGAATGTTAATATGTTCCTGCACATGAGAAAAGTGCCTAAAAGTCTGCGGATATGTTTTCGCGATTGTAAAATCTGCAAAGACATTCAGCCTATCCTATCGAGTCATATTGAGAGGGTTGTATTGCTTTCTCAATAAAATGGAGAAAAGCATGAGTAAATATGGCTTCTTGTGAAAATATGTGCAAGAAAGTGGTACGGACGGCTTTAAGCTAACCTAAATTTTACAACAATTTTGCAGCTTTGACACAAAAACACTTTTCATATATAATATAATAAATGTACATTTGGCGAACTCTTCCTAAAGCACATACGGTATATCGCCAGTCTATGTCGCAGCTGCAAACAAATGCTGCCGCGACAGCGTTTTAGTATAATAAGTTAATAGGAGTAAATTATGTCGGGCTATTTGCTTGCAAGCGATTTTGACGGAACCCTGTGCCGCTGGTTCAACGGCGGTGTGATAGAAGAAGATCGAGCGGCGGTTCGTCGGTTTCGCGAGGCGGGAAATCGATTTGTACTTATTACAGGCAGAGATTTTGAAAGTACCATGTCTGTACTCCGAGAGCAGAACTTTTGGGAATTAGACGGTTGCTTTTGTCAAAGCGGAGCCCTCTGTGTAGATCTTTCTGGTAACGTGATTTATGACCGACGCACAAAAGAAGGCTATGTAGGAAAAATTGTCCGGTATTTCAAGGAAACGGGAGCGCTGTACATAGTTGTCAATGTTGGCAAAGAAAGCTACAATGTGGAGATAGGCGGTGTGAAGCTTGCAATGAAAACGATTCCTTTTGAGCAAGGGTGTGCGCTTCCTTCCGCTACCAGTTTTAACGGGAAATATAAAACGGAAACGGAGGCGGTGCATCATGCGGAGAAGCTGGCAAAGCTGTATGGGGATGTAATCAATCCCCTTTTGAATGGTAACAATGTAGACATTCCCCCTGCCGGGGTTGACAAAGCCGTTTCTGCGGCTTATGCTGCGCAAAAGTTTGACATTCCTGCGCAGAAAATATATACGGTAGGAGATAACTTGAACGATTTGTCCATGGTGCGCGCGTTCCATGGCAGGGCTATGCGGAGTGGACCTCCAAAACTGCAAAGCGCAGCGGAGAAGGTTGTGTCTACTATATATGAAATTGTAGACGAGATTATGGTCGGAAATTTTGCTGATTGATATGTGAAAATTGGTTTATACAAACGGAGGTTTATATGAAAAAAGAAATTGCGCTTATTCTGGCGGCAGCATGTCTGGCTGGGGGCTTGTCTTCCTGTCGCGGCGAGGGAGATAAAGAGCCTTCCAATACAAATGATACGGAGCAGACTGCTGCGCAAACGACTGGCACATCGGAAAGTGCGGCTGGCTCGCAAACATCGGTCACAGTTGATACACAGTCTCCAGCGGCTCCTTCTGTCGTTACAGATGCGCAGGGGCTTACATATATTAATGGAATTTTAGTTGTGAATAAAACGTACGCGCTTCCCAGCACATATGATCCTGGTGTGGATAGCGAAGCCTATGCTGCGCTGCAGGAAATGTTTCGCGGGGCGGCAGCAGAGAATATTTCGCTGGAAATCATTTCGGGATATCGTTCATATAGTCGGCAAAATACATTGTACAACAATTATGTGGCAAGAGATGGTGTAGAGGCTGCAGACACATATTCTGCCCGTGCCGGTCATTCGGAACATCAGACTGGCCTGGCCTTTGATTTAAATTCTTTGGAAGAATCGTTTGGTCAGACGAAAGAGGGAATCTGGCTTAAAGAGCATTGCTGGGAATATGGATTTATTATTCGTTATCCGAAGGGGAAAGAATCGGTAACAGGATATATGTATGAGCCGTGGCATGTCAGATATATAGGAGAAGAAGCGAAGGAGATAGAAGGGAGCGGGATGTGTTTG
>CAJUIQ010000006.1:0-59202 GCA_910586545.1 uncultured Eubacteriales bacterium
ATAAATAAGGAAATCCAGGCAAAAAACCAATCATATTGATCGGATACTCCCGACTGATATGTCGCCGAACCACCTCACGTGGATCCAAACCAGTTCGCTGCGCAATATAATCCAAATCCATACCATACAATCCACCGTAGCAAACAGGAAGGTAAAACCGCCGAGCAGTTTTATCATTCACTGCTATATGGCTGCGGCGCATACAGTTGGATATAAATCGCTTTACTGCTTTATAAGAAATGGTGAGGGGATCAAAGCATACCGTCACAGAACGATATGTAGGAATAATCTCACAAATTCCTGCCATATCCCGCCGTCTGAGTTCTCCGGCCAGTTCCACCGCTGCTTTCCCCGCACGCGGCTCCATCTCTCTGGAAAACTCCACAGTAACGGCACAGTCACCACAGGCAAGCAGCTTATATCTCATACAAAAGCCCCCTTATTTCTTATGCAAAAAAGCCCTTTTCAATGGTTTTTTCAAACCAAGTACTACAGGTTTCCCGCAGACGCAGTGTATATTCTACACAACCTCGCATCGCTTCTACAATTGCGCAGGTCATTTCAATCCCAATCCCGTCAATAGCCGGAATAGACCATCCGTACATATCGATTACACCGCATTCTGCCGCTTTACGCATAGCGCGCTCCTGCATCGCCCCGTCATGAAACAATTCAAGATTTTTCTTTAGATACGCAATGGCAGCCATAAAGCCATAGCATCCCCAATCTGAAACGGTAGCGGTAATCACGTTATCTGTTTTCGTCTTTGCCAAAATTCCATTATCACAGCCACATGAGCATGCACCCACTCCGGCATAAGGAATATATTTTTGAATATGCTCTGCAATAGCGCCCATACCAATTTCATTGCCCAAATCCCCGATTGCAATATTTAGCACGCCTGCCTTGTACAGTTTTTCCCACAGGATGTCTGTTTTGGCCTCCAAATCTGTTACCGATTTCCCGATAGCATTATGGTACACACCTTGGGCATTTGCCCCAGGCGCTTCTATAGAAATGACCGCCCTAGGCATACCGGTAGTATCGATGAGTGTGTCTGAAAAATTTTCAGCGGCTGTTGCGTCTTTTGGGAAAGCCACAGCAGACATTGTTAAAGGAATAGAAAACAGGTCCGCCAAATCGGTCATATGGAATCCTAATATAGAGGCCAGCCCTTCCACTGCAGGCATACATTCATCCGGGCAAATGATTACAGGGCGCACACCAAACCCTTGGATTAGACAACGTGCCAGCAGCATCGTGCTGATAATTCCATCTGTTTCCGCCTTATTATAAGGACGCAGAACAAATCCGCTGATCAGATACACAACATCATCCTGCCGCAATGCAGTACACAATTTTTTCGCTGCGTTCATCGTCAGTGCCTCACCTTGATATGCCCGAGCGCCCCGATAAAGTATTTTACACACGCCATATCCTCGGGGATCCAGATTTGCCAAGTCGTCCAGACTGCTCCCCAAATTTTCCAGCGTAAGTTCTTCCTGCGTCATTTTTCGCGTTCCTCTCTATACCAAATTATCCGTTTGTTGCCTGAAGCCAGTCGGCCATTAAATCCCGCCGAAGGATTTCCAGAAGCTGCGGTGCGCGGCCGCCAACCGGCGTTCCGTCAATCGTCGCCGCAGATAGGCAGAAAGAACCGGAGCTAGAAACAATCACTTCGTCCGCATCCATCATTTCCCGCACTGTAAACGGCGTCTCATCCACAGGAATGTTATTTTTCTTACAGGTTTTAATCAAATTCGCCCGTGCGATTCCAGGCAGGATCAGATTATCTGTAGGTGCAGTGCGGAACACACCATCTTTTAAAATATGTACATTGGAATGCGCGCATTCCGTAACGCGCTCCCCACGATGAAATACACACTCCTTGCAGTCAGCATCCTCTGTAGTCTTTGCGGCCAATACATTCGGAATCAAATTCAAAGTCTTTACATTGCAGTGGAAAAAGCGAGTGTCCTCTGCTGTGATAAGATGGATTGGCTTGCTGTTATCTGTAATCTTAGCCGGCGTGAGCATAATCCAAATATTCGCCTTCATGTCATCGCTATAGTAATGCCGGCGGATCCCCCCGCCGCGAGTAGCCTGCCAATAGACAAACAACTCCCCATCGTCAACCTTTCGAACCATTTCAGACAGCAATTGTTTCATTTCTTCTTTTGTCTGGGAAATATGTATATTTAAAATTGCTGCACTGTTGTAAAACCGGTCTATATGTTCATCCAAATTATAAATAATATGGTTTCTGGAATAAGTAGCATCATATACGCCGTCTCCAAAATAACACGCCCTATCCAGCATAGGAACGGACATTTCCTCCAGTTCACCGTATTTTCCATTGTAATATCCAAGCGTTTTCATAATTTAATTACCATACCTTTCTTGACCTTTGTGGCAAGTCTTGTCACGCGGAATGCGGCATAACTGCCCTGCAAAAATATGCAGCAAACCTATTTTAGTCCCTTTGTAGAAAAATGTAAAGAGGTTTTTAAAAAAAGTTTACCACAATATATATTGGCCAAAGACTTTCAAAAACAAAAAAAGAGAGGATATCCTCTCTTTTTACCATAAACAATAAAAATGCAGTGGGCACATCCATAAGCTTTTTACGGATGTAGTCGTTATATTATTTAGATAACGTATACGTTCCGGCATATAGCAGAGGGCGATGGTCATCATCCTGCCCGGAAACCACTACACTTCCAGATCCGTCTCCTACGGAGACAAGCATCACGGTTTCCCTGTCTCCTTCAAATATAGCAGAATGCAAAATCTCGTCTGTTTTCTTTGTTACCTGTAGAAGCGGTTCCCCATATGTACTACAAATTTCGACTCTAATATAGTTCTCTGTATATTCAATTCCCATACGATAACCCGCACAGGTATACACCCCCGCCGCTATACCGGCATTTGCAAGCACTTCTTCTGTTTCCCAATATTCCTCGTCATAATAAACATAATTGCCCGAAATAGTCGTTTTTTCTTCCTCTCCAACAAAAAGCTGTGTCTGCAGTACGCGGCCGTCCTCCGAAGGAGCTACAACAAGTCGCATGCGAGAATCATCATGATCCGCAACAGTAAACGTTTCGTTCCAATCGTTGCTTTCACGGGTAACTCCACTAAACATACGAAGCCCATATTGAGGAGTATAAATAATAATGTAGTAGCCGTCTTCCGGATATGCTCCGATGCTGGTCAATTCCATAGTGTACTGTCCGTTACTGTAACGCCCCTCCAGCAGAAACGGAACAAATTCTGTAGAAACTGCCTCTGTATCACTGTTTTTTTCTGTCGTCTCCGGTATATGCCGCCCTGCTGTTTCTTCCTCCCATGCAACCGCTTCCATCCCTGTCACTTGATATACCCAAGTGCAGGACGACAAAACTACGCTCAGGATCGTCGGAAGAATTATTGCACACAGTTTCTTCATTCCCTGACCTACAACTTTCTTATACTTGCAAATACCCTCTTTGTCGGTTATTGTAACATAGTAACATTTTCTCTGCTACATCGATACATTGAACAGTTTGTAAACGATTTGAAAATAAAAAAGGACGCGACGCGTCCTTTTTTATTTTTTACGAATTGAGTACATCTACCCAAAGCGTTTCGTAATATTCTACTGTTTTTGCGTCCATATCGTGGAACCACTGCACCTTTGGCATATCTTCCTCAGAAGGATATAGAATTTCGTTATCTTTATAAGTATACTCCTCGTGGGAAACCACTTCCGTATTGGGAGAAGCATAACAAAGTGCCTCTGCGTTTGCAAGCGCAATTTCCGGCTCCATCAAAAAGTTCATATACAATACTGCCGCATCATAGTTTTGGCATCCTTTTGGAACACATACAGAATCGCAAAAAATGTTTACCCCCTCTTTAGGGTACGCAAAAGCCAAATCCGGATTATTTTCCTGCATAAGCAGATAATCCCCCGCATAGTAAGGAGCCATAGCGGCATTACCGCCCTCCATCTTGTTGAACACTTCATCCATGACCCGCGCCTGCAGCACCGGACTCTGCTCTTTCAAAAGCGCGGCGGCGGCGTCCCAGTCGGCAGGATTGGTAGTATTTAAATCCTGGCCCAAAATTAACTGCGCTAGAGCAAAGGCGTCTCTGGGATTGTTAAAAGTTAGAATATTGCCGCTGTACGTTTCGTCCCACAGCGCTTTCCAACTGTCAATCGTGCCGTCTACCATCGTTGTATTATAAATGAGCCCAACCATTCCTACATTATACGGAACAGAATATGCGTTGTCCGGGTCAAAATACAAATTTTTATATTGCTCGTCGATAAACTGATAGTTGGAAAGTTTCTCCACATCTACCTGCTCCAGACGCTCCTCACGGATCAGCCGCTCAATCATGTAATCAGAAGGGATGATTATATCATAATAGTTCGCACCGGACACCAGATCGGAATACATCGTTTCATTGTCGTCATAGGTGCTGTATACTACTTTTATACCGGTCAGCTTTTCAAAAGCTGCATTTACATCCAGCGAGCCTTCTGCTCCGTCGGATATATATTCTCCCCAGTTGTAGACCTTCAAAGTAGTACCTGCCAAATCCTTAGTATATTCCCCACGTAGAAGGGAGGCATCCACTGTGTCGTTGCGTTCTCCACAGGAAACGACAGACAAAAGCATAACGAGAAGGATGAGAATAGAGAATATTTTTTTCATTCATACTACCTTTCTATATAAGTTTATTTTTTACCAATTACAGAAATCCGCGACACTTTTTTTGCCTGCCGGATTTGAGATAAATTCATAATCAGCAGCAGAACCAATACAGAGAGAAAAATACAGGAACACACAGCATACATCTCCGGAGTGACCCGCTTTTTCGTCATAGTGTAAATCAGTAGCGGAAGTGTTGTAAAACTGCCGCTGGTATAATGGCTGATCACGAAATCGTCAATAGACAGCGTAAATGCCATCAGCGCTCCGGACACCACCCCCGAAGAGATAGACGGAAGTACTACCCGAAAGAACGCCTGCACCGGCGTACTTCCAAGATCCTGCGCCGCTTCAGCCAAATGTGGATCCGTTTGCATCAACTTAGGCAGCACGTTCAGCACCACATAAGGCAGACTGAACGTTACATGGGCAATCAAAATCGTAAAAAATCCAAGGGATTCTACAGCCCCAAGCATCCTTCCCACAAAAGCAAACAACAACATTAAAGAAACGCCCGTTACGATATCCGGGTTCATCATAGGAACATTAGAAACAGACAAGACCCCGGTTTTAAACCACTTGTTTCGCATACCGAAAATGCCCACTGCAGCAAGGGTTCCCAGTATCGTCGCAATGACAGTAGACACCACAGCTAAAAGCAAGGTATTTTTCAAAGCATCCATAGCGGCGCTGTCCCGGAGCATTTCTTCGTACCAATGAAGGGAAAATCCGGTAAAGGTAGCGGTACTGTTGGACGCATTAAAAGAGAAAAATACCATCACCAAAAGCGGAAGATACATGATAGCAAAAATCACGCCCATATAAATCTTTCCGAAAACCTTCACAGCATGATCCCTCCTTCCTCATCTGAGAAACGATTCATAATCATGATGCAAATTAAAATCACCACCATTAAAACCAGCGACAGCATAGCCCCAAGATTTCGAGTAGACACTCTGTTCACCAGAGACTCGATCACATCTCCGATCATGTTCACGCTGGTTCCCCCCAACTTTTGTGAGATGTAGAAGGTACTCACTGAAGGAACAAAAACCATTGTAATTCCCGATATAATTCCCGGCATGCTTAAAGGCAGAATGATCCGCCGGAACCGTGACGGACCGCCGGATCCCAGATCCGCCGCCGCCTCCAAAAGAGCAGGATCAATTTTGGAAAGCACAGAATACAGCGGCAGCACCATATAAGGGAAATAATTATACACCATCCCAAAAACCACCGCGCCGGGTGTATTGATCATCTGAATCTTTTCCAGTCCCATGGCGGCCAACAGATTGTTGACAATTCCGTTTGTCTCGATAATATTCATTATGGAATAGGTTAAAATCAACAAATTCATCCACATAGGCAGCATCACCAGCATCATCATTACCCGCTGAGTCGCCGCCGAACGCTTTGTCATAAAATAGGCGAACGGGTATGCCAGTATCAACGTCACCGCCGTAGCAATCAGCGCATAGATAAACGAATCGATAATATTCTCCCGATAGACGCTCAGCTTCTCGAAATTTTCCAGCGTAAAAGCCCCGGATGCATCGGTAAAGGCATATGCCGCCACGATAAACATGGGAACGATGACGAAGAGACACAGCCAAATTAGATACGGAAAATTCAAAAGAAGGGATACCCCCTTTTTCCTAGTCCTGTTTTTACGTTCCCGCACGCCGCGCATCTTTGCATCAGTCATCTTCCACTTCCTCCGGAATCTGATTGATTTCTTCCATCTCATCTGAGAACGTGCTGTAGTCTCCGTATCGGCCGGAGTATTCCGACTTCTTCATGATGTGTATGGCATCCGGTTCAATAGAAAGCCCTACCGTCTCCCCCTCGCCGCAATAGTCGGTAGTCTGGATCATCCATTTAAAACCGCGAATATCTACAATGATTTCGTAGTGCACTCCAAGAAAGGTTACAGAGGCAACGGTCCCTGTAAGCATTCCCTGCTCCGGCGCCACAATATCCACATCCTCCGGGCGGATCACCACATCTACCGCCTCGCCCGTTGCAAATCCCGCGTCCAGACAGTCAAAGGTGTGGCCGGCAAAGGTCGCCTTATAATCGGCAGGCATAACGCCGTCTAATATATTAGACTCTCCGATAAAATCCGCCACAAAAGCGTTGACCGGCTCATTATAGATATCTGTCGGCGTGCCCACCTGCTGGATCCGTCCGCCATCCATCACCACCACCGTATCAGACATGGACAGCGCTTCTTCCTGATCGTGGGTGACAAAAATAAAGGTAATTCCAAGCTGTTTTTGAATATTCTTCAGTTCCCGCTGCATGTCCTTGCGCAATTTCAGATCCAGCGCCGCAAGGGGCTCATCCAGCAGAAGCACCTTCGGTCGGTTGATTACCGCCCGGGCCACCGCAACACGCTGTTGCTGCCCGCCGGAAAGCTTCGTGATCTTCCGGTGCTCCAACCCCTCCAGATTCACTAGACGCAGCATCTCGTGCACCCGTTCATGAATTTCCGCTTTCGGAACATTTTTTACCCGCAGCCCGTACGCCACGTTGTCAAACACATTGTAGTGCGGAAAAAGCGCGTAACGCTGAAAAATGGTGTTCACCTGACGTTTGTGAGGCGGAACACCATTGATACGCTCCGAGCCAAAAAAAACGTCCCCCTCGTCCGGTTCAATAAAACCTGCAATGATACGGAGCGTTGTGGTTTTGCCGCAGCCGGACGGCCCCAGCAATGTCACAAACTCCCCGTCACATATGGAAAGGGACAGTGCGTCCAGTACCTTTTGATCGTCAAAAGAAACGGACACGTCACGCAGCTCAATAAGCTTCTGATTTTGGTTCAATTTTGCATCCCCCTTTGCGGCCAAGACCGCGTAAGCCGTATTACAGCTCTGCGCGAACTCACAAAGGCCTAACCGCAGCCCCCGCAAAGAGTGTGTTACAAACCGCCTAACGGTCAGACGGCTGCAGCGTACGGTTTCTCAAGACATTCGGGTACAGTCTCCCATACCCAAGGCCGGCAGGCGGCCCATGCCAACGGTTTTTGTTCAAAACTGCCTTTGTGAACATCTGAACGCGGCGTGCCGCGTTTGCTCAGATATTTGAGGAGCGCCGTCAATACTTTGCCCTTGACGACGTTGTTAGCACAGATGCAAAAATCGTGCATTATGAAATTTTCAACAAGAAATATTATACAGATTATTTTCAAAAAGTCAATGATTTTCTACATTGTTTTTCTATGAAAAAGTTTATTCAGAAAACTCCGCCAAATTTATAACTACATTTCTTTTATTTCTCCAAGAATTTACAAATCGCCATGAAACCTTTTCTACGTCCCTTTTTCTTCCCGCAAAACATAATATTCAGACGGTTGCATATCCAAAGAACGCTTCACAAAAAGAGAGGGGCCATCCCCTCTCTTTTTACTTCAATTCTTCCAAAGTCATAATTTTATTCCAGCGTTCTAAATCCTCTTTAGACGCGGCACGGGGAATGATCTGATCCCCCTTCTTTTCACATTCCATATATAGAACTTCGTTGGGTTCCAGCTTAAAGGGGACAGTAATGTATCCACCTTCGGATGTGCAGGAAATAAAGTCGTAGTCCATCTCCCCATGGGCACGAAGCATCTCCAACTGGGTGGAAGACAGATTGTGGGGGGATCCCATAGAAAGCCAGGTTTCATAGGGACTTCCCTTGTGCTTACGGATTGCCGCCGTAGTAATCAAATACTCGCCTTCTTCCCGCACAGGGATTTTTACGTTATCTGCCCATTCCGGCTGGTCGTGAATCTCTAAAGCATTCCAGTTGTACAAAATCACTCTGGAAACATTATTTTCCTCTGTAGCGCATACATCACAGCCAAAGGGCGCGTTTTCCACCTTAGCCTTCATTTCCATACCACGCATCTTACGCAAAAGCTTATATGCGTTGTAAGACGCCTTTTTCACGCCGTGAATGGTCATAAGCCCATATGTGCAGGAAAAGGGGCTATGGGGACATCCCGCTTCCTCAAACAAATCCGACGCCGTCCAGTGGGACATCGAGTCAAAAAGGTCCCTCGTCTCTATTATATTCTTCATCACACTGCTTGCGGCAAAATGCATATCTACAGACGGATTGTGGGTCCAGGTAATTTCCTCACCCGGCTTACCATACTGGTTATTCCATTCTGTCCAATAAATCGGCAGATTTGGCATAGGGGAGTTTTGTACCCGTTCATACACCTCCCGCACTACAGTAGGCATATATCCCCCAATGGCATGAGGCGAGTTCTTCCGCTCCGGGAACTGACAATATTCTCCAATAGGATATACGTGCGTAGACACAAAATCCAGCGCCACCTGATTGGCAAGGCAATAGTCAATCATTTCCGGCAAAAACATCCCCCCCGCAGAAGCAGGGCCGCCAACTTGCAGCTGATCATCAACAGATTTTACAGCCTTTGCAGCATGGGTATACAGAATATAATATTCCTCCATGCCATGAGGCCAGAACCCATCCAGATTCGGCTCGTTCCAAACCTCAAAGAACCAGGTGCGAACTTCCGCCAGACCATACCGGTCTACGCAGTGAGACGTAAACGCCCGGCACAAATCGTACCATTCCTGATAGTCTACCGGTTTGGACATATTCATCTCATAATGGAAAATCGTCGCCTTCGGATCGCTTGCCATACAATAAGGCATCGGTCCAAGCTCAAAAAACGGTTTCAGACCTACCGACAGCAAGTTATCAATAAACTTATCCATGTGGTGCCATTGGAAGCCCAGCGTGCCGTCCGGCTTACGGATAGCCACCGCCATATCCTCATGAAAAAGTCCATGACAGCGGCAGTAACGGAAGTGCATATCCTTCTGCATTTCTGCTAACTGTTCCATCAGGTCGTGGCGGAGCAACTCATACGCTCGGCCGATAGCAACAGTGTGGAAAATCGCATCGGTAAACTTTTTATCGGTATATTCAAATGTAATCATAATATTACTCCTCTTCACACATTTCTGCTTCAGCCGCTTTTACCATAATCGCACATTCCATGCGCTTTTTAAACAGCTTGCATCCATACTCGTAAATTCCCTCGATATCGCCGCTGGTATGATATGCGTTGGCGGCACAGCCGCCGGAACAATAAAGCTTTGCCCAGCAATCCTGACACTGGGGCCGGGAATAAGCGTTGCACTTTCCGAATTTTTCCTGAAGTTCCCTATTTTTGATTCCGTCCCAGATATTTCCCATACTGTAAGCGGGATCACCTACAAACTGATGGCAGGGATACAGTTCTCCCCAAGGTGTTACCGCCAGATATTCCGTACCGGAGCCGCAGCCGGCAATCCGCTTATAAATACATGGGCCGTGCCCCAGATCAATCATATAGTGATAAAATGTAAATCCTCTGCCCTCTTTTTTACGCTGGATCATTTCCACAGCCAGCTTTTCATACTGCCGGTACAATATCGGCAGATCTGCTTCTGTGAGAGCGCAGGGATCCTCAGGAGAGCATACCACCGGCTCCATAGATAACTGGTCAAAGCCCTGATCCGCCATGTGCAAAATATCTTCTGTAAAGTCTGTATTCAAGTGAGTAAAGGTTCCCCGCATATAGTACCCTTTTCCCTCTCTAGCCGCCACAAACTTTTTAAATTTGGGGAGAATTCTGTCGTAACTTCCCAGACCGGCATGGTCCACACGAAAACGATCATGCACCTCACGGCGTCCGTCCAGCGATAAAACCACATTATGCATTTCCCGGTTTGCAAATTCGATCACCTCATCATTTATCTGCATTCCGTTTGTGGTCAGCGTAAACCGGAAGTTTTTGCCCGCCTCCTGTTCGATGCTTCTGGCGTATGCTACCAACTCCTTGACCACTTCCCAGTTGCATAGCGGCTCGCCCCCAAAAAAATCCACTTCCAGATTGCGTCGGCTCCCTGAATTCTCCACCAGAAAGTCCAAGGCACGTTTTCCTACATCAAAGGACATAAGCGCCCGTTCCCCACTATACTTCCCTTGAGAGGCAAAACAGTACGAACAATTCAAATCGCAGGTATGGGCCACATGCAAGCAAAGCGCCTTCAAAATAGGCTCACGTTTTACCAGGTGCTCCGCAACGCCCTCATACATATCTTTGGAAAACAGCTTGCCGGCATTTTTTAGACCCGCGATATCCTCCATACATTCTAGGATTTCCTTTTGGGTTATGTTCGGATATGTACTTTGTATCTGCCGAACGATTTCTTCCTCAGATTTTTCTGTATACATACCGATCATGTCATAAGCGACATCATCCACCACATGTACACTTCCACTGTACACGTCTAAAACAATATTGTAGCCATTCAATTTATAACGGTGTATCATAGCACTCCTAAATAGCCGCGCATACGGCTGTGTAAACATGAAAATTGCCGCCTTACAAAGTCAGGCGGCAGGGCAGACTGTAAAGTCTTACGCCTTTTTTTCACAAGGCTGGTTTGCAACACCGCAGGAGGTCTTGCAAGCAGACTGGCAAGAAGTCTGGCATTCGCCGCATCCGCCGTTTTCTACACTCTTTGCAAGGTCTTTTGTTTCAATGGTTTTAATTCTCTTCATAATAAAACTCCCTTTTCACACAAATAATAGTAAAGCTATTATACAACACAAATTTTCCCTTTGTCAATACAAACTGTAAAAATACCGCCGCTCTCAAATAGGAGATAAAACAGAAAACTGCTGTGGTGCGCATCCCGTATCGCTCCTCAAAGATATTCCCTGAACGGATTGGGTTTCCATATATTCCAAAATCTCTTTATCCAACCGTTCTCCCGGCACCACCAGAGGAATGGCCGGTGGATACGCGTAAATGTATTCTCCGCTGATTCTGCCGATCGCCTGTCTTTGGTTTACCACTGTCCGCCTTCCGCGCTTAGCAGCATAGACACCGCAAATCCGCTCCGGCAGCGGCGCAGGACGCCAACATGATCCTCACAGACTACCTGTGCATCCGGCGTACAGGACGTACAATTCGCATCAATTTCTCTAAGCGCCGCCGCGAAAGCGCCAATGGTATCTACAGTATCTCCAGGGCCCGTCATTGCGAGAATATACTGGGCGGCGGCCATCTCTACCTCAATATGATACTGTTCTCGCAATATTTCTCCAAGGCGTGGGCCTGTCAAATTGCAAAACCTTGTGCTTATTAAAAATTTTGAAGGATCTCGCTTGTCTGAAAAAGGAAGGGGGGCGCTGCAATATCCCAAAGCATGTAATTTTGCAAGAGACGAAAACGCGTCTTCATTTTCCGCAATTGCAGTACGCCATTCGCCGAACACCTTTTTATTCATGTAATTTATACATTCGTCTATAGAAGCCATCAGCAAATAGGACGGGCTGGAGGTTTCAAAAATAGCCAGCGCATCCGCGAAGCGATGTGCATCAATTCGCTCACTGCAAAGATGTGCAATGGCCGTTTGCGTAAGGCTCGGCATGGTTTTATGCAGGCTCTGCACCACAAGATCCGCGCCGCCTTTTATCGCGCCGCCGGTAAAGTAAGACGACAAATCCAAGTGAGCGCCATGCGCTTCATCAACCAACAACGGAATCCCTGCCGCATGTGCGGCATCTGCAATTTCTGCAATATTCGAAAGTATGCCATCATATGTTGGGCTGGTGATCACCACAAGAGAAACATCCGCATTTTCTGCAAGCGCTTTTTTTACACATTCCGGCGAAACCGCTCCTTCTATCCCCCAAACCGGGTCCCACTCAGGTGTGAGATATACAGGAGATGCTCCCACAAGCTCCACTGCATTATACACAGAACGATGGCAATTTCTGCTCATGAGAATCCGACCACCCTTTTCCATAGCGGCATAGACGCCTGCTAAAATCCCGCAGGTACTCCCACCCACTAAAAAATAACTTTGCAGACTTCCCCATCTCTGTGCCGCACGATGCATGGCATCCTGTAAGATTCCATCTGCTCCGTGCAGACTGTCAAAGCCATGAATTTCCGTAATATCCAACGCCGCGCCTAAATCTTTCAGATACTGTGCTCTGCAATTTCTTTTGTGGCCTGGCATATGCATAGGCAAGGCGCCTGTATCCCGATTCTGCTCCAACAGCGCCAAAAGCCGTTTTTTTTCTTTCTTATGATTCTGCATTTTTTTTATTATTATAAAAAGAAGATAAAATATCCAGCTTCTGCATTCTAAACAAATATCCATACCGCATGCTGTCCTCTGCTGCGATTCCTACGACATACCGCCCGTAAAGCGAGACATGAACAAAATCTTTTTGATTATACCCCGGGGCCGTCATTGTGTTATACAGAGTCTGCGCGCCTTCATCAGTCTCTTCATCATAGACCACTTCAAGCTGCGACAATTTGTTCCCGTTAAATTGAAAAATATAGTACCCAAAATCTGTTTGAATGACCGGACGTTCGCTGGTTGAAAATAGATTTAGCCCCGGATTTTCCTAAGCCGTACTCCCCTCTCCATTGCTTTCTGACCAAGAACTGTTCCAATCCGCAGAGTCCGCCGCGTTGTCAACTTTCGTTTTCCTGCATCCGGAAAAACAGACTGTTAGCAAAGCAGCAACGACTATACAAAGTATCCGCCTCATTTCACATTTTCCTTTTCAAATTTTTCATTATTTTTGTATTTTGTACTTTATTTTATCATAAATCCATGTTATAATCAAGGCGATGTAAAGCATCACTACTTTTACAAATTATTTTTTAGGAGGACAATAGGATGAAAAAATGGAAATGCACCGTTTGCGGCGAAATCGTTGAAGGAGAGAATCCTCCGCAGGCATGTCCTTTGTGCAAGGCGCCTGCTGAAAAATTTATACTTTTAGACGAAACAGAGACCAACTGGGCCTGCGAACATGAAATTGGTATTATAAAGGATGTTCCTCAGGAAATTATCGACGGTCTGCGCGCAAACTTTAACGGAGAATGCACCGAAGTAGGTATGTATTTGGCTATGTCCAGAGCCGCGTTCCGGGAAGGCTATCCTGAAATCGGCATGTACTGGGAAAAAGCCGCTTATGAAGAAGCAGAACACGCCGCAAAATTTGCAGAGATGTTAGGTGAAGTGGTTTCTCCTTCCACCAAAAAGAATCTGGAAATGCGGGTTGCCGCTGAAAATGGAGCCACTGCCGGCAAGTTCGAGCTTGCAAAATTGGCAAAGCAGAATAATCTCGACGCCATCCACGACACTGTCCATGAAATGGCGAAAGATGAGGCCCGTCACGGCAAAGCATTTGAGGGTCTGCTCAAGAGATACTTCAAGTAAAAAGCTGATTTCTAAATTTTAAAGGAGCGCCGAAGAAATTTGGCACTCCTTTTCTTCTATCGAAAATAGTTTTGTACTCTATTTTTCAAATATGACTTGACAAAAATCCAGTAACTTGATAAAATATAAAGTACATGCAATATAACGAGGTGTGGCGCAGTTGGTAGCGCGCTTGCTTTGGGAGCAAGATGCCGCAGGTTCGAGTCCTGTCACCTCGACCAAGCAGGGCCTGGAACCAATTCGCGCTCCAGGTCTTTTTCTTTTTTATAGCTGCGTCGTCCGTGTCAAAGCGACATCTTTTTTGTTTGCCGGAAAGAGAAAATGAAAAGTCCCGTGGAAGAACGGCGCGAGATGTGAAGACAACAGAGGCGAAAAGTATTCTACTCTCGATCGGGAAAAGAGTGATGCAAAGAGTTCAGGAGCGCTCTTTCTCCACCTTGAAATTATTGATTCCTGCCGGTGTTCTCTTTATTTATTGATAAATAAAATATTTTCTGATACAGTTTTATCGAATTAAATTATAAAACAGGAGAGAGAACAATGACTGAAAAACAAAAAAATGCACTTGATACCATACTGATGGCTTTACCAGATGATTGCCGGGAAAGTTATCGGGAAATTGCTGAATATGTCATCGGATTAGGTTATATGCCTGTTCTGAAAGGCGCTCGTAAAGACTATGCAGATTTTATCAATGCAAAATTAAAAAGAACAATATTAAAGATCAACACAAATCCAGATTATCGTTGGATCGCAATAAAATTTTATGCGATTTCTGATTACTCCGGTATTTTACAGCAAGCGATTGATGAAAGGATTGCTTATTGGAACAAATTGGGATATGACACCAAGTGTTTTGGATGCGGTAAATGTGATGGAACACAGGGCTATGAATGCACTTTATCCGATGGAAAAAAAGGCTTTTTGTGCGGTTTTGGCCTTATTCCAATACCTGGCTTTGGTGCTGAAAATATAGCAGAGATAAAAAGAGCGCTTAAAATACAAAATGAATTTTTTATAAAGCAGGCAACCCTATAATAGGAACATAACACGAATTTAAAACCTACATCTTTTTTGTTCCCGGCAGACAAATCAAAGCGCAAACTTTGATACAAAAACAGCCTTCTAAAATGGAAGGCTGTTTTTGCGTCTATGCCCGAAAACCATTAACATTGCTGGCTTTTCGGGCTTTTTCTATTTTCAGCGCCACCGGAATCGGGTGGATAAGTCCCCCTGAAACCTATCGCGTAGTGGCCGCCGCGTTGGCGGGGATTCAAAATCCGCTATTTTTGAACCCACCTATCTATAAAAGTAGGCAAAAAGGAACCGTGTGATATCCGGCTGTGTGGTGATTCTCCGGGGATTGCGGCTCCTATTTACCGTGTTTATCAACATGTCCATCAACCGAAGCGATATAAAAAACGGTATGTTCTATACCAGGAAGTTGATGATTATGCCATATAAAAAATGGAAGATGAAAAGGTGCGCAACATGCAGAAACCGTTTCCGGACATGTACGGGAAAATGATTTTATCGATATGGTGGCGGGATTTCTCACCAGCCTGATTCAGTTGGCGGGCTTCTCCTATATTATTTTATGCTGGAGCCAGTGGTACTACTGTTTATTCTGGGTCTAATTGTTATCAATTATTTTTTTGAATAATGCCCTGTCCAAAATGAACTACAAATATCAGCCGACCCTAACAAGGCATACAAGAATGTTTGATTATCTTTTTAATACGATGACCACCTTTGACTATCCAAGGAGGTTCGGGTAAATAAAGCAAAGGAGATCCTTCGCGGGAAATTCGATAACCCCCTGTCCCAGTTCGACAGGGATCAAAAAAAGTTTCTGCGCGCCCAGCTTTTTGTAAAGCTACTTTCCAAAATCGTATCCTTTATTCAAATGCTGGCATCCTATGGCTATGTGGCATATTCCGCGATCCGCAGCCTGATCACGGTAGGGGAATTTAATTTATATATCGGCGCCATATACAACCTGTTCGGCTCCTTTAACAGCGTGGTCGCCCAGTGTATTGTTTTTCGACATATGTCAAAATATGTAGACGACTATCACGAATATATACGAACAGCCATACCCCAGGATGCAGAAAAGGAAACAGAGGAGCTGCCGGCTGCTAGGTGTGGTGTTCCAAGACTATAAAATTTTCTCCTTTTCTTTTACGGATAATATTGCTCTCAATCTGCCCATGAACCAGGACAGACTGGACCGAGCCGTTGCCAATGCAGGGCTGAAGGAAAAGCTTTCCACACTTCCCCGGGGGATGGACACCAGCATATACAAAGATTTTGATGAGGAAGGCATTGAGTTTTCCGGCGGTGAGGGCCAAAAGCTGGCGATGGCCAGGACCTTGTATAAGGATGCGCCTGTTATTGTGCTAGATGAACCCACTTCCGCGCTGGATCCTATTGCTGAGGCGGAGATTTATGCAAAAATTCACGATATAACAAAGGAAAAAACAACGATATATATCCCATAGGCTGTCCAGTTGCCGTTTTTGTGACAAGATTGCCGTTTTGGACGGCGGAGAAATCGTACAGTACGGCAGCCACAAGGAATTGATGGGAAGAGATGGTCTGTACTCTAAAATGTGGAATATGCAGGCACAATTATTATATCCGCATTTGATAATGCCGGCGCTATATCTTATTCTGCTGCCTTTGACAACGTGATCGGGGTTATCTCTGGAAACTCCTGCAGGAAAATAGATGATTTTGTATTCATCGAGGACTGTATTGTAAATATTGCAGCTAAGGGCAGTATACAGCGTGTAGCATGGTCAGTGCCGGAATTTATTATGATCGGCGGAAACAGTTTTGCCTGTGCACATGTGACAGTGCAGGTAGTTCGATTTCTGATGGAAGGAATCCAGACCAGAGAGGCGATACTGGATAAATTTAAAGAAATATCCATAAAGCAGTGTGTCCTGCATACTTCTGGCAACCAAAAACAAAGTTTATTCCCCATTCATAAAGCTGCACTTTTTCCCTTCAATAAAGAGATGCACAGCCTAATTCGATACAGTGACCTGTTGCCTTTTGAAATTTGTGAGATTTATGACAGTAAGTATTCCGCTACTGTTGGTGCAACTTCAGCACATTTAATGAAGGATAATTCTGTTACAGATATTCTTGTTAAAAATATCCGTGAGATTGATTGGAATCATTTTGATACGCTCATATTAGGACACATGGAGGAGTTATCGGCACTCATTAATAAAGAACAATTAAAAAAGAATCTTATTGAAGAAGCTTTGAAAAGAGAGAAACAAATCTATTCTTTTGATGATTTGAATGAATATGAGCATAGCGAAAATATTTATTTTCCGCGAATAGACGAAAAAAATTTACCGCCCAATCGGTTCGGCATGCTGTATCGTATCTCCAAGCCTGTTTTAGGAATATTGGGTACAAGTTCACGGCAAGGAAAATTCACGTTGCAGTTAAAATTACGTCAAATGCTTCTTTCCGCGGGGTATGATGTTGGACAAATCGGCACTGAACCCAGCGCCCTACTTTACGGAATGGATTATGTTTTTCCAATGGGATATAACGCGTCTATTTATACCAATGAGTTGGATACCGTCCGATATTTGAACTATATTATAAATACATTTGATGAAATAGAGTACATCCATCGAACGATACAATTTATAGTGGCCAGCGTGAACTGCAAAGTAATTGCATTGGTTGTCTTTCCGATGGATATTCGCGAGGATTGGTCGGGAGTATATGGTACAAAGGAAAAATTGTCTGATAAAAAATATGAAAATTTAAAAAGCTCTCTCTATAGTAATTTACACATCTCAGTATTTAAACTTGGGGACGAAGCAGACATGAAACAATTATTTCAAAAAATACTTTCCTTTTTTTCGTAAATTTTTCAACTACGCAATAAGATTGATGTGGTTGATAAAGAAAGAGGGGCAGATATTGAAGAAATAGATTATATAGTAAACTATTTTTTTGAAACCATTGCACATCCTTTAAAAAACACAGAATTGTAAAGATGGCGTTTGTTCCTTTAGACAAAGCTCTTTGGCGCTTATAGTGATTTCTCACTATGAGCGTTTTCTTCTTGTATAAAAATCTGCGTATACAGGAAAACTTCATTGACTTTTTTAACAATTGGTTTATAATAAAATACAGCAAAATAAAGGAGATACACCATGGAGTACATACATAATGGAAAAGCATTGCAAATTGCTGATGCCCATACCCATATATATCCGGCAAAAATTGCGGAAAAGGCAGTGCATGCCGTTGGAGATTTCTACAATATTCCTATGACCGGAGGAGGTACAGCGGAAGCTCTGATTGCTTCCGGAGACCGGATTGGTACTAAGTATTACCTGGTCTGTTCTGTGGCTACAAAACCGGAACAGGCAGATTCTATCACCACTTTTATCGCAGAGGAATGCAAAAAACATCCACAATTTGTAGGACTTGGGGCCTATCATCAAGACGTGGACAATCCGGACAAACTTTTGGAAACCGTAAAAGAATTGCGTCTGCACGGAATCAAACTTCATTCCGATTTTCAAAGATGTAATATCGATGATCCAAAGCTTATGCCCGTTTATGATATGCTGTGTCAACTGAACTTGTGTGTGCTGTTTCATATGGGAGATGACCGTTACGACTTTTCTGCTCCAAGAAGACTGGTAAAGGTACTCGAAAAATACCCTGGTTTAAAATGTATTGCAGCCCATTTTGGCGGATATCAGCGCTGGCAGGAAGCACGTGAATGTCTGGCCGGGGCAGGAGAAAATCTCTATTTTGATACCTCTAGTACCCTGGCATTTTTAGAAAAAGAGCAAGCTGTAGAAGCAATTCATACCTTCGGAACGGATCGGATGCTGTTTGGAACAGACTTTCCAATGTGGACGCATGAAGATGAGATAAAACGCTTTTTAAATCTTTCTCTTCCGGAACAGGCAAACACGCAAATCCTTTTTGAAAACTTTCAGCGGCTTTTTCATGTTAAATAAAGTCACTGTAGCCTTTTAGGTAAATTCTATTAAAGGTGGGGAAAAAACAACTGCTTCCCCACCGCCTTTTTTATTGCGTTTCGTCGATTTCAATGACAAAACGGAGGTATAAAAATGATCATCAATACTGGTGGAAGAACAGATACAGTACAATATTACACACAGTGGCTCCTAAACCGTTTTGCAGAGGGCTATGTGCTTTCACGCAATCCCCTGTTTCCAAATAAAGTGATACGTTATGAACTCACTCCGGACATAGTAGACTGTATTGTTTTTTGTTCAAAAAATTACAATCCCATACTGCCCCACCTGCATGAAATTACAGACCGTTTCAATACGTATTTCCACTATACGATTACTGCCTATGGGAAGGATATTGAGCCGGGTGTTCCGAGCATAGAGGAAAGTATGGAAACCTTGATAAAGCTGTCTGAACTTGTTGGAAAGCAGCGTATAGCATGGAGGTATGATCCTGTTCTGTTGACAAAAAAATATACTATACAGCGGCACTTAGAAACCTTTGAACGCATGGCAAAAGTCCTCTCCCCTTATATTGACCGCTGTATTTTCAGTTTTGTGGAAATGTATAAAAAACTGGAAAGCAATATGCCGGAGTTGATTCCCCTATACGTTCAGGATATGGATGCATTGGCACGGGGACTTGGTTCTATCGCGAAGAGAAACGGCATTTTCATACAGACCTGCGGAACAAACGGGGATTTTACCCGCTATGGCATTCATTCTTCCGGTTGCATGACGCTTGACATTTTGGGTAGTGCCAACGGAATCATATTCAAAGATTTAAAACATAAAGGTACCAGACAGGGCTGCCATTGTATCGAAAGTCGAGATATAGGCGCTTATGATACCTGTATGAACGGCTGTAAATACTGCTATGCCAACAAAAATCCGCAGAAAGCATTTGAGAATTATAAATACCATGACAAGACCTCCCCTCTGCTGCTTGGTGTGTTAAAATCGGATGATACGATCATACAGGGGGCGCAGAAATCTTTTCAAAAGAAAAAAGCAATGGCTGAACCAATTTTAAAATGAGAACTATACAGAAAAGGATGTCGAATGTCTTTTGACGTTGGACGTCCTTTTTCTTATAGTGCATGTACTTTATATGCAGTTTTTTATTTGTGCGAATGAGGCGTATTTTTCTGGCAAAGAATATAGTAATCGATGTGCAAAGCGTGAAGGTAAAATGCTTGCCCTTACTATTGCATGTCCGAATGCATCAAAATGGGGCAGCTTATTTTTATGTTTGCTGGGACAGCCCATTAGAATGCATTCTATAATTTTTGTGCCGTTCCAGGGGCGGCGGATTGGAGATTTATATGGATTTTAAAACAAGTGAAACGAAAACCAACCTAATGCGGGCTTTCGCTGGAGAAAGTCAAGCCAGAAATCGATACACCTTTGCAGCGTCCCAAGCAAAAAAAGAAGGACTGCAGCTAATCGAAAATGTATTTCTATATACAGCAGGACAGGAAAAAGAGCATGCCGAAGTCTTTTACAATCATCTGCGCGTTATGGCGGGAGAAACTATCGTCATTGATAACGCAGGCTATCCGATTGACCTTGCAGACTCTACCTTGCAATTGCTGCGCATGGCACAGCACAATGAATATCAGGAACACGATGTAGAATACAAACGCTTCGGCGACAAGGCCAAAGAAGAAGGATTTGCAGAAATTGCCGCCTCCTTCCATATGATTGCAGAAATTGAAAAGATCCATGGTGACCGATTCGGAAAATTTGCCGATTTCCTGGAACAAAACAAACTGTTTGTTTCTGATGTGGAAACTGGGTGGATCTGCCTGAACTGCGGCCATATTTATACTGGCAAGGAAGCGCCCGGTCAGTGCCCCGTCTGCCACCATGACAGGGGATATTTCATTCGGTTAGAACTTTCACCGTATGAAAAGTAAGCATATGCACACAAAGAGAAAAGGGCGGCTAAGCCGCCCTTTTCTCTTTTATAATCCGTCTGCTGCCAGTTCCCTTATAATATTGACATAGGTGCTGCAAATATCGAAGGACTTACAGGTATGCCGACGCGCATCTACCGCATCTGCATGAGAAACACCTCTGCGGCGTGTTCCCTCCAGCACACCTTTGAAATCTCCCCATTTGGAAGACTCTACGGAAACTAGTCCGTCGTTGTCGCCATCGTATCGCCTGACAAACCAAAACGGCACCATCAAAAAAAGATCACTTATGCCACTCTTCATTTTGGCGCCGTAGCTTGCATAAACAACTTCTTTTATATTGGGATTTTTCATATTAAACTCTTTGCAAAATGTGGTGGAAAACTGATTGCAAACTTTCTGAAAATCCGGTTTTTTATCCCCTAAAAGACGGAAAAAGCAGTTTACAAAAAATGCAGCAATACGAAACATCGCAACAGGAAATTTCAATAGCCGGTCAATCGTATATGATCCATGATGGCAGGTACAGATAGTCGTCAGAGAAGCTACATATGGCGCCATCCCCAGGGAAGAAATCGCGTAACGCGCTTCTATTCCCCCATTGGAATGCGCAATAATGTTAATTTTTTCTGCCCCGGTACGGTCGAGGACTTCTTTTATATCTCTGCAAATAATCTCGCCATTATGCTCCAGCGCTCCCCATGCATCGTGACTGGTATAGAAAATCTTAGCGCCGCGGGCTTCCAGATATTTGGGGATTCTGCCCCAGTAATTAAAAAGCTTTCCTTGACGATACCCTACTCCATGTATCAGAACAACAGGATACCGCAAAGCATATTCTGTTATGTGTTCTTCTTTTCTTTTCATATTTTAGGAAATACCTCTCGGCGCACAATGTCGCTTTCTTCCAATATTTTACCTGTTTGAATTTCATGGATTACAAGTACTTTTTCTCCAATATTTTGAATCGTATGCCACTGCCCCGCCGCAATTTCAACCCTGTCTCCCGCCTGAAGCTGTCGGGTCTCTCCATCTAAAATAAATTTACCGCTTCCCTGTACAATTGTCCAATATTCATCCCGGTGCCGATGATACTGGTAACTAATATTTTTGTAAGGTGCAATATATAAATGCTTAATTTTGCAGCAGGTATCGGAATACAAAACCGTAAAATATCCCCATTGTCTTTCTTCCTGTTCCATTTGCGCTCCCCTCTCTATGTCTTTTTGTATCATACACGGGTTACGCCTTTTTGTCAAGCTAGTTCATATGATCCAGACGCTGGGTAAGATCCAGCGAAATCCATCCCTCTCCGCCTTGAATGTGTCCCCACTGAGACGCGCCTGTACCGGAAGACTGCGCCGTAATCATAAAAATTTCCCTCCCTCTTGCAATACGTACAATAGGATACTCCGTACCCGGTCCACGGCGAATATGAATCGCCCATTTGGCAATACATACCGGATAAGCCTCTGTCGCGCTTGCGCATATCGCGGGCGGTTGTGCATAATACTGTTCCGTCATAACAGCCGAAGGCGGTAGACATTTTGCATTTCTTCTCATTTTTTCTCCTGTATATTTACCGAAACCGAACGGCAAGTATCTGCGGAAAAAAAGAACTGTCTCCTGTAGACACGGCAGTATATCCCCCATTCTTTGCCCGCAACACCCAGCCGTCTGGCTGGCGCAGCATGTGGTTTTCCGGATCCACTAATATATTGGTGAGATCCAGCATATGATATCGTCCCTCGGCTCTGCCCTCTCCAAAGGCTCGTTCTGTATCTACCTTATTTTCCCAAGTAGATCCAAAGCTGCAGAATCTGCGGGACAGTGTGACGCCTGAAAGTGTTGTTTCTTTTCCCGCATATCTGGGCAGGTAAAGCTGTACCCGGTCCAGTTCTCTGCTCTGAACGTCCGCAAGAATCGCATAGTCCGGACGAGTATACAGCCATTGATTGCCGTGAAAATAAGTAGTACCCAAAAACGCCGTACTTCCATATGCGTTGTTCTCACTAGGATGTCTACTTTCCACAGTGGTATCCAAAAACAACTTGGGCTCATACAAATTGATTTCAAACCATAGCGTTCTTTTGTCTTCGGACGTGCTGCAGATCCAAACAGTAAATTCCTGATCATGTACTTTTTGAAAGGACATTTTTACGCCGCCGTACAGTTCTCCGGTGTCCCCAAAAGCACCGATTCCTGAAAGAACCAGCAACGGTTGAAAAGGCTCCTCCATTAGAGCAAAATATTTGGAATTTGCTCTAATATGCCAAAAGGGACGTTCGGTTCGAATCCGTATGGTTGTCCCCTCTCCATCACAGCAAAGCTTCACCGCGGCTCCGTTCAGGGTAGGATGAATTTCTATTCCCTCTCCGATCATAATTGCTCCTGCACGCTGCAGCGACCCTGTGCCGAGGTCACAGTATATCTTGTCCTGTTTTTTTGTAAGCGTCATTGTGTTCCCAAAAACAGAAATCATACCGTTTGTTCCCTGCAGCGTCCCGCTGTCGGTAAAGCGAAGGGACGCAAGTGTGCGTTCCGCGAGGTGATAAATCGGCGCAGAAAAATAATACGCAGTTTGGGCTCCGTCCTGTTCATGAATAACAATCCTATACCGGTTCGCGTTTGCTTTACTGATCGCCAAATCCGTTTCTCCACGCAGTTCTCGCACCGCGTCTAAAACTGAGCTATGCATCTTTTGCCACCATTCCTTTCCGTTTGGGACGCATAATTTTCCCTGAGCCGTTTTTAGGCAGGCTATCTACAATCTCCACCACTGCAGGCATCTGATAGGGCAGCAACAAACGTCGGCACATGCGCAGTACTTCATCTCGATTGGCAAATGAGCCTACAATTTGAAGGCCAATTTTTTCTCCGGACAGAGGATCCGGAATCCCGTAAGCCATTACCTCAAGAACCCGTGGATCCACAGTCAACACCTTTTCAATTTCCTGCGGATAAATATTCATTCCGCCACGAATGATCATATTATCCTTACGGCCCTGAATTTTCACCAGCCCATCTCGTCTCATAACCGCCATATCCCCTGTGTGCAGCCAGCCTCCCTGCAAAACAGCAGCCGTTCCTGCAGGATCGTCATAGTATCCCAACATGACGCTGTCGCTCTGCACACAAAGTTCTCCCGTCTCACCGGGAAAAACTGGTTTCCCCCGCCGGTCTACAATCCGCAGCCGCACAGAATGCAATGGATATCCTACACAGGTACCATCGACGGCAAACTGCTCCGCCGGCAAAAAGGTCACCCGGGGAGATGCTTCTGTCAGTCCATATACATGATAAATTTTGGCTGCGGGAAAAGCGCTTTCAATAAGCCGGGCACGTGCGGTGTCCAAACATTCTCCGCTTATGGCAATCGTACGCACGGCGCTGGTTGCAGTCGCACGGCGTCCGAAACGTACTAAAGTACCAAGCAAAGTGGGAGTGCCGCACAAAACGGTAATCCCTTCTTTTTTTAATACTTGTAAAATGCCGGCAGGATCCAAACCGCCGCTGAAAAAACAAATGTTGACGCCGCGGCAAAGGGAGATGAAAAATTCTCCTGTCAGTACTGCGCAGTGATACAAAGGCCTTGCAATCAAAATTTTGTCTGTAGAACCAACCGCAAAATATCGTCGAATATCCATAAGATTTGTAAGCAGGTTTCTTTCGCTGAGCATAACGCCTTTAGGCGCGCCTGTCGTCCCAGATGTACATAAAATTGCAGCAGGCTGCTCCCCATTCGGTCTCCGATATGCGCCTTCCTCTAATTCCACCACCAGCAGCTCTCCTAAAACATCTGTGATAGCATATTCCGGATGAATCGTACTAAAAATCTTTTCGCAGTGCTTTCTGCCATATCGATACGACATGGGAACAAAGGTCACGCCTGCAGCGATACAGCTAAGCACTGCCAGGGCAGAAAATAGTTCCGACCGGCATAAAATCGCATAGCAGCTGCCATCTAGAGACTTAGCAAAGGATTTCGCAAAAATAACAGTCTCTTCATAAGTCATGCTCACCCCTTCCTCTATTAAACAACTGCCGGGGTGCTGCAGCATCTTTTCTTCAATATATTTCCAAAGCATCATAGATTCTCCTTTTCTATTTTTTCCACGAGACGAGAGAGAATTTCCATCTCCTGCCGCTGCATATCCTGTAGTTGCCTTTTTATAAAAAGCAGCAGTTCGTCCTTTCTGCGCATACAATATTTTCCGTATATGGTCCGCAGTCGTCCGGCGTTGTCTGTCACTTCGCTGTATGCACTGCGCAGTGTGTTTCCAAGTAGCAGAGTATCCTCAACTGCTGCAATACGCATGTGCATACAGTTTTTATGTTCCCACAGCAGGCGCATCATCCGATAATCTGCCTTTTCATAGGGAATCTCTCCGGCATATAAAAGGTCCAGATATATGCAAAGATATGTATGGACGACCGTTCCCAAGGGCGCAGTATTTTTCTCAATGGGATCGGTCGCCAAATCCGTTCCAAGATATTCTATAATGCCTGTTTTGATTTTTGGAATATCCAGAGGAACTGCCACTGGTTTTGCCTTCACGGCCGTTGCTTCTCCCATGATGTAATAATCCTGAATCATAGATTCCATTCCTGCTTCAAAAGCGCTTTGCGGTGTGTGAAACAGGCGCAACATCCATTTTTCATCGTATGCCATCATGGCGTATGTACCATTTTCATCATCATATCCGCAGATCAGTCCGTCATGATCGTAATGCCGCTTTCCATACCAACTCTTTCCGGGAATATAATAATCATCAATTCCGCGAAACGCCACATAAAAATCCTTGTCCAGCATACGTTTAATCAGTCGGTGTACATCCTCCCGTATAAACAGCAGATTGTGAGAAAATCGTTCCAAAAAAGTGTCGTCTTGTACTTCTGTCTTTGGGACATTCAGGTGGGGTGTTGGACACCCTCTGAGAAAAACCTTTCCGCACTGCAGTTGTATGCAGTTGTTATAATACCAGTTAAGATATGTGGGATTGGCTGCAGCTGCGACGCCGCCAATTACCTGATAATGATATGTGGAAAAAAGCGGCGCCTGCGCGGGTAGCAAAACAGACCGATTCATGTTTCTTCCTCCATATACTTCTCCATGAGCTGCACAATGTCCTCCACCGTCTGCAAGGCTAGGGGATCCATGTCAGATTCATCCAGTTCGATATGGAAGGTATCCTCCAAAGCTACCAACAACGAAATCATCCCCAGGCTATCCAGTCCCAAATCTGCCGCCAGCTCATCGTATACACTAATCTCCTCCACCATGGTTATTTCTTCCAACAGCTCAAATACTCGTTCCTGTATTCCCATTGCGCATCCACCTGTGCCTTTCTACATACTCTAAAACTTTTGCAAACATGTCGTCTTCATGCTCCAAAGAAGACAGCAAAATTCCCCTGTTTTGCCTGGCAATACTGCGGTACTGATGTCGCAGCTTATACTGCAAATCCATGTCGATATACCGGTCTCTTTCTTCCTCACGACTGCGTACCCGTTCCACTGCAATTTGCACCGGCACATCTATGAAAAATGCAAGATCCGGCCGAAGCATATAAGAGGCAATTTCCAGAGGCCAGTGATCCCGCAGATATCCTCTGGAGCGCAGATTGGCAATCCAGGAATACAAATATCGATCACTGATTACGCATTGGCCTGCCCGCAGCGCGGGTAAAATTACCTTGTGAATATGCTGGATTCTGTCTCCCGCCGCCATAAGAGATAAGCAGCGATAGTCATAGGAAGAATGATCGCTTTGATCCATATATGTACGAAAGATCTCCGATTCCCGCATAAACGATGTCGGCTGCCGCGTAAGCAGCACCGGTTTTCTCAGATCCTGCAAATGATTGGATAATCGACGGATCATCGTTGTTTTTCCACATCCGTCTAAACCGCAGAAGGTGATCAGCATCCCCCCCGTTCCATGGGGCGGTAAGTACAGCTTATTTTTGTACATCTCTGCATACCTCCTTTAATAGCGCTAGCCTGTCCTGCGCAAAAAAACGCTTCTGCACATCTTTTTCTGTATATTGATATTCCCTTTTCTCTGCCGGAGCGATTACCCTCTCCAATACATTGGGATCATCAGGACAAATCCGCGCTAAAAATTCAAGAAGCATGGGATCTTCCAACTGCAACAGTGAACGCATCATTTCTAATGCATAATAGCATTGTATGGTTAAAGCATGTTTTCTTGCTTCGGTCAAAAGAAGATCATAATCCTGCAAAGTATATTCATAGAGTAAAAAATATAAATCGCAGAACTTATACAGGCTCATATCCCTCCGCATCCGTATCCAGGGATAGGTAGTCGCTTCTTTATAAAGATGGGTGCATAGATGGAGTAAAAAATGGGGTGCACTGAGAATCCGACAGGAGTCTCTTTTCTCAGAAGCAGATATAAAAGCAGGAAGCGCCGTGTCCGCCGTATTTTTATAATCCAGAGAAAAGTTTAAATCAACTTCCAAGTACTGCATGTAGGGAAAATTTACTTCTAAAAAATAAGGGACTGTTTCTCCACGCGTCATTTTGGTGTGTAAAATTTCTCGTCGGGAAGCAGGGTGAAAGACTCCGTTTCGAAGAAATCCCTGCCGAAAGTCCGCACTACGCAAAGCGTCACCAATTTTTGTGATCCATTTTCCATCTGCAAGAACATCCACATCATTAGCTGTCCGACAGCCAGGCGGATAGCGGTCACATAAATAGGCGCCTTTTAAAAGCGCATACTCCGCGCCGCTTTTTTCTAAAATTTCGGATATAAGTGCGCGCCCTCTAGCGTAGCTTTCGTTTTTTTCTTTGCCAAGCAGCCATACGTCCCGCAGAGTATTGCGAAACTCCCTGGGCGCATAGCCGACGGTTTCTGTTTGGAGCATCATATGATAGGCAATGCCTCCCATTCGATTATACAAGAGATGCCCCAACACACCCGGCGTTCCCGCACCTGCTCGTAAAAGTGCTGCAACGCGTTCTCTGTCAGGATCTAAAAACCTACAAAGACTCCAAAACAATTCTTGTTGCGCTTGATTCATTGTATCGATATTCCCTTCTTTCATAATTATATTTCGGTGTGAGGATAGGCAAAAGTCTCTACAAGATTTTGCAGTGCATGGAGTTCCTCGTCCTGTAGGACACACTGCTGCTTTTCATAAGCCAGTCGGATCACTTTTTCTATTACCTGCGTCTGCATGGAACTCATATACTGCTGATCAATCCTGTGTCCGTTCATAACATATACACCGCCGCCATACCGTCTCTGCTGGGTATATACAGGTTCGCTAAGACTCAATGTTTCAATATCCCGCCTGATTGTACGCTCTGAGACGCCGAACTCTACCGCCAGATTGGAAATAGTTTCGTGTCCGCGTCTGCATAAAACGCGCATAATCATACGGCGCCGTTCGGCTGTCCCCATCCTCACACCTCCTTTCTTTTCTAAATTCTACCGGTTAAACCGGACATTCCTTGTCCGGTTTAAAAAGGAAATAAAAAAAGCCTGACAAACAGACAGAATCACAAATCTGTAACTCTGTCCATTTATCAGGCTCCTCTTGATTTTTTAACAAGTTCAGCTCTCTTGGGCCAACAGGCCTCGATAAATGTACTGCGCACATCGGGCGCAGCGGTATTCTATTGTATTTCTCCTTGCGGCTTCTTTGCTTCGCAAGCCATTACGTGAACACCCAAATTCTCTACCGTAACACATAAATATGTCTTACACTTAGGGCAGCTCATATTTAAATCTGAATTGGGTGCCGCTTGCACCAGCACCCGGCCGCAAACAGGACAGGATGCTTTATATTTCAAAATATATCTCTCTTTCGCTGTCACTATGCAGGCAGATGTTTCCGCCTTACATTTTTTAAAACTTTCACAGCGACACCTTGTATCAACACGTTTTTCAGAATAATATCCCGATATTGGGGATTTTCGGGATGGAGGCGAATACACTTATGCTGCCGGTCCCAAAAGAGAGTTTTCAATGTTGCCTCGTCTTCTACAAGAGCCACAACAATGTCTCCGTCTTTAGCTGTATTCTGTTGACGTATCAGTACAAGATCGCCGTCGTCAATGTCGGCGCCGATCATAGAATCCCCGTTTGCGCGAAGAAGGTAAAAGGATCCCTCTCCTAAAAGCTGCCGAGGCAGTTCTAAATACGACTCAATATTTTCATCTGCATATTTGGGAAGCCCGCAAGAAACATCGCCAAGTACCGCTACCATACAGGACGCACGCTGAATCTTATCCGCAAGTTCTGTGCGCATTCCTTGGGCGCCGTCATAGGACAACATTCCATTTTCATGCATCGCATGGATATACCGGTGCGCTGTAGTCTTCCCAATTTTCATATGTGCAGAAATCTGACTAAGACTCGGCCAAGTCTTATTTTCCAGATAATAAGTCTCTGCAAACTGCTTGATGCCCCGCATCAGGTCATTGTTCTTTTGCCGCATGTTTCACCTCTATATGGAACGGTGCGTTCCACTTACAAATATATTATACTCCGGTATGGCATCCTTGTCAAGCGGATTTGAGAAATTAGGAAGATAAAATTTATCCATCTTCCAACCAAGAAAAAAGGGAGCGACTGCTCCCTTTTTTGCTACTTACCAATTTTTAAAGTAATCATATATCATTGTATTCATGGACATATTGATTCGCTTTTTCCAATTAGCGGCCATCTCTAATGCTTCCTCATCTGTGGCAGATGCCGATTGAACAGTTGTATAATCCGCATTAAACCAACTGTAATCGGAAAGCATCACCATGCCCCCTTCCGTGCCAAACGCATCGTCTCCTACATAATATCTGCGGTCTACTTCCAATCCAAACAGGTTGATTAATGTGGGCATAATATCAATAGATGAAGTATATTTCTCCACGGTCTGGGGTTCCATATCCTTTGAATAGATCATAAAGGGCGTTTTGTATAAGTCTTCCGGATTGTCTTCCCCTACTCCTTTGACTTCTTTTATAAAGCCTTCATCGGTGAGATATTTGCCATAATGATCGGTATAGATCACCAGTACTGTATCATCGATATGTCCATCTGCTTCCAGCCGCTCTATCAATCCGCCAATAAAAGCATCTGTATCCATCGCGTGGGATATCGCACGGATATACTGTTCCATTGTATCCGCACTGTCCGAAGAAATGCCTGTAAATTCAACCGCCGCCTTTGCTTCTTCATAGTGCTTAGCTCCCAGCGTGTTCATATCTTCAGTATAAGGGCCATGGCCGGAATATGTAATAATAAACGTGAAAAACGGATCGTCAGAAACCATTTTATCATATCCGTTCAGCATATCCGAATCCCATTCTATAACCTGCATCCCCATATCTTCCCAGTTATGATAAGCGTCCATACCAAAATTCTTATGAATCTCTCCCCGATTGTATATGCGTGGGTTAGAAGTATGGAACGTCTGCGCTGTATATCCAGCACTTTTAAAAAGATTGGGAAGTGAGAGAGGGAAAGCGTTTCGCATATATCCGCTTCCGTTAAATCCGTGATTTGGCGGAATAATTCCCGTGAGCGTCATAACTTCCGTATTAAAGGTAGCCGCGGGCAAAAATATAGGGGAATAATGATTTTCAAACTGGATACTCTCCTGCTGCAGCGTCCATAAATTGGGCATATATTCTTCCTGCAGCATATATGTATCAATAGATTCCAGCATGATCATGATCAGATTTTTATCCTTAAAAGCGCCTGTCATTTCATTATCACTGCTGATCTCATTCGCTCGCTCCCTGTAAAAGCTGTCCAATTCAATAGAATTAATGCTGGGAAGTCCAATTCCAAATGACACGCAAAAGTTGCGGAAGGTATATTGATACAGGCCGGTCATAGGAAGACACGCATTTGCGTTGGTGAAATCCGCATAGGTTTCTTCTATCGTATTGCCATAAGAGGATTCATAGTATATCGAATCCTCTGGAAGAGCATACGACCTATGGACACATTCTATACCAAATATACAGCCGATTCCCACTACACCGGCTACAATACGAAAAATCCACCATTTCTTCCCTTTTTCATACTTAGGAGCAAGAAAGGCCGCGGCGCTCATCAGCAAAAGAGCACCAATTACACATATGATTAGCAATTTTCGAATGCTAATATAACTCCAACTGAAAAATGCAGCGCCGTCTCCTGCAAAGTTTAAACTTGCAAATGAAAAGAAGTTGCCAAATACACTATACATACCAGCGTGTACAAGAGTCAAGATCGCGAAAAAGATATAAAGAGTCAGCATAACGATCCGTCGAATCAGCCTTGGCAAAAGAGCGATAAGCGCGGTAAACAGCAACGACCAAAATAGGGTAAACCACACAGGCTGCCATGCAAATAGTTCTCCCTGGCCTACGAAACCATAAAAAGCTCGAAAAGAAAAATCCAGCATCACAAAGCTTAGAAAACAAAGCGGCAGGCTTAAAAAAGACAGTTTTTTTATTTTTGCGACAATATCAGACATAATGACATGGAACCTCCTATAATAAAACACGAACCACACCA
Source organism: uncultured Eubacteriales bacterium (assembly GCA_910586545.1). Lineage (GTDB taxonomy): Bacteria > Bacillota > Clostridia > Oscillospirales > CAG-272 > Avispirillum. The sequence goes on from CAJUIQ010000006.1 coordinate 31,447, forward strand.
AAATATGTATTTTACATTTATTTTACCATATGATCATATAAAAGTCAAATTCTCGCCACCGCGAACATGCGTCACACAAAATCCTTCGAGGAAAGGCCGGATTCATACCGCTCCCGTACAAGATGAAGTTGGTCGAAATAAGCCCGTTTTCGCCCTGCATATCGACAGTATACCTCAATATTTTGCATATCCTTGCAGCGGGACTTGTAAAACCGCACCGCTGCAAACTGCCATCCTGTCGTCGTTTTTGCAAAGCTTGTTCCATGTGTTTCATCCGTACCATCGCTATAACAGATTCTCGCAAACAACTGTGGGAAGACGCATTCTTCGTCTTGCGGTTTCAACGGGATTTTCGACCATCCGCTAAGAGTATAGACAGCGCGTTCATGCGCATATAACTTTTCTTGTACGTTCTGTACCGCAAGCGCGCCTTTTTCTCCGCTCTTTAAAAATAAGGAGGATGACATTTCCTTTTTTATATATGAAATCACTCCACCACATGAAATATTCCACCCCTGTTCTCCATTTTCAAAGCTCCCATTTTCAAGAAGATTATATTTTCCCGCAGTGGCCCCCTGCTCCAACTGCGGCGCATTTACAAATACAGTTCCCATACCGCTAATCCAAATGCCTACGTTGACCTGCTGTGCCGTACTGAGATTAAAAGAGCAGGACAAGCGCTCATACCGATCTAAATGCAGCTTTAACCGCTCGCTTTCACCAAGGATACGTCCTGCCGGATTCGTTACTGTAAGATATACCCCAGACTGCTCCATCCCTCCCACTATATTCGTGTATGGCATTATGTACGCAGAAAAAGTATACTGTCCCGCCGGTAGTCTATCGGTTCGCTGCATCAGTCCTTTCTGTATGTTCTCAGCAAGCAGCGACCGCATTAGCACCGCATTTTGCCCTTGGGCGTGGTGATTAGCGGATAATGTAGAAAGAAAGTATCCTAAATCTTCTTCACCAATCGGCTGCCACGCGCGCAAAGAAACAAATCTATGATTTTTCAGCAAATTATCGCCGCTTCCAGTTTTTTCATTCCAGTGCGTTTCGCCCGCGATACGGTCTCGCATCGCCTGCACTTTTGCCATAGGATTGAAATCAGATATAAATGGCTTACCCTCTCTTTGACGTATCGTGTCCATATTTGCCTCCTTTGTTTTGGTAACCTCATTATAAAAAATAACCCGGTCAGTTCTTGACCGGGTTATTTAAAGTCTTTATTCGAGTTATTTTTTGTTTACCTTATCAAAGGCGGGGTTCCATCCGTAAAAGTTTTGTGCATCGCTGTTATCCTGCGCGATTCGCAGCGCTTCGCCGAAGCGCTGATAGTGCGTCAACTCACGCTGGCGCAAAAATTTAATCGGATCGCATACATCTGGGTCATCTACAAGCCTTAAGATGTTATCATAGGTAACTCTGGCCTTTTGCTCTGCTGCAAGGTCCTCATTCAAATCTGCAAAAACATCTCCTTTTACGCCGATATAGTCTGCGCGAAATGGAACGCCGCTGGCCGCTATCGGGTAAATACCTGTGGTATGATCCACAAAATACGTGTCGAATCCTGAACGTTTGATTTCTTCTGGCGTTAAATTTTTGGTCAGCTGATATAAAATAGCGGAAATCATCTCCACATGGGCCAGTTCTTCTGTGCCTATATTGTGCTCTAAAATGTGCCATTAGGATTTTGGATGGATGAATTTATAACAGAGGACAAGCCTGTACGGTACGGTAAAAACAATCATTATACACACTCATAGCAGCCAACACTTATCGGACAAGGCTCTAAGCGTAAAATCAACATCTATTGTGCAATCCTGCTGTGTAATATTTATATTTTTGTGAAGCCGTTTATTCTGAAAAGGATAAGCGACTTTTTTCATACTAATACATAGCCGTCTGCGACGCAGCAGACGGCTAAATCTATGTAAGGAGGGAAAAGCAAAATGGTAAACAGTAAAGCAGGCGCGCTGACAAAGGAGGTGCCCGTGATTGAGCGTAAAAATGAGAGATTTAGGAATGACGCCGTTAGATGATCTGTTTTCTACGGACGAAAGCCGAGCCGAATCACAGCTTGAAAAGGTCGTAACGCTGAACCTCGCTGAAATCTCCGACTTTCCGAACCATCCTTTTCAGGTGCGGCAGGACGAGGATATGGCCGAAATGGTGGAAAGCGTTAAGAAGTATGGCGTTTTAGTGCCTGCCCTTGTCCGTGAAAAAGCGGACGGCGGCTATGAAATGGTCGCAGGCCACAGGCGAAAGTTTGCGGCTGCTTTGGCAGGTGTTGAGGAAATCCCCTGTATCGTCCGCAATCTCACCGACGACGAGGCAATCATCGTCATGGTGGATAGTAACCTGCAACGAGAAAAGATTTTACCGTCCGAAAAAGCATTTGCCTACAAAATGAAGCTGGACGCTATGAAAAGGCAAGCCGGAGAAAGCCATGAGCAAATACGGAAATATATTCGTTTAACGCTCCTTATTCCTGAAATCTTGCAAATGGTTGATGATGGTAAGGTAGCTTTTAGTCCTGCCGTTGAGTTCTCATATCTTAAAGAGAATGAACAATGCTCCTTGCTTGATACTATGGAATTGGAAGATTGTACGCCATCCGTTGCACAAGCGAAAAAGCTAAAACAATTTTCGCAGGACGGCAAGCTGACCGACGAGGTGATTCTCTCCATTATACAGGAGGAAAAACCAAATCAAAAAGAACAATTCAAAATGTCGAAAGAGCGTATCAGCAAGTATTTTGTGCCGGGGACGCCCGCGCAGAAGATCGAAGATACCATTGTTAAGGCGTTGGAGATATACCGCAAATGGCAGCGGGACATGGAAATGTGATATGGGGCCCCCGAAAAGCCAAAGGCTCTTTGGGGAGAAGAGGAGCAACGGAATGAGCGAGCTTTTGCCGCTTGCGGCGAAAAGAGAGATAGTTTGTGACGACGAACTAACAAGGGGTATCTATAACCTAAAATAAGGCGAAGTACGGAGGTGTTCGCTTGCTCCCCCTCAAAACTACCTGTACTTCTCGAAAAAAGAGATATTTACGGTGCCGTCAATTCACACCTTTGAGGCAAGTCGAAAGTTTTTCTTTTCGGGTTGTGAAAATACAAACAAAGCGAAAATATTATGCAATATACCAGCAAGCATCGCCTTTGTGATACCACAAAGGCAACTTATCTGGGAAAATCCCTGAAGCCCTTAATTTATAGGTTGCAAAAAGAGGAAACAGTAAAATTACCCTCTGCTTCCTCTTTTGCTTTACATAGTTATCGGTAAACTTAGATCAACTTCAAAACCGTCATATTCACTATGCTTTACTGTCATTTCACCTTTATGTGCAAACATAATTTGCTTGACAATAAGCAAGCCTAAGCCGTGGCGTTGCTCTGATGTGTTTTCATCACAGACCATATAATGCGGTGCATGACCCAGCTTTTCAAGCTGTTCATCTGTTGCACCTACCCCATCATCGGCAATAATGATTTTGCAATGACTATCCTCAGCCAGAATACGGACAAAAATATGACAGCCTTGTTCATTATGGTTCATGCTGTTTTGAATCAGATTGCTTACTGCCCGTTTGATCAAATCTTTGTCAATGCATACAGGACAAGAGGTTAAGGCTTCGTCCGTTTGCCATTCAATCGTGTACTTTTCATCAATATTCATATTGATGAAATCGACTACAACCTGCCGGATAACAGAAATTAGATTCTGCCTTTCCGGATGAATCGGCTGCATATTGTATTCTAACTTGGACGCAAGATTCAGGTCGTTGATTAAGTTTCTCATCCGCTTGCTTTGTTTTACAATGACCGCAGCTTTTTTTCGGTTATCTTTAGATACCTGCATATCACTTTCTAACTGCCCGGCATAACCCATTACTATTGACAAAGGCGTCCGTATGTCATGGGATACCCCTGCAATCCAATTCGCCCTTGCAGTTTCCCTTTTGCGGAGCTGTCGGCTTTGCGTTTGCAGAATATCTGAGGTTTTGTTGATATTAACCGCAAGTTCGGATAAAAGCCCTTTTTCCCTAATATGGATTTCTTCGTTTGTAGATAAAGCCTGTATGCCGCCCACAATCGGCTTCACGGATTTTATCAGTTTAGAATTAGCAATTACATAAATGATAAAAATCAAAGCGATATTGATTGCAAAAACAGAAAGAACCGTTTTAGGCAAGTTAGCGATTAAATGATAATCCCAACTCGGCCACATATGCTTCCAAAAGCTGTCTTTCGGATAGCCAAGTACCACGAGTCCGTTTTCTGCTTCTCCTGTAAATGTTGGGTATCCGTCTATATAGCCACGAGTCAGGCTTGCTATATCTGAAATTGTATAGGACATCGGTACTATTTCGGGAAGATTACCCGTCTGCCATACAACTTCCATTGTTGCGTTGTCAATAAAAATCGCCCATACATTCGTATTTTGAAGTTCAAACTCTATATCTTCGGTCAAAACATATCCATTACTATCTTGCAACAAATGATCGGCGATCTCTTGTGCCGTTATCCAAGGGGAACCATTTGGCGCTTGGTTTAGCGTATATATCACCAATAAAGCAAAGTTCAAAATAATGAGCAACACCGAGGACAAGAGCATAATACCGATAAAGTGCCGTATGAGTTTCGGTACGCTTTTCATGTTACTTGCCCTCCGCAATAAGTTTGTAACCAAGCCCCTTAACAGTTATCAAAGAAACAGGCTGAGAGGGTTTTACTTCAATTTTTTCCCGGATACGGCGAATATGTGCCATCAGCGAGTTTTCATAGCCAAAAGGATTATCGCCCCAAGCCGCTTCACATAGTGCGTCAATCGTAACGATCCGTCCTGCATTTCGATATAAAGCAGCAAGAATATCATGCTCTTTTGCAGTCAGTGAAATATGTTCTCCGTTCTTTATGACCTCCGCACGCTCAAAATTAATTTCGCTGTCGTGCAACTTTACGAGGGGATTTTCTGTTTTATAGCTTCTGCGAAGAATGGCATTTATCCGGAATAAAAGCTCTTTCGGCAAAAACGGTTTTACCATATAATCATCCGCACCAAGACCAAAACCACGGAACTTATCGTCATCTTCGCCACGGGCTGTTAAGAATAACACTGGATAATCAGCCGCTTTTTTGAGTCGTTCCATCAGATCAAATCCATTCCCATCAGGGAGCATTACATCAAGAATTGCAAACTCAGGCTGAAAATTTTCTGAAACTGCAACTGCTTCACTTACGGTCTTTGCCGTTTTAACATTTTGAAATCCGTCCTCGTTTAAGATAGAGACGACCATATTTAAAAGCTCCTGCTCGTCATCGACGAGCAAAATGCGTTTTTGCTTCAGGTAATCTAACCTCATAAGGATACCTCTTTTTCGTGTGCTAGATAGACCAGATTGTAAAACCTATTGTTCATTTAGAATGTTCTGCACAGCAGTCCATTCAATGATCGGCAGGTTCTTCTGAACCGAGTCGGAAGTCTTCCGCTGCTTATTAGCAATTTTTATGCTGTTAAAAATGAAACTGCCGATTGCCAATACCAGACAAATCCCTCCCGCAACGAGAGCAATAGTTAAGTTGCTTTCCGTTTCGATACAGAAGTAACAGCCTATGGCCAAAATGACGCCAAGAACCAAACAAACGATTGATGTGCTGAAGCGTTCTTTTTTTAGGCCGCCAAGCGCCCACGACTGAGGTTGATTACAGTGCGGACATTTATCTCCAAAGGCTTTGGAATAGATCTGCTTTTCAGTGACGTCCTTGTATGTATCTTTTACTGCTTTTACAAGTTTTTTGTGAGCCATATCCGCTAATTTCTGCTGCTTTTTGTCGTCCAAATTTTTAAAATTGCTGTTAATTTCAGCCCGTGTACCAGTAATTGTCGCCTGCAACGGCCCGCTGTCTTTCATGCACTGTTCACAGCGAAAAGAATATGGCACTTCAATCGTTTCCGTTTTTGTATGCTTATAATAGGTACTCATGTTCTCTTTCTCCTTTCTTTATATTTCCCATTATATCATAGAAATATGTCTTTTTTTAATAGGAGATGAAATGTAAGGTAAATGTAAGGTAAATGTAAGGACATGAGAAGGTTAGCACAAGGTTGGAAAGCTACAATGTATTTGCGATGATAAGGAAGGAGCAAAACACAATGAATATCATTGAAACCAAAAATTTAACGAAATCGTATGCTGATTTTACAGCGGTTTCGGGTGTGAATCTGCATATCCCCCAAGGATCTGTTTATGGGTTTCTCGGTCCGAACGGAGCAGGAAAGTCTACTACAATGAAAATGTTTTTGGGACTTACGAAGCCAACAAGCGGTTCATTTTCTATTGACGGAAAGAAGTACCCGGACAGCAGAGTGCAGATTTTGAAAGAAACCGGTTCATTTATTGAAGCCCCCGCTTTCTACGGGAATTTAAGCGGTGAAGAAAATCTTGACATTATCCGCAAAATATTGGGACTTCCGAAATCTTCCGTGTCGGAAGCCCTTGAAATTGTAGGTCTGACACGGTTTAAGAAACGGCTTGCGAAAAAATATTCTCTCGGAATGAAGCAGCGGTTAGGGCTTGCAGGTGCTTTGATTGGAAAGCCGCCAATCTTGATTTTAGATGAGCCAACGAATGGACTTGATCCTGTTGGTATTCATGAAATCCGAACGCTAATCCGATCTTTACCTGAGAAGTTTAACTGTACTGTTTTGGTATCGTCGCATTTGCTGTCAGAAATAGAACTGATGGCGGATACGGTCGGCATCTTGAATCATGGTCGCTTGCTGTTTGAGGGAACGCTTGCCCAACTTAAATTTAACGCAGCGTCACAAGACTATCCTACTGATAATTTGGAAGATGCATTTCTTGCCTTGATTGATGCTGACAACAGGCAAAGGGGGGCTCAGAGATGAGTGTTTCTTTGGAATGTAAAAAAGTGAAACGGACTGGATTTTTGCCGGTATTTTTCTGCGGCGGCATTTTAGCTGCGGCTTTTCCTGCTATCAATATGGCTGTTCGTTCGGAGATGTATCTGAACCTTCCGGACAATCCGATACAAATTCTGCTCGGTGCGAATTGGCAGATCATGGCAATGCTGAATGTGCTGCTTATTGTAATTGGATCTTGCCTTTTATACCATACAGAATATGCCGACAATGCTATGCAAAAAATGAAATCCTTACCCATCAGGGAGAGTACCATTTTCTTGGGCAAAGCGGTTTTAACAATCTTTATGAGTTTTTTTGTACTTGCAATAGAAGCGGGAGCTATTACGCTATGTTCTCATCATTGGTTTGAAATAGGAAGCAGTTTTTTTAGTGAACTGGGTAACCATTTCGGATATTCGTTTTTGCTCCTGTTACCCTGCATTATTTTGTCGCTTCTTATTTCGGAAGCCTGTAAAAATATGTGGGTATCCCTTGGAATCGGCGTAGTATGCGTGTTTACTGCAACTATGCTGCCGACAACCAATTTTACTCTGTCCCTCTTTCCGTTTGCAATGCCTTTTCAGGTGTTTGCGAGTGCAGATGTAGCACAATCGATACACTATATTTATGGGGTGCTCGCAGAACTTGCCACTCTTGCTTTAGCACAGCTTATATTTGTAAAGGTAAGGAGGTCGTTTGAATGAGTTTATTATCGCTTGTTGATGTAGAGTTTAAGAAAATACGCCGATCTAAAATCCTTTTGATTTTAGCGGTAGCTGCCGTTATTCTCTGGATACCTTCTATCTTGAATGCAAAAATGAATTTCGGTATGCAGGCAGAGGGGATTTCCCCTGAAAACAACTTCTTTATCCAAGGCTTTTTGGGAATGGCGTGGTTTATGTTCCCTGCAAGTATGGTAGTAGGAACTGTTCTTTTAAGCCAAACAGAAAGGGCAAACAAAGGCATTTTGAAAATGCTTGCTCTGCCGATCAGCACAGCGAAACTTTGTACGGCAAAGTTTGTTGTACTGCTTACACTGGCAGCAGCACAGATTTTCATGATAACAGGTATGTATTACATCAGCGCTGCTATCAGTTCAGGGACACAGAATTATTGTTTTATCCTGCCGCCATTGTTTGTATTGAAGGAAATTAGTTTGATATTTCTATCCGCAATACCGATGATTGCATTTTTTTGGATGTTATCGGTTTGCATTCAGACGCCGATTTTTTCTATTGGTGTTGGCTTGGCTTCGATTGTTCCGTCGGTATTGATCATTAATACAAAGGTGTGGTTTGCCTATCCAATGGCATATCCGTTTTTCGTTATCACATCGGAATATGGCAAACTTGCAGAAAATATGGATACAGCACAGATTGAACTAATACCTTGGATACCTGTTGCCGTTACTATTACAATCATATGTTTAGGCATTTCCTGCCTTCGCTTCGGGCAGGCTGAAAGGAGATAATTATTATGAAAAACAAGTTTTTAACCGCTGTCAGTACGATTATGCTTTTTGTTCCGTGGACAATTCTTCCGCTTAGAACTTTTGACTGGGCGTTAGAATCGCCTGTTGCTGAAATTATGATTGCTTGTTATGCGGCGTTTATGGTTTTCAGCGGAGTATTTACCATTATCTCGTATGTTAAGGCAAAGGCCCAGAATAATTTGATGAAAGTCTGTTTGATCGTAAACAGCCTTTATGCCGTTGCGGGAGTTGCATTTTTAGGGATGATGGTTGTGTAAAAAATTATGGGATGAGGTAAATTGCTATGAAGAAAACAAAAATAATTGCAGTTGTATTTTTAGCTTTGATTCTTACCGCTGGTTTGGCAGGGTGCGGTTCTAATCACGATAAAAACAGCTTGAAAGATAACCTTATTGACGGTTGGGATAATTGGATTCAGTCATTCAGTAAACACGCTTTAACAAAGGAGAAAGACCTGCAGGGAGAAAAGGAGAAAGGTGTTGACGCTTATACAGGTACTTATGTGGCTGACTATGATGAATTTAATGGAAAGGAGTTTATATTTGGTAGAACTGCTTTGAACCGTGAAAACGGCAATCATCTGCAAGTCTCCTATAAACTTACTATAGAGAGCGGGGCTGCGGAGCTAAATTGGATTGCAGGCAGTGACGAATATTCGATTGCAAACGACAGCTCAGAAGATACAAAAGAATACACAATTTCATCCGGCGATAATTATGTTGTTCTCAAAGGAGAAAATTTCAGCGGAAGTTTGGAACTGACAGTTAAAGATGTCGAAGACTAAGAGATATAGAACTTATATATCTTATGCTACAATGGGTATTGGCGGTATCTTTACAAGGATATTACTAATACCCATAGGCATTTTCATAGTTCTTATTCATTTCATTTGGACAATTATTGACCGGATTATCTATTGGTGTGAGAAATAAAAACTATGATTGATAGCGAGATGTTATTATGAAACGGATTTTACTGGTGGATGATGACGAAACATTCAGATACATATTAGCTGAATTATTGAAAAAGGAATTTGAAGTTTTAGAATCATCCGGCGTTAAAGACGCATTATCAAAATTAAAAATAGCTTCTGTTGATCTGATTTGTTCCGACTATCGAATGGGGGACGGGACAGGATTGGATTTGCTGAGATGCTGCAAGGAACCGAATATATCGATTCCATTTCTGCTTATGTCCGCTGATGACAGCAATCATCTTTCAGAAAAAGCAAATTTATACGGCATAGATTTTTGTGAAAAAGCAGATCACGACTTTCTTGAAAAAGTTAGAGCTATGATATAGAAAGGCATAAGAATGAGCTGTTTAGGAAACATAATATGGTTTTTAAGCTGCGGGTTATGGCAAGGTCTGTTTTGGAGTATTACAATTATCGGAATACCTATCGGTCGTCAATGCTTCAAATTTGCCGCCCTTACATTTTTTCCGTTCGGAAAAGAAATCCAATATGGCGGTAGTCCTATATCTTTTATTGCCAATATGTTTTGGATAATTTTAAGCGGTATTCCTTTAGCATTGCTCTCTTTGCTGAATGGACTGCTGTTGTGTTGCACGATCATAGGTATCCCTTTTGGTTGTCAATGCTTTAAGTTTGCAAAATTAGCTTTAGCTCCATCTGGTGCAAAAGTTAATTAAACTATCTTTTAAAGCAAGAAGGTGAATGATGAATTACTCGGAATGGACTTTCGATGAAAAGAATCCAATTTATGTACAATTATGTTATAAGATTCGTTATAGCATTTTTAACGGTAAACTATCACCCGGAGAGAATATGCCATCCATTCGCAACATGGCGGCAATATTGCACTTAAACAGCAATACGGTCGCGAGATCGTATAAATTGTTAAATCAGGAAGAGTTGATTTTCACGAGTCGAAGCAAAAAATATATTGTAACATTCGACAGTGTTCTTGTTAATCAAAAACGCATTCAAGAAGTGCAGCTACTTTGCCACAATTTTATAAGCACAATGACCGGATTAGGATTTTCTAAAAAAGATATTCTATCTTTTGTTCAGGAATACATTCGCAGCAAAAATTGAAATGTTGTTGCTTTACATAAAGAAAAGCAGCCTTGCGACTACTTTTCGGGTACAATGTAGAATCCCCCTAAAAAAGTACAGACATCAGCCCTGCCAAATAAAAAAAACGAGGTTTGTCAGGGCGGTTTTGTTATGCGTAAATCCCTCCAAATCCGAGTTTTTGGATTGGAGGGATTTTATATGTGCTGGACTTCTTTCGGCGTTCCGCTGCTTGTCATGAGCAGCGAGTATGAATCTATGACATAGGCCTTTCATCAAAAAAGCGATTATCTCTCACAGGTATACTGCGGCTTTTTATATGAACTGATATACCATAAATATAATGAATTAAATGCACTTGTAGGACGACTTTTGTCGTTATGCAGGTGCATTTTTGTATCTACTCCCGGTTGTCGTTCTCCGCCTTTCAATCTGAATTTTACTATTTGAAAATTCAGATTGAAAGGCGGAAAAACGATGATTGGAAAGCATCTGAAAAGAAGAAAAGACAAGTATAATCCGTACAGGATTTGCGAAAGAGTCGGCAGATATTACCTGTCATTCAAAGACGGACAAGGCGTGCGGCATGAAATGGAAATACAAAAGGATTTATTTAATATGCTTAACCGCTTTGAACTTGACTATCTCTCGATTCTTAACGAGTGGGACAGGCATATCGAACATTTTGAGCAAACGGAACAATCTTTCAATCGGCGCGCCTGTTGCAAGACAGAATTGGTTGAAGATACCGTTTTGCGTAACATTGAGTATGAACAGCTGCATAAAGCTATCTCAATGCTGACTGAAACGCAGCAACGGCGGTCGAAACTTTACTACTTCCAGGGATTAACATATAAACGGATTGTAGACATGGAGGATTGTTCTACTTCGGCGGTTGTGAGCTCGATTTCTGCGGCCATTGTAAATATCAGAAAAATTCTTTCCAAATAGGGTTGAAAAATTCCTTATGAGTGAGGATGAGGGCAGAGACAACTTTTCTCTGCCCTTTATCCGTTTACGGTAAACAATCGTGCTCTTTGACAACTGAATATCATTCATCAAACACATTCCTATTGCTATTGCGAAAGCAGGAGCCACATTAGCGTCTGCGCCACGATCTGCCAAACAGACCTACTGATTTTTCAGAGTTTTTTTTGCAATGAGCGAGATACAGTCGGCTATAAGTATCGGGCGGCTTCCGATATGGCGACGACAGGCAATAGGTACAATGATACTCCCGTTCAGCCACAGTCCGAGCGTGATAAAACCGTCGTAGGTAATGGGGGGGGCGGTTGCGAAAGAACCTCGCAAGGGTGCCATGCCACCCCACAAAGTTTTACAACTTTGCGGGGGACCCCGACACCCGTGGAGCTGACAGCCGCCAGCCGTTTGATGAGTTTTTGTAGGCGCACCACTAACTTCACTAGTGTGTGACAAATAAAAATACTCCTATCATAATTAAGTCAGATGTAGAGAGCCATGAAAACGAGTTTTATTATATGCTCTATTTCCTTATATCCGGCTGCTACATAGACAGTAATAACGCTGTCTAAATTCAGATAGGAGATGATCACATGGAAAGGATTGTAAAGCTAAGATACAGCGATATATATTTCGCTGTATTAAATGCCGTTATCACTTGCGAACAAGATATTAAATTGGCATTTCAAAAAAGGACGAACCCTCTTGTAATATTGTACAAACTCTTATGAATACAGTATTGCGAGGTGGTGTTGATGATTGAAATGTCGTGAGTTTATCTATGTCGGAGAGACTGCTCCGCAAATTAACGAACAGGAATACGCAGCGTTTTATCTGCATCTTCAAAAGTCAATACTTCTGTCTTTAGAAAAAAGGCAGCTATTGACCCGTTCACAAAGGGGGCGCTGCATAGAGGAACTTGAAAAACAATACAGTAAGAAAAGTCGCAGCCAAGCCTAAAACGCTTGGCTCTTTACATATCCGAATGTACGATTTTGAATTTTGCACATTCGACATAAGCAATCATTTTTTCTATACTGAATACGGTAATACAGTTACCGAGAAAGGAACAGGAATATGTTAGAGAAATACGAAATGATGAATCAAGAACTAAAAATGATTGATAAGAAAAGAAAGGTCGCTGCATACTGCCGTGTTTCCACGGACAATGAAGACCAAGCCAATTCATTTGAAAGCCAGCAGCGGTATTTTAAGCAATATATTGAACATCATCCAGATTGGGAACTTTATGAAATCTTTGCTGATGAGGGTATCTCTGGTACGAACACAAAAAAGCGTAAACAGTTTAATCGTATGATTGCCTGTGCCAAAAACGGCGATTTTGATTTGATTATCACAAAGGAAATCTCCCGTTTTGCCAGAAATACCCTTGACAGCATTTATTATACCCGTGACCTCAAAAAGCACGGTGTTGCCGTTATCTTTATGAATGACGGTATCAATACAATGGACGGCGATGCGGAACTTCGGCTTGCCATTATGTCCTCTATTGCACAGGAAGAAAGCCGTAAGACTTCTGAGCGTGTAAAATGGGGACAGAAACGCCAAATGGAGCAAGGAGTTGTGTTCGGACGGAGTATGCTTGGCTATGATGTAAAAGACGGCAAAATGACAATCAACGAAGAAGGGGCAAAAATTGTCCGCCTAATCTTTCATAAGTTTGTCTATGAGGGAAAAGGAACGCATGTGATTGCCCGTGAGCTTCGTGAGGAAGGCATACGCCCGATGCGTGTCAAGGAATGGCAGAATACAGTTATTCTCCGAGTTATCCGCAATGAAAAGTACTGCGGAGATTTGGTGCAGAAGAAAACCTATACGCCAGATTTCCTATTCCACGAAAAGAAATACAACCGAGGGCAGGAAGAATTTGTGATTATCAAAGACCACCACGAGCCGATTGTATCCCGTGAATTGTTCGAGAAAGCCAACCGTATATTAGACGCAAAATCGCTGTCCCCAGAGGGTAAAGCAAAACACAGCAACCGCTATCCGTTCTCTGGTAAAATTAAATGCGGCAGATGCGGAGCAAGCTATGTTGCCAGATATAAAACCAGAAAAGACGGAAGCCAATATAAGGCTTGGCGTTGCTTTGAGGGAGCAAAACACGGTAGTCCTCATATTGATAAGGCAGGAAACCAAGTGGGCTGCTCTGGAGAGAGCATCCGAAACGAAGATGCCATTTATCTGATGTATCTCGTCTGCAAAGAACTAAAATTCAACCGCCAGAAAATCATCTCCAATCTGACTAAGACGATTGAAGCTGTTGTTTCTATGGATTTAACAGGAACGAACACAAATGCTTTAGCGGTCAAAATTGAGGAAGCAAAGAAAAAGCGTACAGGATTGATTGACCTTTATACAAGCGGCGATATTGATAAAAGCGAGTTTACCGCCCTGCGAGCGAAGTACGACCAAGAAATCGAGAAACTGAAATCAATGACGGACGGTATTGAAAAACAGCAGGAAATGATAGCAAAACAGCAGGAACTACTAAAGGATATAAAAAAGGCTATCGAGGAACTTATAAGCGGCGTTCAATATGAAGATGACTACTACACACAACTACTCGACAAAATGGTTGTCAATGACAAAGACCACATTGATGTGTATTTGAATATGCTGCCGTATAAATGGCAGTTCGCAATAGCAAAGAGTGTTAAGGGGGCTATGGAAGCGTCTACGACAAATCTGCCACCGGCAGATTTGCTGCACGCTGGGCGAAAAAAAGCGGAAGCCTCAGAATGCACCATTTCTGAGGCTTCTCTACCTATATCTGTCAATATACCCTTTACCTCATCATAAGGCATGGAATATCGCTGACTTAAATATCGTGTAGAGGCCGCGAGTTCCCCATCAGGACCTCCTTATTGTATAAAGTTATATATCTTCTCTGTAAAACAGCTGCACAGATTCATCCGTTCTGGAGAACACCACACAGGATAGAATACTTTTAAAAATAGCGTTGGCAAAACTTCCATCCGAATACACTACAGCAACCTGCAGCAAATCGGGCAATTCCATTTGTGTATCTATCTTTGTTGTTTTAAGTTGCCGTTCCTGCCTCTTCTGGGTCTTTTCACGCTCCTGATACGCCTTTTTAGCTTGTACTAAATATTCTAATGAATATACACCCGCTTCATATGCTGCTTCAATCCGACGCAATCGTGCCTGCTCACGCCGCAGCATCGCCTTTTCCTGTACCTCGCTCTGTAGCGGTATACCGGAACAGATATGTACAAAAATGCCAGATAGATCTTTTTTTGTCTGCTTTAAAACCACTTCTGTGAGCTGATCCAAACCGACAGAATGGGATACAGAGCATTTCCCCTTTGCATAGGCACAGCACTGGAGCCGTCCCGCCTTAGAAGACATCGTAAGCGTGCTGCCGCATGCGGAGCATCGTACCAAACCGGACAGGGCAAACCGTGCCATTGTTCTGGTATACGGCTGCATTCGCAACGGACTTTTCTCCATTTTTTCAGCACAGTTCGCAAAAAGTGTCTGTTCCACTAAAGGTACGTGCGCACCAGGAACCAGGCGCTCTTCTCCGTTTTCTCCTTTTTTTCGGACATATCCCAAATATACAGGATTACGAAGTATATACCCTACTGTACGCACCTCAAACAACCTGCCGTTTTTGGTACGCAGCCCGCTCTCATTTAAGTGGGTAACAATGGCGCGCAGCGGCACGCCCGCGGCACACAGACGAAAGATTTCCCGTACTGTATCCGCCTGTTCAGCATCTGGAATATACGTACCGTCCACAACTTTATATCCAATCGGCGGCGGAGCGATGATCATACCACGGGAAAATCGTTCTTCCATCCCACGGCGCACTTCTTCCGACAAATTATCGCAGTAGTATTCATCCATCACTTCTATGATAGATTCATATATTTTTGAAGATTTGTCTTTTCCAATGGGCTCGGAAATTGACAAAATGTCAATACCAAGCTTCTCACGCAGAAGCGTTTTATAAAAGATACTGTCGCTACGGCTGCGGGCAAAGCGGGAATATTTCCAAACCAGAATCACATCAAATGGTCTTGGCATCCCTTTTGCTGCTCCAATCATTTTTTGAAATGCAGGTCTCCGCTCCGCTTCCCTGCCGCTTATCCCATCCTCCCGAAAAATATATTCATCTGGTAAACAGATATCATGATCCTTGGCATACTCTCGTATTTTTTTCAGCTGGCTGTCCGGCGAGAACTCCAACTGCTCGTCCGTTGATACTCGAATATATGCTGCTCCGATACGCATAATCACTCATCCTTTCCATAATGCACGTCAAAAGCAGTGTATGCGTATTATATAAAAGGCGTGATTTTCGAATAGAATCCATATTTTTGAAAGGAATCCGTACATATGAAAACATTATCCGTATTACCGTCCCAAGGAGCAGAAAATGCTTCTCACCTAGCTGTCGCCGCCGGCGATGCTGCCTCCGGTTGGCTGCAGACTCATCCGGATCAGGTTTCTAAAATTATAGAGGAGCTAAAAAAGATTTCAAATAAAAAATAGATTTTAGAAAAAAACTATTGCAAAAAAGATGCGATTATGATAAAATAAAGGAACAACGCCGGAATGATGGAATTGGCAGACGTGCTGGACTCAAAATCCAGTCCTGGCAACAGGGTGCGGGTTCGACCCCCGCTTCCGGCACCAAGTTATAAGCTGCATTCTGAGAAATCAAAATGTAGCTTTTTCTTATGTATTTAAACAGAATGATACCCTCCATGACCAAATATTGCATGGAGGTTTTTTATGATATAAAAAACGATTAACTTCTCTTGCAAGCAAGAAAAATTGCGGATAGCTGCTTACTATCGTGTAAGCATAAATAATCCCGAATAAATTGGAAGTCCAGAAATAAAAAAATCTTACTTTGAAAAAATTATTCAAGGAAACCCAAACGGGCAGTTTGTTAAAATCTATTCTGATGTCGGCTCTGTTAAAAAGCGAAAAGCAGATGGGCTATCATCAGATAATTCTTGACTGTGAGAAAGGTTTATTTGGTTTATTTTTACAAAAAGTATTGAGCTTGTTTGGATGTGATGCTGTAGAAACATTAACACGGCTAATATTGGAATTGGGATATCAAAGAAAAGTCCTATCTAACTTGACGTGATGAAAATAGGTTATTATAATTTAAGGTAAAAACATATGAAAAGTTTATTTGAGTGGTGCCGCGAAAATAACAGAGCAGATATTCTCCAGTGTTATCTAGATGCCGATAATCCTGTTTCTCCGGAGTTCATCGGCTTTTCTTCTGGTAAACAAGTGCGATGGAAATGTACGATATGTGGACTGACTTGGGCATCTCCACCCAACAAGATAAATCGTAAAAGACCGGATCGATCGATTTGCCCTTTTTGCAATCACAAAAGACCAAGCTCCTTGTACAACGCGGCTATCCTTTACCCGGAAATGCTTCCATATTGGGACTTTGCTCTCAATCAAGGAGATTTGAGAGAATACCTTCCAAAATCTAAATATTGTGCGTATTGGAAATGTTCGGAAGGGCATTCTTGGACAAGAGCTATTGGAGATCAGGCCGCCGCTATAGAACGCTACCGCCATAGTCTCTCTCAGAAAAAAGGAGGTCTATGTCCTTACTGTAATCATGAGCGTGTATCAGCTCATTACAATTTGGAAGAGGTCTGTAGTGATGTAGCTAAACAGTGGAACTACACTAAAAATGGAGCGCTGACACCGCGAAACGTTTCTCCATATAGTCAGAAAAAAGTTTTCTGGCAATGTTCCTTTAACCCCGCACATGTTTGGGCTGATCGAATCTCAAATCGTACTATATTGTTGAGAGGCTGCCCTATTTGCTCAAAGCATTTTCATATCTCCTATTCGGCGAGAGCGATTTACTATTACCTACATCAAAGCGGGATCTGCTGTTCCTGTGAAATGCCAGTGGGGCGGTATAAAATTGATATTGAAATTTCTCCTAAAGCGCAAGAGGCATCCCCAATCGCGTTAGAAGTAGATGGATATTGGCATAGATTTTTGGAAGCAGTACAGCGGGATGCCAAGAAGGACGTATTTTTACGGCAAAAGGGGTATCGGGTCATTCGCCTTAAGGAACAAACTGATCAAGAAGAGATTCAGGTAAACGATGATGTGATCACTTATCCTGTCTCTGACAGGAACCGCTATTTAAACCGTATCATCCAGTATGTTCTGATGCTGGTAGCAGGCATTCATCTGGAGCCGGATCATGTAAGCGACCATTGGAAAATCGAGGAGTTCTATTATCATACTCGCAGAGAGCGCTCACTTGCTGTACAATATCCTGCTTTGGCTCAAGAATGGAGCGGACGTAATCCAGATGTCCCAGAGGTCGTTTCGCCGGGACTAAGTTCGAAGCGATGGTGGAAATGTCCAAAATGCGAAAGGGAATACCAAGCGACAGTATCAAACCGTACACGTTACCGTTCGTCTTGTCCCTTTTGCTCACACTTGCGAGTCACACCGGAAACTTGTTTGGCTGCGGTTTTTCCCACAATCGCAGCAGAGTGGGACTACGAAAAAAATGCACCACTTAAACCAACAGAGGTACTTCCAGGTACAGATAAACGTGTTTGGTGGAAGTGTAACTATGGACACAGGTGGCAAACATGGATCTATTCGCGCACAGGACCTGCCAAGTCAAAATGTCCATTTTGCCAGGGAAATGCGGTGGAACCAAGAACCTCTCTAGCCTTTAAAACGCCTGAGGTGGCACGGTATTGGCATCCGACTAAAAATGACCTTACATCCAGAGAAGTTGCTCCTCATTCGAATCGGATTTTCTGGTGGAAATGCCCCAATGGGCATGAGTGGCAGGATATGCCGAAAACACTGCAGAAGTACCCGTCTGAGCGGATATGCCCCTTCTGCGACCACCGAAGGCTGTCCAAAGATTATTGTTTAGCCGCTCATAACAGAAACTTAGCAGCACTTTGGCACCCCTCAAAAAATGCCTGTACACCAGAGGAAATTGCTCCTCATTCCAACAAAAAAGTCTGGTGGCTCTGCGAGAAAGGTCACGAATGGCAAGAAAGTGTAGGCCGAATGCAGACATTGGGTACCGAAAAAGCCTGTCCGTACTGCAATAATCGTAAGGTTTGGAAGGGAAACTCCCTGGCACGACTGGCACCGCATCTGGTCACCGAATGGCATCCATCTAAAAATCATCCGTTGACACCAGAAAACGTCATGGCCTGGAGCGCTCAAAAGGCTTGGTGGAGATGTACATTGGACCACGAGTGGCAAACAACCATTGCAAAACGATACCAGAGGGGAGATGGTTGTCCCTACTGCTCCGGACATCGGGCATCCTCCGAAAACTGTCTGGCCACATTGCACCCTGAACTGGTTCCAGAGTGGGACAGTAGTCGCAACGCACCGCTGACTCCAAATGACGTGACTGCAAGCAGTAAGAAGCGAGTATGGTGGACGTGCCATAAGGGGCACACATGGCAAAGAAGTGTGATAGGACACGTGAGAAGCAAAGGATGTCCAGTTTGTAACCACAAGCAAGTTCGCCATCAATCCCTTGCAAAAGAACATCCGGAGCTGATCGGTGAGTGGGATATATCCCAAAATGAACAATCTCCGGATCAGTATGCGGCTCACTCCAATCAAAAAGTTTGGTGGAGATGCGAGCGTGGCCACACATGGCAAGCTACTCCGGATGCCAGATCCCGCGGAAGCGGCTGTCCATTCTGTGCAAAGGAACACAGAAAGAAAAAATGAAAATGATTCTATTATAAACCTGGTATTTTCATTTTTTGCTTTTGCGAGAGAGTATCTTTTTTGTAGCGCAAATCCATATTGAACGACAATTTTTTATTACAAACTAAGTAAAAAGCTGTATTTTTTAAATACAGCTTTTTTGATTTTTTCACTATTTATAGCCAAAAAACTTTTAAGCCGCATCTGGTTTAAAGTATTTGGCTAGGCACGTCAAAATTTGCTCTAAAATTTTGCTGCCTTGAATACCTCCAATATAATTACCCAAGGATGTTTTTTCCACTAAGCATACTTGTTCAATCAATGTTATACTGGGCTTTAAAAGACCATATCCTTCTATTTTAATATGCCTTAAATTTTTTGGCTTTTCTAAATTACCCGTCAAGGGCACTATATGCAGCAATGTTGAATTACGATCACATTTCACAACAATAACGGGACGATTCTTACGAATCTTATCGCCTGTTTGTTCCGGACACAAATTACACCAAAAAATATCTCCTACTTGAATTGCCATAATTACTCATCCTTTCTTATTATTGCACAATTTAATCCCATTTCATTATATAATTTCCACTTTTCCTGGTTTAAATTGTGATATAATTCCTGAACCTGCTTTTCAATTTCTTCGCAAGTCATAATAAATTTCGATATATATTTTTTCTGCTTTTCTAAGCAAACACGCGGCACAGGCATTCGTTTCAAGTCTTCATTTTTCAATGTTATAATGGATGTTCCTATCTGTCGTCCTTTTAAATATGCCATTCCCACCGGACTATTTAAATACTGCAGCAAGAACATAGAACAATAATCTGTTTTTTTCAGTCGTATTCCAATAAAATTAAGAGAAAGGAGCACATCATGCATATTTTCCGGCACAACACAAGTTTTAATCTGCGCACCTTTACAGGAAACCAGAATATCCCCTGGCTGGACTAAATATGGATCAGCTTTTCCAGTTACATAACACGTTTTTAATCCTCCCGTCTGCAGTTCTCCATTTTGAATATCTGCATAGTTAATTATTTTGTATTCTTTTCCGACTACTTCAGAAGTCACACGTGAACCGTTTATTCCACGATAAATTCGTTCTGAAACCTCGTCCAAAATAGGCCACCCCTGCAGCAATTCCGGTTTAATCGTTACCGTTCCTAAGTCGGTTTTTATATCAGAGTCAAAAATATATCTACTTGGCAACATAATATAATCATTCGACATGATTTCTTCTTTCGGCACAATACGGCTGTATTGTGTCTCTTTTCTAGCACAGACAATTGTTCCAATTTTTTCAATAACTTGCTCATCTAGCTGCTCCGTGATCCGGACAGAATCTATATTATCAAACATTTTTTCCGTTTGAACCATTAGTATTCCAGCATTCGAATCCCACCAAGAAATCCCTTTATTGATTACAATCAGACTGAGAGGACTTGTTGTAAAAGGTAAAATGTTGGATGGAAGCGTAATAATGCACTCTATACAGTTCCAAGATAGTACCTCTTGACGAACGTGCCGAGTAGAATCATTAAATAAAGTTCCGGTAGAAACCGCAATGATTCCTCGCCCTGTTTTGTCCTTTAAAGAAGCAATTTGATGTTGTACAAACAGCCATTCCGTATTGGACTTAGGTACAATAGCAAACAATTTATCAAGTTTATTGCTACAATAAATATCTTGTGCTGCCCCCCAAGACTGCCCTAAAGGCGGAAACATGACAGAGTAGTCAAATTGAGTAGGCCTGTCGTACGTTACATACCGAGGAGAAATAAGGACATCCCCACTTTGTGCATTAAAGCGCTCTATTCCATTCATGTATGCACGGATCATCGATACAGCACAAAGCACCGTCAATTTCTCCTGCGCGTAAATAGTTAGTTTTCCACCCTTTTTCTCTGCATAGCGCTTAGCTTCAATACATGTAGACCCTATACCGGCCGTCCCATCATAGAATGTTCCATTCATTGGAGCTAAAATGGCCATACATAGACGGTTAATTGATTGCGGCGTACTAATTGGCTCCGTGATCACAAGCGGATAATAATGAGAGATTATATACTCCACAAGATTTTGAATATCTTCTTTTGTGTGGCAAAAAGAAACCAACTTATATAAAAAATTATTAGCATTTTGAGAAAAGGCCGCATCCCATTCCAAATTCCTTATAACTTCCCGCAATTCTTTTGGAACTGCTGGGAAAATGACGTCATAAATCAGATCACGAATATGTATCAAATTTGTAGAATCCTTTGCTTTTAACCAATATTCATATGTCAAAGAATCGTTAGAAATATCCTCTTCCCTTTCGTGGCCTTCCTTAATAATGTAAGCGCTCAAAAGAACGATTAGCATAGCATTTAACATATTAATATGTAGCGGAGTGTCTTTCGTACAGGATTCAATAAATTTTTTTATAAAAAAGCTTCCTTGATATTCGTTTTCCATTGCAACCTCCTATATTGAGTATCAACAATACTCTTTTATAGTCAATTTGTGTTCTTCCTTTATAGTCGAATTGTATCACAAACAAAATCATTTGTAAATAGCTAATTTTAATTTTTTAATAAAAAGGAACTATATATGTTTCAAAAAGTATTTAAATTACTCTTAATCTCATCTGCTGTTTACAAAATAAAAAAGCAGCCTTTTTTATAGCTGCTTTTTCTTATATGTTGTATTCTTACCATCAATAGTTCTCTATAAAACCGTATCCGCTCTCTTACTTCTCTTTTTTTCTCTCGGGGAAAATTCTCCGGTTCATATACCCCATACGGTATCCGATGGTGTTCACTACCAAAGACGGCACAATAATAGCCAAATATATTAAGGAAGACAAAATCGTTTGTACGCCTTTTAAATTTACAGGTATAATAAAGTTGATCACACCATTATACATTCCCTGCCAAAATCTTGCCGCCACAGTAGAAAGCAAAGCGCCCTCTCCCGCCCATTTCCATTGGGTTAAAACGCCTATGGTGGTTAATATCACCGCAAGAACCCCAAGTATAATATTTAAACCATTTGCGAGCAGCGCAATGCGCAGTCCCTGCCATTTGTTCTCTGCCGCACGTCCACCGTTTACGCGGATTTGATCCTTTGCGCCAATTTCCCAAACAGCAGTATATTGCAAAAACAGATAAAAGAAAATCGCAAGAATGCTTGTCAAAAGATTGAGCGTATCACTCTGCATTGTTGCAGAAGACAGCATAATTCCCAGCATTGCTCCGCCAAACTGATTCAGCATCAGCTTTTTCACTGGTGTTCCCATGCCCTCAAACGCTCTACTTTTTTTCTTTTCTCCCACCATATCTCGCATATACTCTCCATTTCGCCGCGCTTAGCAGCATAATTTATAATAAAGCTGTCCGCCATTTTGTTAAATCATTATATATAATATCGAATTATCTGCCGTCATGCAACCCTATCCATAAAAATTTACAAAAAGTCTACGAAAACGCTTTCAAATGTAGTATACTGTCTTTAGATACTAAAAAATAGAGGAAAGATATGGCCAATATAAAAGATCTGTCGGACTATCCAAAAGCCGTACAGGAATTTGCTGCATACAAAAGCGCCATTCAGGGCTGCTCTCCCAAAACAGTGGCGGAATATTTGGTAGACCTGCGCATGTTCTGCCGATATATAAAGGCTACAAGAGAGGGACTGTCAACAGAGTTGGACGCGCTGGAGTCTGTTGTCATTGCCGATCTGCCATTGGAAATTTTTCGCGACATTAAGACAACCGAAATTTACAGCTATATCAATTATGTAAAACTGGATAGAGAGAATCAGAGCAACACTCGTTCAAGGAAATTATCTTCTATTCGCAGCTTTTATAAGTTTCTTACGGTAAATCGAAAATATTTCGAAGAAAATCCTGCAAAAAATATAGAAAGTCCCAAACAAAAAAAAGCTCTGCCCAAGCATCTTTCTCTGGAAGAATGCGTGGCATTACTGAGTGCCGTAAAAAATGATGAGAGCAGCAAAACCAGAGAACGGGATTTCTGCATTCTTACACTATTTCTCAACTGCGGCATGCGTTTGTCGGAGCTTGTCGGAATCAGTCTGCAGGATATAGAGCAGGAAATGCGTTCGATGCGGGTAATTGGTAAAGGATCAAAAGAGCGGGTCATCTATTTAAACGACGCATGCAGGGAGGCTCTCTGCACCTATCTGCCGGTCCGGCTGCAGCTGCGTAAATCCGGCATGCGTGAGGAAGCCTTGTTTCTCAGCAGCCGCGGATCCCGTATCAGTGTCAAAACCGTTCAGTGGATGGTCAAAAAATATCTCGACATGGCGGGACTCTCCTATAAAAACTATTCCACCCACAAGCTGCGTCATACGGCGGCTACCCTGATGTATCAATCCGGCCAGGTAGATACTCGCATTCTACAGGAAATTTTGGGGCATGAACAGCTGAACACCACCCAAATATATACCCACGTTTCCAATGAAGGCATGGAAAACGCTATGACCCAAAATCCTTTGGCCAATCTCCATATCGATGGTATCCAGCCTGTTCCCTCCGCCAAATTGGAAGATGCCGAGGGAGCAGAACAAAAAGGCAAGGATTAAAACAGAAATTCTTATCTCTAAGGAAAAAGGGTGTTGACTTATCTGGGAATTATTTATATAATAGAAGTGGTCAAACTGCAGCATTATGCAGCAATATTAACAAATTTTCCGAAATGAGGTAGAAAGCATGAGCAAGAACTGGGCAAGCGTCGATCCCGCTACGATTCCCCATATGGTTTCCAGCACAGTTCCCGGCCCCAAGTCTGTAGAATACCATACGAGATGCGCCAAATACATGAAAGGCTATTCCAGCCAAGTAAAGCTGTTTCCAGTGGTTTTTGATTCCGGATTCGGCTATACGCTTACCGACGTAGACGGAAATACATATATTGACTTTTCTTCCGGTATTTACGTAACAGGTCTGGGACACTGTCATCCCAAAATCAGCGAAGCTGTGGCCGAACAGGCCAAACGGCTTATGAACTGTCACGACTTTACCACCAAAGTGAAAATGGAACTGGTAGAAAAACTGCATGAAATGACCGGTGGTCGGTTTGCGGGATTTCAGTTCTATGACTCCGGTACAACCGCTGTGGAGGCCGGTTTGCGCTGCGCACGTGCCGCTACCGGCAAGCAGGAATTTTACTCCTTCTGGAGAGACTTCCATGGAAAGACCTACGGCGCAAACTCTCTTGCGGTAGTAGGTGTAGACACCCACATGCGCGCGCCCGGCTTTTTCCTGGCACCCCGCCCCAATCCCTATCGGGATGCGTTTGGCCGCTCCAAAGAAGAGGCAATGAAGGATTCCAGCCCCTATATTAGAATGCTGGAAGGCATGTTGGACAATGAAGCATCCTGTGGCGGCGCCAATGTAGCTGCTATCGTGCTGGAACCGATTCAAGGCTGGGGTGGCTCTGTTGTTCCTCCCGATGACTTTCTGCCGGCAATTCGCGAATTGTGCAACCGTCGTGGTATTCTACTGTTTGCCGACGAAGTACTCAGCAGTATGGCAAGAACAGGCGCATGGTTCGCAACAGACCATTGGAATGTAACACCGGATATTGTAACACTGGGTAAAGGCTTTGGAAACGGTTTCCCTGTTACCGCACTGGCTGTATCCGAAAAGCTTGCACCCGCTATTGAAAAAATCTCCGCCTCTTCCAGCTATGGCGGAAACCCTATGGCGTGTGTTGCCGCGCTGGAATCCATTAAGGTAATAGAAGAAGAGAACTTGAACGAGCGTGCGGCGCACTTGGGAGATTTGTTCCTCTCCAGAATGGAAAAAATCAAAGAAGCCCATCCCATCGTTGGCGACGTTCGTGGCAAAGGCTGCCTGCTGGCAATGGAAATTGTTCGGGATCGAGAGACAAAAGAACCGTTCGCAGAAGCCGGACAAATGATTTACCAGAAAGCCTTTGAAAAAGGGCTGGCATGGGTTCCCTCCGGTCATATCCTGCGTCTGTCTCCTCCCATGATTCTGGACGACGTCGTAGCCCAAAAGGGTATGGACATCATCGAAGAGGCTGTTGCAGAAACTGAAAAGCATTTCGGATATTGATTCCTATGCAATACAGCAAAGCGCCCAGCGCTTTGCTGTATTCTTGTGAGAACACACGCAAATTTCACCTAAGAAAGGACTTATAAAATTTATGAAAACAATTCGTTTCGGTCTGATTGGCTGCGGTCTGATGGCTAGAGAATTTGCCTCCGCTGCTGCACGCTGGTGCCATTTTACCATGGATATTCCCAAACCCGAGGTAGTAGGGATCTGCTCTGTAGTCCCCAAGGAAATGGACTGGTTCAAAAAGAACTTTGACAGCATCAAATACGCTGTAGAGGATTATAAAGAACTACTGGAGAAAGATGACATTGACGCAATTTATTGCGCCGTCCCGCATAACCTCCATGAGCAATTTTATATTGATATTATAAAAAGCGGTAAGGCGCTGCTGGCAGAAAAGCCCTTTGGTATCGATAAAAAGGCAAATGAAGCTATATTGAAGGTATATCGCGAAACCCCTGGGGCGTTTGTACGCTGCTCCAGCGAATTTCCCTTCTACCCTGCTATGCAGACAATGATCAATTGGTACCGGGAAGGAAAATTCGGAAAAATTCTGGAAATTCACGCAGGATTTAACCACTGCAGCGATATGGATTTGAATAAGCCCATCAACTGGAAACGTATGGTGAAATTTAACGGTGAATACGGATGCCTTGGCGACTTGGGTATTCACACCCAGCATGTACCCTTCCGCCTTGGATTCAAACCCAAAACCGTGCATGCCCATTTCAGCAACATCGTGAAAGAACGTCCCGATGGAAAAGGCGGTATGGCTGTGTGCGACACTTTTGACAACTGCACCCTCTTCTGCACCACAGAAAATGCTGACGGAGACGAAATCCCCCTGACTCTCGAAACAAAGCGGATGTGCCCCGGTTCTACCAACCGCTGGTTCTTTGAAATCTACGGCATGGATTGCAGCGCTCGTTTCTCCAGTGACGATGCCAATGCATTCTACTACACCTCCTCTTGGGGAAAAGAACAATCCTGGAATCGGATTATAATTGGTTATAAACCGATGCTGCCTACTATCACAGGTCCTATTTTCGAATTTGGATTTACCGATGCCATGCAGCAGCAGATGGGTGCGTTTATGCTGGAATATGCAGGTGAATCCGTACCCTTTGGCCTCTTCACGCCGGAAGAAACAGAGCTTTCTCATAAATTGTCTACCGCCGCACTAGAGTCCTTCTATAATAAAACAGTTGTTACCCTTGACTGATTCATTTTCAGGGCGGCGCGCATGATATATGCGCGCCGTTTATAACCAGCAAAGAAAGAGAGTTTAATATATGTCCTCTTATATCACCCGTGCCGTCACAGAGGACGGCAGTGCAAGAATCATTTTTGCTGATACAACCCAAATTGTCGCCGACGCTGCAGCGATCCATCAAACCTCCAAAACCATGACCGCCGCGCTTGGCCGCAGCCTAACGGCCGCTGCCCTTATGGGCAGTCTTTTAAAGGATAAAGACAATACCCTCACCTTTCAGCTGAACGGAGGAGGACCCGCCGGAAAAATCGTCTGCGTATCTGATTATAAAGGCAATGTTCGGGGATACGCAGAAAATCCTCAAATTGAACTGATGCCGAACAGCGCCGGCAAGCTGGATGTCGGCGGGGCTGTAGGCAAGGACGGTAATCTCACCATTATCAAGGATATGGGGATGGGAGAACCGTATGTAGGCATGTGCCCCCTGGTCAGCGGCGAAATCGGAGACGACGTAACCCAGTATTTTGCCACAAGCGAGCAAACGCCCACCATTTGCGCCCTAGGTGTACGGGTCAATCAGGACCATACGGTAAAATCTGCCGGCGGGTTTCTGCTGCAGGTTCTTCCCGGCGCTGAAGAAGCAGTAATCGATCAATTGGAGGCAAATATCAAACTAATTCCCTCTGTATCCGCAATGATCGCCGATGGAAAGCGTGCAGAGGACGTGATTGCAGCCGCACTGAAGAAGATTGAATACCAATTGTTTGATGAATTTGATATCGGCTATGTATGTACCTGTGGCAGAGAACGATACTTAAGCGCTCTAGCAGGACTGTCACAAAAAGATCTGGACGAGCTTGCCGTCCAAGAGGGACCGATAGAAGCATGCTGCCATTTCTGCAACAAAAAATATGCGTTTGATATTTCCGAAATATACCGACGTAAGGAAGACATGAGTGACGTACACTAGCCTCTGTATATAATGCTGTCTGCCCTGCTATCTCGAAAATAAAAAGAGAGGGACCTCCCTCTCTTTTTATTTTTTTGAAAAAGGCATTGCCATTCTTATATTAAAGCGCCAAGGTCTCTCAAAATCGTAACGCCGTCCAGCATTCCCTGAAAATATACCGCGTCCAATTCTTGTCGGCTCGCAGTATCCATTTCCTGCAAAAACGCATCTACAATTTCTTTTTGATCCTCTAAAAGACAGCCATCTAGTATGCGGTCCATTTCTTCTCTTCGATGCTTGTAATAAATATATATTT